>JBBSEW010000005.1:0-117483 GCA_038239305.1 Thermoanaerobaculia bacterium | reverse complement strand
TTTGATCTGGATCTCCAAGACTTCCGGGCAGGCGCTGCGCGAGGAACAGGACGGCGACATCGTCGGCAAGGGCAAGGGCCACATTTCGTATCGATGGTCGTCCGCGACGCCCGGGACGTCCGCCACGTCCGACACCGTGGCACGCGGCTCCGCCGTACCGGCGGCCCAGATGAATGGAAAGCTTCCGATGTACCCGGGCGGCCGCAACATGAACAGCGACATGCCGGCTTCCGCGATCGCGATGGGTGTTCCGATGGTGCTGGAGACGACCGACGCCGTGCATGTGGTCGACGGCTGGTACAACTCCCATACAGCGAAATCCTGCGCGCGGTCGGCTGCCTCCGGCGGCGTCAAATACGCATGCCCGGCCGGAAGCATCATGATCTATCCGCACGGCGGCAAAACGCAGATCGCGTTCGTGCCGGCGATGTCGTCGTCCATGGGAGGACACTGACAGGAAAGCGCGCAAGGTCTCAGCCCTTTTCGTTTGTCTGATCACGGCCACGACGACATTGGCTCAGACAGCTCCGTCGAAGGCGCCGATCCGGCCCGTCACCGACGACTATTTCGTCACCAAGGTCGTCGACTACTATCGCTCTTCGAGAATCTGAAGGATCCCGAAGTCCAGAAATGGATGAAGGCGCAGGCCGACTATGAACTCCCCGATGTATCAGAAGAACTTCAACTCCGGCGGGCGTATGGGCTACGAAACTTTGGCCGAAGCCCGGGTGGCCCATTTGCGCATCCTCGCCAAGGGAATGCGGTAGTGCCCCGCTCGACGAGACCGCCTGATGCGCCGGACTTCGATCTGAGGGCTCAGGTTCTGATGGTCCTGCCCGACGGTTCCTCCGTCAAGCTCGGGGAGGACATCCGGCGTGCCCGGTTCCGAAACAGTTTCTACAGGGAAGAGCTTTTGAAGCCAAAGCAGATCGTCGAGATTCCGTTCGAGTTCTCCTGGACAGCCCAAGGGATTCCGGCCGGAGCGCGGTTGCGCCTCACCATCGCTCCGCTCACTACCAGAAGAATTACAACAGTGGAGGCCGTATCGGTTACGAGAAGCTGGAGGGTGCGCGCATCGCGAACATCAGGATCTTTCACGATGCCCAGCGCGCGAGCCGCTTGACGTTGCCACTCGCCGCTCCCGTTCGGACGGTCTCGACAAGTGCCGCTGGTTGGAGGACACTCCTATGCTCGAGACGGCATGCGCCGCCGCAGCGCCCAAGTGCTGAGTGAGAGGACAAGCGCGAGATCGGAGAGTACTCATGAGTGTTGACTTAAGATCACGACTCCGGTGGGTGGTGCTGACGTTGTGCGTGGGCGCGTCAACCGCGCTCGGCGGACAAGCGGCGCCGGACTCGATCTTCTTCAACGGGAAGATCTTCACGAGCGACACGGAGCATCCTTACATCCAGGCGCTCGCGATTCGTGGGGAGCGGATCGTCGCGACCGGCAATTCCGCGGAGATCAGATCCCTGGCAGGGCCCGGCACGAAACAGATCGATCTCGGCGGCCGCACGGTGATTCCGGGAATCAACGACGCGCACATGCATCTGGAAGTATCTCCCGCGAGCAAGATCGAACTGGATTTCGAGAGCCCTGATCCCACATCGATAGAGCTGAAGAAGTCCCTTGCCACCGCCGTTGCAAACGCTGCCAAAGGAACGCTCGTCGTCGGCGACATCGGACCCGCGGTCTTCAACGACCTGGATGTCAACCGCGAGACGCTCGACAAGCTCGCTCCCGATCAACCGGTCATCCTCACAACCCTCACAGGGCATGCCTCCATCTTGAACAGCGCCGCGCTCGCGAAGACGGGGATTCGCGACGGCCAGACAAACCCCTTAGGCGGGCGATACGAGAGATCTGCGGACGGCAGACTCACGGGAGTCGTCCGCGAATACGCGGCGCTGCAAATTGCCCGCAAGCTCGCGGACTTGACCACCGACGCGGAGGCCCTCGCCGAGGTGCGCGATGACTTCTCACGAGCCACGAAGTTCGGAATTACCTCCTTGCAGGACATGTCCAACGCCATCGCTCCGGAGCGGTGCGTCGCGCTGCTGGAGAGGGCGCCGGCGCCCATTCGAATTCGAGTGATCCGCATGCCGTTGACGTCGCCGAGCGGCCGCGATACCGCCGAAGGCCGATCTCTTCCGCGCAATCCGGCTCCCTTGATCACGGTGAGCGGCACCAAGTGGATGCTGGATGGAACTCCCCTAGAAGGGACGTTTGCGGTACGCGGCGCTCTCGGACATCGGCCGGAAAACTCCGCCGAGACCATGTTCACAGATCTCGAGTTGACCTTTACTCCAGGAGAAGTTGAGGCGATGTTGCGGGAATCGCTGCGGAACAACGACCAGCTGATGGTCCACGTCACCGGTTATCCGGCCACGGTGGCGATGCTGAACGCGATGCAGACCACGGGAGGAAGGCAAGCCTGGGCCGGCCGGCGGGTACGCTTCGAGCACGGGGACGGCGTCTTTTCCGATCTGATGCCGCGCACGAAACAGATGGGCGTGATCGTCGTTCAGAATCCAACGCATCTCAACGCAGTCGCGATTTCTCCCGCTCTGTCCCAGAAACGAGCCCAGCCGCTGCGCTCGCTGCTCACGGCCGGGATTCGGGTGGCCCTCGGTTCCGATGGGCCGATGAATCCCTACCTCAACATCATGTTCGCTTCCACGCATCCGGACCGGCCATCGGAAGCCATCACCCGCGAGGAAGCGGTCATCGCCTACACACTGACGTCTGCTTACGCCGAGTTTGCGGAGAAAGAGAAAGGAAGCCTGGAGCCGGGAAAGCTCGCGGATCTGGCGGTCCTCTCCCAGGACATCTTCACGGTTCCGGCGCCGGAGTTGCCGAAGACGAGATCCGTGCTAACCCTCGTGGGAGGGAAAGTGGTCTACGACGCAAAGGTCCTCGAGGTGAAATGAGTCGTCGAGGGTATTCCCCAGAACTTTCCGCCGGACGAAAAATGGGGGTTGACGATCACCGTCGTTTCATCTGAACAAACCAGTCCCCATGAGGTGTCGACACTCTGTTGGAGAGCTCAGATTAGTGGCCCAGCTCCGCGAACCAGTTGAGAGCGACTGTCGTGGGTGCAATCGACTCGCGGTTGAGCGTTCCAATGACGAAGAACTTCTGGCCGTCGGGCGACGGTAAGTACCGGTCTCGAACGGTCCCTGTCTCGAATCGTCCCTGGAAGAGGGCCTTCGGAAGACCGGCGGCGAAGTTGGGATCGGCCTGTATCGAGACCACCATGAGCTTCTGGTCGGGTGACCGGTAGTAGAGCTCCTTGCCGTCGGCGCGCCATTTGGCCTCGGTGCCGCCGGCCGTCGAGATCTGCCACTTGCCACCCGGATTGGGAAAGGTCTGGACGTACACCTCGTTGCGTCCGGACTCGTTGGAGAGATACGCGATATAGCGCCCGTCCGGGGAGACCATCGGCAGTAGCTCGTTGAAGCGGCTCTTCAAGAGCGGATAAGGCTTCGCGTCTCCGAAGGTCGGCAGCACCCAGACGTCCCAACCGGTTTCCCTGCTCTGGCTGTCGTACACGAGATAGCGCCCGTCCCGCGTGAAGTCGCAGGGAAACTTGCGCTCGTCGGAGTGCAGCAGGAGCCTCTCCTGACCGTCTCCGCCCGTGGGCTTCTCGTACAGGTCCCAGCCGGGTCCGGATTCGAAGACGATGCGCTTGCCGTCGGGGGACCACAACGGCACCGCCGCATCGCCGGCGGAGAAGCTGAAACGGGAGTTGACGCCGCGAGCGAGGTCGCGCACCCAGATGTCGGGCTTGCCGGTCCGCGGATCGGCCAGGTCGAACGCGACCCGATCTCCGGAGGGAGAGAACGTCGGATTGTGGAACTCCCCGGGCTCGCCCAGGTTCTCGAGGTCCTTTCCGGTCCGGTCGACCCACAGCATCCTATTTCCGGACTCCCCCGTGCGGTACACGAGCGTCCCGTTGCGTGAGACGGAGAGCCGCGCCAGCCCGACCGAATCCGTGGCGATGTGCTCCGCGAGCGGCACGGGCTCTCCCGTCGTCTTGCGGGACTTCAGGTCGAACGGCTGAGCGACGAGGGTCTTGTCGCGGACAAAGAGCAGATAACCCGGCGGCGCATAGACGACCAGCGTCTGCGCCGGGGCAAGTGGAAGCGACTCTTTCGAGTCGATCAAACCGATCCGGTAGAGGCTGTCGTCCGGCTTGTCTCCGGTGGTCAGATACAGGAAGTGGCGGCCGTCCGGAAGGAACTCCGGCCAACCCACGGTCGACTCCTTGCGGGACGCCTCGGGCTTGACGGCGACGACCGGAGTGCCTCCCGAGGCGGCGACCCGGTAGATGGGATCGTTCGCGCGTCCGTCGAAAAGGATCACGCCCTCCGCGCTCCAGGTCCCGTCGGAGCCCGTCGGCGCGTCGCAGATCTTCTGGGCCGGTCCGCCCGCGGCGTCGATCTTCTTGAGCTTCCCATCGGCGAAGAATCCGATGTACCGGCTGTCGGAGGACCAGAAGGGGCGGGTCGTACCCTCGGTCCCGGCGAGCGGCTGAGCCAGGAGCGCGTTCAGCGGGCGCACCCAGATGCGCGTCTTCCCGGTCGCGTCCACGGCGTTGAACGCGATCGAGCGCCCGTCGGGCGAAATACGCGGCGCGTCCACGGACGTCACGTCCTCGGGCGTGCCGATCTCGAACCGGACGGTGCGAAGAGGCTGCGGCGCCCGGCGAAAGAACGCGAAAGCGAAAGCGGCGGCCGCGAGCGCGAGCGCCGCAGCCACGGTCCAGGCGAGCCGCTCGCGGTTCTTGCGCCGTGCCGCGACGGGAGCCGGCAATCCCGCGAGGGAGCCGCCCTCCTGGATCCACTTGAGCTGGAGGAGCACGTCCCGCGCGGTCTGCCAGCGGTCCTCGGGGTCCTTCGCGAGGCACGTCTTCACGACGCGGTCGAGCGCCGGCGGAGTCATCGGCTGGACGACGGAGATCGGCGCCGGCTCGTCGCGCAGGATCGATCCGATCAGCGACGCCTGGCTCTTGCCCTCGAACGCCTTGCGTCCCGTTGCCATCTCGTACAGGACGGCGCCGAACGAGAAGATGTCCGTGCGCGCGTCGGCTTCCTTGCCCTCGAGCTGCTCGGGGGCCATGTACTGAAAGGTCCCGAGGATGGTGCCCGCCTGGGTGAGGTTAGGAGCGACGGTCGGCAGGGCAGTCATGGAGGAGTTCCCGTTGACCGGCGCCACCGCCTTGGCGAGGCCGAAGTCGAGGAGCTTCACGCCCGACTTGGTGAGCATGACGTTGGCGGGCTTCAGGTCCCGGTGGATGATCCCCTGCCGGTGCGCCTTCTCGAGCGCGTCCGCGATCTCGATCGCGAATCGGAGCAGCGCCTCCGCGGGAAGCGGTCCCTTCGAGAGCCGGTCCGTCAGCGTCTCGCCCTCGAGGAACTCCATGACGAGGAACTCGACCCCGTCCTGGCTTCCGACGTCGTACAGCGCGCAGATGTGGGGGTGCGAGAGCGAGGAGATCGTCTTCGCTTCGCGCTCGAAGCGCCGCCGGACGTCCTCGTCCCTGGAGAGGTGGTCCGGGAGGACCTTGATGGCGACCGTGCGCTCGAGCCGCGTGTCCAGCGCCTTGTAGACCTCGCCCATTCCGCCCGCCCCGATGGCCTCCTGGATCTCGTACGGGCCGAGACGGGAGCCCGCAGTGAGAGTCATGCGTCAGGTCCTCAGAATGTAGATCGAATCGGCGGGGGAATTGTATGCGGTCCAGGGATGGGAGTCAGTGACCGATGCTCGCGGGCCAGTTCAAGACGACATTGGTGGGGCCGAGCGCCTCGCGGCCGAGCCGAGTGAGGAAGACGAATCGCTGGCCGTCCGGGGACGGGCTGTAGTGGTTGCGGCCCCCGCCCTGGAGCACTTGGGCGGTGAACAGAGCCTTCGGGATGCCCGCCTGGAACTCGCCCGCGGTCCGGATCTCCACTGCCATGAGCTGGTCGACCGAGCGGTAGAAGAGCTCCTTGCCGTCGCGGCGCCAGCTCGGCTCGCGGCCTCCGGCATTCGAGACCTGCCATTTTGCCGAGGGCGTCCCCGGTCGGAAACTCTGCACGTAGATCTCGTCGCGCCCGGACTCGTCCGACACGTAGGCGACGAAGCGCCCGTCGGGAGAGAACATGGGCTGCTCCTCCGAGAAGGGGCCGACGACGACCGGTATCGGCTTCCGGTCCCCGAACGTCGGCAGCGCCCAGATGTCCAGCAGCGTTTTCTCGTTATAAACGGAATAGCCGATGTATCGACCATCCGGCGTCCAGCTGGATGCGGACTTGACTTCCCCGCTGCGAAGGAGAATCTCCTCCCCGGCCTGCCCTCGCGTCGATTTTTCGTAGAGGTCGACGAACGCGTTCCGGTCGGAGCTGAATACGATCGAGGATCCGTCGGGAGACCAGATCGGTCTGAAGTTGTTGCCGGGCCCGAGGCTGAAACGAGAGCTCACGCCCCGGGCCAGCTCCCGGATCCAGATGTCCGCCTTGCCGGATCGAGGATCGGTCAGGTTGTAGGCGAGGCGGTCGCCGGCCGCTGAGATGGTCGGGTCGAAGTACTCGCCGGACTCCGGCACCGACTCGAGCTCACGTCCCGAGCGATCCCGCCAGACAAGGCGACCGGCGGACTGCGCCGTTCGGTAGACGAGGACGCCATTGCGCGACACGGAGAAGCTCGCGAGCCCGTCGTAGTCGGTGCCGATCTTCTCGGCGAGAGGGACCGGGTCGCCCGTGGTCTTCAGCGCCTTCGCGTCAAACGTCTGGGCGACGAGCGTCCTGTCGCGAACGAAGAGGAGATAACCGGGCGGGGCGTAGACGACCATCGTCTGGGCGGGGGCAAGCGGCAGCGATTCCTTCGAGTCGATCGACCCGATCCGACAGACGCTGTCGTCCGGCTTTTCTCCGGTCGTCAGATACAGGAAGTGCCGGCCGTCGGGAAGGAACTCCGGCCAGCTCACCGCCGTCTCCTTGCGGATCACCTTAAACGCGCGCCCGGCTGCCTCGGCCTTGACGGCGGCGACGGGGACGCCGCCCGAGGCGGCCACTCGGTAGATGGGATCGTTCCCCTGTCCGTCGAACAGGATCACGCCCTCGGAGCTCCATGTGCCGTCCGAGCCCGAGGGCGCGTCGCAGATATTCTGGGCCGGTCCGCCGGAGGCATCGATTTTCTTGAGCTTTCCGTCCGCGAAGAAACCGAGGAATCGGCTGTCGAAGGACCAGAAGGGACGGCCGCTGCCCTCCGTACCCGGCAGGGGGTGCGCCTCGAGCGCGTTCAAGGGCCGCAGCCAGATCCGGCTCCTCCCCTCCGTGTCGAACGCGGCGAAGGCGAGGCTGCGCCCGTCGGGAGAGATCCGCGGCACGTCGATCGCCGCGACCTCCGCCGGGGGCGCGATCTCGAACCGGATGAGAGGAAGCGCCCTCGGCGCGCGTCTCCAGTAACCCCATCCGAGCGCCGCGGCCGCGAGCGTCGCCAGCGCCGCGAGAGCCCACGCGAGGCGCTCCCGACGCTTGCGCCGCGCCGCAACGGGAGCCGGCAACCCGACGAGCGAGCCGCTTTCCTGCATCCACTTGAGCTGGAGGAGAACGTCACGCGCGGTCTGCCACCGGTCCTCGGGATCCTTCGCGAGGCACGTCTTGACGACGCGGTCGAGCGCCGGCGGAGTCATCGGCTGGACGACGGAGATCGGAGCCGGCTCATCGCGGAGGATGGCGCCGATCAGCGATGCCTGGCTCGTGCCCTCGAACGCCTTGTGTCCCGTGGCCATCTCGTAGAGCAGGGCGCCGAACGCGAAGATGTCGGTGCGCGCGTCGGCGTCCTTTCCCTCGACCTGCTCCGGCGCCATGTACTGCAATGTCCCGAGCACGGTGCCCTTCTCCGTCAGGTTGGCGGATTCCACGACCGTGGGGAGGGACGTCGCCCCCCCTTTTCCGTCGAGCGGCCGGTCGAAGCTCTTCGCCAGGCCGAAGTCGAGCAGCTTGACGCCCGAATTCGTCAGCATCACGTTGCCGGGCTTCAGGTCGCGGTGAACGATCCCCTGCCGATGCGCCTTCTCGAGCGCGTCGGCGATCTCGATCGCGAAGCGAAGGAACTGCTCGACGGGAAGCGGCCCTTTCAGGAGGCGAGCGCTGAGCGTCTCGCCTTCGAGGAATTCCATGACGAGGAACTCGACCCCGTCCTGGCTTCCGACGTCATACAGCGCACAGATGTGCGGATGCGAGAGTGAGGAAATTGTATTCGCTTCTCGCTCGAAACGCCGCCGGACGTCCTCGTCCCTGGACAGGCGGTCCGGGAGGACCTTGATGGCGACGGTGCGCTCGAGCCGCGTGTCCAGCGCCTTGTACACCTCGCCCATGCCGCCCGCGCCGATCGCCTCGACGATCTCGTAGGGCCCCAGCCGCGAGCCGGACGAAAGACTCATATTGTCGGTTCCTCGGTATGGAAGAAGAAAATCGATGAATCGCGAAGGTCGGATTCTATGCTTCCGATCCCGGGCGGGAAGACGCGCCGCGTCAGGGGAGCGGAGATTTCCCGGGTGGCGCGTGAGCTCTCCGTGTCGAGCGGGAAGTCGAAGTGGAGGGCGAAGCGCCTCGAGCGACGGGCCCGATGATGGCCGACTCCACGAGGACGTGGAACTTGTCCTGGAGGTCGACGTCGCGCGGGGGAAGAAGCTGCGCGAGGATGAGGAACACGAGCCGCTCCTTCGGATCCACCCAGTATCCGCCGTAGTACGCGCTGCCCCAGCTGTACTCGCCCGGCGCGCCGGGGCGCCCGGAACGGCCGACGTCATCGATAACGCGGAACCCCAGGCCGAATCCCGCGCGGCCTTCGTCGAAGAGGAACCCGACGTGATTCGTCGTCGCGAGCGCGACGGTCCGGGGAGACAGAACGCGGACGCCATCCATGGTGCCGCCGTTGGCGAGCATCTGGAGAAACCGCGCGTAGTCGCCCGCGGTCGAGAGGAGGCCTGCGCCTCCGGAGAAACAGGCCCGCGGGCCCTCGACGTACTCCCCCTGCCCTTCGCGGCCGTGCTCGGGAGCGCGCTCGATCCCGCCCGATTCGGTCGCCGCGTAGACGGTCGCGAGGCGGCCGCGCTTTTCACGCGGCAGAAAGAACGAGGTGTCCGGCATCTTCAGCGGCTCGAAGATCCGCGTACGGAGGAACGCGTCGAGCGGCATCCCGGAAACGACTTCGACCACGCGGCCGAGCACGTCCGTCGAGAATCCGTACACCCACTTTTCTCCCGGCTGGGATTCGAAGGGAAGCCGGGCGATGCGGTCGACGAACGACCCGAGCGGCACCGCCTGGTCGGCGAGGTACCAGAGATGCGTCCCCGCCGCCTCGTATTGCTCTCTGGCCCGGCCGCCTCCGTAGGAGATGCCGGCTGTCTGAGTCATGAGGTCGTGGATTGTGATCGGCCGTTTCGCGGGGACCGTCTCGAGAGGCTCCTCTTTCGCCGCCGCGCCTTCCCGAGGAGTAGCAAGGACGGTCGTTTTCGCGAACGCCGGGATGTATTTTGCGACGGGGTCGGAAAGGAGGAGCTTTCCTTCTTCCATCAGGACGAGGGCCGCGACTGTCGTCACCGCTTTCGACATGGACGCGATGCGGAATATCGCGTCCGTCTTCATCGGGTCCCGGCTCTCGCGGTCGCGATGTCCGTAGGCTCCGAGCTGCACGACGCGGCCGTCGCGCGCCACGAGTGTCACGGCGCCCGCGAGACGGTTCTGCGCGACGTACGCGCCGACGGTCGTGTCGATTCGAGCCAGCCGCTCGGGCGAAAAGCCGAGAGCCTCGGGCGATCCCCGGGGAAGGCTCTGCGCCCGGGCAGCGGAGGCGGCGCCCGCCGCGAGCCCGACGGCCAGAAGCGCCGCTCGTGCGGCCGCGCGCAGCCGCGCCGGATACCTCCTGCCGATCCCTTCAGCTGAAATCGGCGTTCGCGTCGGTGTCCGCATTGTCGTCGTCGTCCTCGTCCGGCCCGGGCTTGGCCGGCGGCCGCGGCTCGTCCGGCTCGGAGACCGTCATGAGCTGCGCGAGTCCCTTCGAGCGCATCGCCTCGTTGAAAGCCGGGATGGACTTGCCGTACAGGTCGTCGAAATTCTCCGCCGCGGCAGACAGCTGTGTCGAGAGAAGGTCATATACCTCGAGCTCGGCCTTCGTCGGAGCGTGGTCCGCGTTGCCCGAAACGTCTCCGCCGCCCGCGCTCGACTCCGCCTGCAGCCAGACGAGCTTCAGATAGATGCCGAGCGGCCCCCGAAACGACTTGAGATCGGCTTCCGCGAGAGTGGGCTGCATGAGGCGGTCCTGGAGCGCCCGGATGCGCTGCTCGAGCTCGTGCAACGCCGTCAGGGTGGCCGGGACGGACCGGGCCGCTCCCGCCATCTTGCGGAACTCTTCGAGCTGCTTCCGTGTCCATTCGATCTGGTTGATCATCCGCGCGGATTTGTTGATGTCGCGATACAGCGCGAGCGACATCTTCGTGGAGGCCGCGAGGTCGGCGTCCGTGACTCCCGCCCGGGGATCTTTCTCGACGACGACCGTGGAACGGTATTCCTTGCCGAGCACCGTGAGCTTCACCGTATATGTCCCGGGAGGGACGAGCGGTCCGCGCTTCGGCGCGTCGATGCCGTAGTAGTAGATGCTGCGGCGGTCCTTTCCCGGAAGCGCTTCTCCTCCCAGATGTGCGGATTGCCGGACGGCGTCGAGCGCAGATGCACCTCGGCGGTCGGCTCGTATCGCAAATCCCACCAGACACGATTCAGCCCCGCGTTGTTGCCCGGGAAAATTCCACGGATGCGGGTTCCCTCCGAGTCGAAGATGGTGATCTCGATTGGTTTCTTCTTCGGCGGCCCGTCCTCGCCCCCGAGCTCGCCCGCGTCGGAGGCGGGCGGAGCCGGCGAAATGCCCTCGAGGCGCGCGCCGGGCGCCCCGGCCGCGGGAGGGGCGATGGAAGTGGAAGAAGCGGAAGATGCAGACGCGCGCGCGCCCGCGGCGGGGCGGTCCGCGCCGCCCTCGAACCCGGAGACCGGCGCCTTCAGCCAGTAGTCGAGGGACGCGCCGTAGGGAGGATTCTTCCCGCGGGATGTGCCGGCCGGCGCGAGCGCCGGCGAAGACGTGGACCGGAACCGGTAGGCAGGGCGTGGATCGAAGAGATGGGCGTCGGCCGACCGTATCGCGTCCGTGAGCTGCCCGAGCGGCGACAGGTCGTCCAGGATGTAATAACCGCGCCCGTACGTCCCGACGACGAGATCGTGAAAGTGCTCCTGCACCGTCAGCCAGTAGACCGGCGCGTGCGGAAGCTTGCTCTGCAGCGGCTGCCAGTGTCCGCCGTCGTCGAAGGAAACGTAGAGCGCGTTCTCCGTTCCCGCGTAGAGCATCCCGCGCCGGAACGGGTCCTCGCGGACGACGTGCACGTAGGAGAGAGGGCTCTTCGGGATGTCGGACGCGATCATTTTCCACGTCCGGCCGTAGTTGGTCGTCTGGAAGATCCAGGGGTCGCGATTGTCGACCTGATGAAGATCGACCGCGATGTAGCACGTTCCTCCCGCGTGATGAGAGGGGTCGACCGAATCGACGGTGCCGTGGATTCCCATGCCCGCGAAGGAGGGCGTGACGTTCGACCACGTCTTCCCGCCGTCGCGCGTGACCTGTACGAGGCCGTCGTTCGTGCCCGCCCAGATGACGCCCTTTTCGGCGGGTGACTCGGCAATCGCGTAGACGACGCCCGCGTACTCGACGGAGAGGTTGTCGACGGTCAGACCGCCGGAGTCGCCCATCATCGTGCGGTCGTTGCGCGTCAGGTCCGGGCTGATAGTCCGCCACGTCTGCCCGCCGTCGGATGTCGCGTGGACGTACTGGCTTCCGACGTACACCGTGTCGTGGTCGTGCGGGGAGATCGCGATCGGAAACGTCCAGTTCATTCGGAGCTTGATCTCTCCCGCGTTCGCGCCCATGGTCCGCTCCGGCCAGACGCTGACCGTCCGCGCCATGCCGGTGCGCGCGTCGAACCGCTCGATGACACCGGCGTAGCAGCCGCCCCAGACGATGTCGGGATCGACGGGATCAGGCGTCGTCCATCCCGTCTCGCAGCCGGCCGTCGTGGTCCAGAGCGCCGGGTGAATTCCGAAGGCGCCGGGCACCTGGCTCGGTCCGCGCATGGAGCCGTCGTCCTGCATCTGGCCGTAGACCATGTACGGGATCCGGTTGTCGGTCGCGACGTGGTAGATCTGACCGACGGGAAGCCGCGTCGTGTTCCATTCCCGGCCGCGGTTCGTGGACACCATCACGCCGATGTCATTGCCGATCATCATGCGGCCCGGGATCTTCGGATCCGACCACATGTCGTGGTTGTCGCCGCCCCAGCGGAGCTGATCGGATGTCTCGCCGCCGTCGTACGTGACGCCCATCATGTTCGACGGAAAGTAAATTTCGTTGGCATTGTCCGGCATTACGAGCATCCGGGTGTAGTAGTGCGGCCGCTCGTTTAAGAGTCGACTGTGGTTGACGAGCTTCCAGTTCTCGCCGCCGTCGTTCGAGCGCCACAACGATCCGCCCTGGCCCGTCTCGATCAGTGCATACACGCGCTGGCCGTCCGAGGGCGCGACGGCAACGGCGATCTTTCCGAGCGGCCCATCCGGCAGTCCGTGCTTCGTGATCCGGTTCCAGGTCGAGCCGCCGTCGCGCGAGACGAACACTCCGCTGCCCGCCCCGCCACTCTTCCGGCCCCACGTCTTGATGTCGATCTGCCACGAGCCCGCGAAGAGTATCCGCGGGTTCGACGCATCCATGGCGAGCTCGGCGATCCCGGTGTTCTCGTCGACGAAGAGGACCCGCTCCCACGTCTGCCCGCCGTTCGTCGTTCGGTAGACGCCGCGCTCCTGCTGGGGCCCGTAACAGGTGCCGAGCGCCGCGACGAACACGACGTCCGGGTTGCGCGGATCGATGATCACTCGGCCGATTCGGCCCGTCTTCTCGAGCCCCATCGCATTCCACGTCCGTCCGCCGTCCTGCGAGCGGTAGACACCGTTGCCGAGCGACACGTTGCTGCGGATGAAGGTCTCGCCCGTGCCGACCCACACGACGTTGGGGTCCGAAGGCGCGATGGCGATGGCGCCGATCGACTGTGCGGGCTCCTTGTCGAAGACCGGGCGCCAGTGTATTCCCGCGTCGGTCGACTTCCACACGCCGCCGGACGCGCCGCCCGCGTAGTACGTGTTGAGATCGCCCGGCACTCCCGCGACGGCGCTCACGCGGTTGCCGGGGGGACCGATGAACCGGAAGGCGGCGTCTGCGAAGGGATCACGGGCCGGGGGAAAGGGCGCGGCGGGCGTCGCTTTCGCTGCGGCGGGTGTCGCGTCCGCTCGTCCGCTCCCGAGGAAGACCGCGGCGGCGGCGAGCACCCCGACGGAGAAGGAAAGCGCTCGGGTTCTTATCTCCATCCTGTCTCTCCTCACAGCGCTCACAGCGCTCACGGCGCGTTTCGATGGGCTGATGGTCGGGTGGCGTCGATGATACCGAAGCGGGCGCGCCTATAATTGCGCCGTTTTCGATCCTTCGATTCGCTTTCGGGGAGGTACAGATGCGGCCGACGACCCGCCTTCGTCTCGCTTCGGCAATCCTCGCGACGGTATTCCTCCGGCCCTCCGCGCGCGCCGGGGAACCCGCGGGAGAGTTCGAACGACAGCTCGCCCGGATCTTCGAGAAGCGGGAGTACACCGCGAAGACGATGGGGGACGCGCGGTGGATCGACGGAGGTCGGGCATATACGACGCTCGAGCCGCCGGCGACGGGAGCCGCCGAAGAGAAGGAAAGCCAGCCGGCGAAAGACGGCCGCGACGTCCGCGAGGGACGCGCCGACCGCGAGGCGCCCCGGGGGCCGCGGGACATCGTGTCCTACGACACGGCGACCGGTCGCCGATCCATCCTGGTGTCCGCTTCGAAACTCGTCCCGCCGGGCGCCGATCGCCCTCTCGCGATCGACGACTACCAGTGGTCGGCCAGCCGCAAGAAGCTGCTCATCTTCACGAACGCGAAGAAGGTCTGGCGGCGGAACACGCGCGGAGACTACTGGGTTCTCGACGTGGGAAGCAGCGCCCTCGTCCGGATCGGAGGCAACGCGCCTCCGTCTTCGCTGATGTTCGCGCACTTTTCTCCGGAGGGAACGCGAGTCGCCTGGGTGCGGGACGGCGACCTCTGGGTCGAGGATCTCGCGACGTCGCAGATCGTCCGTCTCACGTCGACGGGATCCGAAACGACGATCAACGGCACGACCGACTGGGTGACGGAGGAAGAGCTCGGGCTCCGCGACGCCTTTCGCTGGAGCCCGGACGGGCGCTCGATCGCCTACTGGAGCTTCGACACGACCGGCGTCGGCATCTATTCGCTGATCGACGACACCGATGCGCTCTACCCGACCGTCAGGCGGTTTCCCTATCCGAAGGCCGGCACGATCAACTCTGCCGTGCGGATCGGAGTGATCCCCTCCTCCGGGGGCGCCACCAAGTGGATGGACCTGGCGGGCGATCCCCGTCAGAACTATGTCGCCCGCATGGAGTGGGCCGACTCCTCCGCGCTCGTTCTCGAGCGTCTGAACCGGCTGCAGAACGTGAACGAGCTCCAGCTCGCGGACGCGGCGTCCGGCACGGTCCGATCGCTCTTCCGGGACGAGTCGACCACGTGGGTCGAGCTCACGGGTGAGATCAAGTCGCTCGCGGGCGGCAGGGCCTTCCTCGTCGAGAGCGAGAAGGATGGGTGGCGGCACGTCTATCGCGTGCCGCGAGACGGATCGGCGGCCACTCTCCTGACGAAGTTCGACGGCGACGTGCTGGGGCTCGCGGGGCAGGACGAAAAGGCCGGCTGGCTCTATTTCCTCGCGTCACCGGGCAGCGCGATCGAGCGGCATCTCTACCGGTGCCGACTGGACGTGGCGAAAGGCGCGATGGCCGGGATCGAGCGGATCGGCCCGCAGCGCGCCGGCTCGGAGACGTATGACGTCTCGCCCGACGGCCGGTGGGCGTTTCACGGGGCGTCGCGCTTCGACGATCCGCCGTCCTTCGACCTCGTCCGGCTGCCGGAGCATGCCGCCGTGCGGCCCCTCGTCGACAATGCGGCGCTGCGCACAAAAATCGAAGGCTGGAAGAAGCGGCCGGTCGAGTTCTTCCAGTTGCCGATAGGCGGCGGAATCACGCTCGACGCCTGGATGCTGCGCCCTCCCGGCTTCGACCCGGCGAAGAAATATCCGCTCGTCGTGTTCGTCTACGGTGAGCCCGCCGGCACCACGGTGGTCGATCGCTGGGGCGGGCCGCAGGAGCTGTTCCACCGCGCCCTCTCCGACGACGGATATCTCGTCGTGAGCTTCGACAACCGCGGGACTCCCTCGCCGAAGGGCGCGGCCTGGCGCAAGTGCGTGTACGGAGCGGTCGGGGAGATCTCGTCGAAAGACCAGGCAGCCGCCGTGCGGGCCCTCGCGGCCGCGCGCCCGTTCGTCGACGCTTCCCGCGTCGCCATCTGGGGATGGAGCGGCGGCGGGTCCAGTACGTTGAACGCGATGTTCCGATTCCCCGACGTTTACAAGGTCGGCGTCGCGGTCGCGCCGGTTCCGGACCAGCTTCTGTACGACACCATTTACCAGGAGCGGTATTCAGGTCTGCCGGACAAGAACGCCGACGGTTACCGGCGCGGCTCACCGATCTCCTTCGCCGAGGGGCTTCTGGGGAAACTGCTGGTCGTCCACGGATCGGGGGACGACAACGTGCACTACCAGGGCACGGAGAGGCTCGTGAACCGGTTGATCGAGCTGGGCAAGCCGTTCGATCTGATGGTCTACCCGAACCGCACGCACTCGATCAACGAGGGCAAGGGCACGAGCTTCCACGTCTACAGCCTGATCGGGCGCTATCTGCGCGAGCACCTGCCGCCGGGCTGAGCCCCCGCCGACATCTCTGGGAGATGCGGCCGGAGGGCCGATCGCGCTCGCCGGCGCCGAGCGGGGCGAGGATCTCGAAGTGGCCCGGACGCGATCCGGATAGCAGGGACAACGGGGGGATCTGGCCGCTGGCGGCTACCGCCCTCTCACTCCGGCTGCCAGACAGGGATTCGTCCCGGCGTCCACGGCGCGCCGGAGAGTTCCATCGCGTCCTCGAGCTTCTTCATGTCGACCCCGAGGATCTGTCGCAGCTTCGGCAGCTCGACGGCGAAGGCCTGAGCGGCGAACCCGTAGTCATCCCGGCTCGTCGCCGTGGGCGGGGCGGTCGCGTTCCACTGGGCGCCCACGATGGCCGATACTCGATCGGCGATCGCGGGTGGGGTCGGCTCACTGTGCGCGGAGAGCGCGGCGTCTCCCCGGATCGCGATCTCGACGTCCTTCAGTCTCGTCTCTATCGCGCGCGCCTCGGCGGCAAGCGCCGCGTCCGCCGAGGGCGTGTCCAGAATCGCCTGCACTATGTGCGTGAGACGAGCCTTCGCTTCGTCGATCGCCTCCTCGGCCCCGGTCACCGCTCGCTGAAGACCGGCGACTTTGCGCTCGAAGACGAGGAGCGCCGTCCGGTCAGCGGCCGGGATCTCGAAGAGGCCTCGCGCCTCGAAGGCCACCGGCTCGCCGAGCGGGGTCGATTGTCCCAGCACCACCTTCGACATCGATACGGTGAATCGGCCCGGAACGACCATGGGGCCGCTCGGCGGATCGTTGAACGGGTCCGGTACGGCGGGCTTCAGAGAGGTCGGTGTCGCGGGCGGGTAGCGGAGGTCCCACGCGATCCGGTGGAGACCGGCCGTCGCCGGTGCCTTCATCCGGCGTACGACGTGACCGTCCGCGTCCGAGACCGAGAGGACGATCGCCGGATCCTCTTCGCGCGCCTCGGCGCGGAAGTCGCGGCCCGTCGGGTAGTCGGGGTCCTTGCCCGCCTTGATCAGGTCTTTTTCCCGATCGTGGCGTGCCTTCTTGAGCGATTTGAGTTCGTCTTTCAGGTAGTACGTGAAGACCGCACCGAACGGGGGATTCGGCGCCGTGAAAAACGACTCTCCCTGGAACGCCTTGCCGCGGATCCCGAGCGGCGCGCCTGCCATGTACACGAGCGGACGACGCACGGGGAACAGCACGGCCTCTTTTGTCAGGACCTCGGAGGTGGCGGAGCGCAGCGCCGTGAGATCGTCCAGGATGTAGAAGCCGCGGCCGAACGTCGCGACGGCGAGGTCTCCTTCGCGGCTCTGGATCGCGAGATCCCGCACGGCGACGTTCGGAAACCCGCCCGTGAGCTTGATCCAGTGCGCGCCACCGTCGCGGGAAAAATAGAGTCCGAACTCGGTGCCCGCAAAGAGCAGATCGCGGGAGCCGGGGTCTTCGATGACGACCCACGTGCTGCCGCGCGCCGGAAGATCGCCCGTGATCGAGGTCCACGATCGCCCCCGGTCGGCGCTTTTCGAGAGGTACGGCTTGACGTCCGCGTTCTTGTGGTTGTCGAAGGCTGCATAGACGACGCTGGCGTCGCGCGGCGACGGGGTGAGCCGGCTCACGTACGAACCTTCCGGCACGCCCGGAATCGCCGCGATGCTGCGCCACGTCGATCCACCATTCTCCGTGACCTGGATCAGGCCGTCGTCCGTTCCCGCGAAGAGCAGTCCCTCCTGGACCGGCGACTCGGCGAGCGAGACGATGTTCCCGTAGAACGACGTCGATGTGTTCTTCGCCACGGCGTCGGCCGGCCAGACGCGACCCATCACTTTCAGCCGGTTCCGGTCGATCTGGTGCGTCAGGTCAGCGCTCACCGGTTTCCACGTGTTGCCGCGATCGTCGCTGCGGAAGATGCGCTGCGCGGCGAAGTACAGGCGGGTGTGGTTGTGGGGACTGATGAGCAGCGGGGAGTCCCAGTTCCACCGCAGCGGCGGCTCGCCGGGCCGGGCCTGCGGCTGGATCGCGAGACTCTCACCACTTTTCCGATCGAAGCGGTTCAGGGCTCCGTACTGGGCCTCGGCATAAACGGTATTCGGATCTTCGGGATCGATCTGGCTCTGGAATCCGTCGCCGCCCTGGGTCACGAACCAGTCCGAGTTCGCGATGCCGTGGATGTTGGCGGTGCGCGAGGGACCGCCCAGGCTGAAGTTGTCCTGCGTACCGCCGTAGAGGTTGTAGATCGGTGACGCGTTGTCGACGCTCACGCGATAGAACTGCGTCACGGGAAGGTTTCCGGAAAACCGCCACGTCGCGGCACGGTCATGGGTCTCGTAGATCCCGCCGTCGCAGCCGACGATCGCGTGGTCCGTGTCGGCGGGGTCGATCCACATCGCGTGGTTATCGGGATGTTTCGCCGGCTCGCCCATCTTGTGGAAGGTCTTGCCGCCGTCCTCCGTGACCTGGATCCACACGTCCATGGAGTAGACGCGGTCCTTCACCTGCGGATCGGCGAAGATTTCGCAGTAGTACTGAGGACTGCCCGGCACGTAGTCCCCGCGCTTCGACCAGGTCTCTCCGCGGTTGACGGACCGGAAGAATCCGCCCGTCTTGTCCGCAGCCTCGATGACCGCGTAAACGATGTCGGGATCCGCCGGCGAGACCGCGAGGCCGATCCGGCCCATGTCCTCCTTGGGCAGCCCGGTTGTGATCTTGCGCCACGTCGCTCCCGCGTCGGTCGATTTGTAGATGGCCGACTCCGGTCCGCCGTCGACCAGAGTGAAGACGTGGCGCCGGCGCTGGTAGGCGGCCGCGTAAAGCACGGCCGGGTCGCGCGGGTCCAGGACGAGGTCGGTCGCGCCGGTGTTCTCGGAGATCGAGAGCGAGCTCTTCCACGTCTTGCCGCCGTCCGTCGTCTTGAAGATTCCCCGCTCACCACCCGGTCCCCAGAGAGGCCCCTGCGCCGCCACGTAGACCACCGAGGAGTCGCGAGGATCGACCACGATCTTCGCGATGTGCTCGGAGAGCTTTAAGCCCATGTTCTTCCAGGTCTCGCCGCCGTCGGTGGACCGGTAGACGCCGTCCCCATACCCGACGACCCGCTGGCTGTTGTTCTCGCCTGTTCCCACCCAGACCGTGAAGGGATCGTGGGGGTCGATCGTGATGCAGCCGATCGAGTGCGACGCCTCTTTGTCGAACACGGGCTGGAACGAAGTTCCCGCGTTGACCGTTCTCCAGACGCCGCCGTCCGCCGACGCGACGAACCAGCGATTCGGGTTCTTCGGATCGACGGCGATGTCGACGATGCGTCCCGACGTCAAAGCGGGCCCGATCGACCGCAGCTCGAGCCCGGAAAAAGTCTCGGCGGTCATGCCCCCTTTGGATGCGGTCCCCGCCTTGCGCCTGTCCTGGTCCTTGTTCTGGTCCGGGTCCTCGCCCTTTCCCGTCCTGCCGGCGGTCGTCTCGCGCTTCGCTGGTTCCTGGCGCGAGCGGGGAATCGTGTCCGAGCGGTCCTTCGGCGCGGCGGCCGGCGCGGGGGTCGGAGCTGGCACGGGGGTCGTTTCCTGAGCCAGAAGCAGGCTTCTCCGAGCGCCGAGGAACAGGAGAGACGAGAGGACGAGGGCGACGCGGATGCGGCGGCCGGCGGTCGAGAACGCGTTCAAGGATTCCTCCTGGTGAAATTTCATGATCATCCGGGATCTTCTACGGCCGCGAATGCCGGGAGTTCGAAGAGATCGAGAAAATAGGGTCTATTCGAGCCGTCTAAGACCGGGCCACCGCCGCGATCGTGTCGTTGTCGAAGGACGCGAGGCTGTCTGTCTTCGACCGAAGGCCCCGGCCGGAGAGGGGGCCCGGCGGAGTCTGCTCGAGGAGTCCCCGTCGAGGATCCGATCCTCTGCGTCCCGGGGAGCAGGACCGCCGGGGACGTTCGAACGAACAAGCGGGGAGCGTAACGGCTGTCAAGCCTTCGAGTCAACGCGGCGAGAATCCGCCGGACAGTTTCTTCGTCGCTAGGACGCGATCGCTGGCCGGCAGTCTCCGCACGGATGGAATCCCGCCGCGAAGGCCTCGCGCGCGGAGCGAAACGGAACCTGGTTCGTCCGCTGCAGGGACTCGAATCCTCCACAGGTGGGAAGACAAAAGAAATGCTTCTGCGCGTTGCCGAGGAACCGGACGCCCGTCGCCGCCAGCTCCTCGAGGGCCCGGGACTCCAGGCCTTCGCTCTCGAGAAGCGCGCGCTTCGCGGGCGACCCGAAAGCGTACTGGCCGATCCGTCCGTCGCTCCGGACGACGCGATGACACGGGATCAGGAGGGGGATGGGATTCTTCGCGAGCGCGCTGCCGGCTGCGCGGACGGCGCCGGGATGCCCGATCTCTCGCGCGATCCAACCGTAGGGACGGACTTCGCCGCGCGGAATCTCGAGGGCCTTGCGGAGGACGGCTTGCTCGAAGTCCGTGAGACCGCTCAGGTCGAACCGGATCCCGGATCGATCCGCAGCGCGCGCCTTCGTGACCGCCTCTCGCACGACGCGGGGCGCCGGTGTGGGGGCGGGCTGCACGGAGCGTCCGTTCCGGCGGCGGAACTCGCGCTCGAAGGCGGCGGCCGAGCCCGCTTTGCGGATGAGGGAGATCCCCGCGGGCCCCGCGGCGACGCGCACCATGCCGAGAGGCGATGCGAGAGTCCAATAGCGGTCGGAGAGCCCGACGCGTCGGAGAACTTCGGGAGCCAGGGACGCGGGAGCGCGAGTCCCGGCGAGGCTTCGAAGGGCGATCGACACGTCGAAGGAACCGGCGATCGAGGGCGTCTTCCGCGACAAGTGAGTCTTCATCGGATGGCCTCCTGCGCGCGAGGGCGCGCGGATCGAGAGCGAGATCGAGAGCGAGAAAGAGACTCGCGGAGCGCGCGCACGGCGCGATGAAGATTCGATTTCGCGGTCCCCGTCGGTTGACCCAGGATCGTCGCGACCTCTTCGACGGGGAGCCCTTCGACATAGCGCAGGACGAGCGGGGCTCGGTATCGATCCGGGAGGGCGTGGACGAGCGTCGCGATGTCGGCGCGTTCCCGTCGTTTTTCGAAGAGGCGATCCGGCCCCTTCTCCGGATCGTCCGCGGGATCGAGCGGATCGGTTCGAGCTCCCGTTGCGGTGTCGCCGCGGGGCGCGTCGAGAGACACGAGCCGGTGGCGCTTGCGGCGGAATCGATTGCGCGCCACGTTCAACGCGATCTGGTAGAGCCACGCCCGCAGCGAGAGCGAAAGGATACGGTCCGGCGGATATTTCCGGAGTGCCCGATACGCGCGGACGAAGGCGTCCTGGGCGATTTCTTCCGCATCCTCGCGGTTCGCGGAAAGTCGCAGCGCAAATCCATAGAGCCGGTCCTGAAACGCCAGGACGAGAGCCTCGAAGTGCAGGTTGAGGTCGATCGCCAAAGCCGATCGGAGCCGATCGTCGGCGCCGCCGTCCTGCCCGCCGCCCTCGCCGCCGTCCTGGCCTCGCCCGGTCGTGCCCGCCGGGCGCCGCGTGCCCGTGCCGCCGTCGCTCCCTCTCACACGCGCGCCCGCGCGCACGATCGCCAGGCCTCGGACGTGAGCTTCCCCGGGCCGTCCGGGCGGCGTCGGCGGGGGAATCTCCGGAAACGGTCGTCGCATATCGAGCCTCCGGGTGAAGAAACACGCGTTTCCACCCCGGGGTTGCAGGAAAAGAGGAGGCGCCGCAGGCCCTCCGCCGTCTGGAGGCCTCCGGCGGAGCCCGTCACTTCACGGAGAGGAAGACGTGCACTCCTTCTCCTTCGAGCTCGAGCCGATTCTCCTCGATCGACACGACCATCAGCCCCTCGACCATGCCGCCGGTCGGGAGAACCCGTCCGTTGACGAGCGCGACCGGGCTGGTCTCCGAGTACACGATGCCGCCGAGGTCGATCTTGACTCCGTTCGGGGCGACGAACGACCCCACGTAGGATCGCGCGGGGAGGTTCGCGGCGGACGTGTGGACGACTTCGTTTCGCGGCGCCACGTTCGCCAGGGCGGATCGCGATCCCGCGGGTGCCTGAACCGGCGGCGCGTCATAGTCGGAGCGCGCCGAACGGCTTCCCGTGTCGGGGACTTCCGCCGCGCTCGCGGGAGGAGAGGGAACGGACGCGGACGCGGATCCGGCCGGCGGAGCGCTCGCGCGTGTGCGAGCGATTCGCGGGGAACCGGAGGCCGAGCTCATCTCCACGACCGGTACGGACGGCGGATCCGGAATCGCGGCAGAGGATCCCGAAGAGGCCGCGAAGCGCGCGGGACGCGGTGGCGCGGGAGCATTCCCCGCCGCGGCCCCGGTCCCTGCGCCTGCCGCCGTCCGGCTCGGGACTGACTCGGGAGCGTACGGGCGCGCCTGGCCCGGTGGTGCGGCCGGAGCTGACGCCGCGGCCGGCGCCGGACGAGGCGTCGGGGCGATTGCGGGAAACGTTCGTTCTCCCGCCAGCGAGACGCCGATCGGGATGGAGGGGGTCGGCTGCCGGGCCACGCTGTTGGTCCGATCGACTGGCGCGGCCGGCTGCCGCGGCAGGCGAACGCCGGGCGGCGGCGCGACCTCGACTGTTTGGAGAGGCTGCGATTGCGAGGCCGCGCCGGACGTCGGGATGGCCGCCGGACTTCCGTATGCGGAAGCGGTCGAAACGGGAGGTCCTCCTCCGCTTCGCCGGCCGAGGAGCACGATCCCCACCGCGACGGCGAGCCCCGCCATCAGGACGATCGCGAGAATCGTGCGGGACTGCGAACCGGACCGCTTCTCGGGCAGGGGAGCGTAGTCCCAGGGATCCTTCCGCGCCGGCGGGTTGTCGGCGCCGCCCGCGTTTTCGCGTTCCCGGGCCCGCTTCAATGCGTCGTCGATGAGGCTCATCGGCTTTTCCCTTCGAGCTCCCGGATCGCTCTCCGGACGCTCTTCGCCGTCAAATGGTCGATCTCGTTGACGTAACCGTACAGGAGCGCCTTGTCGCAGACGGCGTTGACGAGGCGCGGAATGCCTCCCGCGTAGCGGTGGAGCGTGCGGAGAGCCCACGGGGAGAACGATGGCCGGCCGTTGGCTCCGGCGACGTGCAGGCGGTGCGCGATGTAGCGCGCCATGTCGGGGCGGGACAGGGGGCGCAAGTGATACCGCACGGTGATGCGCTGCCTCAGCTGGCGCAGTCCCGGGTGGTCGAGCTTCTCGCGGAGCTCCGGCTGTCCCACGAGAACGATTTGAAGGAGCTTGCGCCGGTCCGTTTCGAGGTTCGAGAGGAGGCGGATCTGCTCGAGAAGATCCGGCTCGAGATCCTGCGCTTCGTCGATGAAGAGGACGACGTCGTGGTCCCGCGCCGCCTGATCGAAGAGGTACTGATTGAGGAGGTCGAGATATCCGGACCGATCGAGCTTGCGGGGCTTGAGGCCTAGCTCGACCAGGATCGTGCGCGCGAGCTGCGTGCTGGTCAGAACCGGGTTCAGGATCAGGGCGGTATGGACGGTGGGTCCGAGCTCCTCGAGCACCGCGCGCGTGACCGTGGTCTTGCCCGCGCCGACTTCGCCGGTGATCTGGATGAAGCCCTTGCGCTCGCGGATCCCGAAAAGGATGTGGTGGAACGCTTCCCGGTGCTGCGTGCTGAAGAACAGGAAGCGCGGGTCGGGCGTGATGTGGAAGGGCGCCTCCCGGAATCCGTAGAACGAGTTGTACATGCCGCTTCCAAGTTACACCCGGGCAGAGCCCGCGGGGCGATCCGGCCGTCCGCGCCGCCCCGCTGACGCGGCCATGGCGAGCAGGCCTCGCCGGAGGAAACCCCCGAAAGGCGCGTCGGAGAGCCGTTCCGCCGGCATGAATCGCCCGCTTCGAGCCGGGTCAGAGCGGCGACACCCCGCATGGGCGAACTCGTTGGTGATCGCGGCCGCCTTCTTCGCAGCTATCGGATCTTCGGCCGCTTCGTCCGCCGGCCGGACGAGGCGCTCCGGGGCTCGCCGACCATTCGGCGCTCGGGAAGTTCGCCGCGCGCGAAATCCGCGGAAGCCGGCGGGTCGGAGATTCCCGACACCGGCCACATCCCCTCATCCCCTCATCCCCTCATCCCACATCCCACATCCCACCTGGAGTCGCCCGACCGGTTTCGGTCGGCGCTCCCGGAGTTCCTGGGAGCGGGGGCCGGCGAGCTCGCGATGATCGAGCGCGCTTCGCCCGGGGAGGCTAGAAACCGGAGAGCGCCAGCTCGTCGAGCAGCGTCGCGATCGCGGGATGCTCCGCGAGCTCGCGATACAGCCAGCCGTGTTTCTCCTGAACGGCCGAGAGATTCTCCCGCAGCTTTCCGGAGTCGCGGCTCGTGGCCGCGGAGCGGATCGAATCGAAATGACGGCGGCTGTCGTCGTCGAGCCGCGTTCCGACCTTCGCGTGCAGCGAATCGAATGCATCCTTGACTCGGGTCTCGTGGTCCGGTGCGCCCGTATCGGCCATGTCCGCCTCCTGTCCGCTCGCATTCTCGCGCAAGATTCCGATAGCCGGCCGAGGAAGCCCGGGCCTATCGTCCTCGCGTGTTGCGCAGAACGGAGGACCGAGAGTATGACGACTGACCGAATCGTCCGGCGCGCGCTGGTGCCGACGGGACTCGCGGCTTTGCTGGTGCTCTGCGCCGGCTCGGCGGCTCCGAATCCGGGCCCGACTTCGACACCGGTGCCGGCGTCGACAGGTTCGCCGGTCTCCGTCAGTCCGACCCCCGCGCCCACTCTCCGGCAGGGGATGGCGCGCCTTCAGGCGGGCGATCCGGCAGGCGCGGCCGCGATCTTCGAAGCCGTGGTCGCTGCGAGCCCCGGGAACGCCCGCGCGTGGCGATCGCTCGGAGTCGCCAGCCTTCAGGCGAAGAAACTGGATCGGGCGGAGGCCGCGTTCCGCAAGTCCCTCGAGCTCGAACCGGATTCTCCCGTCGCGATGTACAACATCGGTGTCGTGCTCGCGGCGCGAGGCGAGTCGGATCCCGCGTTCGAGTGGCTCGGCAAGGCGCGGGCGACGCGAAAGTTCGACATGACGTACGCCGAGACGGATCCGGATCTCGCCGGCCTTCGAAAGGATCCTCGATTCGCCGCTCTCCTTCCGACGGCGCAGGACTTCGCCGATCCGTTCGTCGAGCCTGTGAAGATCGTCCGGGAGTGGGACGGCGAAGGGGCGAACGACCAGTTCGGCTGGATCGCCCGCAACATCGGAGACGTCGATGGCGACGGGGTGAACGACATCGTCACGTCCGCACCGACGAATTCCGCGGGCGGTGACAAGGCGGGACGGATCTACGTGTACTCGACGAAGAGCGGCGCGCTTCTCTGGAAGGCGGACGGCCAGCCGGGCGAGCAGCTCGGCACCGGAGTCGAGTGCGCGGGCGACGTCAATCGCGACGGAGTGCCGGACGTCATTGCGAGCGCCCCGGGATCGGGCAAGGCTTACGTCTATTCCGGAAAGGACGGCCGGGTTCTCTTCACGTTCGCGGCGGAAGGGAAGGACGACGCGTATGGCCAGCATGCGTCGGGAGCCGGAGACGTCGACGGGGACGGATTCGCGGACCTGATCGTCGGCGCTCCGCAGAACAGCGCCGGCGGCGCGGGAGCGGGCCGCGCCTACGTTTACTCCGGCAAGGATGGTCACGTTCTGCTCACGCTGACGGGGGAGCGAGCCGGCGACGGTTTCGGAAGCACGGTCGCGGGCGCGTCCGACGGCAAGAACCGGTTCCTGATCGTGGGCGCGCCCGCCGGCGGGCCTCGCCAGACCGGCCGGACGTACGTGTACGGGGGTCTCGCGAAGAAGCCTCGCTTCGTGATCGATTCCGACGAGACGGGCGCCGCGCTCGGCGGCATGTTCGTCTCTGTCGCCGGGGATGTGGACGGAGACGGCGTTCCCGACATTTACGCGTCCGATTTTTCGAACGGCGCGAAGGGTCCCTCGACGGGCCGCGTGTACGTGCACTCCGGCGCGACCGGACGGCGGCTGCTCACATTGACTGGAGAAACCGCCGGCGAGGGGTTCGGCATCGGGCCGGCGACGGCCGGGGACGTGGACGGCGACGGGCGCGCGGACCTGATCGTGGGCGCCTGGCAATACTCGGCCGTCGCGGTCTCTGCCGGCAGGGCGTACCTCTATTCGGGGCGCGATGGCCGGCTGCTCAAGACGTATACCTGCCGAACTCCCGGCGACACCTTCGGCTTCGATGCCGTCGGGATGGGGGACGTCGACGGCGATGGGACGATCGATCTCCTCATCACGTCCGCGTGGAGCGGCGTGCACGGCTATCACTCCGGCCGGATGTTCGTCCTGTCGAGCGGAGTGGCCCGGGCTCGTGGCCTGACGACGCGCCCTTCGGTTCGGCCGTGATCATGAGCGGACACGCGCATGCGAATCTCGGAACGCTGCGGGGCCTGCCTCTGCTGGTTCTGCTCTTCGCCGCTTTTCCGAATGGCCGACTGCCGGCCGAAGGGGACGCGGTGCTTCGTCCGGCTCCCGCTTCCCGACCGCAATGCCGCGTCAGGCCCGGTGGCGGACCCAGGCGGCCGGGTGTCCGGAACGGATCGGGAGGTCCTTCCGGAACCGCGAAGGCGTCGTCCCGAATTCGGCGCGAAACGCCGCCGTGAAATGGCTGTGACTCGAAAACCCGAGCGAGAGGGCGATTTCGGTCAGATCCGGATCGCGCCGCGCGAGACGCTCGAGCGCCATCGCCATGCGGAGGCGGGTGCGGTATCCGTGGAGGGTCGAGCCCGTGTGACGGCGGAAAACCCGGCAGAGGTGGAACACGGAAGTCCCGAGAGAGCTCGCGATCCCGGAGAGGCTACGACGGTCCTGGGGCGCGCGGGCGAGCTCGACGCACGCCGCTTCGGCGAGCTCGCGCTGGCGCCGTTCGACGGGAGCGCGAACGCCCTTTGATCGAGCCGCATCTGAGCCGGCGATCAGGCGGCGGAGAACGTCGAGCATGGTCTCCTCCACTTCGAGCGCGTCCGTCCCCGCCCTCGCGACCGATTCCACGACGCGGCGCTGGAGCAGGTATGTCACCGGCTCGCTGCGTGTATGGGAGACGCTAAAGGGACGGTCCGGATGCTCCTGGACGGCAGGATCTTTCTCGCCGATCGCCTCGACGAGCACCTCCGGCGCAAAGGCGAACCACTCGCACCGGTCCGACCGGCCCCCGACGCTGTCGCGCCGGTACACCTGGCCGCGGTTGTAGAACGTGACGACGTCCGGCCCCGCGACGAACGGCTCCGCTCCCTCGTGGCGGATTCTCACCAGAGTGCGCGGGAACACGAAAATGTGCGCTCCCGCGGGTCCGGAATCGTGGAAACGGGGATGCGCGGGATCCGCGCGGAACTTGCCGATCGTCAGCACCGGGCTCGAATAGAGGAGCGTGTCGAGGGGGCGGGCGACGGGATCGGTCGGTGAAGCTTCAGCGGTCGGGGTCATTCCCTGGCGAGGTACGGAGCTCGGGAAGGAAAGTTGCGCGTAAGGACCGATCGTGTCCGGGCGGCAGGCGCTTCTCGATGGCATTCGCGATCATCGTCGCGTGGTGGCGGCTGTTTTCGATGAAGATTCGCCCGATTTCGGTCCCTCCGAGGAGGGCTCCCGCGAGATAAACGCCGGGCACATTCGATTCGAGGGTGTCCGGGTGGTGCGCCGGGGCGCGCTCCGTCCCCTCGAGCCGGATCCCGCACCGCTCGAAAAGCGCGAAATCGGGCTGGTAGCCGATCAAGGGGAAAACCGCGTCCGCGACGACCGTCTCCGGGCCCGTTGGAGTCTCGAGCCGGACGGCGTGCGCCTCGATGGCCGTCACCCGGCTCTCGAAGAAGGCGCGGATGCTTCCGGCGCGGATCCGGTTCTCGAGATCCGGTTTGATCCAGTATTTGACGCGATCGGAGAGCGCGGCGCCGCGAACCACGAGGGTCACCGTCGCTCCGTGCCGGTAGAGGTCGAGCGCCGCCTCCGCCGCCGAATTCCGGCCGCCCACGACAACGACTTCGCGCCCGTGAAACGGGTACCCCGACACGTAGCGCCGATGGACGTGGGGAAGCTCCTCCCCCGGAACGCCGAGTGTCCTCGGGTTCGCGAAGAACCCGGTCGCGAGGATCGCGGCCTGTGCGTCGAACGAAGCGTCGCCGCCGCGCCGGCGCGCGCGCACGCGAACGGTTCCGCCGGCAGCCGGCTCGACACGCTCGATCTCCGTGTCCGGCGCGACTACGATCTCGAACGCGTCGGCGACGCCCCGGTAGTAGGCGAGAGTCTCGAGCCGGGTCGGATGAGCCTCGGGCCCCGTGAAAGGTACTCCCGCGATGGCAAGCAGCTCCCGCGTGGAGAACCATCGCATCTCCTCGGGCATCCGATAGAGCGTTTCCAGGATCGCGCCGCGCTCGCAGCACACGGCGCGGAGACCGCGGCGCTCGAGCTCGATCGCGCAGGCGAGTCCCGTCGGGCCCGCACCGACGATCGCGATGGGAAGAGGGCTCACGGGCGGAATTCTAACCGCCGCGTCTTCGCTGGATCGGGCGTCTCACCGAATCTCGCGATCTCGCGAACTCATGATCACGCGATCGATCGAACTATCGTGGGATCGGAAGTCGACCGGAGCCTCGCGAGATCGCGAGATCCCGAGATGGGAACTCGAAGCGGCGATCTCTCTACAGAGATCGAATATGCACAGAGCCGCCGCTCGTGTGCAGCCTCAAGGGCTCTCCGCCCGATCCGAGATTCCCGTGCAGATGCCGGCGGGAGACCTCTCCCTGGATCGTGACGGGAAGGTCGGCATGCACCGAGTTGCCGGAGGCGTCGATCGCGAGACCCACGGTCGGATCGAGGGCCACGGAGACTCCTCCGCCGGACGACTCGATGGTGCCGCCCCGGGAATTGCCGCGCGCGAACTCGACCTCGACCGATCCGCCCGATGTGTCGGCATCGACGCGGCCGCCGGCGTCCCGGATCTCGATCCCCCCGCCGGACGTATGCGCGTGGATATTGCCGCGAACGTGATCGAAGTCGAGCGAACCGCCGCTCGATTCCGCCTCGAGCGTTCCGTCGATCCCTTCCGCCGTGATTCCGCCTCCGGAGGTATCGACCCGGCATTTGCCCCCGATGTGGGTGAGAGAGATCGAGCCGCCGGACGTATGCGCGACGAGGTCCGCGGCGAGGTCCTTGACCTCGATCCCGCCACCGGATGTCTCGAGCTTCGCTTCGCCGGCGAGAGCGGCCAGGGTGATCGAGCCGCCGGCGGTGTCGACGGTGACGCGCGTGCGCGTCGGTACCTCGACCTCGAATCCGACGGATCCGCTCTGCGTCCCGAAGAAGGTGGAGATCGGGTGCTTCTTGCGCGCGACGATCGAGACGCCGCCGGCGGATTCTTCGAAGCGGAAGTCGAGCAGCTCGTTCAGGTCCTCGCGTTTGGACGTGACCACGACGCGGGCTCCCGAACGATCCGTGCCGCGTACCTTGACCCATCCGAGCCCGGTCTCGAGCCGAAGCGTGCCGCCCGGCTCCAGCTTGAGGTTTTTCTCCATCCGCGACTCCGCCGGCAGGGCGGCTGCCACAGCGCACACACCCGCGAAGGCCAATCCCAGGGTCCGTCCGAGACGAATCATGCCGTCCTCCATTTCCCCGTGGGGCGTCCGCGGCTCCGGGATTTGCCGGAACGGAAGGGGATCCTGCCCGTTCAGACGTTGGAACCCGGAGAATGTTCTGTTCCGGGATCCACGAAGGGTCGCGAGGAGGCTCGTCCAGTTCCCGGTCAGACTCGCGGCGTCCGCTCCGGACGGACGTCCGGCAGGAAAACCGGACGACTGTCCGCGCAGGCTTGCGGAAAGGGCCATTTCTAAAGGGTTTACTCGAGTCTGCGGCCGGCGGCGTGTGGCAGCGGCGTTGCTCTTGGAGACTCCGGACGATGATCGACAACCTTTCGACGATGGACAAGCCGGTCGAGAAGCCGGGCGGGATCTCGCGGCGGATGTTCCTCCTCGCGATCGCCGTGGGCATCGTTCTCGTCGGGACGCTTCTCCTCATGCCGACGATCCGGCGGTGGTCGAGGGCGGACCGCTCGGTCGACGCCTCGCGGATCCGGATCGGTTCGGTGACGCGCGGAATCCTGGTGCGCGACGCCTCGGCGGAAGGCAAGATCGTCGCCTCTCTCCATCCCACGCTCTTCGCTCCGACGCAGGGGATCGTGTCGCTCGCGGTCAAGGCCGGCGCCGACGTCCGCAAGGGCCAGATCCTGGCGAGGCTCGAAAGCCCGGAGCTCCAGAGCCGGTTGCTGCAGGAACGTTCCTCCCTTCAGTCCCTCCAGTCCGCGTGGGAGCGGCAGAAGATCGACGCGCGGCAGGACGGCATCAAGAACGCTCATGCGATCGACCTTCTCGAGGTGCGGCTCTCGGCGGCGCACCGGCTCATGGAGCGGGCGCAGTCCGCGTTCGACCAGGGAATCCTCAACAAGACCGACTACGAGAAGGCAAAGGACGACGTCCGCATAGCGGAGCTCGAGCTCGGCAACCTGCGGGAGACGGCCACGCTCCAGAAGGAGACGGGGGATTTCGACATCGTGAGCCGCAAGCTCCTCGCGGACCGCCAGGCGTCCGTCGTCGCCGAGCTCCAGCGGGAGGTGGAGCAGCTGACGATCGCCGCGCCGTTCGACGGGCTCGTCGCGTCCGTCAGCGTGCAGGACCGCGATGCCGTGGCGGCGAATGCGCCCGTCCTGACCGTCGTCAACCTGTCGGCGTTCGAAGTCGAAATCACTCTTCCGGAGAACTACTCGACGGACGTCGGTCCCGCGACTCCCGCTCGGATTCTTTACGAAGGCCGCGAGTATCCCGGCCGCGTCACGGCGATGTCGCCGGAGGTCCGGGACAGCCAGGTCCACGGGACGGTGGCGTTCGACGGCGCCCCGCCGGCCGGGCTGCGGCAGAGCCAGCGGGTGAGCGTCCGAATGGTCTTCGAGTCGAAGCCGGACGTGCTGAAGCTTCCGCGGGGTCCATTCCTCGAAAGCGGAGCCGGCCGCCAGGCTTATGTCGTCGAGAACGGCGTCGCGACGCGCCGGCCGATCTCCGTGGGCGCGATCAGCGTCTCGGAAGTCGAGATCCGGTCGGGTCTGAAAGAGGGAGAGAAAGTCATTCTGTCGGATACGGCGGACCTTGCGGGCGCGAAAAACGTGCTCGTTCGAAACTGAGGAGATCGCATGCTGTCCATGAAATCGATTCAAAAGGTCTATCGCACGGATCTTGTCCAGACCCACGCGCTCCACGACTTCTCGATCGAAGTGAAAGCGGGGGAATTTGTCGCCGTGATGGGCCGCTCCGGCTCCGGCAAGACGACGTTCTTGAATATCGCCGGGCTGCTCGACACGTTCGATTCCGGCTCGTATCACCTGGACGGCGAAGACGTCAGCCGCCTTTCCGATAACGCGATGTCGAAGATCCGGAACCACAAGATCGGATTCATCTTCCAGAGCTTCAACCTGATTCCCGACCTCGATGTGTTCGACAACGTCGACGTGCCGCTGCGGTACCGGAGGCTGCCCGCCGCCGATCGGCGCGACCGGATCGAGAAGGCCGTTCGCACGGTGGGACTTCTCTCCCGCCTCCACCACCTTCCGTCCCAGCTCTCCGGGGGACAGCAGCAGCGCGTCGCCATCGCGCGTGTTCTCGCGGGCGATCCGGGGCTGATTCTTGCCGACGAGCCGACGGGCAACCTCGACACGATGATGTCGGGGGAAGTCATGGACCTGCTCGAGAAGATCAACGATTCCGGGACGACCATCGTGATGGTGACCCACACGCCCGAGTGCGCGTCGCGCGCCTCGCGCCGGATCCATCTGCTCGACGGGGAGATCGTGGACCTGAACGCTCTGCCGTCCCATCCGGATCGCGAGCCCGCGGACCTCGCCTCGACGCTCCAGTGAAGGAACGACCATGATCCTGCACAACGTGCGAATCGCCTGGAAGAGCCTGCGCCGCAGCGTCGCGCTCTCCGCTCTGCTCGTCACGGGCCTCGCCCTCGGAATCGGCGTGGCGACTTCGATGGCGGCCGTCCGGCATGCTTTCGCCAAGCATCCGATACCGCAGAAGGAGGGCCCTCTCCGCTACGTGCGCCTCGACAGCTGGGATCCGCTGAAGCCTTACCCGGGCGACGATCCGACGCGGCCGCCGACCCAGATCACCTATCGCGACATGGTCGGCATCATGCAGTCGAAGATTCCGATCCGGCAGTCCGGGATGTTCGTCTCGAACCTCTATATCTATCCGGATCCGAAAGTCTCCCGGCCCTTCGCAGAGATCGTCCGGCTATGCTTCGCGGACTTCTTTCCCATGTTCGACGTGCCCTTCCGGTACGGGTCGGGTTGGGATCACAAGGCCGATGCGGGGCCCGAGGCCGTCGTCGTTCTGTCCGACGAGATGAACGGACGGCTCTTCGGCGGAAAGAACAGCGTGGGTAAGACGGTGCGGATCGGGGATCGGGACTTTCGTGTCGTCGGAGTTCTCGCGCACTGGGTCCCGAACATCCGCTTCTATGACCTGACGCAGGGCGGTGTCGCGAAGCCGGAAAACGTCTACATCCCTTTCAACTTTCTGCGCCCGATGCAGCTGCGTACGCGCGGGAACTCGGATGGCTGGGGCACGGGTGGCGCGCCGGGGTTCGAGGGTTTCCTGCAATCGGAAGGGTGCTGGATCCAGTTCTGGGCGGAGCTTCCCGACGCCGCGGCGGTCGCGGGCTATCGGGATTTTCTGAATTCGTACGTGCTCGAGCAGAAGAAGCTCGGCCGGTTCGCCCGCCCTCTCAACAACCGCCTGTCGACCGTCTCCGAGTGGATGCGAGAACAGGGCGTCGTGCCCAAGCAGGCGAACCTGATGCTGATCGTGGCGCTCCTCTTCCTCGCCGTGTGCGCCGTCAACCTCGTCGGTCTGCTCCTCGGGAAATTTCTCTCCCGCGGAGGAGAGGTCGGCGTCCGACGTGCCCTGGGAGCCAGCCGATCCGACATTTTTCTCCAGCACATCATCGAGTGCGAGCTCGTCGCCCTGGTCGGCGGCGGAATCGGCATTCTCTTGAGCCTCGGGGCGCTCGCGGCGATGAACGCCTGGCTCAAGACGACGCTGGCGCGAGGCGACCTGTTCCGGCTCGACCTCCCGATGATCCTGCTCTCCGTCGGCCTGGCTCTCGCCGCCGGGCTGGTGGCGGGCGTGTATCCGGCCTGGCGCACGTGCCGCCTGCCGCCGGCGGAGCATCTGAAGATATGAGTCAGTTCATCAGCAATCAGTGATCAGTAGTCGGTTCCGATAGCCGATAGCCGATAGCCAATAGCCAATAGCCGAGGCGTGTTGTCTGAACTGAAAACTGAAAACTGAAAACCGAAACGTCTCCGACTCCCCGGAGGTCCCCATGGAATTCGGTCCCATCCTGCGATCCATGTCGCGCAGCAAAGTCCGGTACGGCCTGATCGTCGCCGAGGTCGCGTTGACGCTGGCGATCGTCGCGAACTGCGTCAACATGATCCGCGAGGCGCAGCGTGACATGGGCCGGGAGTCCGGCTTCGACGACGAGAACATTGTGGACGTCCAATCGACACCATTCGCGCCGGCGTTCAAGGAGCGGGGCTACGTCGATAACGCTCTCCACAGAGACCTCGACGTCCTGCGCGCGATTCCGGGCGTGCGAGCCGTCTCGAACACGTATTTCCTGCCGTGGCAGGGAGGCGGCAGCTCCATGGAATCGCGGGTCGCCGGATCGAAGGGAGCGTTTCTCCGGAACCAGGTCTACAACGCCGACGAGGGAACGGTGGACACGCTCGGCTCGCACCTTTCCGCGGGCCGCAATTTCACCCGAACGGAAGTGGAGTCCGAGACTCTCCGCATGCGCGGGCTCGGCGAGACGAAACGGGACCGCACGCCGGACGGAAGGGTGATCACGCCGATCTCCCAGGACATCGTGATCACGCGCGCCTTTGCGGAGCTCGCTTTCGGTCCGGGCGACGCCCTCGGCAAGATGCTCGAGGACAACGACGGCGACCACTACCGCGTCGTGGGCGTCATGGACCGTTTCTACAACCCCTACGGATGGCCGATCCACGAATACGCGATTTTCTACCCGAGCTTCTCGAGCTCGTTCCAGTTCGGTTCGAACTTCCTCGTCCGGGTCGAGCCCGGGAAGATGGCATCGGTCCGGCCGCAGATCGAAAAGGCGCTGCTCGCGGCGAACAGCGGGCGCAATCTCAAGATCCAGGAGATCCCGGAGGTCAAGAACGTGTTGCAGGCGCAGTCGGCCCTGCTCGTGCGAATCCTCGCGCTCGTCATCTTTCTGCTTCTCTTCGTGACGTCGCTCGGAATCGTCGGCCTCACCGTGTTCTCCGTCGCGGAACGGACCCGTCAGATCGGAACGCGCCGCGCTCTGGGCGCCCGCCGCGCGGACATCCTCCGATACTTCCTCCTCGAGAACTGGCTCGTGACCACGATGGGGCTCGTCCTCGGCGTGGCCCTGGCCTTTGGCCTGAACATGGCGCTCGTGTCGAACGCAAACGGTACCCGGATCGACCCTCTGCTGGTCCTGATCGGGGTTGGTCTGCTCTGGATCTTCGGCCTGGCGGCGACGTACTGGCCGGCGCGCAAGGGAGCCCGCATCGCGCCGGCGGTCGCGACCCGAAGCGTCTAGAGATCGAGAGCGGGAAAAGGACAGGAACTTTGAGTCTGCCCGGTCGTATCTCGGACAAATGTCCGCGCGTTCCGCCGCCGCTTCGTGCCGGGAGACTTCTCCGACGGGGAATTGCGCCATGCCCGGCGTCCTGATCGTCGAGGACCAGCCGGCGGTCGGACGGGCGCTCGGCGTCCTCTTCGAGGTTCACGGCATCCCGTTTGCGATCGCCGCCAGCGCGTCGGAGGCGGTTTCCCGGGTCGCGGACGGGTCCGTCGATGTCGTCGTTCAGGACATGAATCTCTCGCCGGGAGCGACATCGGGCGAGGAGGGGGTGGCTCTCTTCCGGGCCATCCGACGGCTGGACCCCGCGATGCCGGTTCTCCTGATGACGGCCTGGACGGCGCTCGAAACGGCCGTGACGCTCGTGCGGGAAGGGGCCTGCGACTATTTCGCGAAGCCCTGGGACGACGAGAAACTCCTGGCTTCGGTGCGCACGCTGCGGCGGCTTCGGGCGGCCGAATCGGAGAACGCGAAACTGAAGGCCGATCGCGCTCGTCCGCGGGTCGAGCTCGCGAAGCGCTTTGAGCTCTGCGGCAACGTATACGAGAGCGACGCCATGCACCGGGTCGTTTCCCTCGCGGTGCAGATCGCGGGCTCGGATGTTCCCGTCCTGATCACGGGCCCGAACGGAGCCGGGAAGGAGAAGATCGCGGAGATCGTGCAGGCGAACTCCGCCCGGCGCGACCGCCCTTTTCTGCGCGTGAACGCGGGCGCTCTGCCCGACGAGCTTCTCGAAAGCGAGCTCTTCGGCGCTGAAGCCGGCGCCTACACGGGGGCGCGCCGGTTGCGCATCGGACGCTTCGAAGCCGCTCATGAGGGAACGCTCTTCCTCGATGAGATCGGAAACCTCTCGTCGGCCGGACAGATGAAACTCCTCCGGGTGCTCCAGAGCTCCGAGTTCGAGCGTCTCGGCTCGAGCGAGACGCGACGGGTGAACGTGCGGCTCCTCTGCGCGACGAACGCTGACCTGCCGGCGGCGATCGCGCAGGGGCGGTTTCGGGAGGATCTGTTTTTTCGCCTGAACGTGATCGAGCTCGCCGTCCCCGGCCTCAAGGATCGCTCCGACGACATCCTGCCGATCGCGTTGAGCCTCCTGGCGACGCTCCCGGCCGCCCGGTCGGGCCGGAGATTCACGCTGTCGGCGGCGGCCGCGGAGGCGATGGTCCGCCATCCCTGGCCCGGAAACGTCCGGGAGCTGTCGAATCGGATCCAGCGCGCCGTGCTCGTGGCCCCCACGGATGGGCTGACGCCCGCCGATCTCGGTCTCGACGATCCCGCACCGATCGTGGGCGCCTCCGGTCACTCGGGTGGGAGCCCGGATCCGCTTCCGGCCGGACAGAAGGCCGCCTTCGAGGAGCTCCTCCGCCGGCACGGGGGGAGCGTCTCGGGCGCCGCGGCGGAGCTCGGGCTATCGCGGCAGGCGCTCTACCGGCGGATGGAGCGCCTCGGGATCGTTCTCGAGCGGCGCCCCCGCTGATCGCTCCGCCGGGCCGGGCGCCGTCCCGGCATCGCCTGCGGCGCGCGGGCAGCCGTTCTCACCTGAGCCTGGCGGGCAAGCTCACCGCCGTCGTCGCGTTCGACATGGTGGCCGTCTCGGCCGTCGCCGCCCTCACCGCGCGGATGGGTTTTCCGCCTCGCTCGATCTTTCTGGCGAGCCTCGGCGCGGGCCTGCCTCTCGCGGCCTGGACCCTCTCGCTCTCCTGGGGACCCGTGCGCAAGATTCTTCACGCGCTGGCCGACGGCGTCCGCGGGTTCCAGGACAACGACTTCAGCCTGCGGCTCTCGGTCGATCGCGACGACGAGCTGGGCGATCTCGTGGACCTCTACAACCAGATGGGCGACGCGCTGCGCCTCGAACGCAACGAGATCTACCAGCGGGAGCTTCTCCTCGACTCGCTGTTGCAGGGCGCCCCGATGGCGATGCTGCTCGTGAACGAAGCCGATCGCGTGTCCTACGCGAATATCGCCGCGCGGCAGCTCTTCGGCGGGATGCGGCTCGCGGGACGGACGTTCGCGGAGCTGCGGGAGGCGGCGCCGGCACCAGCCCGCGAGGCGCTGGAGTCCGGAGCGGACGCGGTCTTTTCGTGGCCGCGGGGAGGTGAACCCGGGCGGGGAGCGGGGGACCCACAAGGGGAGGAGGACGAGACCTATCGGCTGCTCCAGCGACGGTTCCATCTCCACACGCAGGAGAACCGGCTGATCGTGCTTGAGAGGATCACGCCCGAGCTTCGCCGCCAGGAAGCCGAAGTCTGGAAGAAGGCCATTCGCGTCCTGTCGCACGAGCTCAACAATTCTCTCGCGCCCGTCAGTTCTCTCATCCATTCCGCGAGGCATCTCGCAGGACAGCCGGGTGACGCGGGGAAGCCTCGTCTTCCGGAGATCTTCGACGCGATCGACGAGCGCGTGCGGCACCTCTCGGACTTCCTCGACGGGTATGCGCGATTCGCGCGGCTGCCCCTCCCCGTGCGCCGGCCGGTTTCCTGGCCGGCGCTGCTCGAGTCCGTCGGACGCCTGTTTCCATTTCGCCCGGGGGGCGAAATGCCGTCGGAGACCGCCTTCGTGGATCCGGTCCAGATGCAGCAGGTCCTGATCAACCTCCTGAAGAACGCCGCGGAAGCGGGAGGGCCGCCGGAGGAGATCGTCGTGCGCGTCGCGCGCGAGAAGTCCGGGGGCTGGCACCTCGAGGTGCTCGATCGGGGCTCGGGCATGGATGACGACACCATGCGGAAGGCGGTGCTCCCGTTTTATTCGTCGAAGCAGACCGGCAGCGGTCTGGGGCTCGCGCTCTGCTCGGAAATCGTGCGTGCGCATGGAGGCGCTCTGCGTCTCGAACGCCGGGTCGGAGGAGGCATCGCCGTCGTCTGTGATCTTCCGGAGTCAGGGGAGGCGCCGGCTTTTTCGTGACCCGGAAGCCTACGCGCGCGACGCCCCCGCCTTGCGTTTTGCGCCGGGCGTTTTCTCCGGAGCGGCACCGCGCACCTCGAGCGAGTGGGCCCGGGTGAACTCCGCCCCCAGAAGAAGAATCGTCGTGGCGTAGTAGATCCAGAGCACGATCACGACGAGAGCGCCGGCGGATCCGAACGGGGAGGCGACCGCCGTCCGACCGATGTACAGAGAGAAAAGCCACTTGCCGAGGAGGAACGCGCCGGCTGAGACGGCCGAGCCGAGCCAGACATCTCGCCACGCAATCTCGCGGTCCGGAAGGATGCGGAAGATCATCCCGAAGAGGATCGTGAAGAGGATGAAGGCGGCCACGAGGTTGCCGCCGAGGATGAGAGCGGGCCAGACGTCGAAGCGCCGCGAAAGGTACCCGTAGAAAGCGTCGAGGCCGGCGGAGAGGGTGAGGGAAACCAGCATCACGAAGCTGATGCCGAGAAGCAGAGCGAACGAAGCGAGTCTTTTGCGAAACAGGGAGCGGAGAAAGTGACCCTTCTCGGGGGCGACTTCCCAGACGCGGTTGAGCGAGCTCTGGAGCTGGATGAAGAGCGCCGAGGCGCCGAGGAGAAGAGTGGCGACGCCCAGCGCGGCGGCGAGTGCGTTGCGGTGTTCCTGGTTCGATCTCTCGAGGATTCGCTGGATGAATGCGGCCTGTTCCTTTCCCATCAGATTTCCGAACTGGCTCACGACCTGGCCCCGCACGGCCGCGGAGCCGAAGAGGGCTCCGGCGACCGCGATCGTGACGACGAGGATCGGGGCCAGCGCGAAGAGCGTATAGAACGCGAGGGCGGCGCTCTCGGTATGCGAGCGATGGTCGTTCCAGCTCGCGTACAGCGCGAGCGCGACTTTCTTCCAGCGCGCAAACGACAGCCGCCGGGGGGAAGAAGAGGCGGTCATCGGTCGGAGGGGGCCTTCGCCCCGACGAGTCGCGCCCGGCCGACCGGCGGCCTCCGGGCTTCCTGCTGGATCCCGGGCCGCCGCCGGCGCTGAAACGGCGGCAGCGAAACGGGCCGGCCGGTCTGCGCGGAGTGGTACAGCGCGCGAATGACGCGCACGTCCGCGAGCCCCTCCCGTCCCGACGGCTCGGGATCCACTTCCTTCCGGATGCAATCCGAAAAGCTCAGGATCTCGGGCGCGATCTGGTCCCGCTTCGGAAACTTTCGTACACGGGTCTTTTTTCCGATCGTGAGACGGATGCCCATGCCCTCCGCGAATTCGAAGGCGGGCTCGACCCGCATGTGACCCTTCGTTCCGAATACTTCGTAGTGGTGGGAGGACGCGGCGCCGAAGCTCGTCGTGAAGACCGCGAGGCGCTCGTCCGGAAACTTCAGAACCGCGGTCGTCATTTCGTCCATCGCGCGGAATCGCGGATCGCCCCCGTTCGCGGAGATGGCGAAGACTTCCTCGGGTTCGCTGCGGAAGAGCGATCGCGCCGCGTTCAGGCAATAGATCCCGATGTCGTAGAGCGTGCCGCCGCCCTCGGCGATCGGACCCAGGCGGATGTTCCCGGCGTCCCTCACCTGGTTGCAGAAGACGGAGTGGAAGATGCGCGGCTCGCCCAGCTTGCCGGACTGCACGATCTCGATCGCCTCCAGGTTCGCACGCTCGAAGTGGAGGCGGTACGCCACCATGAGGCGCACGCCGTTCTCCTCGGCCGCATAGATCATCGCCTCGCAGTCTTCCTGCGTGACACCCATCGGCTTCTCGCACAGCACGTGGACTCCGGCTTCCGCGGCGCAGACCGCGTACTCACGGTGCAGGTGATTGGGGACGGCGATGTACACCGCATCGATTCCGCCGGCTCGCAGGGTCTCGTCGAACTCGTCCAACGCGAACTGGTTTTTCGGATCGATGCCGTAGCGCCGTCCGAGCGTGCGCAGCTTGCCCGGGTTCTCCGAGAAGAGAGCTACCAGCTTTGAGTTGCGGGAGGCATGCGCGAAGGCCGGGAGGATCGCCGTCTGGGCAAACCAGCCGAGGCCGACGACCGCGTAGCGGACCTTCGTACCGGAAGTCCCGGACTTCGAGGGCGCACGCCGGGGGCGTGGCCGGGCTGCCCCTGGCCGCTTTGTCGATTTTCTGCCCGGGGATCGTTTGCGTGCTGCCACCTCGCCTCCTCGCCGCGCCGGAGTCTCGACGCTGGTCCCGGATGGGGCAAGTTCAGTGCCAGCTGGTCCTGTGAGGCGGATCGGAGTGATCGGAGGATCCAGGGTGAGAGAGGGATTCACCTCTGATGGGACGATTGATGGGACGATCTCGCGATCTCGCGATCTCGCGATCAATCGAACTATCGAACTATCGAACTATCGAACTATCGAAATATCGAATCACGTGGAATCGGAGGATCGGATTCGTGTTCTCTCGGCCGTTTCCCGTTTCCCGTTTCCCGTTTCCCTTTTCCCGGCTGCAGTGTCGGAGGGCGTCACCCAGCGGAGAGCGAAACCCGGCGGGCCTGTTCCGCCGGGTTTTTCGCTTATTCGACTCCCTCCGGAAAATCGCCTTTCGGATCGATGTCCACCGGGATGTCGGCCGTGGTCTTCAGGGCTTCGGCGAGCTCGGGGGGCATCGCTCCGTATTTCTGGAACCACGCTTCGGCCCTCCCGCGGTCTCCGGTCGCCTCTATCTCCAGAAGCTCCTTCGCGAGCGAGGCAATCGCGGTCCGCATCTTCGCGAAGTCGATGACGTAGCGGCCGATCGTCTTGTCGAAGGCAATTGCGCCCTGTTCCGCGAAGTAGTTGAACTCCATCATCTCGGCGCGCGAATGGGCCTCGGCGGTTCCGAAACGGACGGTGCGGAAGATTCCTCCAATGTGGGACGCGTAGTACTCCGGCGCGCGCTCCTTCGGGAGGATGCCGCGCCGAATCAGCCAGTCCAGGCCGAAGAGCCCGCCGATGTCCGCCTTCGCCTCCTCGAGTCCCGAGTAACCGGGGCCGATCGCTTCCCGGATGTCGCGCTTCTTGCCGTTCTGGCGGGCGAATGCCGGTCCGATCCCGTGGGATATCTCGTGCATGACCGTGCCGGTCAGGTAACCGTCGGCCGTGACCCGGGCTGCCTGGTCCTCCCGAAGGAGGCGCTTTGCGACGGGCAGGATCACTTCCTTGACCCGCGCATCCATGAAGTTCTTGAAGAAGATCTGTTTGCTTCCTTTGAGCTCGTGCACGCGCGGATCGTTCGGAAGGTTGTCCGCGACGGCCTGGTAGCCGTGCCGGAGGTCGCCCGCCCGAAAGGGCGTATCCATCACCTCCATCGGGGCCCGCTTGCCGTGCTTGGACGGCCGGTCCTCCGCGGCGAGAGGAAGAGCGTCCTGGATCTCCGGGACGTGCTTCTGGAAGATCGCGAGCTTGCGGCTCTCGCCCTCGTTGCGGACCATGACCGCCGCGCCGTAGGACGTCTTCACCCCGAGGAGACCGTCGAGATACACCTCGTAGGGCGCGAAGATCACGTCGAATTTCGGGTTCTCGAGATCCAGCCAGGCGAGATCGCTCTCGTAGTAGTCGTCGGTCAGCAGCGCTTTCGCGCGCAGGCGCAGGAAATTCGCGAACGCCTTGTCCTCGGAAAGATCCGCGGCTTCCCGGAGGGCGGCCGCCGCGGGCTCGAGCCAGGTCTTGTACTCCACATGGTACGGAATGGCCTTCAACCGGGCGCCGTCGCGCACGACGACGGTCCGCTCGTCGTAGATCGCCGCCTTCTCGGCCGGATGGGCCGCGACGTAAGCCTCCACCTCGGTCCGGGTCAGATCCTTCGGAAAGAGAGTCCGGCCGGGGCGCGCGTTCTCCGTCCCGACGAAGGGCCGGTTTTCATCGAGGAGGTCCCAGCGGCCGCCGTTGATCCAGAGGTAGCGGCGCAGGCCGACGTCCTTCGGATCGGAGGAGGAAGCGAGCGAGCGGTAGAGGGCCATGCCTTCCAGATCGCCCTGGCGCCAGTAAATGTTCTCGATCTGGCGCGAGGCCTGGACGAGCTTTTCCAGAAGCTGCTTTTCACGGGGCGAGAGCGATTGCGCGTGGAACGGCATGTCCACCGGTTTCCAGCGCGCGAGGCGTTTTTCCAGGTCGGGAACCACCGCGTCCTTCATTCCCGGAGATTGTGCCCCGAGGAAGGAGAAAACGGCGGCCATCGTGAACAGGGAGAAGCCGGCGAGCGTGCGCGTCGTTCGTGTCATCCAAAAATCATATGTCGGACGAGCGGACGGCGGCGGAAGCGGCGGAATCCGCGCAGGAGTGCGTGATATGCTGGACTGCGATTCGACATCCTGTCGAAGAAATCGCCCGATCGCGCGACGGTGGGTCGCGTCGGCGGGCAACCACTCGGGAGCCCCCCATGGAAAAGAAACAGAAGGACTGGATCAACATTCTCTTTCTGTCCCTGACGCCTCTGATCGGCGTTTTCGGGACGGCCGCCTACGCCCTCGTCAACGGCGTCCGGTGGTGGCAGCCGGCTCTTCTGATCGTCCTCTTTTCCCTCGTGAGCTTTTCCGTCACGGCCGGGTATCACCGCGGCTTTTCCCACAAGAGCTACCAGATCCATCCGGTCCTTCAGGCCTACTACCTCTTCTTCGGCGCGATGGCGCTGCAGAACTCCGTGCTCAAGTGGTCCGCCGACCATCGCGACCATCACCGCTACGTCGATCGCGACTGGGATCCGTACTCCATCCGGCGCGGCGGGCTGTGGGCACACATGTTCTGGCTCTTCTACAAGGAGCCGGACGAGCGGTCCTACGAGAACGTCCCGGATCTGACCGAGAACAAGATGATCATGTGGCAATACCGCTGGTCTCACGTGATCGGCCTCATCGGCGGCCTCGGCATTCCGACGGCGATCGGCGCCCTGTTCGGCAGCCCCCTCGCCGGGCTCCTCTGGGGCGGTTTCCTGAGGATCGCCCTGATCCACCACACGACCTTCCTCGTCAATTCCGTGGCCCACCTGTACGGCACGCGTCCGTACACCGAGGAAAATTCGGCCCGCGACAACGGCCTGCTCGCCTTCATCACGAACGGCGAGGGGTACCACAACTTCCACCACAAGTTCCCCGCGGACTTCCGCAACGGCATCCGCTGGTACCAGTGGGACCCGACCAAGTGGCTGATCCAGACGCTCGGCATCCTCGGGCTCGCGCGCGATCTGAAGAAGACGCCGAGCGCCGTCATCGAGAAGTCGCGCCTCCGGATGAAGCTCGTCCACGCCGAGCGCAGGCTCGAGCTGGCGCCGTCGGAGATTGGGGACGCCATCCGGCTCCGGATGGAAATGGCGCACCACGCGCTCGACCGCGCCGCCGCACGCTGGCACGAGATGGACGCGCAGCGCCGCGAAATGGTCACGCGCGGCCGGAAGCGCTCCGCTGAGCTCCGCGCATCCTGGAAAGAAACCGTCGCCGCCTACAAGCTCTCTCTCGCCGAGGCGCGCCACGAATGGCGCCAGGCATCCCGGATGCTGGCTCAACTTCCCGAAACGATCTAGTTTTCGAGACGTCCGCGTCCTCCGGTCCCGAGGCGACTCTTTCCGCGAGGGCGTCTCTCGACGAGATGCCCGAGGCCGTACGCCCTTCGCTCCGTCGACACGGCGCGACTATGGACTATGGGGGCGAGGGACGCGCCATGGCAGTCGCGCCTCCGCGAAATCGGGGCAGGAACACAGAAGTGAATCGACCGCTGCCTTGTGCCCCGATTTCGAGGGTCTCCTCCGGGAGGGCTCCCGGTCCCGGGCTCACAGAGTGACTCAAGCCTCACTGGAGCCCGCCGATGGCGGAGCCTCCCGTACGAGGTCATGAGTGAGGGAGCACACCGAACCCGAGCAGTCGCCTCCCTGTCACTGCGACCGAACGACGAGCGGCGGCCACGGTCTCTCTCATCGCAACGAGGCCGACGCGTGCCTCGGAGGGAGGCGTAGTCGGCGGCGGGCGGATCTCGTGAGATCAGGGACCGAGAGTCTCCTCAGCCTCGCGTGAGCCCCCGGCTCGCGGTAGGCTCCGCACGATGAGCCAGTTCTCTTCGTCTCCCCGGCGTGTCGCCATCGTGGCCGGAATCCGCACTCCGTTCGCCCGCTCGGGAACGTCCTTTGACGACATCACGGCTGTCGAGCTCGGAGGGATGGCGGTCAAGGAGCTGATCGCCCGGTTCGACATCGATCCGATGCGGGTGGATGAGGTGGTTTACGGGACGGTCATTCCGTCGCTCTCGCGGCCGAACATCGCGCGGGAAGTGGTCTTCCAGGCGGGACTGCCGATGCACGTGCCGGCGTTATCGGTGGTCATGGCGTGCGCGTCTTCGAGTCGTGCGATCACGGACGCCGCCGAGACGATCGCTCTCGGCCTGGCCGACGGGATCATCGCGGGCGGAGCCGAGTGTCTCTCCGACGTCCCGGTCCTGTTCTCGCGAAAATTCACGAAACGGTTGATGAAGCTGTCGAAGTCAAAGTCGTCGGCGGACAAGGCCCGGGCGTTCCGCGGCTTCCGCATCGCGGAGCTCGCCCCGAATCCGCCCGCGATCGCGGAGTACACGACGGGCATGTCGATGGGCCAGTCGGCCGAGAAGATGGCGAAGGAGAACGGGATCTCCCGGGAGGCGCAGGACGAGCTCGCGCTGCGAAGTCATCAGCGCGCCGCGGCAGCGTGGGATCTCGGCGTTCTCGCGGCGGAGACGTTTCCGGTGCCGATCCCGCCCCGGTACGAGGAGATGGAAACGCGGGACAACAATGTGCGCCGCGACTCGTCGCTCGAAGCGATGGCGAAGCTGAAGCCCGTTTTCGACCGGGAATACGGAAGCGTCACGGCCGCAAACTCGTCCCCGCTGACCGACGGAGCCTCGGCTGTCTATCTGATGTCGGAGGAGCGAGCGAAGGCGGATGGCCGCCGGCCCCTCGCGTTCATCCGTTCGTGGGCGTACACGGCCCTGGACCCGGGGGATCAGCTCCTGCAGGGACCCGCGTACGCCGCTCCCCGCGCCCTCGATCGAGCGGGGCTGAAGCTTTCGGACATGGGCCGGGTCGAGATGCACGAGGCGTTCGCCGCGCAAGTGCTCTCGAATCTCCAGGCATTCGGGTCCGCGCGTTTCGCGCAGGAGAAGCTCGGCCGCTCGGAACCGCTCGGCGAGATCGACCCGGCGATCCTGAACGTGTACGGCGGATCGATCTCGATCGGTCATCCTTTCGGGGCGACGGGCGCGAGGATCGTGACGACCCTCTCGAACGAGCTCGTCCGCTCGGGCAAGCAGTTCGGGCTCATCACGGTCTGCGCGGCGGGCGGTCTCGGGCACGCGATGGTGCTCGAGAACGCCTCGTAGCCGCGGCCGCGCCTTTTCTAACGCATCCCCATCCACTCCGCGAGCTTGCGGGATACCCCTTCCGCGGCCGGAGGGTCGTCATTGGCGAGCACGACGATCTGGAGCCCGCGCTCGTAGTCGATCTCGAGTGTCGTGTTGACGCCGGGAGAGCCTCCGGCGAAACCGTCGCTGCCGTGGCGGCGACCCGGGGGACCGGAACCGGCGACGACGCTCTCGGCGAGCTCGAGCCGCCCGTCCGAAAGCGCCGCCGCGAGGTTCAGCAGATCCCCGGCCGTCGAGTATCCGCCGCCCGCGGAGCTTCCGCGCGCCGGAAGCGTATAGACGTTCGAACGCCGTGCGCGTTCCGGCGACGCGTTCTCCTCTCCCCGGTGCGTGTATCCGACGGCGCGGTTCGCTACCACCTCGTCGAGGGGCCACCAGCCGGTGGACGTCATCCCGGCGGGAGCGAGGACGCGCTCCCGGACGAAATCGTAGTAGCTCCGTCCCGAGACCCTTTCGATGATGAGGCCCAGAACGACATACCCCGCGTTCGAGTATTCGCGCCCCGCGCCGGGCTCGAACCGCAACGGCTTGCTCTCGAACAACGGTAGATAGTCGGCGAGAGAACGCAGCCGGTTTTTCGGCGTCGCCGAATATTCCGGCCCGAAGATGTCGCCGAGGCCCGATCGCATCTCGAGCAGCTGCTGCACGGTGATGCGCTCCGCCGACGGCAATTTTGAATCCGGAAGGATCTTGCGGATCGTGTCGCTCGGCGAGAGCTTTCCGTCCCGGATGAGGCGGGCGATCGCCGCGCTGGTGATCACCTTGCCGATCGAAGCGATGTTGAACTTCGTCTCCACGGAGTTCGCCACCGCGAGGTCGCGGTCCGCGAGGCCGTACGCCTGGCGGAAGAAGGGACGCCCTCCGCGCGCGAGAACGACCACTCCGGAGAACTCGTCCTTCGCCGCGCGCGCGGCGAGAAACGCGGATGCCGCCGCCGAGACTTCGGCGTCCGAAGCCTTTGGCTTTTCGGGCGCTTCGCGGGGCCGCCCGCCCTCGTCGGGCCCGCCCGCTTCGACGCGCACTCCCCGAATTCCTCCGGTGGCTCCCGTGTCGAGATCGAGCGTGATCGTCAGCGTCTCGCCCTTTCGCTTCGATTGGGCGACGAACGAAGCGTGGCCTTCGCCCGCGGACAGGACCTGACGGAGCGCGAGCGGGCCCAGGTCGGCGGTGATTCCCTTCAGTCGTTCCACCCGGGCCGCGAGCGGAAGCTGGGCGAGGGCGGATGCCGCGTAGTGCGAGGAGATGAACTCCGAGAGCGCGGCGGGATCGGGTTTCTCGAAGATCGCGAGAAACGCCCGGATGTGCCGCCCCTCGGGCGTCCCGGGGATTGTTACGGCCGCAGCCGAGGTCTCCGGCGGTTTCGGATCGGGGGAACCGCTGGATGCCCCGGCAGCCGCGGCGAGTCGGGATCCCGAGAGAAGCACCGAAATCAGAAGAGCCGGGATCGATCTCATCGTGTCTCCTCGCCCGCAGACCGCCGGGCAAATCGTTCCACCGTTCCGTCTGCGCGCTCGAGCACGAGCTCCACCGGCCGTCCGGCGGCGGTTCGCGTGAACGAGGCTCGCGTCTGCTCGTCCCATGTAAACCCGTCCGCGCCGACCGGGTCCATCGCGCGGGAGCGCCCGTTCGGCGCGCGGCAGAACAGGCGTCCGTTCTCGATCGTCACGGTGCGCTCGCCGTAGCGCCCCGCCAGCGCCGCGAGGCTCGCCACCGCCGTACGGGCGGCCGGCGGGCTCACGCGTTCGACGGCCCATTCGAGCTCGCGGCGCCGGCCGGCGTCCCGCGCCGATCCGGCGAGCCGCCGCAGCGCGGCCGCGTGCGCCACCGGCAGCGCGTCGGGGAGCGCGGCGGCCACGTCCGGGCGCACGCCGTCTCCTTCCCACCCCTTACCGGTCTTCGGGTGAATGGGACGCGCCACCGAGATCCCCACGACGAGCCCGTCGCCGAGCGGAAGCGTCACGACGTTGTAGCCGGCGCCTGCCGTCCGCTCCCCGACGACGGTCGCGCGGCCGAATTGCTGGAGGAGGTACGCGAAGGATTCTCCCGCGGACGCCGTGTCCGGCCCGACGAGAATCCAGAGCCCTGTGTCCGGCATCGCTCGGCCCGGGAGGTCCTCCATCGTGTACTCGACCCGGGTAGCGTCCTCGATGCGGTCGTAGCGCGAAAAGAGCTCATGACGGCCGGGCTGAAAGAAATAACTCGCGAGAAACGACACCGTGTCCGGAGAACCGCCGGGGCAGTTCCGGAGGTCGACGATGATCGCGTCGGAATTCGCGAGGAAGGCCATGGAGGCGGCCACGGTGTCCTTGGATGCGGAGAGGGGAGCAAATTCCCGCACGTCCAGGTAGCCGACGTTCCCGTCGAGCCGCTCGACCGCGTGGATTCCAAAATTCGTCCGCCGCTGCAGCTCCGCGCGCATGGGATCCGGTGGGCCCGGGCCTCGGACGATCCGGACGTGCGATCCGCCGCCCCCACTCCCTTCGCCCGCCCCGACCCCCGCGCGCCCGCCGGGCTCAGGACCCGGACGATTGCCCTCGCCCGGGCCGCCGCTCTCCGGAGCGTCCGGTGGCCCGACGCGTATGCGCGGTCCGCGCTCGCCGGCGGCCGGGTCGAATCGCGCCGAGAGGTGCTTGTCGTGCCCGATCTCCTGAAGGTCACGCGAGAGCCGGTCGGCCAGTGCGGTGACGGTGCGAATGCCGGAATAGCCGCCGTCGCGAGCGCTCCGGCGCAGCGCGTCCGCGATGATCCGGCCTTTTTCGGGATCGACGTACATCCGTTCGACGGCGTCGGCGGCCGCGAGGACGAGCTCCTGTCCCCGCTCCGCCGTAAGCGCCCGGGTGTCTGCGGCCGGGTCGGGAATGCCGCCTCTCGCGGAGCGCGGAGCGAGCGGAAGAAATAGCGCGATGACGGCGATGGCGGCGATGGCGGCGACAGTTCGCGTGCGGCTCTCGGATCGATGGGGAGGAGTGCGCATGGATGGAAGTCCTTCCTGAACGGAAAGACTAAGGGCCGCCGATGACGAGGTTATGACGGCCGAGAGGCGCCGTCCCCCCCATCCGCGGCAGACGGCATAACCGCCGCGGGAAGAGTGAACGTGATGACAGTCCCGCGGCCCGGTTCGGAGGCCGCGCGCACGGCTCCGCCCTGGGCCTCGACGAGCTGGCGGACGATTGCGAGACCGAGGCCGGTGCCGCCCGTCTCCCGCGCGCGGGAGGGATCGGTCCGGTAGAAGCGATCGAACACGTGCGGAAGATGACGCGCCTCGATGCCGCTTCCCGTGTCCGAGACCACCGTTTCGATCTCCTCGCCGCGCATCCGGGCGGAAATTCGGATGCGGCCGCCGGCCGGGGTGTGCGCGAGCGCGTTACCGAGCAGATTGGCCAGGATCTGTCCCAACCGGTCGCGGTCGGCGAGGACGACGAGGCCGCTCGGAACTTCCACGACGAACTCGATGCTGTTTTCCCGCGCCGGCGCCCGGACGGCGCTGGCCGCGCGGTCTGCAGCCTCGTCGAGGGGCACGGCGCCGGGGTGGAGCGTGAGCTGCCCGGCTTCGGCGAGCGCCAGTTCTTGCAGGTCGTCCACCAAGCGCTCCAGGAGGCGCGCGTCCTCGTGAAGGGAGTCGATCATTCGGGCGTCCGGCGCGGCGATCCCGTCCTGAAGAGACTCGAGCTGGGCGCGGAGGCTCGTGAGCGGTGTTCGCAGCTCGTGCGCCACGTCGCTCACGAGATTCCGTCTCAGCGTCTCCTGGCGGGCGATCGCGTCTGCCATCGCGTTGAAGGATCGAGCGAGCCGGCCGAGCTCGTCCTCCGGGCCGGACGACACGACCGGAACGCGCGCCGTCCGATCTCCTGCCTCCATGCGGAGTGCGGCATCCGTCAACGACTCGATCGGACCGAACAGACGGCGTGCAAGCGCTGCGATCAGGAAGAGCGCGAGGATGCCGGCGGCCGCGGCCGCGCTCGCCAGCCACCGGTTGACCGCGCCGGCGTAGTCTCGACGCGGCCTCGCGGGGGATGCGTCGCGCGGGATCGCGTAGAAACGCCCGACGGAGCGGCCGCCGTCGTCCCGGATCGGCATCCCCGGAGCGCGCAGGAGAAGTTGTCTGGGCGGCCCATCGTGCCACTCGATCCGGAACGTAGACGGGCCCTCCGTCGTGATTCCGGCATGAGCGATGCCCGCGGATCGCGCGATCACGACGTCCTGCCGATCGACAACGAAGACGTCTTTCTGCGAGAGGGAGGCCGCGCGCTCGACCGCCGAAGGCGCGCCGGTCCAGCCTCCGCCGGCCCGGTAGGCGGCCTCCAGGAGCTGCTGGATCGAGACCAGGGTTTCGCCGCGCTCGGTCACGAGAACATCCTCGAATCGATGGAACTCGATCCGGGTGACCCGGGCGGAGAAGAGGGCCAGAGCGGTCAGGACAGCCGCCAGAACCGCCGCGGTGGCCGCCAGGAGTCGGGCTCTCAGACTCCGCATCAGGTGTTGGAGTCGGCGAGCTTGTATCCGACGCCGAAGACAGTCACGAGCAGCGCTGGATGGCCTTCCTGCTCGATCTTCCGCCGCAGCCGCATGACGTGCGCGTCGATCGTGCGATCGAGGCCGTCGTATCCCGGACCGAATGCCCGTTCGACGAGCTCCTCGCGGCTGAATACGCGGCCGGGTGATCGGGCGAGCGCGACGAGGAGCGAGAACTCCGCCGGCGGAAGATCCACGACACGGCCTCGGACCCGCGCCTCGCGGTTCGACATCGTGATCTCCAGTGACAGGCTCCGGAGGATTTCGTCCTCCCGTTCCTCGGGGGCCTTCGTCCGCCGCAGGATGGCGCGCACGCGGGCGACGACCTCGCGCGGCGAGAATGGCTTCGTCACGTAGTCGTCGGCGCCGAGGCGGAGCCCCCGGAGACGGTCCTCCTCCGTCGTGCGGGCGCTCAGCAGGAGGATGGGCACATCGGACTCCGCCCGCAGCGCGCGGCAGATGGACAGCCCATCGACCTCCGGCAGCATGATGTCCAGGAGGAGAAGGTCGGGCGACCAGGAACGCGCGATCGACAGCCCTTCCGCCCCGTCTCGCGCGACCCGGGCCTCGAACCCGCTCTTCTCGAGATAGAGCCGCAGCGTCGCGGCGCTCTTTGCCTCGTCTTCGACAACCAGAACGCGGGGAAGTTGAGGCATGGGGCTTCGAGTCTATGGGGGGCGGATGACGGTTTTGTGACGGCCAGTAAAGATCGGGTGATCGGATGATCGGGTGATCGGGTGATCCATCAAAGGCCATCGGGTGAGGTGAAGATCGGGAAGCGGAGGGTCTTCGAATACTCATTCGATCCCACCTCACCCGATTCTTCACTTTGATCACCCGATCACCCGATCACCGGATCACCCGATTCGTACTCGATCACCCGACATCCGCGTGCGCCTTCCTCAGGCTTTCAGCTTCGCGATCGCATCCGTAATCCGCTTTTTCTGGTCCGCCGGCGCCATTCCCAGCGCCTTGGTGTAGTTGTCGATCCCGAGCTTCTTGTCGCCCTTCGTCGCGTAGCCCTCCGCCAGGCTGTCGTACACGTTCCAGGATGTCGGATGGTCCTTGACGTTCTTCTGGAACATCGCGATCGCCTCGTCCGTCTTCTTCTGTCCGAGGAGCTGGTAGGCGTACAGGTTGATGTCGACCTCGGTGCCGATCTTCAGCGCGCGCGCGTGGAGCGCGGCAGCGGCCTTCGCGTCCCCCTTCTTCTCGAGGAGCGCGGCCTTCGTCTGGAGGTTCGGAAACTGCTCGCTCATGCCGAGTGAGTGATCGGCCCATTCGATCCCTTGATCGACGGCGTCGTTCCGGAGCGCCCAATTCGCGGCCTGGTTCCAGCCCTGCCACGAAAAACGCGGGAGGCCGCGGAGCTGTTCGCGAATGCTCGCCATACCGACGGCCTTCGTGTCGACGCCGATCGTGAACGGAACCTCCAGTTTCTCCCAGTGCAGCACCGCGGTGACGCCGGCGTCCGTCGGGTCCTCGAACCGGTACGAGAGGCGCTCCTCGAACTCGGCCGGCCGCGCCGTCGCCGGGATCCGGGCGGCGTCTTCCTTGACGTCGTAGCTGAAGCTTCCCCAGGCGTTGTGCTCGTTCGAAAAAGCGATCGCCCACTCGCCCGCCGCGGGAACCATGTGGAGACCGTACGTGCCCGCGGGCAGCGCCTTCCCTCCGACCGTGACGGGCGACGAGAACGTGATCGTCGTGTTCTCGTTCGCGCCCGCCCTCCAGACCTCACCGTAAGGAACGAGCTCGCCCCACACCTTGCGCTTGTTCACGGCTGGCCGGTGATACGAGATCGTGATGTCCGTCAGCCCCACCGTCTGGGACACGCTGGCTTTCGGGCTCGCGTCCGGGAGGGTCAGCGGGACCTGCGCCCGGGCAAATCCGGCGCAGAGGGCCACAAAGGCGGTCAGAGAAAGGGCACGAAAGATCGAGCGTCGCATCGAACCTCCTCGCATGGGGTCAGAGGGAAATCCTCTGAGACGTTGTTACGAGGGGGGCGGGCCGGGGTTTTCGCGAAGATCCGACGGGCGGGGGGCCTCGGCGGGACCGCGGGGCGGCCGGGAAGCCTTCAGCGGATGGCGCCGGACGAACAGGTCGGCGGCTGCCGTGACGGGATCCTGCCCGGGGAACGGGTTCGACCAGCCGGGAGGCCGGACGAGGCCGAATTCGAAGCCGTTTCCGAACCGCATCCGCAGGCCGAAGAACGATCCGCTTTCGCCCGCGTCGTCGTACAGCGTCTGGAAACCCGCCGGCTGACAGATCGCCGCGGCTCCGCAGCGGCCCGGAGGAAGCTGCTGGGCCGTCGCGGTGGCCGTGCCCGCCGAAAGGGCGACGAGCGCGGCGGCGGCTCGGAAGATGCGGACCACGAACCGAGCATACGCCCCCCCGGACGAGGGCGCATGCCGGCCGGCGCCATCAGAAGAGGAATGTCAGGCCCGCGTTGAAATTGACCCGTTCCGTCTGAATGCCGTAGAGATTCTTCCAGGCGGGGATCTGGACGGCCACCCGTCCCACCAGCTTCGGGGCGATCTGCAGAATTACGCGGGGCGTCACGTAGAGGACGTTGCCGCCCGTGCTCGGATCGAGCTCCCCCGTGCCGTCGATCTCGTCGCGCCGTGAGTGGCGGAAGTTGAGCTCGACGACCGTGTCGAAGCGCTCTGCCACCTTGAGCTCGTACGCGAGGTTGGCCATGGTGATGTTGCCGTACTTGTATCCGAACCGGTTCCGGCCGGTCCCGCGATATTGAGCGGAAGCGAAGACCGAGGAGTGATCGTTGAACAGGTAGAACCCGGAGAGGCCGCCGAAAACGTCCGTCGAGCCCGTCCCGGGCTGCGCGTGCTCGTCGACCCTTTCCCCATCCTTGCGGACGTCGTTCTGCCCCCATCGCGTCTTGACTCCCGCAACCGCCGAGATCCACGTTCGACGCCCGAGGCCGGGACCGAACGCGGAGGACCAGAGCCGGACGAGCGCGTACATCTCCGGATCGGACAACCCGTCGGTCGTCGTCTTTTCGGAATCGCCGCCCGCGAGCGTCGTCGTCAGAGCGCGGAAGCTGTAGGGCAGCCGCGCCACGACGACCACTCGCTCCGCGATCGAGTAGGAGAACGTCGCCGTGAGCCGGTTCTCGATCTCGTGATCGGTTCCGGAGCGGCCGTCCTCCTCGATCCCTTGCGACTTGTGGAAGCGGTCCCAGTCGATCGCCAGGTGAAACTCGTTCGACTGGTAGATGTTGTTGCCGAGAGCGTTGAAGGTGGGATCCCCGCATCGGCATATGGAGCAGGCCCACGCCACAGGAGCCACCGCCAGAAACAGGAGACCGAAACACGACAGCCCGCGAACCCGTCGAAGGTGACGCACGATCTTCCCCCTTGAATGTCGGAAATGGACGGAGGTCGCGACGACCCCGGCCGGAGACTCGCCCGCGGAGCGTTATCCGCGGGGAGGGGGAGTCTTTGGCGTCCGGGAGAAGGAGGAAGGTGACGGCCGCGGCAGGCTCGCCAGAAATCCGGTTGCCCGGATTTCCGGGAACTGTGGCACCGGAGCGAGCGCTCTCGTGACGAATCGGGGAGGCGTCAGGCTCTGGCCCTCGGGACAACGGGAAATGCCGGCGAGCACGCGGCACTCGCAGGCGTCGCCCATGCGAACGCAGCATTCCATTCGCATTCCTCCGGAGGCCGTGGGAAGCGCGGCGCCCGCGATCGGCGCGAGAACCCAGATCAGGAGAACGGCGGCGGCGGCGCGGCGCATGTCCAGAGTCTATGGCAACCGTCGCTTGCGGGGTCACGGCTTAGACTGCGTTCATGGAGCCTTCGACTCCGTTCCGGGTGGCGAACCCGCCGGCCCGTCCGCTGCTTCTGTTCGACGGGAACTGCGGATTCTGCCGGGCCTGGGTCGCTCGCTGGCGGAGCGCGCTGCGCGGGCGGGTCGACGTGGCTCCCTCCCAGGAAGCGGGCGTCCGGTTTCCGGAGATCCCGGGCTCGGAGTTCCGCCGCTCGGTGCAGCTCGTCCTGTCTGACGGACGCGTTTTCTCGGGCGCGCACGCGATCTTCGCGGCCCTCGCGCAGGCCGGACGCCCTACGCCGCTCTGGATTCACCGCCACATTCCCGGCGCGGCGGCGATATCCGAGGCGCTGTACGGCGCCGTCGCACGCCACCGCCAGACGGCGTCGGCGGTGACCCGGGCGCTCTGGGGGAAGGACGTCTCGAGCCCTCGATTCGGGGTCGCGAGCGCGATCTTCCTTCGCCTTCTCGGGCTCGTTTTCCTGGCCGCGTTTGTCTCGGCCTGGGTGCAGATCCACGGGCTCATCGGGTCGAAGGGGATCCTCCCGATCGCTCCTCTGCTCGACGCGGTGAGAGGACGACAATATGGCCTGGAGCGGTTCTGGTGGATGCCGACGCTCCTCTGGGCCGCTTCGGGCGATGCCGCGCTCCACGTGTTCTGTGCCGCCGGAGCCCTTTCCTCGATCCTGCTCCTCGCCGGAATGTATCCGGCGGCCTGCGTCGCCGTGTGCGGTGCGATCTACCTTTCCCTCTCCGTCGCGGGTCAGCTCTTCTTCTCGTACCAGTGGGACTATCTCCTGGTCGAGACGGCGTTTCTGGCCTTCCTGCTCGCTCCGGCGACGCGTCGCGCGCGATTTCCCGCGGCATCGCCGGGCCCGTCCCGGATCGCCTTGTTCCTGCTGCGATGGCTCCTGTTCCGGCTGAATTTCACGTCCGGCGTGGTCAAGCTCTCGAGCGGCGATCCGACATGGCGCCATCTCACCGCACTCGACTTCCACTTCGAAACGCAGCCGCTTCCATCGTGGACGGCGTGGTTCGCGCATCAGTGGCCGCCCGGCGTCCACCGCGCGTTCACTCTCGCGCTCTTCGCTTTCGAGCTCGGCGTTCCCTTCCTGATCTTCGGGCCGCCTCGGGTCCGCCGGGCCGCTTGCGTCGGCCTCGTCTCCCTGCAGGTATTCATCGCCGCGACGGGCAACTACGCGTTCTTCAATCTCCTCACCGCCCTCCTGGCGATCCTCCTGCTCGACGACCGCGTTTTCGATCGATGGCGCCGGGTCTCGAGGCCGGAGGGACATGCGGATGCAGCGCCCGTCCCGCAAGGCCGCCGTCGCCGCATCGCGCTCGCCGGGGCCGCGGCAATCGTCCTGCCGCTCAGCGTCGTGCATTTCGCGGACTCGTTCGGCGGAAACTTCGCTTGGCCGTCCCCGGTCCGGTTCGCAGCGCGGACGGTCTCTCCGCTGCGGATCGTCAACGGCTACGGCCTCTTCGCGGTCATGACCACGCAGCGTTCCGAGATCGAGCTCCAGGGAAGCGCAGACGGCCAGACCTGGAAGAGTTACGCCTTCCGGTGGAAGCCGGGAGATCTGCTGCGGCGTCCGGGTTTCGTGGCACCGCATCAGCCCCGCCTCGACTGGCAGATGTGGTTCGCCGCCCTCGGATCGGAAGAGGAGAATCCCTGGGTGGCGCAGCTCGAGGACCGCCTGATCGAGGGATCCCCGCCGGTTCTCGCCCTCTTCGCGTCGAATCCGTTTTCCGGCGCGCCGCCGCGATTCGTGCGAGCGACGTCGTGGAACTACAGGTTCACGGACCCGAGAACCCGCGCCGCGACGGGCGCGTGGTGGCGGCGCGAAAAGCAGGGTCCGTACGGCCCGGTCCGGTCGAGACCGTGATCCGTTCGGACGTCCTCGTCGTCGGCGCCGGAGCCGCGGGGCTGGCCGCAGCGAAAGACCTGTCGCTGGCGGGACTCTCGGTGATCGTGCTCGACGCTCGAGAAAGATCGGGGGGAAGAATCGCGACCGTCCGCGACCCCTCGTGGCCGCTCCCGATCGAGCTCGGGCCCGAGTTCATCCACGGGCGTCCCCGGGCGACTCTCGGAATTCTCGAGGCGTCCGGTCTGCTCGCCGTCCAGCTCGCGGACGTTCACTGGAGCCGGGGCCGCGGCGGATGGAAGCACGAGGACATCTGGCGAACGACCGGCGCGATCACGGCGCTCATGCGCAACGCCGGAAAGGACCGGAGCGTCGCGGAGTTCCTTGCCGCTCATCCGCGGATCTCACGGCGCGTGCGCGACCTGTTGCTTTCGTTCGTCGAAGGCTACGAAGCCGCGCCGTCGGATCGGCTGAGCGAGCAGTCGATCTCGACGCGCGGCCGGGAGCCGGAGAGTCACGACCAGTTTCGCGTGATCAACGGGTACGACCGGCTCACCGACTGGCTCGCGCACTCTGCCGGGCCGGGATCGGTTTCCCTGCGCCTGGGAACCGTCGTTCGCACGATCCGATGGGCGCGTCGCTCCGTCGAGATCGAAGCGGCCGTTACCGGGGAGCTCGTCCGCTTCGGCGCGGCGCATGCCCTCGTGACCGTGCCGGTCGGCGTCTGGAAGGCTCCGGCCGGCACGGAAGGCGCGATCGTTTTCGAGCCCGAGCTGCCGGAGAAACGGCGCGCTCTCGAGAGAATCGAGATGGGCCCCGTCGTGAAGATCGTTCTTCGCTTCCGGGAAAAATTCTGGGATTCCGCGAGCTCCGGTTCGCGAGAGCAGACCGGTCCCCGCCTCGGATTTCTGCAGGCGCGCGGAGCGGCATTTCCGGCGTGGTGGAGCGCGGCGCCGGTCGAAGCGCCGATTCTGACCGCGTGGGCGGGCGGACCCGCGGCATCCGTCCTGGCTGCCATTCCCGAGGAGGAGCTGGCGGCGCGCGCGTGCGCGACGATCGCTTCGCTTCTCGGTCTCTCGGTCCGCCGCGTGTCGTCTCTTCTCGAGGCGTGGCGGACGCACGACTGGCAGGCGGACCCGTTCTCGCGGGGCGCCTACAGCTACCTGGCTCCCGGCGGAGTGCCGGCGCGGCGAGTTCTCGCGCGGCCAGCCGGCGGGACGCTCTTCTTCGCGGGCGAAGGCCTGCATCCCGATCAGAGCGGCACGGTCGTCGGAGCGATCGGGACGGGCCGCCGCGCCGCCCGACAGCTGCTCCGTTCGCGATCCGAGAAGCGTTACGGTTTGTAACGGTTTTGCGGGCCTTCGGTGCGCCGCGCGGATCGGCTCGCCGTCCGGCGTCTCCCCTTTCGCCCCGTAACCCGCTGATGACAGGAGGAAATGGAGGCCGCCCGTGCCGCGCGAATGAGCGGAAGCGGGCCGGAGCATGTCCCTTGCACTCGGAGTGGACGGAGGCTCTCATGGATGTCACGGCGCGGGAACGCAGGATTTACCGGGTCGCCCTCGATCGAAACGGCATGCGCCGGATCGAGATGGGCTCGGGTCCTCTCGGCACGCGGGTGCGGTGCATGATTCCACTCACGGGCGACGTGGACGAGCACTGGCGCCAGTGCTTGCGCACGGTTCAGCTCGAGGACACCGGGTTCTTTCGATTCCGCCTCGAAATGGCGAGCCGGACGATCGCGTTCGTCGCCACGGAGACCGAGGACGGCCACGGCCTCGCGTCGGAGCTCAAGACACTCGCCTTCCTTCTCGACTCCGTGAACGCGCTCGCGTCGCGGACTTGAAGCCGACCGCCCGATTTCTCGCCGGCAAAGGAAGACGCGGCCGGGGGTCTCAGCCGTTCTTTTTCTGGAACTCCGTCATGAACGCCGCGAGAGCTTCGACTCCCGAGCGCGGAAAGGCGTTGTAGATCGAGGCCCGGATTCCTCCGACAGAGCGGTGACCTTTCAAGCCGTCGAATCCCTGGGGCGTCGCCTGCGCGACGAAGGCCTTCTCGAGATCCTCTGACGGCAGGCGGAACGCGACGTTCATGCTGGACCGGCTGCCCGGTTTGGCGTGAGCCCGATAGAACCCGCCCGAGCCATCGATCGCGTCGTAGAGCAGGGCCGCTTTTTCGGCGTTGCGCCGACCGATCGCCTCGAGGCCGCCCTGCGCGAGCAGCCACTTCATCACCAGCCCCATCACGTAAATCGTGAACACGGGAGGGGTGTTGTAGAGCGACTTGTCTTTCGCGTGCGTGTTGTAGTCGAGCATCGTCGGAAGATTCTTCGGACTGCGCGCGAGCAAGTCATCGCGGAGGATCGCGATCGTGACTCCGGCCGGCGCGAGGTTCTTCTGGGCTCCGGCGTAAATCAGGCCGTACCGGGCGACGTCGATCGGCCGGCTGAAGATGTCCGAAGATGCATCCGCGACGAGCGGAACGGAGCCGGCCTGCGGCTCGCGGCTCCACTCGGTTCCGAAGATCGTGTTGTTCGTCGTGAAGTGGAGGTAGGCCGCGTCCGGGTCGATCCGGATCTCGGAGTCCTCGGGGATGCGCGCGTAGTTCTCGGCCTTCGTGGAACCGGCGATCTGCACGGTGCCGACCTTTTGCGCTTCCGCGACGGCTTTCTCCGACCACGAGCCCGTCAGGATGTAGTCCGCTTTTCCGCCTGCCGGCAACAGGTTCATCGGGACCATCGAGAACTGGAGCGATGCGCCGCCCTGCAGGAAGAGGACGCGGTAGTTCGAGGGGATTTTCGCGAGGGTCCGCATGTCCGCCTCGCAGGCCGCGATGATCGACTCGAATGTCTTCGAACGGTGGCTGATCTCGAGAATCGACATGCCGACGCCCGGAAGCGCCATCAGATCCCGCTGCGCCTCGGCGAGGACCTCTTCGGGAAGAACGGCCGGTCCGGCGGAGAAGTTGGAGATGCGGGGCGTTGTCATGTTTGTGCCTTTTCTTGTTCGCTCTTCGCTCTTCGCTCTTCGCTCTTCGCACTTCGCTCTTCGCTCTCGCTCAGCGCGTTGACCGCTCTGCTGTTTCGTTCTCCCGGTTCAAAGCGGGAGGAGGGCGATCTCGATGATGTCCGGGGACGAGCGGCGGATGCGCTCGAGCACGTCTTTCGCGGGCTCCTGATTCAGGTGGATGCGCGCCACGGCCGCCTGCGCGCCGTCGAAAACGATGTTCTCCGTCTCCTGCACATTGATGCCCGCCTGCTTGATCGAGTCGAAGACCGCCGCGAGCACGCCCACGCGGTCGAGGTGCCGCACGACCAGGAGATGGGTGGCCGGCGACTTCCGCGCGAGATTGACGACGTTCGGAGCGCGGCCGCTCTCCCGGTAGACGCGCACGATCCGGACGGTCTCCGCTGCAATCGCTTCCTGCGCCTGGTCGGTCGATGCTCCGATGTGATGCGTGCCCACGACGCCGGGAAGCTGGAAGATCGCGGCCTCCACCGGGCCGGAGGCGCCCGCCGGCTCGCCCTCGAAGACATCGAGGCCGGCGCGCAGGCCCTTCTCCCGGATGGCGTTCTCGAGAGCCGCCTGGTCGATGACCTCGGCGCGCGAAGTGTTGATGAAAAAGGCGCCGGGCCGCATGGCGGACAGAAATTCCGATCCGATGAGACCGCGGGTCTCGGGTTTCAGCGCGACGTGCACGCTGACGACGTCCGACTCCCGCGCGACGGAGAGAAGATCTTCGCGCCTCTCGACACCGAGCGCGCGCGCCGATTCAGCCGTCAGGCTGCGGCTCCACGCGATGACCGGCATCCCGAACGCCTTCGCGCGCGGAACCATTTCCCGGCCGATACCGCCCATCCCGATCAGTCCGAGCGTGCGTCCGAAGAGGCCGGCGGCCTTGCTGTATTCCTTCTTGTTCCAGGCGCCCTGCTTCAGGTCCGACGCGTTGTCGGCGATCCGCCGGTCGAGCGCCAGGATCAGGCCGAACGCGAGCTCGGCGACCGCGATCGAGTTCTTGCCGGGGCAGTTGGCGACGTAGATGCCCCGTTCCGACGCCGCTTCGACGTCGATCGTGTTGTATCCGGCTCCCGCCCGGATCACGAGGGCGAGCTTTCCGGCTTCGAGCATGGGGCGCGTGACTTTCGTCGACCGCACGACCAGGATTTCCGCACCCGAAGAGCGTATGCGTTCCGTGAGCGCGTCGTCCTTGAGATCCGGCTCGGAGAGGACCTCGCATCCGGCGGCCGCGAGGCCTTGGAGGCCCGACTTCTCGAACTTATCCGCGACGAGCACTTTCATGAGCCGCGATTCTATGCGTCCGGCGGAATCTCGAGAGGTTTGTGGCGGTGGGCGCTCGGCCGGCGGGGGTCAGATCATGTGGACGAGAAGACCGTCCCGCAGCTTCGGCTCGAACCAGGTGGATTTCGGCGGCATGATCTCGCCGGAGTCGGAGATCGCCATCAGCTCGTCGAGCGACACGGGGTAGAGAGAAAAAGCGACGGCGGCCTGGCCCGAATCCACGAGGCGTTCGAGCTCGGCCGGCCCGCGGATCCCGCCGACGAACTCGATCCGCTTGTCGGTGCGGATATCTCGAATTCCGAGGACCGGAGAGAGCAGCCGCTCCTGGAGGACCGACACATCGAGGGCGTCGATCGCGCCGGCCGAGTGGCCCGGTTCCCGGTCGGCGAGGCCATACCAGCGGCCGCCGAGATACATCGCGATCTCGCCGCGTCGGGCAGGGGAGGCGGGCGCGTCCGCCGTGATCGTGAATCGCTTTCCGACAGCGTCCAGAAGACCTTCCGGCGACAAGCCGTTCAGCTCGTGGACGGCGCGGTTATAGGGAAGGATGCGGACCTGGCTCGCGGGGAACACCACTGCGAGGAAGAAGTCGAACTCGCCTTCTCCTTCGTGCAGACCGGCCGGCGCGTGCTGGCGGTAGTGGACGCGCGCGCGGCTCGCGCTGGCGGCGCGGTGGTGGCCGTCGGCGATATAGAGAAAGGGCACGTTTTCGAACGCGGCTTCGAGGCTCCGCGCGGCGTCGGTAGACATCCGCCACACGGTGTGCCGCACGCCGTCCTCCGCCTCGAAGTCGTAGAGCGGGGAGGCGGCCTTCGCTTCGTCGACCAGGACATCGATGGCGACGGAGTCGCGATAGGTGAGAAAGACGGGGCCCGTTTGAGCCGAGAGCGCGATCATGTGCCGCGTTCGATCGTCCTCCTTGTCCTTCCGGGTGCGCTCGTGCTTGCGCACGATGTCGGCGTCGTATTCCGCCAGGGAACAGCTCGCCGCGACTCCCGTCTGCTCGTGCGTGCCCATTCGAAGGCGGTAAACGTAAAGGGATGCCTCGCCTTCCGCATGAAGAGGCGCGGCGACCTTCAGCGTTTCAAAGCTCTCGGCAGCCTTCTGATACGCGACGTCTGAATGCGGATCGGCGCCTTCCGGAAGGTCGATTTCCGGCCGCGAGACGTGGAGAAAGGAAAGCGGGTTGTCGGCGGCGAGGTGGCGCGCCTCCTCCGTGCTGACGACGTCGTAAGGCACGGCGGAGACTCTCGCCGCGGTCCCGGGCGCCGGCCGGAGCGCGGAAAAAGGTCGAACGATTGCCATGAACGGATTCTATGAGATGGCCGTCTCACGACGGATCGTTCGGTTTCCGCCCGGGTCTCCGCGGCGCGCTCCTCACGATTTCGCGGATGAAGAGGCCGCCGGAAAGGACGAGACGCGGGGACGTGCGCCAGGGCGTCTCAGCGTCTCGCGACAGTCGGCCTCGCAATCCAAAACGCGCGTCTGGCATTGCGAAAATGGACGTGTGGAATCGTGGCGAGCACACGAAACTGCGCGTCCCGACGCCCGTATCTCCCGACGGAGACCAGGGAGGTTTGGAATGCGCAGCGAGCTACTGGCAGTGTTTGTTTCGCTGATCTCCGCTTCGGCTTCCGCTTTGCCATCGGCGCCCGGCGCGGCCCCGGCGGAGACGCTTCCGGAAGCGCGCCCTCGTCCGGTCGTCCGGTCTGAGCCGTACCCGATCGTGTCGTCCTACGGAATTCCCGTCGTGCGCGCGGAGCTCGTGCGCTTTTCCGTTCCCGAGAGCCGCGTGTCCGGTTCCGCCCGGCAGATCGAGCTCGCGTTCGTCCGCATTCCTTCGACCGCTCGCCGGCCGGGCTCGCCGGTCGTGTGGCTCGCGGGCGGACCGGGATGGGCGGGAACGTCGGATCTCGACAGCCCGCTGCTGCGCCTCTTCCTCGAGCTGCGGGAGTCGGGCGACGTCGTCATCCTGGACCAGCGGGGGACGGGGCTTTCGGTTCCGAGCCTCGATTGCCCCGGCCTCATCCGGTTCCCCATGGATGTTCCGCTCGATCGCGTGCAGTCCCTCGATGCTCTCGAATTGGTAGCGCATGCCTGCGGCGATCGCTGGAGGAACGCGGGAGTCGATCTCGCCGCGTACAACACGCGGGAGAGCGCGGAAGATCTCGAAGACCTCCGGCTCGCCCTCGGCGCGGAGAAGCTCCGCCTCCTCGCGGGCAGTTACGGGACGCACCTCGCGCTCGCCGTGATTCGGGCGCACGAGGACCGGATCGAAAGGGCGGTGCTCGCAGGCGTCGTGGGCCCCGACCACTTGCGGCGTTCGCCGGCCGGTCTCGAGGATCAGCTCGCGGAGATCGCGATGCTCGTAAGGCGGGATCCGGCGGTTTCCGAGCGCGTGCCCGATCTCCAGGTGCTGGTGCGCGATGTCCGCGACCGGCTCGAGGTACGGCCGGTGACGGTATCCGTGACGCGGCCCGACGGATCGACCGCAGCCGTCGTGGTGGGCCGGTTCGACCTCGCGTGGTACACGAGGACGCTGCTCTCGGCCCGCGAGTCGATCGCCCGCATTCCGGCGTTCTACGCCGCCATGGCGGACGGAGATTTCTCGGAGCTCGGAAACGCCGCAGCCGTATGGCGCCTGGGCGCCCCACCGCCCGCGACGATGTTCACGAATCGGTGCGCCTCGGGGGCGTCCGGCGAGCGTGTCTCCCGCATCGCCCGGGACCGTGCGCGGTCGACGTTTCCCGACGCGGCAGACCTGGCCGAGGACCGGATCTGCCGAGCGTGGGGAGTGGCGCCGCTGCCGGACGAGTTCCGCGCTCCCGTCCGTTCTTCCGTGCCCGTGCTCTTCGTCAGCGGCACGCTCGATGGCGACGCGCCGGCGGAGAACGCGACGGAGGTGATGGCGGGATTCTCCCGGGGCCGCCGGTTCGTCGTCGGAGGTGGGGCGCACGCGCTCCTCGGCCTCGACGGCTCCGCGGGGCGTGAGGCGACCCGGCGTTTTCTTGAAGGGTCCGCTCCGGGCTCCGAGCGCGTGGACCTTCCGCGCGTTGCGTTCGAGCGTCCTCCGTCGAATCCCGCGGCGGCCGTACTCGCGGCCGCCGCGAGGTCGCCCTCTCGACCCTCTTCGGAGGAGCTCCGTAACGCGGCGTTGTCGTTCTCGTGAATCGCGACACTTCGCGACGGGCGATGTGCGCCGGAAAGTCGCGCTCGGGACATCGTGTCGCGACAAGAGCGCCGGGAATTTTTCCCGATTCGGATTCTTGGTGCGCTCCTCAACATTCTGGATTTATCGAACGCGTGCGAAAGCGAAATCGAACGTGAATACGGGGTGTTTGCGCGCCACACGATGGCAGTGATGTTGCTCCCCCGAAGTGCGTTCGAAAACTTTTAGGAGGGTTTGATGGCCAGGTCTTTTCGACTCGCAATTCTGCTCCTCGCTGCAGTCGCCTTCGCGTCTTCGCTGTGGGCGCAGTCGAGCGGCACGACCGGATCGCTGTTCGGAGCGGTCCGGGATACGGAGGGCAAGGCACTTCCCGGAGTGACCGTGACGATCACGAGTCCGTCACTCCAGGGAACGCGTACGGCCACGTCGAACGTGACGGGCGACTACAACTTCCCGCTGCTGCCTCCGGGCACGTATCGGGTGGAAGCAGCCCTGTCCGGCTTCGAGCCGCAGGTGCGCGACAGCGTGGTCGTGTCGCTCAACAAGGCGACGAAGGTCAACGTCGGCATGTCGCTCAGCCAGGTGAGTGAGGCCCTCACCGTCACAGGGAACACGGAGGTAGTCGACGCGACGCAGGCGAACACCCAGGTGAACCTCAAGGAGGACTTCCTGAAGTACGCGTCGGTCGGCCAGGCCGGCCGCAGCTACCAGGACGCGATGGAAGTAATCCCCGGCGTCGCCGATCAGGCCGGCGCGGGCGGTAATCCCTCCGTCTTCGGCGCGAACCTGGGTCAGAACTCGTATCTCATCGACGGTCTGAATACGACGGATCCGGTCACGCACACGTTCGGCGTGAACTTCGGATTCGACGCGATCCAGGAGATCAACGTCCAGACGGGAGGCTTTGAAGCCGAGTACGGGCGCGCGGTCGGCGGCATCCTGAACATCATCACGAAGTCCGGCGGCAACACGTTCTCCGGCACGGCGGACGTCCGGTACACGAGCAACAAGTTCACGACGCAGGGCAGCCGGAAGGCGGACTTCCCGCCCGGGTCGGATCAGCTCGTCAACGACAAGAACCTGCAGGAGTATCGGACCCTGAATCCCGAAGGCAGCATCGGCGGCCCGATCATCCGGGACAAGGTGTGGTTCTTCGGTGATGCGCTTCGGAACATGAACCGCAACCAGCCCTTCGCGGTCAACGATTTCGAGCCCGCCCCGGATCTGCGGTACGGATGGAACCTGTTCGGCAAACTGACCGCTTCTCCCGTCACGGGCCATTCGTTCCAGTTCCGGTACACGAACTCGTACCAGGACAACCGCGGCGCGCCGAACGGCGTGGACGCCCAGCAGTTCATCTCGCCGGAAGCGGCCGCCGAGCAGTACCAGAAGTCCGAGATTTACAACGTGAACTACGACGCCGTGATCACGAGCAACTGGACGGCGAATATCCAGGCCGGTCTCACGAACGGTTATCTCGTGACTCAGCCCCAGAGCGGCGATCTCACGACCCCGGGCTCCCTCGACGCGGCCACCGGGATCCTGACCGGCAACTTCGCGAACTTCCAGAAGAGCCACCGCGACCGTCAGCAGGCGCTCGCGTCCTCGACTTATTTCTTCGAGGGTCTCGGCAGCCACGCGATCAAGGTCGGAACCGATCTCGAGACGACCAAGTTCCGCAGCATCAACAACACGACCGGTGTCCCGCCGGACTCCTCGTTCTGCTCGGAAGCGTTCGCGCAGCCGGCCGGAGCGGTCTGCGGCGCGGAGTACGAGCCCAACAACGGCGCTCCGTTCATCCTCCTCGTGCCCACGAGCCTGCCCGAGCAGAGGTTCACCGGTCACGGGATGGCGTTCTTCGCGCAGGACGAGTGGCGTCCGGTTGCGAACCTGACGTTGAAGCTCGGCGCGCGGTTCGACGAGCAGACCTTCTACAACGACGTCGACACGCAGGTGAAGACGCTCAACCGGATCCAGCCCCGCCTCGGCATCGCGTACGACATTTTCAACAACTCCCAGACGGTTCTGCGCGTGCAGGGCGGCGAGTTTATGGAAGACCTCGGTCTTTCGCTACCGAGCTATCTCAGCACGACCGGGGCGGTGACCTCCGAGTTCGTCTTCAGCCGCAGCCGTCAGAAGTACGTCTTTGTCGGCGCCTTCGGCGGAGCGTCGGGCAACCTGATCGACCCCGCTCTGCGCGCCGCCTATACCCGTGAAGCGAACATTGGCGTGACCCAGAAGGTCTTCGACAACACGAGCATCGACCTGGCCTACGTCTACCGCGAAGGCAAGAACCTCATCGAGGACAGCTGCGTCGACCAGTCCAACTGCCCGGGCCCGTTCTGGCTGACCAACGCGCCGAATGGAGACAAGAACAACCTCCGTTCCGACTACCGCGGCGCGATCCTCACCATCCAGAGCCGGCTCTCGAGCCGCGCGAGCATCCTCGCCTCGTACACGTACTCGAAGTCCAGGGGATCCCTCGAGTACACGCAGAACGCTGGGGCAGATTTCGATGTGTTCCCCGTTCACTTCGTGGATCGGTATGGCTATCTCTCCGACGACGCGCGCAGCCGCGTGAAGATCGACGGCTTCTACCGTTTCCCGCTGGACATCACGTTCGGCACGCACGTCTACTGGGATAGCGGCGTCCCCTACAACATCACGGTCAACAACCCGGATCCGGCCGGCTACGGCGTCGAGTTCCTGGAGCCCCGCGGCTCCCGGCGCCTCCCGCACTTCTACCAGTGGGACGCCCAGCTGCAGAAGGACTTCATGGTCGGCCCCGTGCGTCTTGGCGTGATCGGTTCGGTCTTCAACATTCTGAACACCGAGATCGCGGTCGCCCGCAACGGAAGCGTCGGCACGACGAGCCTCGCGGACCCGGATAATCCGCAGTTCAACTTCAACACCGCGTACCAGCGTCCGCGGCGGTTCGAAGTGGGCCTGCGCCTCGAGTTCTGATCGGGACTCGCTTTCGCGTCGAGTCGGTGAGGGGGCCTTCGGGCCCCCTTTCCTTTTTTATCGGTCCCGCCCATTCCGCAGTCCGCGGATGTCCGTTCCCTGGATGGGGACCTGGCTCGAGACGTCGATGGATCGCGAGTTATGAGGTCGCGAGATTCGCGCGATGCGACGCGCCGCGGCTCAAAGCCGGGTCGAGCGGGTCTCCAGGCGGAGCTCCTCGAGGTGCTCGCGCAGGCTCGCGTCGAGGCTGCCGCTTCCGAGCGCGCTCTCGACCGCATCGGGGTCGACGGGCCGAAAGAACATCAGCCGTATGAGGTCCGGGAGGAGGAGGGGCCGCTCGGGTCGCGACACGCGTTCGATCGGGTCGCCCGCTCCGACGTCTCCCTCTTCGACGACCCGGACGTAGAAACCGAGCCGGCCGCTCTCGAGAAACGTCTTGAGAAACCGCGTCGAGCCGACGCGCAGCCCGAGCTTGTAGCAAGGTGACCGCGGCGTGGTCACCTGGAAGAGCACGCTGCCGGCGCGGTACGTGTCGCCCACCGCGACGTCCGATTCGACGAGCCCTTCCGTCGTGAGATTCTCCCCGAAATAGCCGGGAGCGGCGTCGAGCCCGAGTGTTTTCCGCCAGTAGGCACCGTGCTCTGCGCCGTAGAGGAAGACCGCCTTCTCCGGTCCGCCGTGGAAGCGCTTGTCGACCTGAAAGTCGCCCTCGAGCCCGAGGCGGACGGCGCGCACGCGGCGATCGACCGGCTCCTTGAAGATGCCGGTGCGGATTTCGCGCCCCCGCGCGCGGAGGGTGCGCGGAACGGCGAGATTGACGGAGAGGATCTGAGCGGGCATCGTGTCCCTGCCAAATAGGGCAGAACGAGCCCCGGGGATTCGAGAGGTCGGAAGAGTGTGCAGGGAAAGGGGACCCGATGGAAAAGCGGGGGATGAAAAAGCGGGAGCAGCACGATGCGGAGCGGGTCGGTTTCATCGGTCTCGGGAAGATGGGAGAGCCGATCGCGGCCAACCTGAGGGCGGCCGGTCACGCGCTCGCCGTGTGGAACCGCACGGCCGGCAAGGCGGAGTCGCTCGTCGCGGCGGGAGCGGAAGAGGCGCGCGGCCCGGCAGAGGTCTGCCGCGCGGGAGGTGTCGTCTTCACGATGCTGGCCGACGACCGGGCGCTCGAAGAGGTCGTTTCGAGTCCGGGTTTCCTCGAGGCTCTCGCGCCGGGAGGACTGCACGTCTCGATGAGCACGGTCTCGCCCGCGACGAGCCGCCGGCTCGCCCGGCGCCACGAGGAGGCCGGAAGCGCGTTCGTCGCCGCACCCGTGTTCGGGCGTCCCGAGGCCGCCGCGGCGCGGAAGCTCTGGATCTGTCTGTCGGGCGCGGCGGCGGCGCGGGAGCGGGCGACGCCCTTCCTCCTCGCGCTCGGCCAGCGTATTTACGAGTTCGGCGACGAGGTCGGGTCGGCGAGCGTCGCGAAGCTCTGCGGCAATTTCCTGATCGCTGCGGCCATGGAGTCGATGGCGGAAGCCTTCGCTCTCGGTCAGAAGAACGGAATCGCGCCGGCCGAGCTGGCGAACCTGTTCGGAGAGACTCTCTTCGCTTGCCCGATCTACCAGAACTACGGAAAGTCGATTGCGGAAAGAAAGTTTCAGCCCGCCGGATTCGCGATGCCGCTCGGTCTGAAAGACATGAGCCTCGTCCTCGGATCCGCGGCGGAATCGAAAGCACCGATGCCGGTGGCGAGCCTGCTCCGCGACCGCCTCCTGGCAGGACTGGCGCGGGGCCGCGAAGATTACGACTGGAGCGCGCTCACGCTGGGCGCGGCGGAGGACGCGGGGATCGGGTAGAGCTGTTACGAGGAGTTGAGCCGGCGGGTCAGGCGAGGTCCTCGAAGTAGCCGTGCAGGTTCCGGAGGGCCTGGCGATCGATCGACCGGCGGCGCAGGGACTCCCGGAGGAGCGCCATCGCCGCGATTCCTTCCGGGACCATTTTGAGCTCCGCGAGAATCGGGAGGGCGGCGCGGATCTCCCATTCGGCCTGCCGCTCCTGGCCGGTTTCCAGAAGAAGGTCCGCGATGATGAGGTGAATGGCGGCAACGTCGGCTCGCAGGCCGATCTCCCGAAATTCCTGCTGGGCCATGCGGAAAGCCTCGACCGATTCCGCCAGACGGCTGGTTTGACGGAGCAGCATCGCGAGGCCCCAGTGCAGCTTCGCGAGGGCCACACGGTTCTTGGACTCTCGGAGGATGGGAGCTGCCTCGGCGGCGAGAGCGAGGGCCCGGTCAGTCTCGCCGAGATAGGAGTGAATCTGAATCACGGATACGAGCGCGGGAGAGAGAATTTTCGAGCTGCCGAGGGCTTTCGCCTCTTCGACAACTGCGGTAAATCTCTCGAGGGACTCGGCGAGCCGATCCGTTTCCTTGAGGCACGCAGCCTCGAGATACCGGCACTTCAAAGCATGTTCGCGACTTCCGCTTCGCAGAAATGCTTCTCGCAAGGGGAGCGAGAGAGCGATGACTTCTCCGAATTCGCGTTGCTCCACCCTGACCGACAACCGTTGAAGTGCGATTCGCGCGATGTCCCCGCTCGCGTTGACGGTCAAGAGAAACCAGGCTTCGGAACGGTCCAGCCAAGTGCGCGCCTGGTCGTACTCCGCGAGGATGCGGGCCGCGGTTCCTGCGAGGAGAGCCAGTTCGCCGAGGTAGTACTCGCGCTCGTCGAAGAGGAAAGACCCTGGCGATTCGCGATGAAGATACTCGTAGATCCATTGGGCGTCGTCGCGAGTCTTCAGCGGCGTGTGATCCATCTGCTCATCGAGCATCTGACAGAGGGCGAGAAAGGTCTCGGGCTCATCGAGATGGAGCTCTCCTGCGAGAGTCGAGCGCTCCTCAAGAGACAAGCCGAGGATGCGCTTCGCCGTCTCCCGGGCAAGCTCGGCTGAGACGCCGCCCGCCAGCCTGGGAAAGAGGACGAGCTCCCCGCTCACAGGTACGCTCCAGCGGCGGTCACGCGACCGAGTAGCTCCACGGCCACCTCTTCCGGGGCGCGGTTGAGCGTGAGACTCAGGTCGTCGGCAACCGGACCCCCGCGATGTTTGGCGATCTGGAAAGCCCGGGCGTACTTGCAGGCTACAAAAAGAATCTGCTCCCGCAGTTCCTCGGCATGGATCGCATGAGCACCCATGCGTCGTGCGACACGGTGGAACCAGACACACAGAGTGTCCTGAAATGCCTCCGCCTCAGGAGTGCCGAATCCGTAATACCCGACGAGCGCCGCGTGAATGACGGGCAGAGTCTCGTCAAGGACTCGATAGGCCTCTTCCTGTCGCTGGCGAGCAGTGTCCATGGATGGATGAGCCAATCTGCAAAGCGTACACCATGGTCAGCTGTGCTGGGATTGGAAGCTAAAGCGAAGGATCCATTACTAGGAAGGAATCGGAGTCGTCAGCTTGATGACAAATTTGGGCGCCCCGTCGCCGATAAAGGGACGTTCGTTGCGCTGCGGTCCGCTCGGAGTGGAAACGTTTACAGGAGCCGACGCGGAGGAATTAGTCGTCGCCATGGAGAACTCCTTTCGAGAAAAACGAATCGGAAAACGCTGGCAACATTGAATCATGAATGTCGATAGATCGTTGTGCGGTAGCGCTCTGAGGTAGGATGTTGGGCCGTTAAGTCATTTCACGCCCGGGGGTTACGATGCGACGAGTCCTCGCGTCATCGGCCGTGGTGGCCTGTTTGGCGGCCTCTTCGAGCCTCATCGCCCAGGCCGCTCCGTCCGACAGACCCGCGCCGATGCCTGCGTCTGCCGAGCACGGCGCCCCGGATCGGACCGTCGCCCTCTCCGATCGCGTGAAGGATCTCGCGCGCCACGACGGATTCCTTCCGTATTACTGGGATGCGCGCCACGGGGCGCTGCTCCTCGAGATCGCGCGGTGGAACGACGACTTCCTCTACGGTTCGGGACTCGCGGGTGGCGCGGGAACGATCTCTGTCTCGCTCGATCGCGGAGAGCTCGGCGACCTCGCGCTCTGCCGGTTCGAACGCGTCGGTCCTCGCGTCCTTCTCCACCAGAGGCAGGTCACGCATCGCAGCGGCGTCTCGGACGCGGAGCGGTCTCGCGTCGTCGCGGAGTCCTTTCCCTCCGCCGTGCTCGCGTCGCTGCCGGTGGTCGCGGAAGATGGCGACCGTGTCCTGGTCGACGCGACGGCGTTTCTCCTGGGCGACACCCAGATTCTTCCGCAGCTCAAACAGGCGAAGGCCGGGGACTGGCGCCAGGACGTCTCCCGCTCCGCCCTGACGTTTGACCGGAGCGGCGCGTTTCCGCGGAACACCGAGCTCGAAGTGATCGAGACGTTCGTGTCGGACAACGCTCCGCGCGATATCGCGGCCGTGCTGCCCGACCATCGCACGATGAGCCTCCGAATCCACCACACGTTCCTCCGGTTGCCCGAGCCGGGTTACACCCTGCGCGCTCTCGACCCGCGCATCGGGTTCATCCCCGAGCGATACGTCGACCACACGGCCCCGTACACCGAGCCGATCGAAAAGTTCTTCGCGATTCGCTGGAGGCTCATCCCGAAGGATCCGGCCGCCGCTCTGTCCGATCCGGTCGAGCCGATCGTTTACTACCTCGACCGCGGAATTCCCGAGCCCGAGCGGCAGGCGATCCGCGAGGGCGCGCTCTGGTGGAACCACGCGTTCGAGGAAGCCGGATTCCGGAATGCCTTCGTGTTGAAGGACCTGCCGGAAGGCGCGACGTTCCTCGATGCCCGCTACTCCGGGATCGAATGGATCAACCGCATGGATCGCGGCTGGTCGGTCGGAGGGACGCAGACGGATCCGCGGACCGGCGAGATCCTGCATGGCGTCGCGCGGATCGATTCCCACCGCCGGCGGACCACGAGCCGGATCTGGAACAACATGCTTCCGCCTTTGCGGGAAGCGTGCACGGCGGCGGACGCTCCGGAGGCGGGCTGGATCGCCGCGACGGATCCGGGTCTCGACGAACAGTCGCTCGTCCTGCAGCGGCTCGCGTACCTGTCAGCCCACGAAGTCGGCCACACGATCGGGCTGATGCACAACTGGGCCGCGACGACCTTCGGGTGGGGATCGGTGATGGATTACCTTGCGCCGAACGTGCAGCTCAGGGATGGAAAACTCGATCTCTCGGACGCTTATCCGAAGGATATCGGCTCGTACGACCGCCTCGTGATCCGCTGGGGATACGGCGCGGCCGACGACCCGGCGGAGCTCGACCGGATCGTGCGCGAGGGCTATGCGAAAGGCATCGTGTATCCGCTCGACGCCGATCCGCGCTGGGCGGAGTACGACTGGGGCAAGGACCCGGTCGAATGGCTGGCGACGACGTCCGCCGTGCGCCGCCTGATCCTCGATCGATTCGGCGTCGGCCAGCTCAAGCCGGGAGAGTGGGTCGCGAGCCTCCAGCAGCGCTTCAACCTCGCCTACCTGTACCATCGCTTCGGGATCCAGGCCGCTCAGCAGTTCATCGGCGGCCAGTACCAGACGAACGCCGTCGCCGGGGATGGCCAGAAGCCCGTTGCCTGGGTGCCGGCGGACCGACAGCGCCGCGCGCTCGATCTGCTGCTCGCCGCTATTGAGCCCGCAAACCTCGACATACCGGACCGCATCGTGGCGGTTCTCGTGGCGGCCCCGTCGGGAACCCGGGACTCGCCCGAGCGCTTCGCATCGGAAGCCGGCGACACATTCAGCCCGCTCACGGCCGCGCGCGTCCTGGTCGGGCTCGTGGTCGATCCGCTCGTGGAACCCGACAGGGCCGCCCGCATGACCCTCGCGTCGAGTCGAAACGAGCTCGGCTTCGACGGGTTGCTGGCGCGGCTCACCTCCGCGACGTGGAGCGCTCCCGCTGACCGCACCCCTCGTCTCGCCGCATTGCGCCGCGTCGCGCAGCGCCGGGTTCTCGACGCACTGCTCGATCTGGCGTCGAGAACGGACAGCTCGCCGGAAGTGCACGCTCTCGCGACCGACCGCTTGCGAGCTCTGGAGCGCGAGCTCAAGAGCCGGCACTCCGCGGAGGCGGCCATAGAGGCGCACCTGCGGCAGGCGGAGCGCGACATCGCCGAATTCTTCGAAGAGCCCGAAACGCGGAAGGCTCGGCCGAAGGCGGTTCCCGCTCCGCCCGGGCGTCCGATCGGCGCGGGCGCGGCCCGGGTCCGCGCGGCAGCCGCGCCGTGAGCCGGTGCTTCCCTTGAGGCTCCGCAGTCTCCTCGCGGCCAGCTGTCTCCTGGCGGTCGCGGCGGCGGTCGCGTCCGCCGACGATCTGCAGGACCTGTCTCGTGATTTCTGGGCATGGCGGTCGGCGAACCAGCCTTTCTCGGGCGACGACGTACCGCGCATCGAGCGGCCTCCGGCGTGGGTCCCGGTCTGGACAAAGGCGGCGATCACCAGACGGCGGGGCGAGCTCGCCGCGTTCGAAGAGAGGCTCGCGCGACTCGATTCCTCCGGGCTGCCGGTTCCCTGGCAGGTGGATCGGCGCCTGCTGCGCTCCGCTTTCGCGCGCGTTCGCTGGGAGCTCGATGTGGAGCGTGGATGGGAGCGCAATCCGGCGTTCTACGTCGACCAGTCGCTCGGAGCCGTGTTCGAGCTGCTTCTCGAGCCGCCGCCGTTTTCGAAGACCCGGAGCGCGGAGATCATGCGCCGCGTCGCGAACATTTCCGCGACGATCGATAGCGCGAAGGGCAACCTCGTTCCGGCGGCAGGACCGTTCGCCCGGCTCGCGATATCGCGCCTCTCGGACATCCGTTCCCGGCTCTCGAGCGCGATGCGGGAGCTGAAGCCTCATCTGGATCGGTCGAGCGCGGAGACACTGGACGCGGCGACGGAGCGGGCAATCGCGTCGCTCGAAGACTTCAGGGACTGGCTCGGCAACCGCGAGCCGACCCTCCGGTCGCAGACGGCCGTCGGTCGAGAGGCGTACCTGTTCTTTTTGCGCAACGTTGCGCTGCTGCCGTTCACGCCGGAAGAGATGGTCGCGCTCGGCCGACTCGAGTGGGCCCGGGCCGCCTCGATCGAATCCTGGCAGGAGGCGAGGAACGCCGGAGTTCCGCCTCTGCCGATGTTCCCGGACCAGGCGGCGGAGATCGCGCAAGCCGCGAGGGATGAAGAGTCCGTCCGGCGGTTCCTCGAGGAGAAGAACCTCCTGTCGGTGCCGGCCGGCATGCGGCATTACCGGGAAAGGCCCGTGCCCCCATTTCTCGTTCCCTGGAGCGACGTGGGTGAGCTCGACGACCTCGCCTCCGCTTCCCGCCCGACCGACGACGGGACGCGGTACATTCCGCCGCCCGGGCCGGAGCTCGGATTCTTCGGTCAGTCGATGGCCCGCGATCCGCGCCCCTTCCTGGTCCACGAAGGCATCCCCGGCCACTTCTTCCAGCTCGCGCTGTCGCGCACCCATCCGGATCCGATCCGCCGCCGGTACTACGACTCGTCGGCGAACGAAGGGCTCGCCTTTTACGCGGAGGAGATGCTCCTCGGCGCCGGGTACTTTGACGACAGCCCCCGGACCCGCGAGATCGTCGCGAGCTTCATGCGCCTGCGTGCGCTTCGCGTCGAGGTCGATGTCCGGCTCGCGCTGGGCGACCTGTCGATCGACCAGGCGGCGGACTACCTCGCGAAGATGGTTCCGATGGATCCCGCGACGGCTCGCGAAGAAGCCGAGCGGTTCGCGTCGACGCCGGGCCAGGCGATCAGCTATCAGATCGGCAAGTCTCAGATTCTCCGGTTCCTCGCCGATGCCCGCCGCGTTCAGGGCGGGAAGTTCTCGCTCCGGGAATTCCACGATTTTCTCTGGAAGAACGGCAACGTTCCGATCGCCCTGCAGCGCTGGGAGTACCTGGGGCTCTCGGACGACGTCGATGCGATGGATCGGTCACGCGCCCTGCCGCCGTCACCCGGACGCTGAAAACGCTCTCGAGGGCGAAGCGGCCAGCCGCATCGCTCTGTTCTGCCGTCGTGCGCCTCTAAGACTCGGGAGGCGAAACGTCGGCCGTCACTTCGGCGATCGCGGATCGAAGATCCTCGAGCCCCTCTCGCATCCGGTCGAGGTGCGTTCGGAACGAGAGTACGCAGATGCGGATCGCGAATCGGCCGCCGAGCTTCGTTCCCGTCAGGTGGACGCGGCCTCGCGAGTTCGTGAGGGCGAGCACGCGCTCGTTCTCGGCGTTCGCCTTCTCGAGAGTCAGGCCGGGCCGAACGAACCGGAACGCGACGGTCGAGAGCTGCGGCCGCGCGAGGATCTCGATCCCCGGCATCCGCTCGAGCTCGCCGCAGGCCCAGTCCGCGAGATCGAGCTTCTCGTCGAGGTTACGGCGGAACGGACCGGCACCGTGCATCTTCAGGGGCAGCCAGACTCGAAGGCCGCGCCAGTCCCGCGAGAGCTCCGGAGACAGGAGGGTGAAGTCCGGCAGATCGGCGTCGAGCTGCATTTCGGGAAGGTACTCCGCGGACAGGGCGTGAGCGCGCTTCAAAGCCTCGGGATCGCGCACGAGCAGGGAGCCGGTCCCGTACGGGAGGAAGAGGCTCTTGTGAGGATCGAGGCACGTCGAATCGGAGCGTTCGATGCCGGCCAGGCGCCTGCGGCCCCGGTCCGTCAGCGCGAAGAACCCGCCGTACGCCGCGTCGACGTGGAACCACAGCGATTCTCGCGCGGCGAAGTCCGCGAGGCCGGCGAGATCATCGACGGCGCCGGTGTTGGTCGTCCCTCCGTTGCCGACGAGAAAGAACGGCGTCCATCCGGCGGCCCGGTCTTCCGCGACCCTCGCCGCCAGATCGTCCAGGCGAATGCGGAACAGGGAGTCCGTCGGGATCTCGCGGACGTTCGCCCCCGGAAATCCAGCGAGGCTCGCGGCCTTCTGAATGGAGTGGTGGGTCTGATCCGAGACATACAGGGTGCCGCGCAGAAAATCGGGGGGCAGCCGGTCCCGCCGCGCCGTGACGATCGCGGAGAAGTTCGAAAGGGAGCCGCCCGTCGTGAGGATGCCGCCCGAGCCCGCGGGATATCCGACGATTCCGCAGAACCACTGCACGACATTGGCCTCCAGCTGGGCCAGGCCGGGCGCCGCAGCGAAGACTCCCACGTAACGATTGGTCGCGTCCGCGACGAGGTCCGCGACCGCGGACTGGGGCAGCCCGCCGCCCGGAATGTACGCGAGGTAACCGGGCCCCGCCGTCTGAAAGCCGCGCGGGATGACCGTGTCGAAAAGAAGATCGAAGAGTCGTTCCGGATCTTCGCCCTCTTCCGGCATCGGCTCCCGGAGCGAACGCGCGAGCCCGGCCGGATCGCGGACATCGGACGGCGTCGACGGGAGCGCGGCGATGTACGCGACGATCCGCCGCGTCGCGGATTCGATCAGCTCCCGGAGCTCGCGCCCCCCGATTTCGAGGGAGCGATCTTCCGGGGTCACGCGCGCCGCTCCGCGTCGTCAGCGTTCGAGGCGGTTTTGGGATTTGCCCGCAGCTCATCGATCGCTGTCTGCATCCGCTCCCGCACGCGCGCGGCGAGAGCGGGGACGTCGGCGGCTTTCAGGCCTTCGGTCGAAATGGCCTCGAGCACGCGAACGCGCAGGCGGCCCGGCCGTGCCCGCCGATCGCGGGTATCGGCGATGGCGCCGAGAGGCTCGGCCACGACGGGCACGATCGGGGCCTCGGCGGCGACGGCGAGCCGGAACGCGCCGCTCTTGAAGGGGAGGAGCGTCGCCAAATGGTTCCGGTGGCCTTCCGGCATGAACCACACCGCGATCCGCTCCTCCCGCATCGCGCGGGCCGCGGCCTCGAGGGAGGCGAGGGCGCTCCGCGCGTGGTCGCGGTCGATGATGAAATTGCCCGACAACCGGTAAAACCATCCGAAGATCGGAATGCTCCCGATCTCGCGTTTTCCGGCGGAGACCGTGCGGGGAGGAAAGATCGCTCCGAAGGTGACGACGTCGAGGAAGCTCTGGTGGTTGCCGACGAAGACGCAGGGACGAAACTCGCGGAGCCGCTCCGGATGATCGGGCTCGATCTTCCAGCTCATCATGGCGACGAGGCCCCGGCAGAAAACCCGGCCGTACCAGTACAGGGTCTGGCGGTTCCCGGGCGCGACGAGCAGCCAGAGCGTGCCGACGAAGGAGCACAGGACGAACCACGTTCCTCCGACCGCACAGCCGAGGAGATAGGCGACCCGCTCTCCCAGCCGCCGGAGCATCGTGCTAGGCCGTCGTCTGCCAGTTGTCTCTGGCTCCCACGGGAGGCACCCACGCGGGGAGCGGCATCAACAGGTGTCGGGAGAGGACATTTACGTGCGGCTCGTACATGCGCCGCAGGCGCAAAAGCCGTGCCTCCGTCTCCGGTCCTTCCTTGAGCGGCATTCCGGCCTCCTGCATCACGAGCCGGAGTCGCTTCGCGTCGACGGCGGGGAGGCGGTCATCCGCCGGATCCTCCGGCTTCAGACGGAAGATCTGCGCGAGATCCGCGACGGCGTGGCGAGCCATCGCGAACGTCAGGCGCGCGGCGCGGACCGGCCCGTTCTCAGCGCCGGCGATGATGAGAGCGCAGACGTCGAGCATCGTGGTGAGGGCCGCGACCCAGGACTGGTTGTCGTGCTGCGAACGGTAATAGGCAAGAACGGGAAACGAGATCTGCGTCTCGAGAAGATCCGCGGACCAGACATCCCAATCGTGGAGAAGGTCCGCGAGGTTATGACCCGGATGATCTCCCGCCTGCCGCTTGATCAGCTCGGAGGCCGTCGAAGGGGAACCCGCCCGGGCGTCGAGCAGGGCGATGTTCACCTCGCGGCGGGAGAATGCCTGGAAGAGGGTTGGCAGATATCCGACCACCAGGGCCAGAAACCCGAACCCGATCCCGCTCTCGACAAACGCGAGGAGCCGCGCGAGTCCGCTCGCGGGGATGACGTCGCCGAGGCCGAGAGTGACGAGCGTCGTTCCGCTGAAATACAGATCCGCCGGAAATCCACCGAGCCCCGGTGGCATCTTGAGCCGGCTGCCGAGGCCCCAGTAGAGCAGGGCGAAGCCGAACACGAGGGCGCCCGCCCATGCGACGAGGAGCATCAGAAGAGAGAGCGGCCCGAAGATCGAGAGGAAGTTCTCGCGCGGATTGCCGGCCGGGCGCCGAAGCCCCAGAGCGCGCCACGGCCGCCATGTCAGAGCGTAGAAGATCCGCGTCAGGCGAAACCGCCGGGATACCCGACGGGGGAGGACGATGGTCTCGAACGCGTCCCACAGGACGACGAGAATCAGCACGACGCCGAGGACGACCGCGAGCGTTCCCATGGAGGGAACGGAATCTATCCCAGGCGGCTCAACCCTTTTTGGGCGGGCGCGACGGCCGCAGATCGATGCGGGACGGGATCGCGCGACCCGGGAATCGGACCAGGTCGGACACGGCCTCCGCCACATCGTCCGGCGACAGCATCCAGGAGTTCTCCGCGCCGCTCCCGGGTCCGCCGAATTCCGTGGCCACGGATCCCGGAAGAACGGCCGCGACGCGGATGCCGTCCTGCCGAAGGTCGAGCATGGCTGCGTCGGAGAGCCCGAGCAGCCCGAATTTCGACGCGTTGTAGGCGGCTCCTCCCGCGAAGGCGTTGACGGAGGCGAGGGATGCGATGTTGACGATGAATCCGCCGCCGTTCTTCCTCATGACCGGCGCGGCCGCGGCGATCGCGTAAAAGGGACCGAACAGATTCGTTTCGAGGATGGCGCGAAATCGCTCCGGATCGATCCTGTCCACCGGACGGAATTCCCCGATGCCGGCGTTGTTCACGAGCACGTCCAGGCGGCCCTCGCCCGAAGCGGCGGCGAAGTCGACCAGGGCTCGCTGATCGGACTCCTTCCGGGCATCCGCGGCTTTGCCCGATACCGAAATGCCCTCCCGGGTGAGCTCCTCGACCGCGGTCCGGGTCGAGGCCTCGGAATGGCCTGAAATCACGACCGAAAAACCGTCCCGGACGAGCCGGACAGCCACGGCCCGGCCGATTCCCCTCGTTCCGCCCGTTACCAGAGCGACACCTTTGGATTTCATGGCAACATCCTACGCAAGGAGCGAACCGGCGTGCGAATCCAAGTGGCGGAAAGGGCGGTCCGGAAGAGGCCTGGCTCGGATCGGGAATACGGGAAATCCGTGTTCCGACCTCGCGCCAGAAGACTCCTGCTCCTCTTCTCGGCGGCGGTTTCTCTCTCGCTCTCGTCCGGATGCACGCTCGTCAACAACGTCATCGGTTCCGAGAAACGGGACGTGTATAAATTCGACCATCCGTTCGCGGTCGAAGACGGTTCCTTCCGCCGTTCGATGGATGGTCTCGGTCCGCCGATGGTCGGGGGAAATGAAGCGGAGCTGCTGAAGAACGGGGACGCGATTTTCCCCGCGATGACGAAGGACATTCGCGAGGCGAAAAAATCCGTCGATCTCGAGACCTACATTTTCCAGCCGGACAAGGCGGGGCGGCAATTCATCGACGCGATGGTGGTGGCGGCGCACAACGGCGTGCAGGTGCGGTTCCTCGTCGACGCCTTTGGAAGCTCGATCTCGGGAGTCGAAGACGAGCTCCGGAAGGCCGGCGTCCACGTGCGGAAGTACCGGCCCCTCCGCCTGTTCACGATCTACAAGGTCGGCCGCCGGACTCACCGCAAGATCCTCGTGATCGACGGGCGCGTGGCGTACACGGGCGGCCTCGGCATCGACGAGCGGTGGCTCGGCGACGCGCGGAACACGGGCGAGTGGCGCGACACGCAGGTGCGCGTCGTCGGGCCCGTCGTCGCGCAGATGCAGGCCGTCTTCAGCGAGGACTGGACGTATACGACGGGCGAGATCCTCGCCGGCGACGCGTTCTATCCGGTGATATCGCCGGCAGGCACGATGGAAGCGCAGGCCATCAAGGCCTCGCGGGGGGACGCGTCATCCCTCGCGAAGATGCTCTACTACGTCGCCATCCAGTCCGCGACAAAGAGCATCCTGATCCAGAACGCATACTTCCTTCCCGACAAGCAGGTGCGGGAGGCGCTCGTTCATGCCGTGGCGCGAGGCGTGGACGTTCAGGTCATGGTTCCCGGACGGGACATCGATCTTCCGATGGTGCGCTTCGCGTCCTGGCTCCACTACGGCGATCTCCTCGCGGGAGGCGTGCACATCTTCGAGTACCACGGCACGATGATGCACAACAAGACCATGGTGGTGGACGGCCTGTACGCCACAATCGGGTCCATCAACTTCGATTCGCGCTCGATGAACCGCAACGCGGAGGAGAGCCTCGCCTTCTATGACCGTTCGTTCTCCGCGAAGATGGAGGCGATGTTCTTCGACGACAAGAAACGTTGCGGCGAGATCACGTACGGGGCCTGGAAGAAGCGCAGCTTCACGCAGCGGCTCGCGGAGCTCGTGTTCTGGATCTGGGAGCCCTACTATTGAACTGGCTGCCGGGCTGAATCGAATGCCGGACGGGAGGCTCGGGGGTTTGTTCGCCGGGGCTTTCCTCTTCCTGGCGGCGGTAGTCGCGGGAGCCGCGAGCCGGCCCCCTGCGGAGCAGGAGAAGATCGACTGGCTGCTCGACCGCGTGCGGGCTTCCGACGCCATCTTCCTCCGCAACGGAGCCGCATATGACGGCGGCAAGGCAGCGTCTCACCTGCGGAGAAAGCTCTTTTTCGCGGGCGGCCGGGTCCAGACAGCCCGCGAGTTCATCGCCGGGATCGCGACGCGTTCGGAAGAGTCCGGCCAGCCCTACGGGATCCGGCCGAAAGGCGCCGCATCGGCCTTGCCCCTCGGAGACTGGCTCCTTGCGAGGTTGATCGAGCACGAGAAGTCGCTCGCGCCGGCACCCGTACGGCGGCCCTGACCCTTCTCAGCGGACCGTCGCCGTTTTCCGGTCGTACGGTCCGGCCGAAAGCAGCCAGTACAACGGTCCCGAGACGAAGAAGCCGACGAACCAGCCGTACGCCAGGAGGGGCTTCAGGGCGGGGACGATGTGTCCTCCCCATGCCAGGGAGCAGCCGGCGACCGTCGCGGCCACAGCGCGGATGTTCCAGCCCCCCGTGTACCGATACACGCCGTGCGTCAGGTACAGGTCCTCCAGGCGAAGGCGCCGTTTCCGGAGGAGCCAGTAGTCCGCGATCAGGACGCCGGCGATGGAGCCGAGGCCGCCCGAGTAACCGAGCAGCCACGTGTAGATGTAGCCGGACGGATCCGCGAGCAGCCTCCACGGCTGCATGAGAACGCCGACGATGCCCGTGATGAGTCCGCCGGTCTTGAAGCGCACCCAGCGCGGGAATGCGTTGGCGAAGTCGTTGGCGGGCGAGACGACGTTGGCGGCGATGTTGACGGCGAGCGTCGCGACGACGACGGTGAACATGGAGATCGCGACGACGACGGGCTGCGAAAAATGGCCGACCAGCTCGATCGGATCCCAGATCGCGCGCCCGTACAGGATGACGGTGGCGCTCGTGATCAGGACGCCCATCGCCGCGAAGAGAGACATCGTGCTCGGGAGGGCGATCACCTGGCCGACGATCTGCTCGCGCTGGCTGCGGCCGAAGCGGGTGAAATCGGGCATGTTGAGGGAGAGCGTCGCCCAGAATCCGATCATCGCGGTGAGCGACGGCACGAAGACGGGAAAGAACTGCGAGAACGTCCGGAGGGTGCCCTTCTGCGCGAGCAGCGGTCCGAATCCGTGAGCCTGCCGGACGGCCCAGACGAGCAGCGCAGCCGTCATGACGAGCACGAAGGGAGCGGCCCAGTTCTCGACCTTTCGGAGCAGGTCCATCCCGCGGCAGACGATGACCATGTTGAGCGCCCAGAAGAGGAAGAACGAGAGCCATTCCGTGCCGGCGTGGCCGCCGAGGCGGGACAGGCGGGACGCCCAGTGCGGATCGACGGAGGCGAAGAGCGTGTTCAGGGCCTCGCCGCCGATCCAGCACTGGATGCCGAACCATCCGCAGGCCACGATCGCCCGCATCATCGCGGGAAGATTCGATCCGATCGTGCCGTACGCCGCGCGGGCGAACACGGGAAACGGGATCCCGTATCGCGTTCCGGGATGCGAGTTCAGGAGGATCGGGACGAGCACGATCGTGTTGCCGAGGAGGATCGTTCCGAGGGCCTGCCACCAGTTCATTCCCGCCGCGAGGAGACCGGAGGCCAGCATGTACGTGGGGATACAGTGCGCCATGCTGATCCACAGCGCGGCGTAGTTGTAGGTCGTCCACGTCCGGCGCGAGACCGGCAGCGGCAGGAGGTCGCGGTTGGCGAGCGGCGACGCCTCGACGCGCGTGGCGTCAATCAGCTCGATGCGCCCGTCTCCGTGACGCTTTTCGTTCCCGAAGACCTGGGTGGTCGCCGATTTCAACGCGCACCCGCCGCAGCGAACGACTCGCCCAGGATCGCGAGCGCCTCACCGACGTCGGACGCCGCGACGTTCAAGGCCGGCGCGATCCGGAAGACGTTACCGTAGAGGCCGCCCTTTCCGATGAGCAGGCCGCGCTGGCGCGTCTCCTCGAAAACACGCGCGGTGATCGCCGGGTCGGGCGTGCGGTCACCGGCCGCCTCGTCCACGACGAGCTCGAGCGCCTGCATGAGCCCGAGCCCCCGGACGTCGCCGATCGTGCGCGGGTAGCGGCCTTTCAGATCCTCCAGCCCGGCGCGCAGGCCGGCGCCCATGCGGGCGGAGTTGCCGACGAGGTCCTCCTCCTCGATGATCTCGATCGTGGCATTCGCGGCGGCCGTCGAGACGGGATTGCCGCCGAAGGTCGAAATTGTCAGGGACTTCAGCGCCGCGGCGATCTCCGGTGTCGCGATCGTCATCCCGAGGGGCAGGCCGTTGGCGATGCCTTTCGCGGCCGTCATGATCTCGGGCTCCACGCCCCAGTGCTCGATGCCCCACATTTTCCCGCCCGTGCGCCCGAATCCCGTCTGGACCTCGTCGGAGATGAAGACGCCGCCGAACTTGCGAATGATCGAGACGGCGATCTCGAAATACTCCGGGGGCGGCGTGATGAAACCGCCAACGCCCTGGATGGGCTCGGCGATGAGCGCCGCGACGCGCCCGGTGGTGGTCGTGCGGATGAGCTCCTCGATGTCGGTGGCGCACGCGATGCCGCAGGAGGGATAGGTCAGGTGGAGCGGGCAGCGGTAGCAGTAGGGTGATACGGCGTGCTTCACGCCCGGGACGAGGGTCGGGAGCGGCCGCCAGGTCGAGTGGCCCGTCACGGACTGGGCGAGCATGGAGCGGCCGGAGTAACCGTGTCGCAGGGCGACGAACTCCGTCGATCCCGTCGCGAGCTCGGCCATCATGATCGCAGTCTCGTCCGCTTCCGTGCCGGAGGCCGTGAAGCAGGTCTGCTGCAGGCGTCCCGGGGTGATGCGGGCGAGCTTCTCGGCGAGCTCGACTACCGGCAGTGTCGGATACAGGCTGGAGACGTGCGAGAACCGGTCTATCTGGGCGCGCACCGCGGCGTTGACCCGGTCGTTCGCGTGGCCGACGGAGACGGTGAGGATGCCGCCGAAGAAGTCGAGGTACTCGTTGCCATCCGCGTCCCGGATGCGGAGCCCCTTCCCCTCGGTGAGGACGATCGGTTCCTTGTAGTACTGGATCGTCGCCGGGAAAAGAAATTTCCGGTGCTTGTCGCGGACGGACTGCGTGAGCTCGGAGACGGGCGCGGTGGTTCTGGGTGTGCTCATGGTTCCTCCGAGCTGTCCGCTCTCTGCTGTCAGATCTCCTGCCGTCCGCTCTCTGCCGTCCGCTTTCTGCCGTCCGCTTTCTGCCGTCCGCTCTCCGCCGGCAGCTTCGAGTCATACGTTTTCGATCAACCGCTCCGCGCGCTTCTCCGGAGAAATTCTCCCGCGCCGGTCTTTCCGACGAACTGTCCGCCCTCGACGATGACGCGGCCTCGCGAGAGGACCGTCTCCGCGGCGCCGGTGACTTCGCGCCCTTCGTAGGGGTTGTAGTCGACCTTCATGTGGAGTGACTTCGCCGAAAGGGTGATCTTCTTTTCGGGGTCGAAGACCACGATGTCGGCGTCCGACCCGGGTGCGATCGTTCCCTTCCGCGGGAAGAGCCCGAAGATCTTCGCGGGCGATGTGGAAGTCAGCTCGACGAATCGGTTCATCGAGATCCGGCCCGTGCGGACGCCGCCGTCCCAGACGAGGCTCATGCGCGTCTCGATGCCCGGAGCTCCGTTCGGGATCTTCGAGAAGTCGTCGGTGCCGAGCTCCTTCTGCCCCTTCATGCAGAACGGGCAGTGGTCGGTCGAGATCGCCTGGAGGTCGTTGCCGGCGAGACCGCGCCAGAGCTTCTCCTCGTTTCCCGCGGCGCGCAGAGGGGGGCTCATCACGTACTTTGCCCCGTCGAAACCCGGCTCCTCGTAGTTGGCATAAGAAAGGAAAAGGTACTGGGGGCAGGTCTCGGCGTACGCCGGCAGGCCGCGGTCTCGCGCCTCGGTGACCATCTCGAGCGCCTCCGCGGCGGAAAGGTGCACGATGTAGATCGGAACTCCCGCGATCTCGGAAAGAGCGATTGCCCGATGGGTGGCTTCCGCCTCCGCCCGCGCGGGCCGGGTGAGGGCGTGATATTTCGGCGCCCGCTCGCCGCGCGCGAGGGCTCTCTGCACGAGAACGTCGATCACGCCGCCGTTCTCCGCGTGCATGCAGATCGTTCCGCCGTTCTCGCGCGTGCGGAGCAGAGCGCGGAAGATCGCCGCGTCGTCGAGCATGAACACGCCCGGATAGGCCATGAAGAGCTTGAAGGACGTGATCCCTTCACGAACGAGAACGTCCATTTCGGCTTCGGCCTTCGCGTCGAGCTCCGTGATGATCATGTGGAACCCGTAGTCGATCGCCGCTTTTCCGTCCGCTTTTGCCATCCAGGCGTCCTGAGCCTGCCTCAGCGTCTGTCCGCGATACTGAATGGCGAAATCCACGATCGACGTCGTGCCTCCGTGCGCCGCGGCGATCGTGCCGGAGGAGAAGTCATCGGCGGACGTCGATCCGCCGAAGGGCATGTCGAGGTGCGTGTGGACGTCGATGCCGCCCGGAATCACGAAGCGACCGGTCGCGTCGATCGTCCGGTCAGCATGCGCGCCCAGGACGGCGATCGCGTCCGAGGTTCCGACGGCGGCGATCCGCTCCCCGTCGATGAGGACGTCGCCGCGGTACAGATCCGTGGCCGTGACGATCGTGCCGTTCACGATGCGCGTCGTCGTCATCTCTTGCTCAGTCGAGCTCGGCCATCGGGCCGTACGTCTCGGGCCGCCGGTCCCGGTAGAACTGCCACACGCGCCGGACGTCTTCGATCATGTCCAGATCCATCTCGGCGGTGACGAGTTCGCTCCGATCCTCCGACCCGACGGAGAGCAGGGTTCCGCGCGGGTCGACAAAATACGAGGAACCGTAGAACTTCCCGATGTTCCACGGCGCCTCCGTCCCGACCCGGTTGCTGCACGCCATGAAGTATCCGTTGGCCACCGCGTGGGCGGGCTGCTCGAGCTTCCACAGGTACTGCGACAGGCCCGCCACGGTCGCGGACGGATTGAACACGATCTCTGCGCCGTTCAGTCCGAGGAGCCTCGCCCCCTCCGGGAAGTGACGGTCGTAGCAGATGTACACGCCCACCTTCGCGTAGCGCGTCGAGAAGACGGGATAGCCGAGGTTGCCCGGTTTGAAGAAATACTTCTCCCAGAAACCGGACGTGTGCGGAATGTGGTTCTTCCGGTACTTACCGAGGTAGCTGCCGTCCGCGTCGTAGACGGCGGCGGTGTTGTAGTACACGCCGGCCTGCTCGCGCTCGTACACCGGGATCACCATCGCCATCGCGAATTTCTTCGCGTAGGCAGCGAGGCGTTCCGTCGTCGGCCCGGGCACGGGCTCGGCCATGTCGTACCAGCGAGCGTCCTGTGAGGGGCAGAAATACGGTCCGTTGAAGATCTCCTGGAGCCCCAGGATCTGGACGCCGCGCTTGCCCGCTTCTTCGATGAACGGAATGTGTGCTTCGATCGCCGCCTCGGAGATCTCGGCGATCGAGGCCTTCGGATCCGAAATCGGATTCGCGCACTGGATCAGGCCGCCCAGGACCTTACGGGGCATCGGTTCCTCGCGGCCTCGTGGGCATCAGAACCATCTCGAGATCACCACTTTCTTATCCGAATAGAACTCGAACGCGTCGCGGCCATGCACCTTCAGGTCGCCGAAAAAGCTGTCCTTCGCGCCGCCGAACGGAAAGTAAGCCATCGGGGAGGCCACTCCGATGTTGACGCCGACCATCGAGGCCGTCGCGTGATGCGCGAACTCGCGCGCCGCTTTTCCGCTCGACGTGAAGATCGACGTGGCGTTCGCGTTCGGGTGGGCCTGCATGACAGCGATCGCTTCTTCGAGAGTGCGGACGGGAGTGATCGACGCGACGGGGCCGAAGATCTCCTCGCGACCGATGGTCATGCCGGAGGACACGCCGTCGAAGATCGTGGGACCGACGAAGTATCCGTTTTCGCGCCCGGCAACCTTCGTCGAGCGGCCGTCCAGCACGAGCTTCGCGCCCTCGGCGACGCCCTTGCCGATGTACTCCACGACACGATCGCGGTGCCGGCCGCTGATGACCGGTCCCATGCCGACGCCCGGTTCGGCGCCGTCGCCCACCTGCAGCGCTCGCGCCGAGGCTTCGAGGCGGTCTCGCGCTTCCCCGTGCGCCGATCCGACGGGGACGAGAACACTGCCGGCGAGGCAACGCTCGCCCGCGCATCCGTAGAAAGACTCCGAGATCACCGGGATCGCGCGGTCAAAATCCGCGTCGGGCATCACGACGACGAAATTCTTCGCGCCGCCGAGCGCCTGCACGCGTTTCCCGGCGTGCGTGGCGCGGCGATACACGGCCCGCGCAACCGGCGTCGAGCCCACGAAGGACACCGCCTGAATACCCGGATGATCGCAGATCGCTTCGACGACCTCGCGTCCGCCGTTGACGAGATTCACGACGCCGGGCGGCAGGCCGCAGGACTCGAGGATCTCGATCATGCGCTTCTGCGACAGCGGCACCTGCTCGGACGGCTTCATGACGAGCGTATTGCCGGTCGCGATCGCGAACGGAAGGAACCAGAGCGGCACCATCGCGGGGAAATTGAACGGTGCGATCGCCGCGCACACGCCGACGGGCTGACGGATGACCTGGCAGTCGATGCCGGTCGCGATGTTCTCGAGCCCGTAGCCCATCGACAGCGACGGCGCTCCACACGCCACTTCGACGCATTCGATCCCGCGCCGGACGCTGCCGCGAGCCTCGTCCAGGGTCTTGCCGTGCTCCGTCGTCACGATCCGCGCGAGCTCCTCGAAGCTCTCCTCGAGCTTCGCCTTGAATCGGAAGAGGACCTGGATCCGTGTCACCGGAGGCGTGTCCCGCCACGAGGCGAACGCGGCCCGGGCGGCTGTGACGGCGTCATCGACCTCCGACGCGGGAGAAAGGGGTGTGCGGGCGATCACCTGACCCCGGGCGGGATTGGTGACGTCCTGGAAGGCCTCCGCGCGGGAGGCGACCCACCGGCCGCCGATGAAGTTGGGCAGGATCGGAATGTCGGCGCCCGATTCCCGGGATCGGCCCTCGGACACGGCGGTGCTGGCCATCGCGGACCTCCTTGGGGAGAGAAGAATATCGGAACGGGCGGAGCAGGGCGGAACGGAGAGGACGGAAAGGGGAAAGAGAGTCTCCGAGCGTACAATCGAATGCCACTCCGGACACCACTGCCGGACTCCACCCCACGCAGGGAGGCGCCCATGGCCGCGCAACGACGGGTCACGTTCACCGGCATTCCGTTCGAAAACCCGTTTCTGCTCTCGTCGGCGCCGCCGACGGAATCGGAGTCGAACATCCTGCGGGCTTTCGACGCGGGTTGGGGCGGCGTCGTGACGAAAACGATCGGTCTGCACCCGGTCGTCAACGTCCGCGGGCCGAAGACGATGTTCCTCCGCTCGGACGTCGATTCGCCCTCGATCTCGATGCGGAAGCGTCCCGGCACGGCGCTTCATTCCTCGTGGAACTGGGAGCTCATTTCCGATAAGACGCTCGACTGGTGGGCGCCCCGGATCGCGCGCATCAAGAAGGCGCATCCGACGAAAGTTCTCGTCGCGTCGATCATGGCGGGCTCGGGCAGCGACACGGAGCTCGCGCACTGGCAGACGCTCGCGCGCACCTGCCAGGACGAAGGAGCCGACGCGCTCGAGCTCAACCTGTCCTGTCCGCACATGGACCGCCAGGACATGGGATCGAACATCGGGAAGGACCGCGAGCTCGTGTCCGTCGTCGCGCAGGTCGTCCGCGAAGTCGCGCGGATTCCCGTCTGGGCGAAGCTGACCCCCTCCACGACGGACATCGTGATCGAGGCACAGGCGGCATTCCGGGGCGGCGCGGACGCGATCTCCTCGTCCAACACATTCACGTCGCTTCCGCTCGTCGATCCCGAAACCCTCGAGTTCGAGGTGAACGTGGACGGCCTCGTCTCGACAGGGGGGCTGGGCGGCCCTGCGATCCTGCCGCTCTCGCTCGCGAAGATGGCGCAGATGACGGCGGCGCTTCCCGAGCGCAGTTTCTCGGGGATCGGCGGCATCGCGACTTTTGCCCAGGCGCTCAACTACTTTCTTCTGGGTTGCGGCACGGTTCAGGTCTGTACGGCGGCGATGCTCGACCGGGCCGTCGGACCTCACGTCATCCAGGCCCTCCTCCACGACATGGACGCGTTCCTGGAACGGCACGCGGATCGCGGCTGGAAGAGCCTCGAGGATTTCCGGGGCCTTTCCCGCGGACGGATCGTGGCGCAGTCGGAGATCGCCCGGCCGGGAGCGTCGGACTACCATGGCGGCCGAGACGCGGCCGGAAACGGGGGCAGCGGCCTGGCCGAGCCGGAAGGCTACGCGAGCGCCGAGGAACGGAGCCGCTAGCGTTCGGGACGCGGGAGGTGCGGTTTCGGACGCCGCGGGAATTGACGGTTCCGGCCCGCCGGGCCATATTGACGGCGTGCTCTCCGTTTCCGCGCCCGCGCCGTCCGGTTCGGGCGGCGCGGAGGACCCCATCCCGGAGTCCTTCCGCCGCAACGCGCGGATCGGGTTCGCCGCCACGAGCGCCCTCATCCTGCTGCTGGCCGTCGCCGCGACCCTGGCGCTGCGTTCCGCCGTACTGACGGATCGCGCGGCGCTCGACGAGGCTCGGGAGATCCTCGAGTTCGGCCGCTTTCAGTCGGACATCGATCGGAAGACGACGGCCCTCCGCAATCTCATGGTCACGGGCGACGAACAGGCTTTCGTGGAGCTCGGCGCCGCGCGCGTCGATCTGCGGCAGGCGCTCACCCGGCTCGAAGGGCGCGCGTCGCCGCCCGAGCAGAAGCTTCTGCTGCGAGTCCGCGATGCCGAAGCGGCGCATCAGCGCGCGGCTGACGTGGCGATCGAAGGCCGGCGCCGCGAGGGTCGATTCGAGCCGATCCAGGCCTACTTCCGGGCGAACGTCGAGCCGCGCCGAGTCGCGCTCGAGCGGTCGATGACGGACTACATCCGCGCCAAGGAGAGCAAGCTGATGCGGGTCGGGCTCGAGATCCAAGCGTCGAACCGCCGCGAGTTCGGAATCCTTCTCGCCATCGCCGGTGCGGCTCTCGCCACGACTCTCGCTCTCTCCGTGGGCGTGACGCGGCGTCTTGCGTTTCTCTTCGAGCGGGAGCGGAACGCGAGACGTGCCGCGGAGGACGGAGAGGCAGAGCGTGCGGGCCTCCTGGCCCGGGAGCGCACGGCGCGCAGCCAGGCGGAGGCCGCCGAAAAACGGTCCGCGTTTCTGGCGCGGGCCAGCCAGGCTCTCTTTTCGTCGCTCGAGTCCCACGAGACCCTTCGGGCGATCGCGCGCCTCGCGGTCCCGGAGCTCTGCGATTGGTGCTTCGTCGACCTGGCGGGCGGCGAGGATGAGCCCGTGAGGCGGGTTGCCGTCACGCACGCCGCTTCGGAAGACGCCGGACTCGCCCGGCGGTTCGAGACGGAACGGTTCCTCGATCCGGACGCGCCGGCGGGACCGTTCCAGGTCCTGAAGACGGGAGTGCCAGAGCTCCTGTCCGATGTGGACGACGAATTCCTGCAAACGATCGCCCGGTCTCCGGAGGCTCTCGAGTTCCTGCGCGGAATGGGCATCCGTTCGACGATGTCCGTGCCCATGCGGGACGCGGAGTCGGTGGTCGGCATTCTCACCTTCGCGAGCACCGCCTCCGGCCGGCGCTTCACTCCCGAAGATCTGCGCCTCGCCGAAGACCTGGCGATCCGCGCGGGGATCGCGATGGAGAATGCCCGGCTCTTCGAGCTCGTGCAGCAGGAAAGGGCGGCGGCGGAGTGGCATGAGCGCCGGTCATCATTTCTGGCCCGCGCGAGCGAGGTGCTCGCCTCGTCGCTCGATTTCCGGGTCACGCTCGGGAGTGTCGCGCGCCTGGCGGTGCCGGAGGTTGCGGACTGGTGTCTCATCGACATGTCGACGAATACGGAAAGCTCGGAACGATCGCCCTCCATCATTCCGACCCGGAGAAGATGGCGGACGCGCGCTCGATCGGGCGCCTGTTTCCCTGGTCGCCTTCCCAGCCCTTCGGGCCTTCGCACGTCATCCGAACGGGACAGCCGGAGCTCGCGACGAACCTTCCCGCCGAGATGATCCGCTCGTTCGCCCGGAGCGAAGCGCACGTCGGGATGCTCGAAAAACTCGGGCTCCGTTCCTACATGTGCGTGCCGCTCGAGGTTCGGGGAGACGTTCTCGGCACCATCACGTTTCTCTCCGCGGAATCGAAGCGGCGCTACGAGCCGGACGACCTGTCTCTGGCCGAAGCGCTTTCGTACCGCGCGAGCCTCGCAATCGACAACTCCCGGCTCTACGGCGAGGCCCAGGAGGCGATCCGGGACCGAGACGAATTCCTTTCGATCGCGTCCCACGAGCTCAAGACGCCGATCACGACTCTTCAGATCCAGGTCCAGGGAATCCTCCGCCGGATCCAGAACGTCGGAGAGACCGCGGCCGCGAACGGCCTCGCCGAGCGGATGGTCGCGCCGGAGCGGCAGATCCAGCGCTTGACCCACCTGATCGACGACCTGCTCGACATCTCGCGGATCACGGCGGGGCGCCTCGACCTCCACATCGAGGAGGTCGATTTCGCGGCGGTCGTCCGAGACGTTTCGGCGCGCCTCGAGGAGACCCTCGCACGCTCCGGTTGCGCGCTCACGGTTCGGGCTGCGGGGGTCGAAATCGGCCAGTGGGACCGCCTGCGACTCGACCAGGTCGTGACGAACCTGCTGAGCAACGCCGTGAAATATGGCAGCGGCCGGCCTATCGAAGTCTCCCTGACCGGCGATCCCGAGAAGGTCCGGCTCGAAGTGAAAGACCAGGGTATCGGGATCGAGCCCGAGAATCAGGCGCGGATCTTCGAGCGGTTCGAACGCGCCGTGTCCGGCCACCACTACGGCGGCCTGGGCCTCGGCCTCTGGATCGTGCGCCAGATCGTCGACGGGCTCGACGGGCGCCTCGCGGTCGAGAGCGAGCCGGGCAAGGGGTCGGTCTTCTCGGTCGAGATCCCGCGCGCTCGAAGGCTCGTTCCGGACGACCTCTCCGGAACGAGCCGTGAATCCGGAGGGGTCCTGGCGTCGTAGTTGCTATTCCTGCAACGAACGCTCGGAGGGCGCATGATTTCGATTCGGAAATCGAGCGACCGCGGCCACGCGGACCACGGCTGGCTCGATACGCGGCACACGTTCTCGTTCGCCGACTACGTCGATGAGCGCTTCATGGGATTCCAGGACCTGCGGGTGATCAACGAGGATCGCGTTCGCCCCGGGATGGGATTTCCGAATCACTCCCACCGGGACATGGAGATCCTGTCGTGGGTGCTGGAGGGAGAGCTCGAGCACCAGGACAGCCTGGGGAACGGCTCGATCATCCGGCCGGGCGAGCTCCAGCGCACGAGCGCCGGTTCGGGCGTCCGGCACAGCGAGCGAAATCCGTCGCCTGTTCACCCTCTTCACTTTCTCCAGATCTGGGTCCTCCCCGAACGTCCCGGCCTCGTGCCCGGCTACGAGCAGAAGGCATTTCCGGAAGAGGGCCGTCGCGGACAGATCCAACTCCTGGCCTCCTCCGACGGACGGGACGGCTCCGTGACCATCCACCAGGACGTCCGGCTCTATGACGCTCTCTGGCAGGGCGGCGAAACGCTCACGCACCCGCTCGATCCCGGCCGCTCCGCATGGGTCCAGGTCGCGCGAGGTCGCGTCGAGCTCGAGGGCCAGACGCTCGAGACGGGCGACGGCGCCGCTGTGACCGGCGAAAAGCGGCTCGCGATGACCGGAGAGCCCGGCAGCGAAGCGCTCCTCTTCGACTTGAACTGACTGGCGGCCAAGATCCGCCCACCGCCGCCGGCGCGGCGATCGGCCACGGCATTCGCTTCGCAATGAGGCGGCAGAGAGCGCCTCACACAATGCGAAGAGGCGAGGCGTCACGACGCAACAGAAACGTTTCGCCCGCCGAGACGCCCGGGTCCGTCCGCCCTCCGCTCCGTCGACACGGCGCGGCTATGGATGCCTGAGAAGAGAAATGGCAGCCGCGCCTCCGCGAAATCGGGGCAGTATCAGAGGAGCGTATTCCCCTCTGCCTTGTGCCCCGATTTCGAGGGTCTCCTCCGGGAGGGCTGCCGGCCCCGGGCTCAAACCGTGGCTGAAGTCTCGCTGGAGCCTGCCGCCGGCGGCGGGCGGATCTTCCGCAAATTCTGCAGGGTGCTCGCTATCGGCCTACTCCCCCTGCCCCATCGAGAACCCCTTTTCGCCGTCATAGGTCGCGAGCGTTTCGATCTTTCCGAATTCGAGCCCCCCGTCCGTGACGCGCTGCAGCAGGGCGATGATGTCCTGCGGCGTCAGCGATGCGGCGCCCTCCGCGGCCATGAAACGGCAGCGGTAGTTGTCGGAGGTGAAGACTTCCGGGATGCCGCCCGGCCAGACCTTCAGGCCGCGGCTCGTGATCATCGTGGGTGTCAGACCCGTCGGCGGGATCGCGAGGAGCCGATTGCCCAGCTCGTCGGCGGTCCCGGTCGGCCAGTTGATGAAGACGTCGACGCCGACGACATCCCGGCGCCCGACGACCGGCGGGGGCGGATTCGTCAGGGGTTTTGCCGGACCCGTGCGAGGAGCGTAGCGGGCCGGTTTCAGTTTCTCCGGCTCCTGACCGACCCGTGCGACGACGGCCGCCGCGAATTCTCTGGTTCCTACTTTCTGCTTGCTCACGCCCTCGGCGTAGATGTCGTACGTGTGCACGCCGTCCTCGAGGGTCCGGAGCCAGGCGTTGTGAACGCGTTCGGCGACGTCCGACTGACCGATGTGCACGAGCATCATCACCGCGCCGAGGAGCAGGCCGGAAGGGTTCGCGAGGTTCTGTCCGGCGCGCCGCGGCGCCGAACCGTGGATCGCTTCGAACATCGCGCACTGCGGTCCGATGTTGGCGGAGCCAGCGAGACCGACGGAGCCGGCGATCTGCGCCGCGACGTCGGACAGGATGTCGCCGTAGAGGTTCGGCATGACGATCACGTCGAAGGCTTCGGGAGTGTCCGCGAGCTTTGCCGCTCCGATGTCGACGATCCAGTGCTCGTTCTCGAGGGCGGGATATTCCTTCGCGATCTCGTCGAAGACCTTGTGGAACAGGCCGTCGGTGATCTTCATGATGTTGTCTTTGGTGAAACATGTGACGCGCTTGCGCTTGTGAAGCGTCGCGTACTCGAAGGCGTACCGGACGATGCGCTCGGTCCCGCGCCGGGTGATGATCTTCAGGCACTGCGTCACGTCCGCCGTCACGCGGTACTCGATTCCGGCGTAGAGGTCTTCTTCGTTTTCCCGGACGATCACGACGTCCATCCCGGGGTGGAGGGTGTCGACGAAGGGGTGGTACGCCACGCACGGCCGTACGTTAGCGTACAGTCCGAGGGTCTTGCGGGCGGTCACGTTCAGGCTCTTGAATCCGCCGCCCTGGGGGGTGGTGATGGGGGCTTTCAGAAACACGCGGGTGCGCCGCAGCGACTCCCATGCCGACGCGGCGATGCCCGCCGAATTGCCCGCCAGATACACTTTTTCGCCGATTTCGATGGTTTCGATGTCGAGCCGGGCCCCGGCGCCTTCCAGAATCTGGAGGGTTGCCGCCATGATCTCCGGGCCGATTCCGTCGCCGTTTGCGACCGTGATGGGGACCTTCTCGTTCATGTCGTCCTTTCGCTCAATGGCCGGATTCTAGAGGATTGCCCGGCCCGGGAGGGCAGCCGGGAGCCTCGAGGCGGTCCGATACGGCGGACGGGCGGAGGCTGGAAGGCGCTCGATTGGGACTATAATTCGCCGCTGCACCATGAAGCCCATCCGAGTCATCGAAGTCTCCGACCCCATCTCCCCGGGCATCGAGGAGCGCGACGCGGCGGCTCTCCGGATCGACCCTTCCCGGCGCATGAGCCTCCGATTCCAGCTGAAGCTGGCGATCCCCGGCGACCTCGAGGCGCTTCGCTATGCGCGCCGCGCCATGATTCGCGAGGAACGGACGCGCGGAATCGAATGGGACGAGCCGTCCATGGAAGATCCGAATTTCAGCGGCAGCGAAATTCGCTGGTTCGTTCTGACTTCCCAGGTCGCCTGGTGCCGGCAGAAAGTGACTGAGCTCGTCGAACGCGCGAATCGCGCCCGCGACGCGATGCAGACTCTCGGACATTGACCCTCTACCGTCACGAAAAGTGACGGATTTCTCACTCTCTCCTTCCCCTTCCTTTCCCCCTTCGCTCGAACTCTTTTCGCGCCCGTCACTTGCGGCGTCCCGGCAGCCGGGCATGGCGCTCGCAGTCAGGAGTCCGGGTGATGACGAACAAAATTCTGGCGATCGTTCCGGATTCGCCGGCCTCCGACGGTACGAGCGCTCTCGTTCCGGATCCGGGCGGCCTGATCGTGCTGCGGTTCCAGATCCACGCGGGGGAGAACGGGCTGGAGGCGCTGCGTCACGCGCGCCGCTCGATGCTGCGGGAGGAATGGACGCTGGGGAGGCGCGACGGAGAGCCGTCGCTCGAAGAAGCGATCTTCACGACCGGTTCGATCGTGTGGCCGGCGTGGCCGGAGCAGCACGCGATCTGCCTGGAGAAGATCGCCGAGCTCGAGGCGCGGGTCGAGCGTCTGCTCGGAGATCCGGCCGCGATGCGCGAGCTTTCCCGGGCGGCGCGCCCGATTGCCCCTCGCGCCTGAGCGCACCTTTTTCGCGGTCGGAGTCGTGAGCGTGCGGCGCCTGCTCCTGCTTCTGATCGCCGCCGCTCTCGTCTTCTGGCTGATTCGCGAGCACGCGACCGTCACAGGATTCGTCGATCGCCTGACGAACCCGCTTCTCGAGTCCAAGGCGGCGGTCGGGGAGTCCGAGCACAACCGTGTCGTCGACGAAGCGGCCCCTGTCACCGACGAGCAGAACGTCCGACTGGTGACGCTGAAGGAGGGGATGTCGGCGGCCGATGTCCGCCAGCTGCTCGGCAACCCGGACAGCACGACGGACTTCCGGGAGGACGGACAGCGGCGGGTCCGATGGACTTATCCGAAGATCCGCCGAATCCTCGTCCTTCAGGACAACCGGGTGATCTCCGTCGCCATCCAGTAGGCGGCGGCCGCGGCTCCGATGAGGCCGAGTCGCGGCTCCCGGACGATCCGCACGGGAATCCGCGCGAGCAGCTCCTCCATCGGCGGCTTGCGGGAGAAGGAGTCGAGAAAGGCGGGCGAGCGGAGCGCCGGCAGGATGCGGGCGGCGATCCCACCTCCGACGAAGACGCCGCCGGTCGCGCGATACTGGAGCGCGAGATTTCCGGCCTCGGAGCCGTAGATCCCGACGAACATCTGGAGGGCGCGCGTGCAGAGCCTGTCGCGTCCCGCGAGCCCCAGGCGCCCGATGACGGCGCCCCGATCCTCCCCGGCAAATGCGCGGGCAACGGCGGCCGTCGTGCGGGCGGCTCCGTCGGATTCGAGGAAATCGTAGATGTGCGCCAGCCCCTCCCCGGAGAGCAGCCGGTCGCGACTCACCCGTCCGAAGCGCGCTCGCACGAACCGGACGAGGCGATCCTCCGCCGGGTTCCTCGGACCGAAGTCCGCGTGGCCGCCCTGGGATGCCAGGGCCTCGACGCGGCCTCCCGACCGCCAGAGCACGGCCTGGCCGAGACCGGTCCCGGCTCCGATCAGCGCCATGGGACCGCCGGCTTCCGGCTCTCCGCGGGCGACGACGGCGAGCTGCCGCGGGGTCAGATAGGGGATGCCGTAGGCGGCGGCGACGAAATCGTTTTCGAGCCGCACCGGTCCGATTCCGATCGACCGCCCGACCCGCTTCGCGTCGATCGTCCAGGGCAGTTTCGTAATCTTGGCCTGCCCGGCGACGACCGGTCCGGCGACGCCGAACGCCGCAAATCGAGGAACTCTCCGCTCCTTCGCCAGGAAGTCTTCGAGGATGGCCTCGAGGCAGCTGTAGCGGCCGCTCGGGTAGCGTCCCGCCCGCTCCAGGGTGAGTCTCCGCGCCCCGACCTCGTAGATGGCGACGGCGGTCTTCGTGCCGCCGATGTCGCCCGCGAGAACGCGCATGGGCGCAAATTAGCAGATCAGATGAGTTTCGATTCCAGAAAGGACCTTGATAGCGGAAGTCCGAATCTCGCGATCTCATGATCTCGCGATCAATCGTTCTATCGGGTCAAGTGGAGATCGGGGGAGTCCGAAGGGCTCGTCGATCGGCGCGGGCGGTTTCTGTCCGGTGCGGGCTTCCGATTCCCGATAATTCGATAATTCGATAATTCGATAATTCGATAGTTCGATTGATCGCGAGATCATGAGATTTCCTCTGGAGCGCCATTCCGACCGAGTGGTCGAGGGTGCCTACCGGCGCCATCGATCGATCTCAAGATAAAAAAATCCCCGGGTCGGGGTGGGGCCGCCCGGGGGGCGAAAGGAGGAGGTGAGGTTTTTGTTTCCTCGCTCTTGTGAATTGCAAGCGCTCGGCCACGTTCCGACAGACCGGCAAGTCATTCCTTTTCAGCTGTTTAAGCGATTCGGCGGGCGGCGCTGGTGACGATCGTTGTCACCATTCCGCGCGGATTGTTACGAGCTTTGTAAGATTTGTCAGACTGCGACGCGGGAGGCCGGCTCTGTTTACAGCTCGGAGCGAATGGGCATCACGGCCCACTCGAAAACGCGATCCTTGAGGGACCGCCTCCGGTAGTCCTGGTACGTGTAGGGGCGGGACCGCGCCACGTCGAGGCGGAAGAGCTCTTCCATCCGGTGCCCGATCGCGGGATCCGCCATCGTGAGGTTGATCTCGTCGTTCAGTCGGAATGAGCGGTTGTCGAAGTTCGTGGAACCGACGGTCGAGAAGATGCCATCGACGACCATCGTTTTCGGGTGGAACATCGTCGGCTGGAATTCGAAGATCTTTACTCCGCCCCTGAGCAGCGCCCCGAAGGATGACCGGCCGCCGGCCTTGGTCGCGGGCACGTCGTTGACTTTTCCCGGAACGATTACCTCGACATTCACGCCTCGCTGCGCGGCGTCGACGAGCGCGGCGCTCGTTTCCGCGTCCGGGAGAAAGTACGAGTTCGAAAGAAGGATCCGGCTCCGGGCGGAGGCGATGGAAACCGCGTAGAGCAGCTTGGTGGCGGAGCTCGGCGCACGGGCCGTCGAGTCGATCACCTGGCATCGGACGCTGCCGGCCATCTCCAGCTTCGGATAAAAAGCGTCGCCCAGGAGCGCCTCGCCGCGAACCTCCGCCCAGTTGTCGAGAAAGGCCGACTGGAGCTGGGCCACAACGGGTCCCTCCACCTGCACGCAGGTCTCTCTCCAGTTCGCCTGCGATTGGGCGTTGCCGAGCCATGAGTCTGCGATTCCGACGCCGCCAGTCAAGCCGATTCGACCGTCGACGACGAGGATGCGCCGATGAGTTCGGTTGTTTATCGAATCGAGCATCCATGGACGCAGCGGATGGAAGAGGTCGACGGTCACGCCGCCTCTTCGCATCACGTCGATATCGGAGTCGAGAAGATGACTCTTCGAGCCCACCGCGTCGACGAGCAGCCGGACCGCCACGCCGTGGCGAGCTCTCTCGACGAGCGCGTCGCGGAATGCCGAACCAATCTTGCCCGACCAGAAGATGTAGCACTCGAGATTGATGGTTCGCTGAGCGCCGCGGATGGCGGAAAGCATCGCGGGGAAGATTTCGTCGCCGTTCACCAGAACCTGCACCCGATTGCCGGGAATCGTGGATGCGCTCATCAGAGCGTGGGCGGAGGGAAGAAAGGTCGGGTCGTCGACCGAGAACACGTGCGGAAGCCGGTAGCGGATCTCTTTCGGCTTCGACAGGAAGGAGAGGGCCACCGAGAGCGCGAACGCGATGGCCAGCGCGATGAGATACGTCTCGACGGGGATTCGATAGACTTTCGGCTTGCGAGGACGTCGCGGGAGCTTTCGGAACATCGGACGAGCCTACGCGAAGCGGTTCCCGGACGCGACCAATCGTTTTCGCCGCCGCGGCGTTTTTTCGCGGAAGAGACGATGAAACGCCTTCTCTCTCGCGCGATCGTCGGCGGGCTGCTCCTTTTGCCGGTTTCCGGCTGTTCCTATATTTTCTCGGAAAAGCGCACTGTCTACCAGTACGAGCCCTCGTACGGGGTGGATAGCCCGGAGTTCCGGCGCTCGCTCGACGCGTTCGGAACCGAGATGGTCGCTCACAACCGGGCCGACCTGATCGAAAACGGCGACGCGATCTTCGAATCCCTCACGGCCGCTTTCCGGGAGGCGCGATTCTCGATCAACATCGAGGTGTACATCTTCGACCACGGGACGATCGCCACCCGCATGGCGCGCGTGCTCGCGGAGAAAGCGCGAGCGGGGGTCGAAGTGAGGGTGCTCGTGGACGGTTTCGGGTCGAACCTCGGAGATCTCCAGGATGAGATGGCGGCGGCCGGCGTCAAGGTCGAGATCTACAAGCCCCTTCGCGTCTATTCTCTGTACCGCGTCGGCAACCGGACACACCGGCGCATCTTCACGATCGACGGGAAGATCGGATTCTGCGGCGGCGTGGGAGTCGATGATCGTTGGAAAGGGGACGCCCGCGACCCGTCCGAGTGGCGGGAGACGATGGTGCGGATCGAAGGGCCCATGGTGGCGCAGCTCCAGCACGTCTTCTTCGAGGACTGGCTCCATACGACCGGGGAGGTGCTGCACGGCCCGGCGCAGTTCCCGACGATCGAATCCGCGGGAGACATGCTGGCGCAGGCGATCTCGAGCTCCCGCACCGATCAGAGCTCGATGGCGAAGCTGCAGTACTACATGGCGATACAGGCCGCCCGGCGGCGGATCTGGATCGAAAATGCCTACTTCGTGCCCGACCGTCAGATCCGCCAGGCGCTCGTGCAGGCGGCGGCGAGAGGAGTCGACGTGCGCGTGATCGTGCCCGGCAAGTACATCGACAGCCCGAACGTACGAAATGCCTCCCGGTTCCACTACGGGGAGCTGCTCGATGGCGGCGTCGAGATCTATGAGTTTCTTCCGACGATGATGCACAACAAGGTCATGGTCGTCGACGGAATCTGGTCGTCCGTCGGATCGATCAACTTCGTGAACCGTTCGATGAAGAAGAACGGCGAGGCGAGCGTGTCCGTCTACGACCGACGGTTTGCCGAAAGGGTGGAGCGGATGGTGGACCGCGATCTGGCGCGGAGCGAGAGGTTCACGAAGGAGAAGTGGAAAAAACGAGGCCTGCTGGCGCGGTTCGGTGAGCTGTTCTTCTGGCTTTTCAGCGAGAACTACTGACTCTTTCGGACTCTTCTGGTTCTTCTGGCTCTTCTGACTCTTCTGCGAGAACTCCTGATTGAACGATTCTCCGTCTCCGTCAGGTTCGCCGGCTCGACCGCCGGTTTCTCTCCCCTTTCCCCTCTTCACCCTCTCCGTCCCGGATGAGCTCTCCGTCCCGGACGAGGGGCAGCTCGCCTTCCGTATTTCCCGGATCGGGATCGTGCAGGGATCGGAGGACGGCGGACAACCTCTTCTCGAAGGCTTCGGATTCCGACGGGCGGCACTCGTAGGCGACGCGGTCGCCCGTGACGGAGAATTCGGGAAAGCGCGCCATTCCTCGAGACTCCTGGCGCGAGAGGCGGCGCGTCAGGCTGGCGACGCAGGCGACGACCCCGCCCCGTTTCGTCCAGGGTGTGTCGACCCGGACGGCGGCGACCTGGCATGTGTCGAGCTTGACGGCCATTTCCAATCCCTTCATGGCGATCCGCTTCCCTTGTATGGAGGAGCAAGAGACGGGCCAGGAGGTGCGACATCGTCTGTCCGAGCAATCGGTTACGATCGCAGGAGTGCTCGAAAAACTGCTTCGCCTGGACCGGCCCGTCGTCGTTTTCGATACGGAGACGACCGGTACGAATTCACGAACCGACCGGATCGTCGAGATCGCCTGCCTGAAGGTGAATCCCGACGGGACACGGGAAAGCTGGATCCGCCGACTGAATCCCCGGATGCCGATACCGCCGGGCTCAACGGCGATTCATGGGATCCGGGATTGCGACGTCGAGGGGATGGACGGTTTCATCGAGGTGGCGCACGAGCTCGCCGCGTTTCTCGAGGGATGCGATCTCGCGGGCTACAACATCGCCGGTTTCGACCTGCCCGTGCTCCGCGTCGAATTCCTCCGCGCGGGCATCGACTTCGACGTATCGACGCGCCGCCTGGTCGATGCCCAGCGGATCTTCTTCGCGCACGAGCCGCGGCATCTTTCGGCGGCGGCGCGCTTCTACTGCCAGTCGGAGCACGCCGGCGCGCACGGCGCCCTGGCCGACGCGGAGATGACGCTCCGGGTCCTCGAGGGACAGCTCCAGCGGTATGAGTCGATGCCTCGCTCCGTCGAGGAGCTCCATGAGCTCTACTGCGCGGGGCTCGACCGCGACATGGATCCCGAAGGACGCATCCGCCTGATCCACGGAGAGCCGACGGTCAACTTTGGCCGAAACCGCGGCCGCACGCTGAAGGACATGGGCCGCGAAGAGCCCGGCTTCCTGCGTTGGATCATCAAGGGCGAGTTCTCGAATCCCGTCAAGGAGATCGTGCGGGGATTTCTGCCGCCGGAGAGAACATGAACGGGGTTACCGGATCGGGAAACGGGAAACGGGAAACGGTAAACGGTAAACGGGAAACGGGAAACGGGAAATGGGATACGGGAGACGAGTTCTGAATCGCGAATTCCGAGCTCGGGATTTACCTCTCGAACTCAGATTCCCATCTCAAAAACAAACCTCCAGACTCGAGGCTGAGAACCAAAACCAAAACCCAAGATTCATAACCGGGTTCCGCCGTTCCTGCTGATGACTGATAACTGATAGCTGATAGCTGATAGCTGATAGCTGATAGCTGATAGCTGACCCTTCCGCTCCCCGCTCATTCACTCTTCCGTTTAAACCTCAGCGTCTCGCCCGATTCTGTGTTGCGCAGGCGCATTCCACCCGGCTCGAGCTCGATGGACCACTTGCCCGCGGAGCCGTGCAGCGCGAAAGCGCAGCTCGAACCGGACGTCTCGCCCGCAAACCCATCGCCCTGGGGAGAAAGATGGAATCCGCACGCGGCGTTGGCCTCGGAGTCCGTGAACTGGGTCGCGTTCGGCGACATCGACGTCACGGTCGCGTCGAAATGGGGTACGTATCCGACGTAGACATCGCGCCCCTGCTGCTCGAGTCGGATGAGACCCTGCCGCCGTACGTTCTCCCCCTGGAACTTGCCGGCGACTTCCAGAAACAGATCGTACGGGTGGCGGGAGCCCGTCGGAACCGGCCGCAGGTCGAGACGAAGCTCGTTGCCTGGCGTCGAACCGGAAAACGTGCCCGAGAGGATCGTGGCGAGATCGAAGGCCGCGTTGGCGGTCGCTCCCGACGCCGCGACCGAAGCGGCCAGGACTCCGGCCGCGACGGCGAGGGAGATCGAAAAGTGGCGTCGTGTCATGGATGTCCTCCGGCTGGTCGGGGCTGCGAAATCCGTTCCATGGCTCCGGGCCGTCCGCGGCCGGCTTTCAAACGCTCAACACGTTGGGATCATGGCAGTTACTGCAACGCGCCAAGGCGTCTCGCTGTCTGCGGAAAGGGGCGATTGTCGTCCGATGAGGTCGTTCTTCGATCGCGAGCCCGCCCTGGGACGTCACTGCACCGGCGGAATCGCTCGCAGTCCGGTCAGCGTTCGCCGCATCGCCTCGTCCAGCGCCTGTTGCAGCGCGAGTTTCTCGTTGTCCTGGCTCCGATAGTTCGGGCGGGATACCTGGGACTCCGCCTGGAACTCCGTCAGGGTGCGTCCCTCGCGGTCGCGGGCCAGGACGCTCCATTCCACGGCGGCCTCCCAGTTGTCCTCCTTGCGAACGGTGAAGCGATGCAGCTCGAGCATGATGCTCGGAGCGGCCCCGGTCACCCATTTGCAGCCGGGAAGCGATTTCGTAATCGAGCCGCGGACGGTCGCCTCGACGTTGTTCGCGTGGTTGACGTCGGCGCGCTGGTCGACGATTTCGAGCCGCCACTCCGGCATTCCACCCGGGCAAGCGGCTTCCGGATCGAGCGCGACCACGGGCTTGACGGTGACGGTGCAGCGACTCGCGAAGGAAATCGACACAACGGCGAGGAAGGCGAGGGATCGGGGTCGGCATCGGTTGAACATGGTGTCGCTCCAGCTTCTCACGAAGTTTTCGGACGGGCCCGGCGCGGCTCGTTCCCGGGCGTCCGGGAGGGCGCGGGCGAGTGTGGACGAGCCCGGCTCGTCCTCGCGTCTCCATAAGCATCGGCCATGGCGCCGGTCTCGGACCGGAGATCGGCGATGAGCTCGGGAGGATCGAGGACGACGGCGTCCCGGCCCCAGGCGAGGACGAAGCGGCGGGCTTCCTTGATCGACTGCGCCGGGATCTCCAGGATCGCCTCTCCGGCCGGAGTGGATTCGATCTTCTGGTCCGGATGAAACCGGAGCTCGCGCACCTCGTCGGAGACGGCCGCGGAGAACCGGACCCTCAGCTGAAAAGGCCGGGCATCCCCCACGAAGAGCCCGAAGGTGTTGCGAAAGAACTTCGAGGCGTCGAAATCGCGGGGGATCGTGTATCGCTCCTTCGTCAGCGCGGCTTCTTCGATCCGGGCGAGGTAGAAGAGCTTGACCTGTCCGGCCGCCTGGTCCTCCGCGAGAACCATCCAATCGAGCCCCGAGAGAACGAACGCGTATGGCCGCACGAGGCGCGGGTCGCCGGCCGGCTCGCCGGGCCGGTGGTACCGGATCGAAAGCGACAGGCCCCTCTGAAGCGCTTCGGATACGGCTTCCCACGTGGCCTCATTCACCGGCCGGAACGCGGTCGCGCGGACGGCGAGATTTTCCATCACGATCTCGGGCCGCAGGCGCACGGCGGGAGGCATGAGATGGGCGAGTCTCGCGTAGCACGCCTTGAGATCGCGGCCGAGAGGGGTTCCGCCGAAGAGGCCGAGAAACTGAGCGGCGACTCCGATCGAGAAAAGGTCCTTTCCGTCCACGGGAAGAAAGGGCAGGACGTAGTCGGCGCGTGAATAGAGGTATCCGTTCTCGAGGCGGTCGAATTCGATCGGCGCCTCGAGCTCGTCGCGGAGATAGTCGAGATCCCGCTGCACGGTCTTCGACGACACGCCGAGCTCGGTCGCGAGCGAGGACGCGTTCGGGTACTTCCGCTCCTTGATGGCGTGGTGGATGATCTGCAACCGCCGCCACAACGGCCGATCTTTGAACGCGCCTTCCCGGGCCATGTGCGGATTCTGACACGGCCCCTGCGCCGCGCAATATCCGGGTCCCGTCCGTCGCGCGCGATCGTCGGCTTTCCCGATTTTCGATGAATCCATCAATCGATCGCTCACGAGTTCGCGAGCGGGATAGAACCGGATCCGCCCGGGGCTCGAGCGGGAGGCTGAAGGGGATAGCGGATAGCGGAGAGAGCGGGAGAGCCGAAGGCTTTTTCTCAGTTCGCCTTCACCCGACAGAGACGCGGCCCCGGGAGATCGTCGTCATCGATGACGATGAGGACCACGAGCGCGACCCCGAACAGGAGAAGAAAGGGGGCCCACGCGCCGGGAGACGTCGCGAAGCCGGTCTCCGTGAGAAGCCTCGCTATGAGCGGCGTCACTTCGCGCCGCCCTGATCGGGATCCCGGTGGAAGTGGAGAGGCAGCGTGGAGTCCCCATCCAGGTCAGCCATGCGCCGGGGGAGCGTGATCGCCTGCAGCCGCCGGTCGAGCTCATCGAGAAACTCCTGGCGGCCCTCGATGACTTCTGTCAGGGCCAGGCGTCCGCCGAGGAGCTCTTGGAGCGGATCCTGGGATTCGGCGAACGCGAGCTGGATCTTCACTACCGGCATACAAAGCAATCGGGAGGCCACAGGCGCCTGCACGCAAATAGCTGATTTCAGGTGACTTTAGAGCTCGCGTGCCGACCCGATGACAAGGTGTGGACATAAAAGGGGCGCCGCCCGACAATTTTCGACATCGTTAGCGCAGTTCTTGGCGGTGGTTTCGCCGAAGCGGCTTCGAAAAGGGGGCAGAGTCAGGGTGAATTTGAGCGGTGCGTTCGAGGCGCCGAATATCCGTCCGGCCTAAACGAGCTCAAGAGCCCACCCTCGCCCCCGGTGACGGGGGAGAGGGCAGGGTGAGGGGGCGTCTTGCATTCGACGTCGTCTCCGAATCCTGCGGTCTAGCGAGATCGCGTGCGCCTCTCACCCCCGCGGGGGAACGCGCTCGCGTGCCAATCCCTCGTCCAGGCGCAACTCGGCCGCTCGGCCCGAGTTTCACTTCACCAGGGGGAGTAGCTCTTTTGCGGTCGCTGCCTCGGAGCCGTTCGGGTCGAGCTCGAGATATTTCTGAAAGTGCTCCCGCGCCACGGCGTTCTTCTTGTTGTTCATGGCGGCAAGGGCGAGGTAGTAGTGCGCGAGAGCGAACTCCGGCCTGGCCGTGACGGCCCTCTCGAGAAACTCCTCCGACTCCTTCGACTTCTTATGGTTGTAGGCGTCGATTCCCTTGCTGTAGAGAATCTCCGGACTGTCCGGATTCGCGTCCTCGTATCGCTTGCCGAAGTCGGTACCGGCCTTCTTGTCTCCCGACTTGTTCGCGGCCTCCGCCATTTTCTTGTAGAGGTCCGTTTGGGTGGGGTCGAGGTCCGTGGCCTTCTGACCATATTCGACCGTCTTCGCCCAGTCCTTCTTGTCGTAGGCGATATTCGTGAGCTGAACCCAGCCTTGAGCCAGATCCGAGTTTTTCCCAACAGCTTCCAGCAGTTTCGCCTCGGCGCCCGGCTTGTCGCCCGCGTTCAAGCGATCGACGGCGTCGTTGTAGGCGAGGGTGGCCTGGTCATGGGAAGACGGGCCGGCGGCGGGTGCGGCGCCCGGCTTCGCGGAGGCGGCCGGCGCTCCGCCCTCGCCCGCCTTCATGAGCTTCTGGTCGAGCGTCGTGATCTCGACGGTCGAGAGCTTCTTGTCGACCTCGGCTGGCGCGTAGCCATCCTTCTCGTAACGCAGGTGGTACATGAGCGTCGCGTCGTTCACGATCGATCCGTAGCGTCCATCCTTGTCGGTGCGTGTCGAGAGCTTGAACGTCTTGATCGCGGGCGTCGTGAGAGTCACGGTGACGCCTTCGACCGGATTGCCCGCGGAGTCCGTCACCTTGCCGGTAACGCGTCCCTGAGTGCCCGCTTCGACCGCGAGAGCGGTGAGCAGGATGGAAAGCGCGGTCAAGAACCGCAGGGCCATTTTCATATTGCCTCCGTGCCTGAGCGAAAGTTGTAGCAATTCGTCGCGTTCGCAAATTTCCGGGAATTCTAGCCGGGGAGCTTCTCTCCGGCACCTCAAATCCGAGGCCGTCCCGGCGTCTCTATCTTTTCCCTGCGCGCACGCGCTCCGGAAGCGCCTCCAGGATCTCTCCCACCGCCGCATATTTCCCCATGGGCATGATGTGGATGCCGCGCGCCAATCCGCCGATCGCGGCCGCCAGCTCCCGGGCGATCGCGAGACCCTCCATCCGCTCGTGCTCCGGTCCCCGGTCCGCTGCGGCGCGCATACGCCTTTGAATCTCCTCGGGAACCACGATTCCGGGCACCTCATTCGCGAAGAAGAGTGTCTGCTTGAGCGAGCGAAGAGGAATCAGGCCTACGAGCACGGGGATCGCTCGCGCCTCGTCCCGCTCCAGAAAGCGCTCGAGCGCCCCGATATCGTAGACGGGCTGAGTCTGGGCAAACGTCGCGCCGGCCTCGATCTTGGCGCGCAGCTTCGAGAACTCCACTTCGAGATCGGAGGCTGCCGGATTCGCCGCGCAGGCGATCGCGAACGACGTCGGCGCGCCGATGGCGTTGCCCGCGAGGTCCGCGCCCGAGTTGAGCCCGCGGCTGATGCGCAGGAGCCCGAGCACGTCCACCTCGGAGACCTGCTTGGCTTGGGGGTAGTCGCCGATCTTCAGAGGATCTCCCCCGAGGCAGAGAATCGCCTTCAGTCCCAGGCCGGCGGCGCCGAGGAGGTCCGACTGGAGGCCGAGCACGTTGCGGTCACGGGTCGTGATCTGCACGACCGCCTCGAGACCGGTTTCGCGCTGGAGAATGGCCGCGACGGATATCGACGACATCCGCAGGCGGGCCATCGGATTGTCCGTGACGTTCACGGCATCGACCCCGGAGGCTTTCAGGACGCGCGCACCCTCGATCGCGCTCGAGACGTCCACGCCCTTTGGCGGCTCCGCTTCGGCTGTGACGACGAACTCGTTTGCGTCCGCGAGCTTTCGCTTGAGCCGGGAGGTTTCGATCGCCGGCTCGACCAGGGACCCGAGCGGCGTTTCGACGACGAAGGAGACGCCGACCCTTGCGGCCGTTCGTGAGCGGCCTGCGATCGCGCGCGCCATCGCCCGGACGTGCTCCGGTGTCGTGCCGCAGCAGCCGCCAATGATGGCGGCGCCCGCGTCCGCGAACAGACCGGCGTATTCCTGCAGATAGTCGGGGGACGAGAGATACACGTTGCGGCCATGCACGACGGTTGGATAGCCGGCGTTCGGCATGACCGACAGAGGCGCGGCGATCGACGGCGAGAGCTTCGAGAAGACGTCATGCGTCTCCTGCGGCCCGAGGGTGCAGTTCATGCCGACGACGTCCGCGCCGGCGAGTGCCAGCGTCGACAGCGCGTGCGAAGCGCTTTCGCCGAAGGCCGTGCGCGCATCCGAGAGGAATGTCATCTGCGCGACGATCGGAATTTCCGCCGATAGGCCGCGGACGGCCCGGACCGCTTCCGCCGCCTCGAGAAGGCTTCCGAACGTCTCGAGCAGGATGAGGTCGACGCCTCCCTCGAGAAGGGCGCGGGCCTGCTCCTCGAACGTCTCGCGGACCTGGACGAGTGTCAGCCTTCCATACGGCTTCACGAGAGCTCCGAGCGGACCCATCGATCCGGCGACGAACACCATCTCGCCCGCGGCCGATTCCTTCGCGAGCCGGGCGCCTTCTCGATTGATCTTCTCGAGCGAGTCGGCCCACTCGTGCGCCGACAGTTTCACGCGATTGGCGTCCCACGTATTGGTCGTGAGAATCCGCGCACCGACGTCGCGATAGTCGTCGTGGACCTCGCGCACCGACTCCGGGTCGGTGACGTTCAACGGTGACTTTGCCTGCTCGGGCGAGGCGCCGCGGGAAACGAGCAGCGTCCCGACCGCGCCGTCCGCGATCAGAATCTCTTCGGCCAGAGTCTTGCGAAAGTCTTTTGCCATGGATCGTCCGATCCAAATGCTACACTGCCGCGGTCCTCATCGTCCTGCCGCCTGCCATGTGCGGGCGGTCTCCAGACGGTTCCTCGTCCCTTCGAATCTCATCATTCGAAAAGGAGAGGAAATCATGGGACCCATACGTCTTATCCGATCCGGACTCATCGGTTCCGCCTTTGTCCGAGTCATTCTGGGAATGGGGATGGCCGCCGCGGCGTCCTCCATCGCCGGTGCCGGCGCCGAGACGGTTCCGTGGGGTGAGCTTCGCCTGGCGGTCGAGGAGGATCGGGGTTTTTCGAGCGACCACGCCACTCTCTGCCTCGTCCGGGTGGTCAACGACGGCCGGGGAACGTGGGCAGGGCGGGACGTCCGCTTCGAGGTCCGGGCGATCCGGGACGGGCGCGTCGCGGCCCGCCAGACCGGACGGTTCGGCCTGATGCTCGGACCGCACGAGACGCTCGAGACGAAGGTCGCGTTCCTCGGCCGCTACGACCGATTCGAGGTCGCGCCGCGCGAGTCCGGAGAGAAGGACCCGGCCGCGCCGGGCGGAAAACGGAAGAAACAGAAGAAGAGCTCGTCCGGTTCTTCGAGCAGCCGCCGGCCGATGTGATGCGGATTTTTCCGGCGCGGGACGCATGCGCGGAGGACTCCCGGGGAGAGGAGCCTCGTGCTCCAAGTCCCGGTACAATGCCGCCCGATGAAGGTTCTCGTCATCGGAAGCGGCGGACGCGAGCACGCCCTGTGCTGGGGTCTGCGACGCAGCCCTTCCGTGCAGGAGCTCTTCTGTGCTCCCGGAAATCCCGGGATCGAGGAGGTGGCCGACTGCCTTCCCGTCTCGGCGGGGGACATGGTCGAGCTCGCCGACCTCGCGGAAAAACTGCAGTTCGACCTGACGGTGGTGGGGCCGGAGCTGCCGCTCTCTCTCGGCATCGCCGACGAGTTCGCGAAACGGAGCCTTCCGCTTTTCGGGCCCACCCGGCTGGCTGCTCAGATCGAATCGTCGAAAGTCTTCGCCAAGGAGTTCTTCCGGCGGCATGGCATTCCGACGGCCGCCTCGACGGTCTGCGCGTCCAAGGGGGAAGCGGAGGAGGCGATCCGGAAGCTCGGCTATCCGTGCGTGCTGAAAGCCGACGGGCTCGCCGGAGGCAAGGGCGTTCTCGTCGTCGAGTCACGGGACGACGTCGAGCGGGCCCTCGACCTGTTTTTCGAACAGAGGGTCTTCGGCGCCGGTGGCGACCGCATCCTGGTCGAGGAGTTTCTCCGGGGAAGCGAGGCGTCCTTTCTCGCGGTCTGCGACGGAGCGACCGCGGAGGCCCTGCCCACCGCCCGGGACTACAAGAAGGTCTACGACGGAGACCGGGGACCGAACACGGGAGGCATGGGCTGCCACTCGCCGGCCGGGAATCTCGACGCCGCCACGTCCGGACAGGTGATGCGGGACATCGTCTGGCCGACTCTCCGTGGCCTCGAGGCGGAGGGGCGCTCGTTCTCCGGCGTCCTCTACGCCGGGCTGATGCTGACGGAGTCGGGACCGAAAATTCTCGAGTACAACGCGCGATTCGGCGATCCGGAGACGGAGGTGATCGTTCCTCGCCTCCAGACGGACCTCGCCGCTCTGCTCACGGCGGCGACGCGACAGGAGCTCTTCCGGTTCCAGCCGCTTGCCGTGAAGCCCGAGGCGTGCGCCGCGGTCGTCCTCTGCTCGGCGGGGTATCCGGGCAACTTCGAGCTCGGAAAGCCGATCGACGGATTGAACGAAGCCTCGAAGCTTCCGTCGGTCGAGATCTTCCACGCCGGGACGGCTCGGGAAGGCGATCGCCTGGTCACCGCCGGCGGCCGTGTCCTCGTCGTGACCGCCTGCGCTTCGACGATTGCGGAAGCCGCGGCGCGCGCGTACGAGGCCGCGGACATCATCCAGTTCGAAGGCAAGCATGTCCGCCGCGACATTGGCGCCCGCTCCGTCCGAGCGACGCGAACCTGAGAGGAATCGAGCGGGCGCCCCACCCCGGGCTTTGATCCACAGAGAGCCCGGGGCAGGCTCGGACGCCGATGAGCGTCAGTTACCGCAGATCGTATCCGCGCACTTCAGCTCGACGAACGCCGAGTCTCTCGAGTTCGTGTCGTCGATCGTGATGTAGCCCTCGATCGTCGCGGAGTTCGTCGTCGAGCCGCGGACAGTGGCGACCACGATCACCGAGTGGACCGTGTTCGGGATCGAGGCGAGCGTCCAGATGTCGGTCAGCTCGCGAACCTCGCCGGGGCGCAGGCCCGAGAGCGTGAGCGTGCCGCCGACCGGGTTGTGAGTCGACGTGTCGAAGAACGTGACGTCCACCGTGTCGAGCGAGAACGTTCCGTTGATGTCGCTGTTGCGGATACCGACATTCGATGAGACGGTTCCCGCGAAGTCCGCGCCTCCGCCGCGCGTGTCGCGCGCCGTTCCCACGAGCGTGGATTTCGCGGCCTCGATGAAAATAGACGCGGGCGTCGAATATCCGACGGTGCCCTTGAGCGGATCGACTTCGGCGACGCGGCTGTACGTGCGCGCCTGCACCGTTCCTTCGTCGCCCTGATTCGTGTCGAAATTTCCGAAGTTCACGAGCAGCGTTCCGTACGAGCCCTGGGCGGCGCCCGGAACGAGGTCGCCGGGAATCCCCGCGAAGAAGCCCACGATGTCGTCGAAATGGCGCGAGTCGTGCGCCTGAAGCGTGATCGTCTCCGATGGCGTCGACTGGAACCCGCCGACGGGGCTGCAGGCCGCTGCAATGCACGTGTAGGTGTACTGAATGGAGGCCGTGACGCCGTTCTTGCCGGTGTTGTTGCTGATGTCGACGGAGGATTTCAAGGTGGTCGCGCGGGTGGTCGGCGTGATGGCTTCCGCGTCGAACGGAGTCGTTTCGGCGGCGCCCGGAGCGGCGGCGAACGCGGACGTGTCGAAGGTGCCGCAGGCGCTCGCGCTTCCGAATGTCTTGCTGTAAACCTTCGTCGCTCCGGTCGCGACCTCGCGCACCGTCAGCGTGTATTCGAGGTCCGAAAGGCCGTTCGAGAAGATCCAGTAGAAGCCGTTGAAGGTCCGGCCGTCGATGACCTTGACGAAGACCTCGGGGTTGCTCGCATTGCCGGTGATGGTCGGGATGCTGAAGAACCCGAAGATGTCGTTTTCCGGGATGGCGAGGCCGGTCCCGGTGTTTCCGGTGCGCCCCGTATCCCTGGCCGAGAGCGTTATCGAGAAGGGATGCGCGGCGTTCAGGATGAGTGTGTCCGCCGCGGTGTTCGCGTCGATGTGAGCGACGACGGGCACCTCGGTCGAGTACGCCCCCGCCTGCGCGGCAGCCGGTGTTTTCACTGTCGTTCGTTTCGTGGCCGAGCGCCGGATGACGCGACCGCGCGTGTCGGTGGCGGGCGCGGCGGTCAGCGACGCGCAGACGAGAGTGCCGGCGAAAGTGCCGACGAGCGCCAGGACAGAGAGTCGATCGAGCTTCATGGGAGAACTCCTCATGGGAAAGGGCCAAGATCTCGCCGCCACTGTAGCAAAAGGTGATCCCCGAGAGCTCTCGCAATTCGAAATCCGACCTCCGGCCCCGGTTTCCCCCGGTCGGAGCCGGCGAACGCTGTCCTCCGTCGCGAACACCTCGCCGCGGAGAGGGAGGCGTCGATCGGCGGCGACCGGGATCCGCGGAGACTTCGGGCTGAGGCCGGGCTACACTGCCCGGGATGACCTCCGGAGCTCGACTCGCGGCGCTCGTCCGCATCTTGACCGGGATCCTGATCGGGACGCTGGGGCTCGAGAAGATGCTGGGCGACTTCGTGCACGGCGGATTCGCCTCGGGCGCGCGGGAGATGCTGAAGACGTCGTGGCCGTTCTGGCGCACGTTTATCCAGTCGACTGTCCTGCCGCATGCGCCGGTGTTCGCCTGGCTCGTCGCAGGGGGCGAGCTGGCCCTCGGGATCGCGCTCCTCATCGGACTCTGGACCCGGATCGTGTCGATCGTGGGAGCGCTGCTGATGCTGACGATTCTGCTCGGGCAGTCGTACCCGGCCGGCCAGGCAACGTGGGATCAGTGGATCACGGCGGGCCTGGCGACCAGGTTCTCGCTCCTTCTGCTGCTGCTGCTCGCGGCATCCGACGCCGGCCGGGCCTGGGGCATGGACGGCCGGGTGCGGGGCGGCCGCCGGGGAGGACTGCGACGCTGAGAGGCGGAGACGGGAAACGGGAAACGGGAAAGGGGAAACGAGTCGTCCGACAACGCGATTCGCCTCACCGCTTCGAGCTCTTCAAAACCTCCAGGATCTCTCGCCGATACTCCTCGTAAGTGTGCTTGCCCGACAGCACTTTCGCCTTCTCGCCCGAGCGTCCGTAGAGAACGGAGAAGGGCAGCTCGCCGCCCCAGCTCCGATCGACCGCGTCGATGAACGTCTGCTCGTCCGATCCGGCCTTCCGGCGATAGTTGGGGAAGCGGGGTTTCGTGGCGGCGAGAAACGCCTCGACCGCCGCCGCCTGGCTCGAGAAGTCGGTGGATATTCCGAGAATCACGAGGCCGCGGGGCCCGAGCTCCTTTTCGAGCCGGATGAGATCCGGAAATTCTTCGCGGCACGGCACGCACCAGGTCGCCCAGAAATTGACCAGGACGACCTTGCCTTCCTTCCCCTCGCGGGCCCGCGCCGCGACGAGGTTCGTGAGCCCCGCCGCGTCGAGGTCGCCCGCTACGCGAGACGGAGCCGCGGCGGGCGCGCCCGGAGGTGCGCCGAGCTGAACGAGAAGAAATGCTGCGGCGAGACGCCCGGCGGAACGGAGCCGCCGTCTGCCGGACTTCGTCAGACGCGCTTGATCGAGCAACCGAAGGCCTTCGTCTCGGCGACGGGCACCGCCTTGCCGGCGACCACGGCGTCGAGCGCGTTCTTCAGGTCAGGAGACGAGACCCTGGTGGCATCCTCGGAGTTGTCGTCGATTCTGCCGTGGTACCGCAGCTTTCCGTCGGGCGACACGACGAAGACTTCGGGCGTGTGCTTGGCGTCATAGAGATCCGCGACTTTGTTGCTCGGATCCTTGGCGATCGGAAAAGTATGGCCGTGGGCGCGTGCGTGCTCCCGCGCCTCCTGCTCCGGCTCCGTATCGTTGCTGTTGATCCCCACGAACAGGACGCCCTTCGACTCGTATGCCGCGGCCAGGCTCTTCATCCGATCGTTGTACGCGTTCGAATACGGGCACTTGGTGGCGATGAACATCACGACGACGGCCTTGTGCGTCTTCGCCGCATCCGCGAGCGAGATCGGTTTTCCATCGAGGGCCGTCAGGCGAAAATCCGGAGCGGGGGCGCCGATCTCGACGGCGGGCGAAGCGGATGCGGCCAGCACGAGCACGGCGGCGAGAGGGAGGAGGCGGTTGAGTCGCATGAGGGCTCCTTTGGAGATCGGGTGTCCGCTTTTGAGATCTGAGGTATGAGTTTTGAGTCCCTTGTCTCTCATGGAACTAATCGCCGCGGAAATCGGGCTATTCCCGCGTCCGGGACAGATAACGGGCAACGGACAACGGCCCACGCACAAAGGTTCAAGGGACAAGGGACAAGGGACAAGGGACAAGGGACAAGGGACAACGGATAACCACAACGGCCTCGCACGACAGCGGGCTTTCCCTACGATAGCTTTCCCTTCCCGAACCAACCGCGCTTTCCGCTCGCCATCTTCTCGATCCTTTCTTCGAGAGCTGTGATCCGGCGGGCGAGCTCGGCGAGCGTCCAGCCTTCCTCCTCCTGCGCCGTCCGGATCCTGGATACCTCCTCCCGCAGGGGCTCGTGGTCGCCGCGGGAGGAGAGCACCCGGCGCACCTGCGAGAGAGGCAGGGCTTCCGTGTCGGTCAGCTTACGGATGGCCGTGAAGCGTTCGATGTCCGTAGCTTCGTAGCGCCGGTGCCCTCCGCGGGTCTTGCGAATCAGGAAGAGGCCCGGCATCTCCCTCTCGTAGAACCGGAGAGTGGAGGCGGGAATCCCGGTCACGCGCGAGACCTCGGCGATCGAGACTCCTCGCGCGGCCGAGCCGCGCGACGAACCGCCCCGAGGGGGCCGCCGTCGCGGGGACTCCATCGATCGCTCGACGTCAGACGTTGAAGAGAGGCCGCACGAACACGGGGTCGAACTTCCAGACGTACTTGTACGCGCCGTTGAAGAAGTCCACCGTGATCTCGTAGTGCGCCTCGATGGAGATCGATTCCTTCGTCTTCTTGATGATGAGGTTGTCCTTCGTGACCGGGACCTCCATCTCCTTCGCCTTGTTCAGGATTTCGGCCTCGATCTGCTGGGTGCTCTTGATCGACCCGAAGGAGGACTCTTCCTGGAGGTAATCGGCGAAGGCGGCGGATTGCACCTTCACGGGCACGATCTTGTAAAGCCCGTAGCCCAGAAGCGCGATGACCACGATCCAGACGACGCAACCAAAATTCGCCGCTCCACGCGGGTTGCCCGTCCGCCTCATGCATCCTCCAGAATGCCGGGATTCTAACCGAAGAGAGCTTCGGGGGTGTGGATCGGAGTCAGCGGACGACCGAGAACGTACGGCTCCATCGCGTCCGGCCGACGAAGCCGGCCACGGCGCCACGGATGCCGGACGGCGCGTCGGGGAGGGGAGGGGCGAGGGACCAGTACACGAAAAGCGCGCGCCCCTTGACATTCCGCGCGGGAACCGGGCCCCAGAAACGGCTGTCGTACGAGGCATCGCGGTTGTCGCCCATGGCGAAAATCGTCTCCGGTTGCATCCGCGTCGCTGCCAGCTGGTCGCGGCGCCGGAGCGCGTCGGGCAACTCCCGGTCGTCGGGCCACACCCTCGACTCGGAGTGGAGGGCGCGCGGCTCCGCCTGACGCTCTCCATTCACATACACGGTCTTATCCCGAATCTCGAGCGTGTCGCCGGGAGATGCGATGGCCCTCTTGATGAAATCCCGTCGGGGATCCTCGGGAAACTTGAACACGAAGACGTCGCCGCGCCGCACGTCCCGGTAGGGCAGGAGCCCGGCCCAGCGGTGCGGGGCATAGACGAACTTGTTGACGACGAGATGATCGCCGACGAGAACCGTCTTCTCCATCGACGGCGACGGGACGACGAACGCCTGGACGAGGAAGGTGCGGACGAAGAGAGCGAAGATGACCGCGACGAGCACCACTTCGGCGTACTCCCGGACGCGAGCGCGAGCGCGGTGCCCGGGCTGCCCGTTGGCCGGGTTGCCGCTCAGCGCACCGATCGGAACATCCGGTCCCATCGCGTCCGCGTGAAGAAATGGATCGCGACGCTTCCGAGCTGGCGCGCCTTGTCGATCGGCCCCCGCCAGATGTGGGAGTTGGGCTCCGCCTCGTAGGACCAGTAGAGAAGGAAGGGACGTCCGAAGATGTTCTTCCTCGGGATCGGGCCCCAGAACCGGCTGTCGTAGGAATTGTCGCGGTTGTCGCCCATGCCGAAGTAGTGGCCATCCGGAACGCGATACGGCCCGAACTGGTCGCGGGCGACGTCGTGCTCGGCCACGCGCGGGTCTCCGACGGTGTAGACCTCGGGGAAAATGTGCTGGACCCAGGGGCCGTCGGCGTTCTTTCCGTTGATGGTCAGGTTTTTATCCTTGACCTGCAGCGTGTCGGCGGGGCCCCCGACGGCGCGCTTGACCAGAACGTTGTTGTCGTTGCGGTCATCGCCCGGTTTCTTGAACACGATGATGTCCCCGTGCTGAACTTCACGGTACGGAAGGAACCGGGCGGTTGCCGCGGCGTGCGGACCGAAGACGAACTTGTTCACGAGCACGTGGTCGCCGATCAGGATCGTGCTTTCCATCGATCCCGTGGGCACCTGGTAAGTCTGCACGATGAAGGTGCGGACGAAGAGCACGAAGACGCCCGCGACGAGGAGCGATTCGTACCATTCCCGCGACGCGGAGTGCCGCGGCGTCGATTCCGTGTCCGTGTTCGAATCCGGCTCGTTCTTCATTCGACCTTCAAAACGGCGAGGAAGGCTTCCTGCGGGATGTCCACCCGCCCGACCCTCTTCATCCGTTTTTTTCCTTCCTTCTGTTTTTCGAGGAGCTTTCTCTTCCGCGTGATGTCTCCGCCGTAGCACTTCGCGATGACGTTCTTCCGGATCGCCGAAACGGTTTCCCGCGCGATGATCTTGGCTCCCAGGGCGGCCTGGATCACCACTTCGAACATCTGGCGGGGGATGATTTCTTTCATCTTTGCGGCCAGGAGCCGACCCTTGATGGCCGATTCCTCACGATGGACGATCAGGGACAGCGCGTCGACCGGCTCGCCGTTGACGAGGATGTCGAGCTTGACCAGGTCGCCCTCGCGGTACCCGATGAATTCGTAGTCGAAGGAGGCGTACCCCTTCGAGACCGATTTCAGCTTGTCGTAGAAATCGAGGACGACTTCGTTCAGAGGAAATTCGTACGTCAGGACGACCCGGTTCGACGAGAGGTATTCGAGCGACTTCTGGACTCCGCGGCGGTCTTCCGAGAGCTTCAGGAGGCCCCCGAGGAAGTCGTCGCGCGTGATGATCGTCGAGGAGATGTACGGCTCCTCCATCCGTTCGATGTAATTCGGTGCGGGGAGATGGTTCGGGTTCGCGACCTCGAGAACGGTCCCGTCGGTCTTCGTCACGCGGTAGCTGACGCCCGGAGCCGTCGTGATGAGGTCGAGGTCGAATTCGCGCTCGAGGCGCTCCTGGACGATCTCCATGTGCAGCAGGCCGAGGAAGCCGCAGCGGAATCCGAATCCGAGCGCGGTCGAGTTCTCGGGCTCGAAGGTGAACGAGGCGTCGTTCAGGCGCAACTTGTCCATGGCGTCGCGCAGGTTGCCGTAGTCGTCCGCGTTCGTCGGAAACAGTCCGGCGAAGACCATCGGCTTCGCTTCCGCGAAGCCCTCGAGAGGCTGAGCCGTAGGACGGTTGGTTTCGGTGATGGTGTCGCCGATCCGCGTCCAGTGCAGGTCCTTGATGTTCGCCCAGAAGGAGCCGACCTCGCCCACCGACAGCTGCGGGACGGTGACCCTCTCGGGGCGGAAGACGCCGACTTCCTCGACCTCCGCCTCGAGGCCGGTCCCGATCGCGCGGATCTTCATGCGCGGCTCGAGCTTGCCGTCGATGACGCGCACGAGGGACGTCACGCCGCGGTACGGGTCGTACCAGGAGTCGAAGAGCAGCGCCTTCAGGGGCGCGTCCGGGTCGCCCTTCGGCGGCGGAACGTCGGCCACGATCCGCTCGAGAAGCTCGTCGATGCCGATGCCCTGCTTCGCCGAAGTCAGGATCGCGTCATCCGCCGGGATCCCGACGACCTGCTCGATCTGCTCGCGCGCCCGCTCGGGCTCGGCCGACGGAAGATCGATCTTGTTGATGACGGGCACGATCACGAGGTTGTTGTGGATCGCGAGGTAGGCGTTGGCGAGAGTCTGGGCTTCGACCCCCTGCGTCGCGTCGACGACGAGAACCGCCCCCTCGCAGGCCGCGAGTGATCGGGAGACCTCGTACGAAAAGTCCACGTGGCCGGGCGTGTCGATCAGGTTGAGCGTGTACTCGAGCCCGTCCTTCGCGGTGTACTTCAGGGTGACGGACCTCGCCTTGATCGTGATCCCGCGCTCCTGCTCGAGCTCCATGTCGTCGAGCATCTGCTCGTGCATTTCACGAGCGGAGACCGCGCCGCACCGCTGCAGGAGGCGGTCGGACAGAGTCGTCTTCCCGTGATCGATGTGGGCGATGATCGAGAAGTTGCGGATTCGGCTGGGGTCGGTCGTCATGTCGAGCTGGACAGTCTAACGTGAGGAGCGCGTGAGGAGTGACGAGCGCGACGGGAGGGTCCTCGCCCGCCGGAGATCCGCCTTCTCCCGCGACCCGGCCGGGGCGGGATCTGGCGTCCTATACGCCCGCCGCCGGCTACGCCTCCCGCCCGAGGCACGCGGGGGCCTCGGTGTTCAGGGGACGATCTGGCCCCCGCTCGTCGTTCGGTCGCAGTTGCCCAGAGGCGATAGCGGAGGATCGGTGTGCTCCCTCACTCATGGCCTCGGGCGGGAGACTACGCCGGCGGCGGGCTTTCGCGAGGCTCCGGTCACATGGCGAATGAGCGCCTATCCCCCTCTCCCGGCGGGAGAGGGCGGGGTGAGGGGCGCTCATACATGCCCGTCCTACGGATGTTCGATTTTTCGATAGTTCGAATAATTCGATAGTTCGGTTGATCGCGAGATCATGAGATCGCGCGATCGTGCGATTGGAACTTCCGCCCACGGTCTTACTTCCGCCGCAGACGCGGTCTCAGTCCTCGGGGGAGCCCAGGGGCCACCGGGAGCGAGCATTCGCGCGGCGGGGATCTCCGTCGGCGCCCCGGCGATGGCGCAGGATGCCGGCCCAGGCGATCATCGCCGCGTTGTCGGTCGTGAGCTCTCGCGCGGCGAGAAGAACCGGGATCTCTCGTTCGCGACCCCACTTCTCGAGGGTGGCGCGCAGCTCGGAATTTGCCGCGACGCCGCCCGAGAGGGCCAGGCGGCGCACGCCCTCGTGGCGATCGAGAAATTCGATCCGCTTCAGGAGCGCCGTGACGATCGCGCGCTGAAACGACGCGAAGAGATCGACGATCTCCTGGGGGAGAGCGGCGGGATCGAGCGGAGAACCGTCGATGCCTCGTTTTTCGAACTCGCGCAGCATGGCGGTCTTCAGCCCGGAGAAGGAGAAGTCCTCGGAGTCCTCGACGCGGCCGACCGGAAGGCGATAGCGGGCTCCATCGCCTCGCGCCGCGATCCGGTCCACGATGGGTCCGCCGGGGTAGCCGAGGCCCGCGCGTCTTGCGACCTTGTCAAATGCCTCCCCGGGCGCGTCGTCGCGCGTGCGCGCGAGAGGCACGACACGGTCTTCCTCGACACGGACGAGCTCCGCGTGACCGCCGGAGACGACGAGGCCGTGGAACGGGTATTCGATCGCGCGGGCCGGCTCGCCGCCGGAGCGCAGGTAGGGCGAGAAGAGATGACCTTCCAGGTGATTCACGCCGACGAGGGGAAGACCGCGGGCGAAGGCCAGGGCTTTGGCCCCCGAGAGCCCGACGAGCAGGGCGCCGATGAGGCCCGGTCCCGCGGTCGCTGCGACGAGCGAGACGTCTTCGAGTCTCAGGCCCGCGCGTCGCAGCGCTTCTTCGAGAGCGCCCGGGAGGCTCTCGAGGTGGGCGCGGGCCGCCACCTCGGGAACGACGCCGCCATACCGTGCGTGTGCATCGATCTGCGACGCGATGACGTTCGACAGGATCCGGCCTTCTCCGTCGAGGAGCGCCACGGACGTTTCGTCGCAGGAGGTTTC
>JBBSEW010000004.1:0-120251 GCA_038239305.1 Thermoanaerobaculia bacterium | reverse complement strand
CAGAACGTTGCCCAAATCGATCTCAACCTCCCCGAAATACAATCTTAAAAACCGTCCACCATGTCTCCGAACACCCGTCCACCATGTCTCCGGTCCATACAGGGAGAGGGCCGGGGTGAGGGGCCGTTCTCTCTTCGATCCTCTGATCACCCGATTCCCCCAGATTGATCGCCCGATCACCCGATCACCCGATCACCCGATTCTGACTAATCCGGCTGCTTCTCGATCCCCGTTAATTCGATAGTTCGATCGATCGCGAGATCATGAGATCGCGAGATCGCGAGATCCCGACTTCCCGGAACTCTCCCGCCTATCGGATCAGTGGTAACTGCGTATCGACAGCAGAAACCGAAACCCCCCCACACCATTGACCACCGTCTTGGCGGCCAGGGCAGAGACGAAGGCGTGAATGTCCTTCAGTGCGACGCTCGATTCCATTCCGAGGCCCACGTCGAGCTTGTAGTCCCGGATCGCAGTGTAGGTCCGGGAGTTGTCGCCGACGTTGCCGGTGCCGGCGTATCCGACGCCGTAGAGGTTGCTCCATTGGAGTCCGGCGAACTGGCGCTGCGCGTCGCGGAACACGGGCAGCGTGTACTCGGCCGTCAGGTGGTCCTCGTTCGTGCCGCGCTCCGACCCCCGGTATCCGCGCAGCGCCGTCCGCGTGTCGAGGCCGAAGAGCTCGTACCGGGGCACCGAGAAGGGCGTCGAGAGAGCCGGATCGAAGATTTCCCGCACGCGGTCCTTGAAGGGGAAGTAGCCTCCGTGCAGGCGCAGCACGAGGCGATGGGCACCGACCGGGATGGCCTGGATCGCTTCGAACTCCGTCTTGATGTAGCGGTAGTTGCCGCCGATCGAGGTGAAGCCCCACGTCGCGGCCGCCGAAAAAGCCCGGCCGTGGGGTCCGATCTCGCGGAGAGCGGTGAAGAGGTTGAAGACGCGGTCTCGCGCTTCCCCGACGATCGCGTTCGACCGCTCGTCGTTCGGCGTTCCGAACTGGTAGGCGCCCTTGACGTACAGGTTGGTCTTGTTCGCGTCGGGCTGCTCGGCCGGGTTCGAGAACGTGAGCCGATCGAATTCCGCGAGGCCGTAGATGCGGTTGTAGAAGTCGAGAGGCAGCCGGGCGAGATAGAGCGCGCCGCGCGTGCGGGTGAACTCGTTCGAGAATCGGGAGATGTCCGCATATTCGATCGTGTCGAAGAAGGAGAACATTGACGTCGCCGTGCGGCCGTAATACTTGTAGCGGAGAAATGCCGAGATGTCCCCGCCGACAAAGTTGTAGGCGACCTGCATTTCGAACAGCGAGTTGCGGACCGGCTTGAGAAGGCGAATGTCCGCGCGCCCGTCCGGGAGATAGAAGTTGAAGCGCGGCAGGAGAGTCGAGGTCTCCGGCTCGTCGTTCGGCCGCGAGGTCGCGGCGATCGAATCGGGCGGGGGAGGCGGCTGGGGCTCAGTCTGAGTCGGGTTCGTTTCGAGTGCCGTCGGCGCGGACAACGCGGGCGAGGCATGCGGAGGAGGCGATGGCGGCGTCGGTGTGGCCGCCGGGAAAGCGAGGTCGGCCGATTGGGCGCCAGCCGCAGCGGGGATCGTCAGGAAAAGCGCGAGTGCAAGAATCGGGCGAAGCCTCCCGCGCAGGGACCGGAAATGCCTGTCGCGGCCGGATGCGGGAGAGCGCGGCTCAGTGGAGGAAAACGTAGGGGGATTACTTTCTGTCTGCGTTTTCCGTTTTCCGTTTCCCGTTTCCCGTTTCCCGTCTCTGCCTTACGCCCGTGCCTGACTTACGCCTTCGGCTGCATCACCAGGGACATCTTGTCCTGGAAGGATTTCATCTTCGCGGGCCCTCGGATCGCCGAAATCGTTTTTTCCGTCTGACGAATCAGGTCGCGGACCGCTTCGACCCCGCGGCCGTGGTCGATCTCCGCGAGGGCCTGCTTGTACGGTCTCTCGACCGACGGAAGGCTCGTTTCGCCGATGGCGATCTCCGCCTCCTGTTTCACGCGCGTGCAGAGGATCATCAGAATCTTTTTCTCGTCCCCGAGGAGGGCGCTGGCGGCGGCCGTCGGTGGAGGCGCCGGCACGGCCCTCGGGATGTCGCGGGACCGCATCTCGATGAGGCCGGCCGTGATCAGCCCGTACAGGATCTTCGCCGTTTCGAACGACGACGAGTCCACCGCCCGGGCGAGCTCCTCGACCGTCCGGCGGCCGTCGATGCGTATGACGAGATTCCATTCGACGGGCGAGAGCGTCACCGGTTCCGCCGCGTCGCGTGCGAGAAAAGTCGGCACGTAATCGACTCCGGGAATCCGCCGCGAGAGGACCTTCCATTCGTCGAGCCTCCGGGCCGCCTCCATCAGGAGGCTCGTGTTGGATTTTTCGATCGTTACCGACGGCGCTTCCTCGCTCGGTGTGAACTGGAAATCCCCGGAAGCCCAGATCGCGAGGGCGTAGATCGCCTCTTCGCCCGTCAGGTCGGCGAGCTTCGCGTGCACCATCTGTCCATTCTTCAGATAAATGGATCCTCGCTCGGCCCCTCGGACGAGGGTGAACATCCCTGTCTTTCCGGACACCGAAACGAGCTGGATGATGTCCGGAACGGGCAGTTCCTGAATGGATCCCTGAAACGACATGAGGCCGGGATGCTAACAGGACGGGGCGATCGAGGGTAGTTCCGCCCGGTCGGACTCAGCCGGGCGGTTGTCCTCCGCCGGCCGGACGCGGAGAGGCGTGCAGATGGCAGATGGCGACCGCGAGGGCGTCCGCGGCGTCGAGGGGAACCCGGCTCCTCTGGCGCGCCAGGAGCGACAGGACCATCGAGCGAACCTGGGGCTTTTCCGCGTTTCCGTAGCCGACGAGCGCTTTCTTGACCAGCCGGGGCTCGTATTCGAACACCGGCACCGCGAAATGGGCAGCCGCGGCGAGCAGGACTCCCCGGGCGTGCGCCAGCTTGAGACTGGCGGCGACGTGCTTGCCGGCGAATACGGTCTCCACGGAGACGGCGGCCGGCCGGCATGTTTCGAGAAGCTCGGTGGCGTGCCGGAAGAGACGGTCGAGCTTTTCGGCCAGCGAAAGGCTCGCCGGCAGGCGGAACACGCCGCAGGACTCGAGTGTCAGCCGCCCGTCCTCGAACCGGATGACGCCGAACCCGGTGGCGACGCTGCCCGGATCGAAGCCGACGATCTTCATGACGAGGGGGTGCCGGAGTCGGAGGGGGAGAATCGGGAAACGGGAAACGGGAAACGGGAAACGGCGGGCGGGAGTCGGAAACGGAATGCGACGGAGGATGAAAAAGATATACGCCGGAGGCCGGAGAAGGGACGCGGCAAAACCGGTCCCTTACGCGGGCTCCTCGGCGAAGTCGAAGTTGGCCCAGACGTGCTGCACGTCGTCGTGGTCTTCGAGGGCCTCCATGAGCTTCATCATCTGGTCGGCCTTGCGCTGGTTGAGCTCCACCTCCGTGGTCGGGATCATCGAAAGCTCGGAGACGGCGAGAGGGATCTTCTTCTCCTCGAGATGCGTCTTCACGGCGTTGAACGCCTCAGGATCGGTGACGACCTCGTGGTACTGATCGGTCGTGCGAACGTCTTCCGCGCCCGCTTCGATCGCCGCCTCCATGACCGCATCCTCGGTGGCCTTGTCCTTCTCGATCGCGATGTACCCCTTCTTCTGAAAGAGGAACCGGACGGAGCCGGATTCGCCGAGGTTGCCGCCGTTCTTCGAGAAGATCGTCCGGATCTCGGGGAGGGTGCGGTTCTTGTTGTCCGTCATCGTCTCGACGAGGACGGCCACGCCGCCAGGTCCGTAGCCTTCGAAGGAGATCTCTTCGTAGTGAACGCCCGGCAGTTCGCCCGTGCCCCGCTGGAGCGCCCGCTTGATGTTGTCCTGCGGCATGTTGACGGCTTTCGCGTCGTCGATCGCCTTGCGCAGCCGGGGATTCGACTCGGGCGCGCCGCCTCCCAGCCGGGCGGACATCGTGATTTCCTTGATGAGCTTCGTGAAGACCCGGCCGCGCTTGGCGTCCGCTGCGCCCTTCTTGTGCTTGATCGTGCTCCACTTGCTATGGCCGGACATCGTGCTCCTCTGTTTCCCCGGCTGGCAGCGCCGAGGCTGTCAGCCGTTCGTACCTGTCGGCTTTCGATCGACTTTCGTTCGTCGGCGACGGATCGGCTGCGGCTTCGGCGATCGCCGCGAACAAATCCGCGGCGGATTATACGGAGGTTTGCGGAGCCGCCGCCAACCCTCCGGCGGCCGGCCGGGCCGGATCGCGCGAGTCGGGCGTCCGTCAGGGGAAACGGGGAAATCGGATGATCCGGTCGGGAGACTCCGGGCCGAAAGAGCCGCCGCGAGGTCACGAGAGCCCGCAAACCTCGTTCCTGTTATCATTTCGCCAACCCGCATGCCCAAAAAGGTACTGCTGATCGATTACGAGCCGCGCTCGGTGGACCGCGTGCGGTCTCTTCTCGGCGGTCCGGATTACGCGATCACCGTCGCCAAGGATGGCGAAGAGGGACTGGCCCTCGTCTCCGCAGCCGGTGCCGCATTCGACGTCGTCCTGCTGGCCGGCATGCTGCCGCGGCTGCCGAGCGCCGAAGTCATTCGCGAGATCCGGCGCAAGGGAGGGGCGACATCGCCGCCCATTCTCCTGATGGTTTCGGGATACCACGGCTCGAACCCCAAGGCCGACGCGCAGCGGGTCGGGGCGTTCGACATCGTCGTCAAGCCATACACCGACGAGGGCTTTCTGGGAGCCGTGCAATCGGCGACGGCTTCGACGGACATGAGCGCCCGGACAATGCGGATCCCGACGGCCGACCTCCTCCAGGCCTCGAACCTGACTTCCGACGATATTTTTTCCGACGTCCTGCAGGACGTGGGCGACAAACCGCCGACGAGCGTGTCCGCGAGGGCGACGGCGGCCGCGTCCGCGACGGAGGATGCCGTCGAAAAGCGCCTCCGCGACACCCTCTCGGGAATCCTCGGGAAGAGCGCGGCCTCTCCGACGGCTTCCGCGCCGGTGACGACGGCGCCGTCCGCGCCGCGCTACTCGACGGACGCGGACATCGACCGGATGATTTCGGACACCCTCTCCGGGCTCAAGACTCCCGGCGCCCCGAGCCTGAGCGTTCCCCCGGCGGCCGTGGGGAACACGCCCGTGCGTCCGCGCCCCGACGCGACGGCCCCACGCGACCTCGTTCCTCCGGCGGGTCCCGCGCGGACCACGCCGCCTCTCTCCGCCGGCGATACCCGGGCTCCCGCGCCGTCTGTCCCTCCGGCCCCGGCTATGCCCCCCCCTCCGTCCGCCCCGGTCACGAGTCCCGACCGTTTCGGGCACTACGAGATCCTCGAGCGCATCGCCGCCGGCGGCATGGCCGAGCTGTCCAAGGCGCGGCTCTCGGGGCCCGAGGGCTTTCAGAAAATCGTCGCGATCAAGAAGATCCTGCCGCACCTCGCGGACAACGACGAGTTCATCGCGATGTTCGCAGACGAGGCCAGGCTCGCCGCCCAGCTGAATCATCCGAACATCGTCCACATCTTCGACCTCGGCAAGATCGAGTCCGGCGGTTACTTCATCGCGATGGAGTACGTCGAAGGCCGGGATCTCCGCGCGATCCTGCAGACCGCGCGCGAGGTCGGAACACCCCTTCCTCCGCCCCTCGCCGTGTACGTCGCCTCGAAGATCGCGGCGGCGCTCGACTACGCGCACCGGCGGCGGGACCTCGAGGGGAAAGACCTGAACATCGTCCACCGGGACGTTTCGCCGCCGAACATCCTCATCTCCTATGAGGGCGACATCAAGCTCTGCGACTTCGGGATCGCGAAGGCGGCGTCCAAGGCGTCGCAGACCCAGTCGGGCGCTCTCAAGGGCAAGGTTCCCTACATGTCGCCCGAGCAGGCGTGGGGAAGGCCGCTCGACCGGCGCAGCGACATCTTCTCGCTCGGCTGCGTTCTGTACGAGATGCTCACGGAGGAGAAGCTCTTCCGCGGCGACTCCGATCTTTCGGTGCTGGAGAAGGTGCGCGCCGCGGAGGTCACCCCGGCCTCCACGGTCAACCCGGAAGTGCCGAAGAGCCTCGACGTGGTGCTCCTGAAGGCTCTCGCGCGCGAACCGGACGACCGGTACGCGAATGCCTCGGACATGCTCCGCGATCTCGAGGCGGTTCTGTACTCCTACTCTCCCGCGCCGGGCAGCGCGGATCTCGCGATCTACCTGCACCGGCTCCAGGCGGAGGAGTCCGCAGCCGCGGAATCCCGCGCGCGGGAAGCATCCCGCAGCGCCACACCGGAGCCGGAGCGCAAGCGCAAGTCGAAGGGCGCTCCCGTGCAGCGGAGGACGACGGGGTCGATCCCCGTGGCGGGCGGCGGCGCGGCGTCGCCCTCTGCTTCGGGCGTATCGGGCTCGGCCGGTCCGAGTGCCGGCGGCTTCTCCGGATCCACCGGACCGGGCCGAAGAGACCCGACCCATCCCGGGATATATGGCGCGGCGCCCGCGGGCAAGATCGAGTCGGAGCGCAAGAGCCGAGCTCCTCTCTACACGATGATCGTCGCGGCGTGCGTCATCTTGGCGGCGGCCGCCGTATACGTTCTCCGCCGTCCTTCGCCGGCCTCCAGCGTCCTGGCGACGAAAGCGACTCCGCTGCCCGTCGCGCTGCCCCTGCCGACCGCCGCGCCTGTGCAGGCGGCCGTCTCGCCGGCGCCGGCGAACGTCGATCCGAGGACGATCGAGGAGGAAGTCCAGCGTCAGCTCGCGGCGCGCAAGAAGGAAATGCAGAAGGCGCTCGAGTCCCCGAAGACAGCGCAGACGGCGCGCGACACCGCTTCGATCGCCGCCCCGCCAGCCGCCGCAAAAAAGATCGAAAAGACAGAAGAACCGCCGATTCCCGCGCCGGCGGCCGCGAAGGAGAGGGAGCCCGCTCCTGAGCCGGTGAAATCGCCCGAGCCCGTCCGGCGCGAAGAGCCCGAGCCGACGGCGGCGCCTCCTCCCACCCGCCCTCCGGCCGTGCCGGCCGCGTTGCGGTCGGAGACGCGGGAAGAGACCGTCCGCGGGGAGATGGCCGGTCCCGGTCCGGGAGTCGTCGAGCCCGCCCTCGTCACGACACCCCGGGTGATCTATCCGGCGATCGCCCGACAGCAGCGGGTTACGGGTAAGGTCGTCGTGCTGGTTCTCGTCAACGAGGACGGAGCCGTCACCGACTCGCGCCTGCAGCAGGGTGTCGGCTCGAAGACCGGAGTCAACGAGGCCGTCGTCGCCGCCGTGCGCGGAACGCGATTCCGTCCGGCGACGAAGAACGGAGTCCCCGTGAAGATGTGGCGCACGGTTGTCGTGGAAGTCAAGCCGTGAATCCGCAATCTGCTGCGGGAGGGAACCGGAGAATTTTCGCTCCGGATGTGTCAAGCTCTCGGAGTCGACTCGCCGGGGTTGGCGCGCTTCGCGCGCGGATCCGGTGGGATCAGGAGGTCAACGGAGCATGAGTCTTTCTGCGGAGCAGAAAAAGTTCTACGAAAACACGCTGACGGTCACGAAACGCGAGATCAACGACCTGGAGGGCCTCATCCAGGAGGAGCTTGCGAAGGTGAAGGACCGCCTGGCAGAGCTTCAGAACGCGCAGAAGGCCGCGCGCCAGATGTACGACGCCGCCTGTATGCGCCTCGGCATTCCGAACGATCTCGAAGAAGCCGAAGCTCAGGGCTGACGGCCCGCCGGTCCGGCGCCGCGGAAGAGCCGTGCGCGGTCAAGGTCCGGTATTCCTCCGTCGCGGGTCCGCGGCAGCCGCCGTTTTACTCGGAGCCGTCGCTCTCTCCCTCGCGGGCTGCGGGCGCGCGCCGGCGTCCGCCCGCCTGCCTCGGCCCCCCGCTCGCCGCGTCGTCTCGCTCGCCCCGAATCTGACGGAGATCGTCTTCGCGGTGGGGGCCGGGAGCTCGCTCGTCGGCGTGTCGGATTTTTCGGACTATCCGCCGGCGGCGGCGGCGGTGCCGCGGGTCGGCGGCCTCGATCCGAGTGCCGAGAGGATCGTCTCTCTCCGGCCGGATGTCGTGCTCGTCACGGCCGACGGGGGAAATCCCAAGGGGGTGGTCGCGGCGCTCGAAGCCGCCGGCATTCCGATCTTGATCGTACCCGGCCGATCGCTCGACGACGTGCTCGCCGGAATCCGACTGGTCGGCGCTCGGGTCGGACGTGAGGAGGACGCGGAGCGGCTCGTCCGGCGTCTCGCGGAGCGACGCGCGGAGGTGATCCGCGGAGTGACGGGAAAGCAAAGACCGCGAGCGGTGCTCCTCGTGTGGCCCGAGCCGCCGCAGGCGGCGGGAGGAAAGACGTTCCTGGACGACGTGCTCACGGAGGCCGGCGCCGATAATCAGCTCGCCGGCCGCACCGGATGGCCCGTGGTGTCGGGAGAGTGGCTCGCGACGGCGCCCCTCGACGTCGTGGTCGTGCCGGACTCGCCCGGAAACCGGCCCGTATTCGACCGGGCGTTCGCGTCCGGCGCTCTCTCGCACGGGACGGTCGCGCGGGCGCGCATCGTGCGCGTGGACGAATCGACTCTCACGCGTCCGGGGCCGCGCGTGTTCGATGCGCTGGAAGCGCTGGCGCGCGACCTCGCGGCGGTGGAGCGCCGGTGAGCCGCCGCCCGGGTCTCTGGATCGCCGCGCTTCTCCTGCTGGCAGGCTGCGTCGTGCTCGGGATAGCCGTCGGGGGGGTGCCTTTGTCGCTGCCCGATCTGTGGTCGGGCGAGGGAGCCGCGGGAAAGGCCGCGCGGCTCATCGCGTCGTTGAGGGCGCCGCGAGTGGCGCTCGCCGCGCTGGTCGGTGCCTGCCTCGCCCTCGCCGGGGCGGCACTCCAGTCGCTCCTGAAGAATCCTCTCGCGGATCCCTTTCTGATCGGAACCTCGGGAGGCGCGGCGGCGGGCGCCGCTATCGCCAGCCTCCTGGGAGTCTCGCCGCTCCTGTCGCCGGGCGCCGCGTTTGCGGGTGCGGCCGTGTCGTCCCTGGCGGTGGCCGCCCTCGCGCGGCGGGGCGGGCGTCTGGACCTGCAGCGGCTCCTGCTCGCGGGCCTGATCGCCAACGCGTTTTTTTCCGCGGTGCTCCTCGGCGTCTTCTCGCTTGCGTCTTCCGAGACGGCCCGCACGATGCTGTTCTGGATGATGGGCAGCCTCGCCGACGCGTCACCGCGCAAACCGCTTGCCCTCCTTCCCTATGCCGCAGCAGGGACCGTGGCGCTCCTCGCGTCGGCGTCCCGGCTCAATCTCTTCGCCGTCGGCGAGGAGAACGCGGCAGCGCTCGGTGTCGATACGGAGCGTGCGAAGGCATTCGTGTTTCTCGCGGCCTCGCTCCTGACAGGGGCGGCCGTGGCCTTCGCGGGCGTCATCGGATTCGTCGGCCTCCTCGTTCCGCACGCGGCGCGCGCGATCACCCGCGGCAACGACCAGCGGATCCTGCTCCCTTTCTCCGCGCTTCTCGGCGCGGCCCTCCTCGTCGCCGCGGACGCGGTCTCGCGCGCGGTCGCGGCTCCGTCGGAGCTGCCGATAGGCGCGATCACGGCTGCCATCGGGGCGCCGCTCTTCGCGTGGCTCCTCCTGCGCACGCCATGACGGGTCCGGGGGTCTTCCGGATCGAGGCGCGGGGGCTCGAGGCCGGTTACGGCGACAACGCCGCGCTCCGAGGGCTGGACGCCAAAATCCCGCGGGGGGAGATCGTCGCGATCCTCGGTGAGAACGGCTCGGGGAAATCGACCTTCCTGAAGGTGATCGCCCGGATCCGGACTCCGACGGCGGGGGAGTTTCTCCTCGACGGCCAGCCCCTGGCGAGCCTTCCGCGGCGCGAGACCGCCCGGCGGATTGCGTACGTGCCGCAGAGCGCGGAGCTCGTCTTCCCGATCCGCTGCCTCGACCTCGTGCTCCAGGGGCGCGCGCCGCACGGCCGCGGGTTTTCGGCGGACTCGCCGGAGGACCGGGCTCGCGCCCTCGATGCGATGCGGGCCTGCGATGTCGCGGGTCTGGCAGATCGCGATGCCTCCGCGCTCTCGGGCGGCGAGAGAAGACGGGTCTATCTGGCGCGCGCCCTCGCCCAGGACGCCGATCTCTGGCTCCTGGACGAGCCGACCTCGGGGCTCGATCCGCTCCACCGCCTTCAGTTTCTCGAGGCGCTCATCCGCGAACATCGGGCGCGGGAGACCACGATTCTCCTCGTGACGCACGAGATCGAGCTCGCCGCCGAGCTCGCCGACCGCATCCTCCTTCTCCGCGAAGGCCGCTGCCTGGCCTCGGGTCCTCCGCGCGAGGCGCTCACGCCCCGGACGATTCGAGAGGCTTTCTCCGTCGAAGCCGCCGTCGAGGTCGAGGAGGGGCGCCCGCGGGTGCGTCTCGAGGGCCCGCGGATCGACACCGGGCCGCGTCCCGGCGGATCAAGATAGGATTTCCCTCCCACATGTGGTTCAAGAAAGACAAGGCTCCCAAGGAGCCGCGCGAGAACCGGCCGAGCAAGGTCCCGGAGGGCCTGTGGGTCAAGTGCGACAGCTGCCGCCAGATCCTCTACAACAAGGAGCTCGCGCGAAACTTCAAGATCTGTCCGAAGTGCGGCTATCACTTCCGGCTCTCCGCTCCCGAGCGCTTGCGGATGCTGTTTGACCGGGAGGAGTACGTCGAGGTCGACTCCGATCTCCGCTCCATGGATCCGCTGAAGTTCCGTGACACGAAGCGATACCGCGACCGGCTGAAACAGAATGAGGAAAACGTCGGAACCTCGGATGCCGTGGTGATCGGGACCGGAACGATGGGCGGCATTCCCGTCGTGATCGGCGCCATGGAGTTCTTCTTCCTGGGTGGCTCCATGGGGTCGGTCGTCGGCGAGAAGCTGACGCGTGCCGCCGAGCGATCGCTTGCGGAAAGAAAACCGCTCATCATCGTATCGACTTCCGGCGGCGCCCGCATGCAGGAGGGGATCCTGTCGCTCATGCAGATGGGAAAGATCTCGGCGGCGCTGTCCCGTCTCGCGGAAGCCCGTATCCCGTACATCTCGGTGATGGCGGACCCGACGACCGGCGGCGTCACGGCGTCCTTTGCCATGCTCGGCGACTTGAACATCGCGGAGCCCAACGCGCTGATCGGGTTCGCAGGCCCGCGCGTGATCGAGCAGACGATCCGGCAGACGCTGCCGGAGGGCTTCCAGAGATCGGAGTTTCTGCTCGATCACGGGATGCTCGATTTCCTGATCAATCGCGCGGAGATGAAGGACACGCTCGTGCGGTGCCTGCGCCTGCTGAACGGATAATCGGCTGTCGGCGTTCCGTTTTGCCAGCCGTAAAAACTCTGCGGTGAACCCTCTGTCGTGAACGGTCCGCTTCCTCCCGCTCCCGCTCCGGTCGCCGTTCCGGCCCGCAGTCTTCTCCGGCTCGAGTCGCTCGGCATGCGGGGCATCAAGCTCGGGCTCGAGGCGATCGACGCATTGTGCGAGCGGCTCGGCCGCCCGGAGCGAGCCGCACCGTCGATTCTCATCGCGGGCACGAACGGGAAGGGCTCGACGGCGGCGACCCTGGCCGCGATCGCGCACGCCGCCGGAAAGCTCTGCGGGCTCTACACGTCGCCGCACCTCGAGTCCGTGTGCGAGCGTGTCCGCATCGGCCCGGACGACGTGTCTCCGGAGGCCCTCGACGCGGCCCTCGAGGAAGTCTTCTCGGCCGCGGATCGCGCTCCCGCGATTCCGGTGACCTACTTCGAAGCGGTCACGGCGGCGGCCTTCGTGATGTTCCGGGACGCGCACCTCGACCTCGCGGTCCTGGAGGTCGGGCTCGGAGGGCGGCTCGACGCGACGAACGTCACCCCCGCCAGCGTGTCCGTCGTAACCTCGATCGGCTTCGACCACATGGCGGACCTGGGGGAGACGCTGCCGCAGATCGCCCGGGAGAAGGCCGGAGTATTCCGATACGGCCGCCCCGCGCTCGCGCTTGCGGCAGACCTGACGGCCCGCGCGGCCCTGGAAGAAGCCGCGTCCGCGGTCGGCGCCCGCTACCACGACGCGCGGCGGGAAATTACGGTGGAGGTGAACCGTGTCGGAATTTCGGGCACCGAGTTCCATCTTACAACGCCTCTGATCCGCGCGCGTCTCGCGACCCCGCTTGCGGGAGCCCATCAGGCGTGGAACGCGGCGCTCGCGATCCGGGCGGTGGAGCTCTGTCCGGAAGTCTTCGGCGCCGTGGAACCGGAAATCTTCGCGAACGGCCTCTCGTCCGTGCGCTGGGCCGGACGTCTCGAGCGCCTCCAGATGCCGGGCGGCCGTGTCGTGCTGCTCGACGGGTGTCACAACCCGGAGGGCGCGGAAGCGATCGCCCGCTTCCTCGACGAGTCGGGGCTGGCGGGCCGCGTCTCGCTCGTATTCGGCGCGATGGCCGACAAGGACGTCGAGGGAATCGCGGCCGTTCTCTTTCCAAAGGCGGCGGAAGTGTTTCTCGTCGCCGCCGCTCCTCCGCGCGGCGCGACGCCGGAGGAGCTCGAGCGCCGGGCGGGGCGTTTCGCGAAGAGTGTCCGGCTCGAGCCCGACGTGGACGCGGCGCTGGCATCTCTCGCCTCCCTGGAAATCGGGGCGGCCTCGGCGTCCGGAGAGAAAGAGTCCGCCCCTATAATCGTCGCTGGATCGCTCTACCTCGTCGGAGAAGCCCGGGCTCGCCTGCGCGCGGTGGGCGGAGGCGGCTGACGGAAGCAGACGACGGGGAGGCGAAAGGACGCGCGTGACGACGACGACCGCACCCCTCACCCGGGAGGATTTCGAGAGGCTCGAAGATGAGCGGCTTCCGGTGTACGCCGCGCGCAGCGCGCGTGCGATGCGGCCGCGCGGGCCGGTCCATCCGATGCCGGGCGACGCCCGCACCGAGTACGCCCGGGATCGGGATCGCATCGTCCACTCGCGTGCATTCCGCCGGTTGAAGCACAAGACCCAGGTCTTCGTCCCGTACGAGGGCGATCATTTCCGGACCCGGCTGACCCACACGATCGAGGTGTCGCAGATCGCGCGCAGCGGCGCCCGGTCGCTCAGCCTGAACGAAGATCTCGTCGAGGCGATCGCGCTCGGCCACGATCTCGGTCACACGCCGTTCGGGCATTCGGGCGAGCGCGTCCTCGACCGCCTCCTGCGGGACAGCCATCCGGAGGCGGGCGGGTTCAAGCACAACTACCAGGGCGTCCGCGTCGTCGACCGGTTGGAGAAGCGGTACGAAGAGCCGGGACTGAACCTGACCCACGATGTGCGGGAGGGGATTCTCAAGCACACGACGTGGAAACAGGCCTTCCCCTTTCCGCTGGAGTTCCGCGAAGGGCTCCGTATCGCGTCGGGAGGGACTCTCGAAGCCCAGCTCGTCAACTGGAGCGATGAGATCGCTCAGCAGACCCACGACCTGGAGGACGGACTTCCGCTCGCGGAGGAGCGGGCGATCGAGGAGCTCGAGATCTCCCGCGAGGTCCGGCTGAGGCGTCCGGCCGGAGGCGACCCGGCGTCGAGCCGCGCGTCGTTGATCCGCGGGATGATCGCCGTCCTGTCCGCCGACCTCGTGGAGCACTCCCGCGGCCGCATCGACGGCTGGCTCGACGCGGAGCGGATCGGCTCGCCGGCCGATTTCGAGTCGCGCCGGGAGAGCCTGCCCGGGGATCTCGTCGGATTCAGCGAGACGGGTAAGCGCTACTACCGCGAGTTGAAAGACTTCGTGTACCGGCACGTGATCCATTCATTCCCCGTGTCGCGGCATGACGGCCATGCGCGCCGTGTCGTTGCCGGTGTCTATCTCGCCTACCGCGATAACCCGCGCCTTCTCCCCGATTCGGTGCTGATCACGCTCCAGGAGGAGCTCGGGGTCGAGTTCCTCCGCGGCGTCGCGCTGAAAGACGTCGACGCCGAGATCGACCGGAGCTATCGCCCGCGCCCCGAGTTCTACCGGGCCCTGGCCGACCACATCGCGGGAATGACCGACAGCTACTGCAATGCGGAGTACCGGGAGCTCGTGACGGGGTAGGCCGTTGACAGTTGTCAGTTGTGTCAGTTGTCAGTCGTCCGTTCTCTGTCTCCGATGCTCTGCGAAGCGGTCGATTCCCGAACGAGGCAGTGAAAAAGTCGGCATGAGAAGCGGATTGCGAAAAACAGATAACTGATAACTTCATCATCATGATCAAGACGGAAAAGCCTCCCGCCATGACTTTTCTCGACCGGTCGCTGGAGCAGACGGACCCCGAAGTCGCCCGTTGGATCGGGGAAGAGGAGCGGCGTCAGAACGAGGGGATCGAGCTGATCGCCTCCGAGAACTGGGTTTCCCGCGCGGTTCGCGAGGCGCAGGGATCGGTGCTGACGAACAAGTACGCGGAAGGGTATCCCGGCAAGCGGTACTACGGCGGCTGCGAGTTCGTCGACAGAATCGAGACTCTCGCGATCGAGCGGTCGAAGGCTCTCTTCGGCGCGGAGCACGCGAACGTCCAGCCCCATTCGGGCTCCCAGGCCAACATGGCCGTCTATCTCACCGCGCTGAAGCACGGCGACACGATCCTCGGAATGGACCTGTCCCACGGCGGCCACCTCACGCACGGCCATCCGCTTTCCTTCTCCGGGCTCGAGTACAAGGTCGCCGCCTACGGTGTCCGACCGGAAGACGAGCGGATCGACTACGAGCAGCTGGCCGTCCTCGCGCGCGAGCACCGCCCGCAGCTCATCATCGCGGGCGCTTCGGCGTACGCGCGGGAGATCGACTTCCAGAAATTCGGCGAGATCGCGCAGGAGGTCGGCGCGGAGCTCATGGTCGACATCGCCCACATCGCGGGGCTCGTGATCGCGGGGCTCCATCCCTCGCCCGTTCCGCACGCGGCTTTCGTTACGAGCACGACGCACAAGACGCTGCGCGGGCCGCGCGGCGGACTCATCCTGTGCCGGGCGGCGAAGGCGAAAGAGCTCGACCGGCGCGTTTTTCCCGGCGTCCAGGGCGGTCCGCTGGAGCACGTCATCGCCGCCAAGGCGGTGGCTTTTGCCGAGGCCGCGACATCCGAATTCCGCGACTATCAGCGCCGGATCGTCGAGAACGCGAAAGCCCTCGCGACCTCGTTATCCGGCCGGGGATTCCGGCTCGTCTCGGGCGGAACGGACAATCACCTGGTTCTGGTCGACGTCGGATCGCGAGGCCTGTCCGGGAAGGATGCAGAGAAGATGCTCGAGAAGGTGGGGTTGACGGTGAACAAGAACACGATCCCGTTCGACACCCGTCCGCCCGCCGTCGCCTCCGGAATCCGGATCGGCACGCCCGCGGTGACGACGCGCGGAATGGGCCTCCCGGAGATGGACGTCATCGGCGGGTCGATCGCCCGGATTCTCGAGGCGCCGGGCGACGGGGCGGTGGAGGCATCCGTGCGGGGCGTCATCGCCGAGCTCTGCGCCGGATTTCCTCTCCTCTGAGCGATCGGTACGAGATCGCGGATCCCGGCATGCCGCCTCTTCGCCGGATGAGAATCGCGAGCGCGGCGGCGGCCCTCGTTCTTTTCGCCGTTCTCGCGTCGCGCACGTCACCGTCCGAGGTCTCGCGCCGCGCCCGCTTCCTCGAGCGCGGGGCTTCGATGGATGCGGCGCACCGCCGCCTGGCGGGATCCGCGACCGCGTTCGACCGGCCGTTTTTCGTCTTCCTCGAGTCGGCCCGCCGCGCGCGGCCGGCATCCGCCTCCGGAATTCTCCTCGTGATGCCCGATCCGTCCGAGCCCGCGCTCCACCTGGCCGCCTACACGTGGGCTCCGGTTCCCGTGCGGCTTTCTCCCGCACCGCTGCCTCCGGGCTGGATTGCGGCCGTCTACGGGGACGGGAGGCCGCCCGGAGTGCGGGTTCTGCAGGCGCTCCCGGGCGGCGCCCTCCTCGCTCCGGCGGCTCCGTGACGGGGCTGGCCGCCGCCTTCGGGCTGATGGCGGCCGTCGTCGTGGCTGCGGCTCTCGCGGGCTTCGCGGGCACGAGGCTGGTATTTCCCGGCACCCGGGAAGCGATCCTGGAGCGCGCAGGCTGGGGCATTTTCGCGGGCTTCGCGGTGCTCGCCGCGGCGGAGGCGATGTGCCTCGCCACCGGGATCCGGCCCGGGCCCGTCGCGCTCGCCGCGTCCCTGCTGGTCTTCGCCGCCTCCGGTTGGATGTTTTCCGCCCGACTGTTCGCGCCGGCTGTCGCGTCCCGCAGGGCACGAGAACGGGAACGGGAGCGGGGCATCCTCCTCGCCGTGACGGCCGCGGCGGCGGTGGCCATTTTCACCGGGATCCTTCTCTACGCTCTCCGCGCGGCGACCGAGCCGATGTGGTCGAACGACTTCCTCGCGATTTGGGGATTGAAGGGCAAGACCATCCACGCGGCGAGCGCTCTCCCGGCCTGGCTGCGCGATCCGGCGATCGGGGGGTTTTCCCATCCGGAGTATCCGCTCGGTCTGCCGCTTCTGTTCGCGGCCGTGGCTTCTCTCGCCGGCCAGTGGGACGACCAGGCGATGGCATTGCTGTACCCGGCGATGCAGATCGCGACGCTCGCGGTCCTCTACGGCTGGCTGACGCGCCGGGGCGCCTCGCGCCCTCTGGCTCTCTCGGCGTGCGCGCTCCTCGCGTTCTTCGAGCCGCTCTACTCCGGGTTTCTCACCGGCCTGGCCGAGGTCCCGCTGTCGCTCGCGATGCTTCTTCTGGGAACCGCCCTGTCCGATGCCCTCGACGGGACGGATCCGGCGGCGGTGAGGCGGCTGGCGGCCGCCGGGTTTCTCGCGGCTTCCGTGAAAAACGAAGGACTGTTCCTCTCGGCCGTCGCGGCGGCCGTGGCGTTCGCCGGACCGGGCCGTCTCGCCCGCCGGATGGCGCTTGGCGCGGCCGTGTTCGGTCCCGCCCTCGCCGCGAAGGTCCTGTCCCGGCTCGCGACGGGTCCGGCGCCGCTGCGCGACTTCGACATGTCCCTCCTGTCCTTCGCGCGCCTCGGGGAGCTCGCCCCGCGCCTCGCGGCGGCGCTCGAGGCCGCCATCTCGATGGCGGGTCCGGCGGCCGTTGGCCTGGCGGCGGTCGCCATCCTTCTCGCCTGCGGCCGACGGACACCCGCCGCCGACCGGCTGCTCATCCTCGCCGCCGCGTGCACGGCAGCCTACGTCGTCCTGCCGGCGCTGGCGGTGCGGGGCCCGGAATGGCTGGCCACGACGACGCTCTATCGGACGACCGCGGCCCTGGCTCCCCTCGCGGCCGCCGGAATCGCGGGGCGGATGCGAGAGGCCTGAGAGCTGGAAGTCATCCGCTGTGAGCTGTGAGCGGTCAGCGGTCAGCGGCCGAGCGCAAAGGCGGCTCCGGACTCAAACTCGGACTCCAAACTCGAGACCCGGAGACCCGGAGACTCGGAGACTCGGAACTCGGACGCAAGACCCGGAACGGAGAACTCCGAACCCATAACGGATCCGGACAGCGGAACGGACGGATGAAAGCCGGCAGCTCACTCCCGATGCGGCTTCTCTTTCCGGTGAAGCCACCGGATGCGCAGAAGATCCCAGAGGGTGGGCAGCGTGTCGCGGACCACGGAGACTTTCGATTCCGGCGAATCGAACCAGAGGACCGGAACTTCCGCGATCGGAATCCCCCGGCGCTGGGCGAGGTGCAGGATCTCCATGTCGTAGGCGAACCCGTCAATCCGCGCATCGCGAAAGAGCGTTCGAGCCACGTCGCCGCGGAAGAGCTTGAACCCGCACTGGGTGTCTGCGATCCCGTGGACCGCAAACACGCGCACGAGCAGGTTCCCGGTCTTGCCGAGCAGCCGGCGGTGAAAGGGCTGGCGCCGCCGCACCATGAGCTCGTCCACGGCGCGGGATCCGATCGCGACGGGATGCGTCGGGAGCCGCTCCGCGAGCTTGACCCATTCCGACAGGGGCGTCGAAAGGTCCGTATCGGAAACCAGGACCGGACTTCCGGACGATCCGAGGACTCCGGTCCGGATGGCGGCGCCCTTACCCCGGTTACGGGGATGGGCGAGCACCTCGAGCCGCAGCCCCGCCTCCGCCGCCACGGCGCGAGCCGTCCCGGCGGTGCCGTCCGTGGATCCGTCGTCGACGAGCACCACTTCCCAGTCCCAACCGCCGGGACGCGCGCGGCTCCATTCCGCGATCGCGCGAATCGAAGCGGCGATCCGGTTGCTCTCGTTGTATGCGGGGATGACGAGCGTCGCGCGATCCGAATCCTCCGGGCGGGCGCCGCTCATGCCCTCGCGGCCTCGAAGACGAACTGATACCCGAACATCGTGGGCCACGCCCGCGCCGACAGGCGAGAGAAGGCCCGTGTCGGGGCGTTCCACGGCGCGCGCGCGAGCGACGGGATCGCGAGCTCATAGGGCATCGCCGTCGGCTCGGCCGAGCGCACTCGGAAACCCGCCGACTCGAGGAGGTGCCGAGCGCTCGCGAGCGTGTAGAACGAGAGGTGGGTGCGGTCGAGGATTCCGCGGTCGGTGTAGCGGAAATGGCCGAGGAGAAGCCCGACGCGAATCGAGACGTTCGCGATGTTGGGCAGGGAGACGAAGAGTGTGCCTTCCGGCTTCAACCAGCCATGGATACGCTGCAGAAGAAGCTCGGGGCGGGCGAGGTGCTCCAGCACGTCCCCGCAGACGACCACGTCGAAGGGCTCGGGCCAGATCCCGGCCTCGGTCGCGTCGACGGCACGCCACTCGTCGTAGCCGTCCCGTGCCGACGGCGGCAACGATGCGTCGGGCTCGACTCCGGCCAGAAACGCGCAGCGATCGCGCAGAGCCCTCCCGAGATGTCCGCCGGCAGCGCCGAGATCGAGCAGCCGCAGCCCGGAAGGCAGCTCGTGAATCTTCTCGCGGAGGAGATCATGCGAGGAGCCAGGGATCTCTTTCCATTGGTATTTTTCGGACATGGCGTCTGGGAGCGTTCTCAGTTTTCAGTTGTCGGTTATCAGTTCTCGGTTCGTCGGTCGAAAGAGCGCCTATTCTCTCCGAATTCGATACGCGGGTCTCCCCTGGGGGCGGAAAGACGATGGAAGGAAGACGCGGGCTTGAAGAGAGGACGCAGAACCGAAAACGGAGAACCGATAACTGACTACCTACACACGAAACCTCTGCGCGATCGGATACCGTCGGCCCTCGCCGAACGCGCGGCCCGTCACTTTCGGCCCGGGAGGCGCCTGGCTCCGCTTGTACTCGTTGCCGTCGATCCGGCGGGCGATAGCGCGGGCCAGAGCCACGGAGACGCCTGCCTTCCGCGCGGCCGCTGCGACGGGCAGCGCTTCGTCGACGAGCGCCTCCACGAGAGGATCGAGAACCTCGTAGGGAGGAAGGGAATCGCTGTCCCGCTGATGGGGCCGCAGCTCCGCCGACGGCTCCTTCTCGATGGACGCCCGCGGGATGCGTATGCCGCTTCGGTTGATCTGGTGCGCCAGTCCGTATACGAGGGTCTTCGGGACGTCGGAGAGAAGAGCGAAGCCTCCCGCCATGTCGCCGTACAGGGTGCAGTATCCGACGGCGAGCTCGGACTTGTTGCCGGTCGAGAGGACCAGATGCCCGTCCCGGTTGGACAGGGCCATCAGGATCGCGCCGCGGATCCGGGCCTGGAGGTTTTCTTCGACGCTGCTGTTCGCTCCCGCGAGAGTCGGCGCGAGCGTGGACCGGTAGGCGCCGAACGCGGGCCCGATCGGAATTTCCCGGTACGGCATTCCGAGATTCTTCGCCAGAGCGCGAGCGTCCCGGAGGCTGCCCTTCGACGAGTACGGCCCCGGCATGGCGACGCCGATGACGTTGGCGGCTCCGAGCGCTTCGACGGCGAGCGCCGCGGTGACGGCGGAATCGATGCCGCCGGAAAGCCCGAGGACCGCCGTCCGGAACCCGCACTTTCCCGCGTAGTCGGAGAGAGCCAGGACGAGGGCCTTCTCGAGGAGCGCGACATCCCCTTCACGGCGCCGCACCGGACGCGATTCTCCGGGCACCTCGACCACGAAGAAATCTTCCGCAAACGCCTGGCCGCGAGCGATCAGCCGCCCGTCGCCGTCGAAGGCGAGCGAGTTGCCGTCGAACACGAGACCGTCGTTGCCTCCGACGAGATTGCACGAGACGAGCGGAATGCCGGTGCCGCGCGCGACCTGGCGCATCATGCGCTCCCGCAGGCGGTCCTTTCCGATGATCCACGGCGATGCGGAGATGTTGACGTGAATCTCGGCGCCGAGAGGCTTGAGGTCGGCCACCGGATCTCCGGCATACAACCGGCGCTTCGTCCAGAACGTCTTGTCGTTCCAGATGTCCTCGCAGATCGTGAGCGCCGTGCGCCGGCCAGCGGCCTGCACGGCGAGCGGCCGCGTTCCGGGCTCGAAGTAGCGGCCCTCGTCGAAGACGTCGTACGTCGGAAGGAGCCGCTTCCGGTAGACCGCCGCCGCGCGACCTCCACGCGCCGCGATCGCGACGTTGAAGGCGCTGCGGCCGGACCGGGAGCGGTTCGTGACGATCGATCCGAACACCCAGAGGGCGTCGCCGCTCGCCTTCACGATCCGACCTGCGGTGCGCTCGGCCTCCTGCAGGAACGATCGCCGTTCGAGCAGGTCCTTCGGCAGATACCCGGGGACAGCGAGCTCAGGGAAGACGACGACGTCGGCCTTCTCGGACTCGGCGCGGCGGCCGAGCGCGAGGATCTTGCGCGCGTTGCTCGCGAAGTCCCCCACGGTGACGTCGATCTGGCCGACGGCGATACGGAGAGGACGTCGGGTCAAGCGGCCTCGGCGGCCGGCGGATCGGTCCGCAGGAGCGGACGGCCCGAGAGGGCGTCGGCGAGCGTCGGGGCTTGCCGGTCCCGCCGGGTGAAGGGCAGGGAGAGTCCGAGCGACAGCACGGTCAGGACCGTGCCGACCCAGCGCAGGAGCGACTCGCGCGGCGAGAGTCCTCGCGAGCCGCTGCGCGGGGCGGCGGCGAGACCGGCGAGAGCCATCCCCACGGTGCGCCCGAACAGGATGAGAGGCACGACGGTCGCGAAGAAGGAGAGATAGAACGCGAATCCGACCGCCCATAAGAGTCCGGTCGGAGACGGCCAGCGCCCGTGCGCCGCGCCGGCCCCGAGCAGCGCGGCCGCGACGACGAGGACGAGAACGGCGCCATCCGAGCCCGCCGCGACGAGCCGCGCCGAGGAGGGGGCAGCCGCGGGGGGCGGAGGGTCGACTCTCGGCCCCTCCGAGGGGAGCGGAAGCGCGAACCCATCCGACTGCTCGCCGCGAAGGGGAAGGTCGAGGAGATCTCCGGAGGCTCCGCCGTCGTCGGGTCCGCTCACTCGGGTTTCAACCCGTCCGCTCGTTCCCGGGGCTCACCCGAGCGGCTCACGGCCTGTGGTTCAGATGCCGGACGAAGATGCGGCCCATGAGGTCCAGGTCGTTCTTCAGGTAACGCTCCGCGAACTTTTTGTCGCGCTGCGTCTCGATGTCCGCGGGCTCGAGCGCGAGAGCCTCGTCGAAGGACTGGATCGCCTTGGGGTAGAGGCCGTTCTGCAGCTGGGTCACGCCCTGGTTGTAGTACGCGCGGAGAAGGTAGGACCGGGCATCCTGGTTCTCACGATCTTCCTGGTAGAGCCTCCAGAGGACCGGAATCGCAGTCTCGTACTCGCCTTCGTTGTAGAGCTTTACGGCGGGCGTCAGCGCGCTGACCTTCTCGGCGGCGACGCCCATGGCCTGGGCGAACGTCGGATCGTTCTTGAAGGCGCTCGCGGCAAGGCTGAAGTTTTTCATCGCCTCGATGTAGTGCTTCTGGGTCAGGGCGCGATCCGCGGCCGCGCGTTGCCGCGCCGCCTCCGTCTCCGCCGGCGAGGGTGCCGCGGCTTCCGTGGCGGAAGTGGCCGTCGTGCCCGGACCGCTTTCGACCGAGATCCCCGGAGCAGCCGCGGCTTCGGTGCCGGATTTGCCGAGATCCGTCAGCATGCGGTGCGCCTCCGGGAAGTCGGCGTTCGACCGGGGAATGCGGCGCAGCTCGGCGCGCGCCTCGTCGATCTTGCCCGCTCCGAGGAGCTCGCGGGCGCGGGCGAGGGAACCCGGTCCGGGAGAACCGGCCGCGGATTTACCTCCGGATGCCTGCGAGGAGGCGGGTTTCGGAGCCCGGAAGACGAAGAAGTAGACGAGCGTGGCGACCACCACGAGGAATCCGCCGGCCAGTGCGAGCGCCTTCGGTGTTCCGGGAATCCGAACCGCGCGGCCCTTCCCCTTCGCCTTCGCCGGCGCGGCCGAAGACCCGGCGGCCGGACGGGCGGCGGCGCCCCCGGCGAGCTCGAGATCGGGCTCACCCGGCCGCGGCGCGCCGGATTCCGAGCCGCCCGGGTTCGCGAGGTCCTCCTGGATCCGGTCGAGGTAGAAACGCGCCGTGGGCTCGTTCTCATCCACGGCGAGAACCTGCAGGAAGAGCTCGCGGGCGCCGTTCAGGTCTCCGCTCTCATACGACTCACGCCCGGTCTTCAGGCCGTCCGAGATCTTTCGGTTGCCTTCCGCCATTTCCTGGCGCGTCTTCTCGATCCGCGTGACGGCTTCGGAATTGTTGATGTCGATCAGGAAGATCCGCGACCAGATCTCGATCGCCTGCTGGCGATCTCCCCGCCGCACGGCATCGTCGCCCTGGCGCAACAGAGTCGCGATCTCGCGGTCGGCCGCCTCGGCGTCCCGGTCCTCGTCCGGTTCGAGCGAATCGACCATGGTTGGCGCCGGGGGAGCCGGCTCCGAGGAATAGGCTGAGGCTCCCGCGGCGCCGTCGGGAAGGTCTTCCAGCTGCATGCTCCCGCCGACGGGTTCGCCCCACATGTCGGCCGGCGAGCCGGGCGGGGTCGAGGGCTCGTCCGAGTCGGAGAACCCGGGCGACGGCGACGGCGAGGAGGAACGCGAGGGCGAAGGTGCGGATCCGCCGGACGCCGACCAATTCTCCCCGAGCGGCCCGCCCAGCCCGGAGCGCGGGCTCGAGGGGGGATTCACGGGAGGCATGGGCGGGGGCAGGTCGAGAGAAAGCGAATCGAGCGAGAGCGAGTCGAGTCCTCCCGCGTCCTCGGCCGGATGGGGAGGAGCCAGGGGAGGCACGCGCAGGGCCACCGTGGCGCTGTCGTCGAACCGGATCTCGGGCTCCGACGACGCGCCGAATCCCCCGGATTCGGTGGTCTCCGGGAAATCGAGGCTCAGGCCCCCGAAGTCCGGCGGCGGGGGAGGCTTCGGAGGAGCGGATGGGAATCCGGAAGCGGCTGGAGCAGGGGCAGGCCCGATGCGCCGCTCGAGCAGGGCGACCGCCGGATGGTCGGGGTCGAGCTCCTTCATCTGGTGGAGCTCGCGGCGGGCGTCTTCCTTGCGGTCCGCGGCGAGAGCGGCGAGCGCGCGCTGCCGGCACGCGTCGAACACCGGCTGGGCCGACTTCTTGCGCTGCGACTTGTCGAGGATCTCGAGAGCGTCCTGATTTCCGGGCAGCACCGCGAGGACCTGCTGGGCTGCTGAGACGGCGGCGTCGAAGTCCCGGGCGTTGAAGCTCTCGACGGCGCGAACCAGCAGCCGGTCCGGATCGGCGGCGACGACGCGCTCCTGGCGGGTCGGAGTCGTCGCCACGATCGCTTCGAGCTTGTCCATGTCGACGTCCGCGCTCGGGTTCTTCGCCTTGTCGAGAAGCTGGCGGGCCGGCGCGAAGCGGGAGTCCATCTTCAGGATGAAGTCGCATCCGATCAGGCAGTCGTCGATCTTCCCCTCGTGAAAGAGGTTCAGCGTGTGCCGGAACGTCGAGAGGATCTTCTCCTTCACCTCGCGCGGGAGGGAAGGGTTGCCCGGATAGGCTCCCGGATTCGTCTCGGCGGTCATCGAACCCGCTCCCCGGCGTCGGGTGCGGAGGGTCTCTGGTCGGGGCTCACGTTGTCCGAATTATAGACTGCCGGCAGGGAGAACAGGCCGATGCGCACGGTGATCGAATGCGTCCCCAATTTCTCGGAGGGGGTCTCCCTTCCGCGCATCGAGGAGATCGCGGCAGCGGTGCGGGCCGTTCCGGGCGTCCGGGTGCTGAATCTGTCGTCCGACCCCACCCACAACCGAAGCGTTCTGACCTTCGTCGGCGATGGTCCCGCGGTGTCCGCCGGCGTCCTCGCCCTTTTCGAGGCGGCTCTGCCGCGGATCGACCTCACCCGGCATCGGGGCGGGCACCCGCGCATGGGAGCGGTCGACGTCGTGCCGCTGATCCCTATCCGGGGCGCCACCATCGCCGATTGCGTCGCCCTGGCCCGCGAGATCGGGGAGGAGATCGGCCGGCGGTTTTCCGTTCCGGTTTACCTCTACGAAGACTCGGCGTCCGCCGAGCACCGGCGCAACCTGGCCGAGGTGCGGAAGGGGGAATTCGAGGGCCTTTCCGAGAAGATGCGAAAGCCCGATTGGAGACCGGACTTCGGTCCGGACCAGCCCCATCCGACGGCCGGCGCCGTCGCGCTCGGAGTCCGCCCGCCTCTGATCGCGTACAACATCAATCTCGCGACCCGCGATCTCGCCGTCGCCGATCGCATCGCGAAAGCGATCCGTCACATCGGCGGCGGATTCCGATTCGTCAAGGCCATGGGCGTCGACCTCCCGGACCGCGGTCTGGTGCAGGTCTCCATCAACATGACGAACTTCCGGAAGACGCCGCTTCACCGCGTCTTCGAGTGCGTCCGATCCGAGGCGGAGCGCCACGGCGTCGCGATCGCGTCGTCCGAGATCGTGGGCCTGACGCCGGCCGACGCCCTCTTCGCCGCGGCGGAGCACTATTTGAGGTTGGAGAGCTTCAGCAGCGATCAAGTCCTGGAGACCCAGTTGCTCGAGGATGGCGACTGAGATTCGATCTCGCGATCTCATGATCTCGCGATCAAACGAATTATCCAGTCATCGGGGGAATCGGGGGAATCGGGGGAATCGGGACTTCGAGAATTGGGGAATCGAGGATTTTAGCTGGCGCCTTGTGCCCCAGATCCCCGGATAGTTCGATGATCCGATTGATCGCGAGATCATGAGATCGTGAGATCGCGAGATTCTCTCCAACTCCCCGCATTTCCTACTCGCGCTCCACCTCGATCCCATAGCTCTTCAGTTTCCTGTACAGATTCGATCTTTCGATCTGCAGCGACTCCGCGGCCCGGCTGACGTTGCCGCGGTGGCGCTTCAGAGCCGCCAGGATGTGGCGGCGCTCGAATTCGTCGCGCGCTTCCTTCAGAGGGGCGTCGGTCGGAACCTCCGCCGGCACTCCGTCCGTGGTCCGGCGGAAATGGAAGTCTTCCGGGGAGATCGCGTCCCCTTTCGACAGGATCACCACGCGCTCGATCAGGTTCTTGAGCTCGCGGACGTTGCCCGGCCAGCGATGGCTCTGAAGAGTCTCGATGGCCTCGGGCGACAGCGTCCGGGGTTTGCGCCCGAAGCGCGCGCACGCTTCCGCGAGAAAGTGCCGGGCGAGAAGAGGGACGTCTTCCGGACGGTCCCGGAGCGAAGGCACCTCGATCGGGACGACGGCCAGTCGAAAGTAGAGGTCCTCGCGGAACGCTCCCCGGCGGATCTCGGCGGAAAGATCTTTGTTGGTCGCCGACAGGATGCGCGCGTCCGACGAAATGGCACGCGTGCCGCCCACCCGCGTGAAACGCCCCTCCTGGAGCGCGCGCAGCACTTTGGCCTGCGTCTTCGGTGACATGTCTCCGACCTCGTCCAGGAACAGGGTTGCACCGTCGGCTTCTTCGAATTTTCCACGGCGCTCCTCGGACGCACCCGTGAACGATCCTTTCTCGTGCCCGAAGAGCTCCGATTCGATGAGCTCCTCGGGGATCGCGGCGCAGTTGACCTCGACGAGAGGGGCGTCAGCGCGCGCGGAGAAGCGGTGGATCGCGCGCGCCACGAGCTCCTTGCCCGTTCCGTTCTCTCCCGTGATCAGGACGCGGGCGTCCGTCGGCGCCACCTTCGCGATCTCGTCCTGGAGACGGCGCAGGGGAGGCGACGTCCCGATGAGCGCCGTCTCGGACTCGGACCGACCTCGGAAAGACTCGACCTGCGCGATCAGGTCCCGCCGCTCGATCGCCTTCTGGGCGGTCAGGAGGACGCGCTCGAGCGAGAGGGGCTTCTCGAGGAAATCGTACGCGCCGAGGCGAACCGCCCGCACGGCCGTCTCGACGTTCGCGTGGCCCGAGATCATCACGACCGGCAGGCGCGCGAGGCGTTCCCCCGCCGCCTCGAGGATGGATAAACCGTCGCGATCCCGCAGCCAGACGTCCAGGAAGACGAGGTCCCAACTCTCATCCGAAAGCCTCCGCAATCCCTCTTCGCCGCTCTCGATCGAGGTGACGGAATAGCCCTCGTCTGACAGGATTTCGGAGAGCGTCTCCCGAACTCCCCGCTCGTCGTCGATGACGAGGACGCGCCGCTTCTTCACGCCGCGGGAAGCTCGATGATGAACCGCGCGCCGCGCGGCCGGTTGTCTTCCACGCGGATCGTGCCGTTGTGGTCCGCGACGATGCGCGACACGATCGCGAGCCCCAGACCCGTGCCTCTTCCCTTCGTCGTGAAGTCGGGCAGAAAGAGCTTCTCGCGGTCGCGCGGCGCCACTCCGCGGCCCGTGTCCGTCACCTCGAGCTGCACGCCGGACGCTCCGTCGGACAGACCGACGACGATCTCACCGGCCGGTCCGCAAGCCTCCATCGCGTTGTCGATGAGGTTGATCAGCGCGCGCCGGATCTGCTCCGGGTCGACCGTCACGACGTCGTGCTCGAGGCGGCTCTCGACGCGGATGACGACGCCGTCGCGCGCTCCTTCGAAGAGGCGGACGGCCGAGAGCGCCAGGGACGGGAGGTCCGTCGGTTCCGGCCGCATTTTCGGCAGGCGGGCGAACCGGGAGAACTCGTCGACCAGCGATTTGAGAAAGTTCACCTCTTCGACGATCACGCGAGTGCCGCGCTCGATCGTCTCGCCGACGTCCTTCTCGCCGGCCTTCCAGCGCTTCGCGATTCTCTCCGCCGAAAGGCGGATCGGCGTCAGGGGATTCTTGATCTCGTGAGCGACGCGGCGGGCGACCTCGCTCCACGCGGCGAGCTTCTGTTCCCGGGCCACGTGCGTCGTGTCTTCGATCGCGACGACGGATCCCCCGGGCTCGCCCGGCACGGGCGAAGCGAGGGGCCGGAGGGCGATCTCGAGCCGCCTCTCGCCCGCCGCCGACGGGAACGTCATCTCGCGCGCGGAGGAAGGCAGGTCACCGGGCCGGCCGGCTCCGAGAAGGGCGACGAGCCCGCCGAGCTCCGGGCGCGCGCGGAGCGACTCGATCGAAACGTCCCCGTGCAGCTCGAGAAGAGAGCGCGCGGCCGGGTTGCAGACGATCACCCGACCCTCGCCGTCGAACGCGAGCACGCCGGTCGTGACCGACTCGAGCACCGTGGCGAGAAGGCGGCGCTCGAGATCGACGCGGCGGTTGGACGTCTGCAGATCCTCGTTCGAGCGCAGCAGCGCGTCGCGTGCGTCCTCGAGGCCGCCCGCCATCCGGTTGAACGAGTCGACGAGCACGCCGAGCTCGTCCGAGGCCTTCACGCCGACGCGGGCGGAGAGCTCGCCGGACTCGAGCCGGCGCGTCGACTCGGCGAGCGCCGCGATCGGCAGCGTGATGCGGCGCGCCAGGGTGAGGCCGATCCACGCGGACGCGAAAAGGATCGCGAGTGTGATGAGGAGAAAGCTGGAAATGTTCGCGGCCTTGATGGCGGGTTTCTGGGCCTCGAGCTTCTTGTAGTCGGACCACGCACTCGTTATTGCCTCCATGGCGTGCGCCTCGGACGTCGGAATGCGGAGTCCCGCGACCCACACGAGACCGCCGGCGGACTGTGTCGCGCGATACAGGTGCGAGCCGTCGGGAAGGACCTCGATCTTGGTCTCCCCGGGCGCCGTTCCCCGTTGCAACGCCTCGAGCGGGAGCAGCCGCACGTCCGACGGCGCATCCGCCCACACCCCGATCCGCTCCGCGCCCCGGTAGGCCTCGAGCGTATCGAGCCGGTGGTCCGCCCGGAACGCCTCCGGCTCTCCGGATGCAGGCAGGCGGTCGCCGAACCCCCGGGCCGCCATCCGCGCGTCGGAAAGCGCGTCGTCACCGAGACGGCGTTCCGCCATGTCCTGCACGGCGCGCGCTCTGCCCACGACCTCGCGGACGGGCGTCGAGAACCAGCGATCGATCGATCGCTGCAGGAGACCCGTCGCGGTGAAGAAGAGAAGTCCGATCGGGATCGCCGTCAGTCCGACATAGGTGACCAGGAGCTTCGTCTTGAACTGGGATCCGAGCTCCTGCCGGCGCCGTTCGAGCCAGGTCTTCAGGATCGTGCGGCCGAGCACGAACAACACCGCTGCGATCAGCGTGATGTTGATATAGGAGAGGACGAAGAGCAGCAGCCCGCGGGTCACCGTCTCCGGTTCGTCCGCGCGCCTCTGGAGAACCGCCACGAGCGCCCAGACGACGAAGACCGCGAGGACGAGCGCGACGATGAACCGGTTGTCCTTTCTCCGCCGCTGGAGCTCGGACAGAAGACTCATGGCACGCCGCCGCGCACGTCGAAGCGGTTGGACGGCCGCCAGGGGGTCCGCGCGTCGACGGGGATGATCGTGAACAGGTAGCCGGAATCGAAGACGGCACGGACCTCGAGGTAGAGGTTGCGGCGCGGCTGGTCGTCGCCGACCCGGAAGACCAGCAGGTTGTCCCGCGAGATGAGCCGTCGGGCGACTTCGGGAAAGTCGCGGGTCGACGATCTCGAAAGCGGTTTCCCGTCGAGAGTCTCGGCGATGACGTACTCGCGGGTCACGGGGTCGTACGTCACGGCGACGCGATAGCGCCGGCCGTCGATCCGGTCGTCCCAGAACCAGTGGGCGTTGTGCCGGTAGAGCCGGATGTCGTATCGGATCGCGGTCTCGAGGCCCGCCTCGATCTTCGAGGCGAGCTCCGGGTTCAGGGCGCCGTCGAGGCGGAACCGCATGAAGACGTCCGGCCCCCGCGCTTCCGCGTGAAGGCTCTCGATCCGCGGCTTGACGGCTTCCGGAGCCGCGACGCCCGGAGCGGCGCCGGCGAGAGCCATCCAGGCGGCGAGAGCGAGCCGAAAGCCCCGTTGCATGGGGGAATTGTAATGGGAGAGCGAGGACTGACCTCGCGCAGGGGATAGCGGGTCAGGCGTTGGCGGTGCGCTCGCGGGCCGATTCGTGCTCCGCGGCGGGAGCGAGACGGGCGAGCTCGAGAGCCCGCGCGAACTCGATGTGCAGCGCGTGCCCCGCCTTGTGCGCGTAGATCTTGCCCGTCAGAGGCCGCCCGAGCAGGGCAAGGTCGCCGATGAGGTCCAGGATCTTGTGGCGAACGAACTCGTCGCGGAACCGGAGAGGACCGGACGCGATGCCTTCGTCGTCGAGGACAACCGCGTTGTGGAGGCTTCCGCCGCGCGCCAGTCCGCGGGCACGCATGGCTTCCACATCGCGCGCGAATCCGAACGTGCGGGCCGGGGCGATCCGAGCCGAATATTCCTCGGGCCGGACCGCCACCGTCAGCTGCTGGCGGCCGACGACCGGGTGCGGAAAATCGATTTCGTACGAGATCGTGAGGCCCGCGCCGTCCGGCTCGTACCGGACGCTGCGATCCCCCTTCTGGACGGAGATCGGGCGGTCGAGCGAGAGAGGCCGGATGCGCCCGTCGAGCCGCTCGAAGCCGGCGGCGTGGAAGAGGCGGACGAAGGGAAGGGCAGACCCGTCCAGGATCGGAATCTCCGGGCCTTCCACTTCGATCCGGCAGTTGTCGAGGCCTTCTCCGACCGCGGCGGAGAGGGCGTGCTCGACGGTGCCGATCGAGACTCCCTGAGCCGAGAGCGTGGTGGCGTAGTCGAACGTGGCCGCCGAGGACAGCCGCGCGGGGATCGGCGTGTCGGGATGGTCGCGCCGCACGAACACGAGCCCGTGGTCCGCCGGTGCGGGCCGGAAATGCGCGCGCACCGGATGCCCCGAATGGAGTCCGACGCCTTCGATCGAGACGGTGGTGCGAAGTGTGGTCTGTGAACGCAAGGGCTCTTTGTCCGACCCGCTCTTCGCACGAGCGGTGCCAGAACGGTAGTTCGGGATAAAAAATCGGAAAAGCGCGGCCGGCGCGGCGTGGGAGGAGAGACTGCACGAGAGCCTCGCGCCAACCCGGTGTCGCTTCTGTGGCTCGCGCGCGACAGATCTGTGGTCAGGGCGCCACGATCCTCTCCCGATCGATCCGGTACACTCCGAGACGAATGTCGAGCAGCACGCGCCTCGAGGATGAGGTGGGCGCGATCCTCCAGGGGGCGCGAGAAGGGCTCCGCACTGCCCGCGCGCGGTGCTATGCGATGAGCCCCACGGGAGACTACCGGCTCGCCGCGTCCTACGGATTCGGACCCCGGTTCGGGCCCGATGATCTCCTCGAGCCCGATCATCCCCTCGTCGATTGGGTTCAGGGTCATCGCCGGCCGGTCTTCGCCAACTCGCCCTCCGAGGCGGGCCGGATGGGGCCGGTCATGGAGCGCGGGCAATACGCCCGCACCCTCGCCATGCCGATCTACGTCGGTTCGCGGATGGCGGGGATCGCCGAGTTCCAGGACAAATTGAACGGCGGATTCTTCGCGTCCGAGGATCTTCGCTCGGCCGAGAGGCTGGCGACCCGGATCGCAATCGTCCTCGAATCCGTGAACGGAGCGTCCGTCGGCGCGCCGGAGCCGATGGCGCCGGAAGACGCGGAGGCTCTCTTCCGACAGCCGGTTTCCGCGGCCGTTTCGGACGAAGACTTCCCTTCTCCGCCTCCGTTCTTCAGCGACACCCCCGTGACGGAGGTTCCCCCGCCCGCCGCCGCGGCTGCCCCGGCAGCGGTCGCCGCGCCCGCTCCGTCCGGCGGCAGCGAGGACCTCGTCTTCCGCGGCTTCTGGAGCGCGCTCCTGCAGTCGTCGGACGTCGAGGCGGTCGCCTTTTCCACCTGGACTCCCGAGGGCGCCGAGATCCGGATCGGCGCGCGGCGGCTGTTCGCCGACTCCGCGCGGGCCGCTCTGATCGAGAACCTCGAGTCCGTCGTGCCCACGGCGCTCCCCGGCCGGATTCCCGACGCGAAACGATTCCGCATGGAGTATCCGCTCGGGCGCGGACCCGGCCAGATCCAGGGGTTCGCCGGAATCCAGACGTCGATTCTCGCCACGGGAAATCGCGCGATCCTGCTGTCGATTCTCTTCTCGCGCCCTCCCGAGGGAGCCCTCGAGGAAGCGTTGAAGGAAGTGCACCGGGGGGCGCGGGCCGCGGTCCTCCTCGCCGCGGCGGGCGACCGGTACCGGAATTCCTATCGGAGTCTCGTCAAGGCTCTGCTCGAGCCGGGACTTCGCTCCTATCCCCAGTTGAAGGCGCACTCCTACGCGGTCGGAGCCCTGTGCCGGCGGTTCGCGACCGCTCTCGGCCTTCCGGCCGACGCGATCGAGCAGCTCACCGTCGCCGGGCTCGTCCACGACGTCGGGATCCGCGAGGTCGAGGTTCCGTACGAGCGCCTGTCCGGACGGCGCCCGCTCGATCTGCAGGAAGTCGCGCTCGTCCGCCGGCACGCGACGATCGGCGCCGACATCCTCGAGCGGATCGATTTTCCCTACCCGATCGCGCCCCTCGTGAGGCATCACCACGAGCGGTACGACGGCGCGGGGTATCCCGATGGGTTGTCCGCAGAGAGGATCCCGTTTGGAGCGCGCGTTCTCGCCATCGCCGAGGCGTACGACGCGATGACGGCGCCTCACTCCTACCGCAGCCCCATCTCGCGCGAAGCGGCTCTCGAGATCATCACCATGAAGGCGGGGACGCAGTTCGATCCCGACCTTTCCCGGCGGTTCTGCAACCTGATGCGGCAGCAGCCGGCGGGCGCGCGCGACTATCCCGCGAACGAGTCATGAGACCGTCGGCGCCGGCGGCGGCGAAAGAGCCGAAGAAGACGACCCCCATCGCGTCCAATCGGAAGGCCTTCCACGAGTACTTCATCGAAGATCGGACGGAGGCGGGCCTCGTGCTCACCGGCACGGAAGTGAAGTCTCTCCGCGAGGGGCGGGCGCAGCTCAAGGACTCCTTCATCCGCTTCCGGGACCGGGAGGCGTACCTGGTAGGCGCCCACATCTCGCCCTACGGATCGGGCTCCTGGAACAATCACGCGCCGGAGCGCGACCGTAAGATTCTGCTGCACCGCCGGGAGCTCGAGCGCTGGGCCTCGGCGGTGGCGACGCGCGGCGTGACGTGCGTTCCCCTCTCGCTCTACTTCAAGGGCTCGCACGCGAAGGCGGAGATCGCGCTCGTCAAGGGCAAGAAATTGCACGACAAGCGCGACGCCATCCGCGACCGCGAGCTCAAGCGCGAAGCCGACCGTTCGATGCGGCAACGGTGAGGGTGATGCGGGAAGCAAGGCGGGAAACGGGAAACGGGAAAAAAACGGGAAAGGGGAAACGAACGAGAGCGCGGCGGCTTCCATCCCACGATGGCTTTTCCCAGTCCTCCGATCACCCGATTCCCCGGATTGATCACCCGATCACTCGATCGCCCGGCCACCCGATTCCTCCTCGGTTCGATTGATCGCGAGATCATGAGATCGCGAGATCGCGAGATTCGAACTCGAGTGTCTCCCGGCTGACCTCGCCTTATTTTCCTTCCGTTCTCGCCATCTCCAGTCCCGGCTTTCCCGGTCCGTAGTAGTCCGGAATCTCCCGGCGCCGGCGGAACCCGAGCCTTTCGTAGAAGCCGATGGCGTTGGTATTCTTCACATCGACCTCGAGGAGCGTTTCGTGTGCTCCGGCTCGCGTGAGACGCGCGACCGTGCGCTCGAGCAGGGCGCGGCCGAGGCCCGTCCGCCTGGACCCCGAGCGCACGTCGAGCGTAATGACGTGGGCGGCGCGGCCGGGTGCGAGGTACCCGATGCAGAAGCCGGCGATCCGGCCGCCGCTCTCGGCGACGGTGACCACGCGCGTCGCAAACGAAAGAAAGCGGCGCATCTCCGACTTCGAATAGGCGACATCCGGCTCGAAGCATTCGCCATCGAGCGTGACCAGGTCTTCGAAATCGCGCGACTCGTAATCGCGGAAGGTGAAGCCGGGATCGAGGGGAGAGCTCACCGTCGGGAGGAGAACGCTACGGCGTGCGGGATTCGCGGAGTATCCCGAGGATGACCGTCGTCGCGCCGTTGAGGATGAACTGGACGCCGATCACCGCCGTCACCAGGCCCATGACCTTGGCGACGACCTGCCGGCCCGTCCGGCCGATCCGGCCAACGATCGTCGGCGCGGCGAGCAGGATGACGAGCGTGATCAGGATGCTCGCGCCGAGCGCCGACGCGAGCGCGATCCGGTGGCCTCCGTCCCGCGCCTGCCCGACCAGCACCATCATCGCGGAGATCGCGCCCGGACCGGCGATGACCGGGATGCCGAGGGGCACGATGGAGGGATCGAGCTTGTCCGCCTCTTCCGGAGTCACCTCCTTGTCGCCTTCCTCCATCTCGCGCAGCGACATGATAGTGAAGAGGACTCCTCCCGCGATCTGAAACGCCGGCACCGTGATCTGAAAGAACGCGAAGATCGCGCCGCCCGCCGCGGCGAAGATCGCGAGAACCGCGAGCGCCGCCAGGCAGGCGCGGAAGGCTGCTCGCCGCCGCTCGGCCGGAGAGCCCGACGTCAGCGCCACGAAGATCGGCACAGCCGAGATCGGGTTGATTACGGAAAAGAGGGACGAAAACGCGAGCAGCGCGAACTGCCACTCCGGCTGGGTGAATTTCATGCGAGGGAGGACTCTACCGTTTCGGCGGCCGGGCGTCGCCGGCGGCCTGAGATGCGGGGCGGCGAGGGGTCAGGCGGACGAGAGCCGGCGCGCTCCCGCCAGCGCGAGAAGAGCCGACAGCGCGACGGCGAAAAGCGGCGAGAGGGTGGGGACCGGTCCCGCGGTGGCGGCGGAAGCGTCGGCGAAGCCCGCCCAGAAAAAGTTCGCGTACCAGATTCGCCGGTTGCCGCCGACCGCGACGCGGAGGAGCGGCAAGGGGTCGACCGAAGGGAACGGAAACGTGTGCTGCGGAAGGGGGAAGGTCGCGACGACCGATCCGCCGGCCGTCATCCGCGCGAGCTCGAGGGAATTGATCGCCCAGATGGCCCCGTCGGACCCGGCGGCGATGCTGTCTCCGTGGAAATTGGAGTAGGTCGTGATCGAGCCGGCGGTCGTGATCTCTCCCCAGCCGAAAGGTCCGACAAACCAGAGATTCCCGTCGGGTCCCGCGACGATGCCCGTCGTCTGCTGGCTCGTCGGCGTCGGAAACAGGGTGATCGCGCCGCCCGTCGAGCATCGTCCGATGCCGTCGGCGGCCGTGAACCAGAGGGCGCCATCAGGCCCGGACGTGATCGCGCCGCGAGGATTCGTACCCGCTGGAAGAGCAAACTCCGTGAAGGTTCCCGTGGGAGTCATGCGGCCGATCGCGTTGCTCTCCGTGAACCAGAGGTTCCCGTCCGGGCCGGTCGTGATGTCCTGGGGCAGCGCCGTGCCGGAAAGCGGAAAGAACGTCACGGCGCCCGCCGTCGTGATCCGGCCGATCTCGTGTCCGCGCTGCTCCGCGAACCAGAGACTTCCATCCGGTCCGACGGTGATCCCCTTCGGAAGATCGGAGTCCGGAAGCCCGAACGTCGTGATGACGCCGGCCGGGGTGAGTCGTGCGTTCTCTCCGTCGCGGGTGAGCCAGAGATTTCCATCGGGTCCCGTGGCGATCCCGTCGGGGAAGGCGCTCATCGAGAATTCCGTGACGCCCTGGGCAGAGGCTTCACGGGAGAGCGCCCCCAGGAGGAGCGCCGCGAGAAGTGCGCGTGCGGGTCTCGGGCGACAGAACGTTCCGCGAGTCTTTCATGTTTGCGCATGTTTGCGCATGTTTACGAGCTGGAATCTTTCCCGTCCACAACCGCTCGAATCGCTCTCCCAGGGAGTTCCTGCGTATCCGCGGCGCCCGCCAGCACAACCTCCTCTCGTGCGGCATCCCGCAACCGCCTCGTCGTGATCACGGGTGTCTCCGGTTCGGACAAGTCGTCCCACGCGTTCGAAACGATCTTCGTCGAGGGGCAGCGGCGTTACGTCGAGTCTTCGGCGCCGAGCCCGACGTCAGCCCCCGAAGATCGGCACCTGCGAGATCGGGTCGACTACCGAGGACGAAAAAACTGCCACTGCGAAGAAGAGAGGGTCATGGATAACGCACCACCGGCGACCCTACCGTTATCCGCCGGTGGTCTATCCGGCGGATAACGGCTTCGATGCGGGCAGTTCAGCGACGCCGGATGAAGACAAGGCCGAGCGAGGCGAGGGCGAACGCGAAGAGCGCGAGCGACACCGGCGAAAGGGTCGGGACGGACGGACCCGGGGGTTGGTTGCCTCCGCCGCCGGGAGTCGGTGTCGGGACGACGGCCGTGGGCGCAGGTGTCGGAGTGCTGGTCGCGGGCGCGGTCGCCGTCAGGACGGGAGTGAACGTGGCGGTGGGCGAGGGCGTCGCCGTGCGGCTCGGCGTGCTGGTAGCGGTCGGAGTCGAAGTGGCCGTCGCCGTCGCCGTGGGCGTTGCTGTCGGGGGCACGGCCGTCGGACTCGCGGTGAAGGTCGCCGTAGCGGTTCGCGTCGGCGTCAGAGTGGGGGTCTGCGTCGATGTGGGCGGAATCGCCGTAGCGGTTCGGGTCGGCGTCAGGGTGGGCGTCTGTGTCGATGTGGGCGGAATCGCCGTAGCGGTTCGGGTCGGCGTCAGAGTGGGGGTCTGCGTCGATGTGGGCGGAATCGCCGTAGCGGTTCGGGTCGGCGTCAGAGTGGGCGTCTGTGTCGATGTGGGCGGAATCGCCGTTGCCGTCGGCGAGAATGTCGCGGTAAACGTGGGGGTCGATGTCGGCGTCGGCGTGATTGTGGGCGTGGCGGTGGCCGTCGGCGTGCTGGTCGGAGTGGGCGGAGGGATGTTGACCGTGATCGTCTTCGTCCCGGTGGCCGTGTCGTCCTGATTGGCCGAGTGGATGACCGCCGAGAAGGTACTCGAGGCGCGCGCGAACGTCACGCCCGGATTGACCAGGATCGTGCAGGCGACGGGGGTGTACGACTTGGTGGTGTTGGAGGCCACGCTGTCATTGACCGCGAGCGTCGTCGTGGCGCCCGTCGGGTTCCCGTTGGCCCCCGGGCACGTAAAAGTGATCCCGACGTTCGTCGCGTCGCAGGCGACGCCACCGGCCGAGGAGAGGTTGAGAGCCGTCACGGTGTAGGTGACGGTCGATCCGTTCGGAATCAGGGGATCTGGCGGCGACCGGTCGATCTGAATCGTGAGGTCGTTCTGATCGCACGTCGGGGGCGACTGGTGATTCGGAACGCGAGGGTGGCTCTGCCCCTCGGCCGCGAGGGAGCATGCCGCGAGAAGTGGGAAGACGCTGATGAATCGGAGCTTACCGGCGAGACGAACTCTCGCCGGACTACAACAACGGTAGCTTGACAGTACACACCTCTCTCTTTCGTCGCATCGGACGCTTCCCAAAACGCGGAACCGGCGGTCGATGAGATTCTTGGAAGAAGTTCCCTGTGCCGAGGTTCGCAGAACTAGATGCACAGACCAAGCCAGATGAGCGATACGTGAAATCGTGCACCTCCATGTGATTCGAGAGCCGTGAGGAACCTCGCGCTGACACTTTCTGACGCGTGCGAGGCGCCTCAGGGCCGGAATTTGGCCGGCATCCGAACCGTTAGAATCGCTTCCCCCATGGAATTTCTGCGAATCCGCGGCGCGCGGCAGCACAACCTCCGAAACGTTTCGTGCGACATTCCGCGAAACCGGCTCGTCGTGATCACGGGGGTTTCCGGTTCGGGCAAGTCGTCCCTCGCGTTCGACACGATCTTCGCCGAGGGGCAGCGCCGATATGTCGAGTCCCTTTCCGCGTACGCGCGGCAGTTTCTCGAACAGATGGAGAAACCCGACGTGGACTCGATCGAGGGGCTGTCGCCCGCGATCTCGATCGAGCAGCGGACGACCTCGAAGAATCCCCGCTCCACCGTCGGGACCGTCACCGAGATCTACGACTACCTGCGACTCCTCTACGCCTCCATCGGCCAGCCCCATTGCCCGAAGTGCGGCCGCCCCATCCAGGCCCAGACGGTCCAGGAAATGGTCGACCGCGCGCTCCGCCTGCCGGAAGGCAGCCGATTCGTCGTCCTCGCCCCGTACGTCGCGGGCAAGAAGGGCGAGTACAAGAAGCAGATGGCGGAGATGCTCAAGGAGGGCTTCCTGCGCGCCCGGATCGACGGCGACTACGTCGATCTCGACGATCCGCCGGAGCTCGATAAGCAGAAGAAGCACACGATCGAGCTGGTGGTGGACCGCCTCGTCGCCAAGTCGGCGACGGACGAGGAATACCGCAAGCGCCTCGCGGACTCGATCGAGACGGCGACGCGAGTGTCCGGCGGCCTCGTGACGCTGTCCATCGCCGACGGGCCCGAAGAAGTGCTCTCCGCGAACTACGCGTGTCCCGACTGCGGAACTTCTCTCACGGAGATCACGCCGCGCCTGTTTTCATTCAACTCACCCTACGGCGCGTGCGTGGATTGCTCGGGCCTCGGGACGATCCTGAAGGCCGACACGGAGCGGATCGTCGTCGCGCCGGACAGGTCGATCCAGGACGGCGCCATCGCCATCTTGAAGCCGGGCTCCACCAACTGGCGCTCGCGGCAGATGGCGACACTCGCCAAGCACTACAAGTTCAAGCTCGACCAGCCGTTCTCGAAGATTCCGAAGGCCGCGCGCGACGTCATCCTCTACGGCTCCGGCGAGGACGAGATCAAGTTCTCCTACGTCGCCGAGAAGGGCGAGTACCACTGGAAATCCTCGTTCGAAGGCCTGATCCCGATGCTCGAGCGGCGCTACCGCGAAACGGAGAATCCCGAGCACCGGGCGGAGCTCGAGGCGTACATGTCCACGGAGCCGTGCCCGGCGTGCTCGGGGCGGCGGCTGAAGCCGGAAGCGCTCGCCGTCCAGGTCGGTGGCCGCGCGATCGACGAAATCTCTTCGGTCACGATCTCGGACTCGATCGCGTTCTTCGACGAGCTCGCGCTCGCGCCGCGGGAGCGCGAGATCGCGGGCAAGATCCTGAAGGAGATCCGCGATCGCCTCGGATTTCTCGACAACGTCGGGATCGGATATCTGAACCTCTCGCGCGGCGCGGCGTCGCTCTCCGGCGGCGAGTCCCAGCGCATCCGGCTGGCGACGCAAATCGGCTCGAAGCTCATGGGCGTCCTCTACGTCCTCGACGAGCCGTCGATCGGCCTCCACCAGCGGGACAACCGCAAGCTGATCGACACGCTGATCTCGATGCGCGATCTCGGCAATACTGTGGTCGTCGTCGAGCATGACGAGGAAACGATCCGCGCCGCCGACTGGGTCATCGACCTCGGTCCCGGAGCGGGCGTGCACGGTGGACGAATCGTGGCGCAGGGCGCTCCCGACGAGATCGGAGATTTTCCGGAATCGCTCACGGCGAAGTTCCTGACGGGTGAGCTCGAGATCCCCGTCCCGGGCATCCGCCGGCCGGGCTCCGGCAAGGCGATCGTCGTGAAGGGCGCGAGAGAGCACAACCTGCAGAACGTGGACGTGCGGTTCCCGCTCGGCGTCATGACGGCAGTGACGGGCGTATCCGGCTCCGGGAAATCGACCCTCGTCAACGACATCCTCTACAAGGCGCTCGCGCGGGCCCACCACGGCGCCGCGGACCGGCCGGGGCGCCACGACAAGATCGAGGGACTCTGGGAGATCGACAAGGTCATCAACATCGACCAGTCGCCGATCGGCCGCACGCCCCGCTCGAATCCGGCGACGTACACGAACGTCTTCAACCCGATCCGCGAGCTCCTGTCGCGCACGCCGGAGGCGCGGGCGCGAGGCTATGCGCCCGGCCGCTTCTCTTTCAACGTCAAGGGCGGCCGGTGCGAGGCCTGCGCCGGGGACGGACAGATCAAGATCGAGATGCACTTCCTGCCCGACATCTACGTCACGTGCGACGTCTGCGTCGGCAAGCGGTACAACCGCGAGACGCTGCAGGTGCTGTACAAAGGTAAGTCGATCGCGGACATCCTGGCTCTCACGGCCGAGCAGGCGCTGGACGTCTTCGAGAACATCCCGTCGATCGCCAACATCTGCCGGACGCTGGTGCAGGTCGGGCTCGGCTACATCCAGCTCGGCCAGTCATCGACGACTCTTTCGGGCGGCGAGGCGCAGCGCGTCAAGCTGGCGAAAGAGCTCGCGCGCCGCTCGACCGGCCGGACTCTCTACCTGCTCGACGAGCCGACCACGGGCCTCCATTTCGACGATATCCGCAAGCTCCTCGGAGTGCTCCGGTCCCTGACCGAGAAGGGGAACACCGTGGTCGTCATCGAGCACAATCTCGACGTCATCCGGACGGCCGACTGGGTCGTGGACCTCGGTCCCGAGGGGGGAGCCGGCGGCGGACGGATCGTCGCGGAGGGCACTCCCGAGGCCGTCGCGGCCGTCAAGACCTCCCACACCGGCCAGTATCTCCGCCGGACACTGACGCAGGCGAAGAAGAGAGCGCGCGCGTGAGCCGGCCGACCGCATTCCTCGCGCAAACGGTTTTCCTCGCGGTCGTGGCCGCGGTCCCGGCCGCCGGAATCCGTGCAGCCGAACTGCGCGCCGCCGAGACCACGCGCACTCCGGCGCCGCGCGAGCGCGCCGGCTCGCCGGGCAGCCACACGGACTTCTCGGGCCTCTGGCAGATCGACTCCGCGGCCAGCGCGGGCGGCGCCCACAACATGGAGGGCGCGGTCCTGGAAGTCACGCAGAAGGAAGATCGAATCTGGATCCAGCCCGGCGGGGAGTCGATGGGCCGCCGCGTGCTCGCGGAAGAGCTCGTCGTCGACGGGCGCAGCTACGAGAAGGCTCTCGGAGGCAATGGCGGCAAGGGCACCGTCGTCGCGAAGTGGGGCACGGACGCCATGTCGCTCTGGATCGAGGTGACCTCGGATTCGGAAGACACGGCCCACCACGCCGTGCAGCGCAGCGTATGGCGGCTCTCGCACGATCGTTCGACCTGGGTCCGCGAGAGCATGACCATCCAGGACGGCGGCGCGGCGCGGCAGTCGCGCCTGGTTTTCCGGCGCCAGAAGCCCGACGCGCCCGAAAAGACGCCGACGGCAAAGCCGAAAGCGGGACGCAAGGCCGCGCCCGCGAAGCCGTGACGACCGTCCTCCGGAGCGCCGGCCTTCGGTATCCCGTTCGGCTTCAGCTTCGACTTCGCCTTCGCCTTCATTAGACTGTCTCGATGCCCTCGCACTCTCCCGAGCCCTGGCGGGTCAAGGTCGTCGAGTCCATCCGCCGCATCTCCCCGGAGGATCGCGCCGAGCGCCTCCGCAAAGCCGGCTACAACGTGTTCGGCCTCGCGTCCGAGGACATCTACATCGATCTCCTGACGGATTCCGGAACGTCGGCGATGTCCGACGTGCAGTGGGCCGGGCTCATGCGGGGCGACGAGTCTTATGCCGGCGGGCGCAATTTCTTCCATTTCGAGAGCACGGTGCGGGAAATCTTCGGGCTTCCGCACGTCATTCCCACGCACCAGGGCCGCGTCGCCGAGAACCTTCTCTTCTCGACGATCCTGAACCCGGGGGACGTCGTGCCGAACAACACGCACTTCGACACGACGCGCGCCAACATCGAGGTCAACGGCGGCGTGGCCGTGGATCTCGTCATTCCCGAGGGGCGCGATCCGCGCGCGCTCCATCCGTTCAAGGGCAACATGGACCTCGAGCGGCTCGACCGCTGTCTGGTCGAGAATGCCGGACGCGTGCCGCTCGTGATGCTGACGCTCACGAACAACTCGGGCGGCGGGCAGCCGGTCTCGCTCGAAAACGTCCGCGGCACGCGGGAAGTCTGCCGCCGCCACGGCGTCCCGCTCTTCATCGACGCGTGCCGGTTCGCGGAAAACGCCTGGTTCGTGCGCGAGCGGGAGCCGGGCCACGCGGGCCGGCCGGTCGTGGACATCGTCCGCGACATCTTCGCCCTCGCCGACGGCTGCACGATGAGCGCGAAAAAAGATGGCCTGGCGAACATCGGAGGTTTCCTCGCGCTGCGGGACGAGACGTGGGTCGAGCGCCTGAAGAACAAGCTCATCCTCATCGAAGGGTTCCCGACGTACGGCGGCCTCGCCGGCCGGGACCTGGAGGCGGTCGCGATCGGCCTGCGCGAAGTCCTCGACGAAGAGTATCTGGCGTTCCGGGTCGGCCAGGTGACCGCATTCGGCGACTACCTCGCGGCGTCCGGCGTGCCGGTCATCCAGCCGATCGGCGGACACGCCGTATACGTCGATGCCCGCGCCTTCGCGCCGCACATCGCGCCGTCGGAGTATCCGGCTCAGTCCCTGACCATCGCCCTCTACCTCGAGGGAGGCATCCGCGCCGTCGAGATCGGCGGGGTGATGTTCGGCAAGCCCGACCCCTCGGGGACCGGTCCCGAGATCCTTCCGGACATGGATCTCGTCCGCCTCGCCGTGCCGCGGCGCGTCTACACGAACACACACCTCGAGTTCGTCGCGGAAGTTCTGTTGCGGCTGCACCGCGAGCCCAAAGCGCTGCGGGGCGTGCGGATCGTGAGGCAGGCGCCGGTGCTGCGCCACTTCACGGCCGGGTTCGAGCTGATCGGATAGCGGCACACGGCGGACGCGAGGGTCCCTTCCGGGGCGCCGGATCGGGCACGCTACAATTCCTTCCCCGTGATCACCGGCTATAACACCGACGTCAAGCACAACAACCGCGTCTTCCACATCCAGACGGAAGACAAGGGCGATGCCTCGCCGACCATCGAATCCCTCGTGTACGTGGGCGGCCAGATCCTCGCGACGCGCAAGACGTCATACGCCGAGCTGATCAAGAACGGGCGCGACGACAAGTCGGTGCAGGAGCTCATGGAGCAGCAGCACCGGACCATGATCGCGGCGATCCAGCGTGGCCGCTTCGACGGACCGAACGGCGGCGTGAAGGCGCCCGACTCGACGGGCGAGGAGCGCGACGAGCGCGAAGAACAGACAGAGGACGCCGAGTCGACCTCCTCCGGCGACCGGACGCTCGACCAGGTCATTCTCGACTACCTCGCGTCGGAGCTGACCCACGACCAGATCGACTGCTCGTTTTCGCCCGTGCCGGAGTTCATTTTCGGCAAGGATGCGGCGCTGCGGATGAAGGCCGCGTCGTCGCTGTCCAAGCAGCCCATCTCCGGCGCGTCCGTGCAGATCCGGATCCTCTCGACCGTGGCGAAGCCGGCCGTGGTCTTTCAGGGCACCACGGGCGCGGACGGGACGTGCCCCGTGACGTTCCTCGTGCCGTCGCTCGGGGAGGGCGCCGCGGCCGCCGTGATCCGCGTGAGCTCGCCGATCGGAAGCACCGAGTTCAAGTTCCCCGTCCGGAGGAAGCCCTGAGCGCCGTCCGGGTCCGTGTCAACGGGGAGGAGCTGGAGCTTCCGGAAGGCGCATCCGTCGCCTCCGTACTGGAGCGGCTCGCGATCTCGACGCCGCGAGTCGCCGTCGAGCGCAACCGGGAGATCGTGCCGAAGGCCGCCTACGTCTCGACGGCGCTGGCGGCCGGAGACGTTCTGGAGGTCGTGGAGTTCGTCGGCGGAGGGTAGCGCGCGGCGACGCCGCTCGCAGCGTCATCCATCAGGCGTCAGCCGTCAGCCGTCAGCGTCAGTGCGGCGGGGATGCACGCCGATCCGATTCGGCGGGTTTCGTCTTCTTCTCGCGCTCGAGTCGTCGGATGCCTCCCACCCCGAACGGGGACGATCGCCCCGGGAGGCGAGATAGCGGATAGCCGGCAAGCCGGATCCCCGTTCCGCGAAAAATGAGCTTCCCCTCTTTGTTCGCTTGCCCGGCGAAACCCAATCGCATATCCTCCGCGCTCCGTGGGCCGTTAGCTCAATTGGTAGAGCAAGAGACTCTTAATCTCTAGGTTGTAGGTTCGAGTCCTACACGGCTCACCACGTTCTCCGCCTCGAGAGATTGAAGAGCGCTCAAGAACAGGACCTGCGGGCCTCACACACCGGGGCGGTTTTGCGCCCTTCCTGCTGCTCTCTTATGCTTGGCGCCAGCTCAGGACGGGAGAGACCGAGATGGTGTTGAAGGCGGGCACGCGGCTAGGGCCGTACGAGATCGTCTCCGCCCTCGGCGCCGGGGGGATGGGAGAGGTCTACCGGGCCCATGACGGGCGGCTGGACCGCGACGTGGCGATCAAGGTCCTACCTGCGGAGCTCGCGTCCGATCCTTCCCGACTTAAGCGTTTCGAAAAGGAAGCTCGCGCGGCCTCTGCGTTGAACCACCCAAACATCGTGACGGTGCACGAGACCGGCCGAGAGGGCTCGACGGATTTTCTCGTGATGGAGCTCGTTGTCGGCAGAACTCTGCGAGAAGTGCTCTCAACGGGTCCTCTGCCGATCAAGAGACTCCTGGCGATCGCCGCGCAGATTGCGGATGGCCTGGCGCGCGCGCACGAAGCCGGAATCGTGCACCGGGACCTCAAGCCCGAGAACGTGATGCTGACGAAAGACGGTCTCGTCAAGATCCTCGACTTCGGGCTCGCGAGAACCACGTCTTCGAGTTCCGGCAGCGACGAGGCGTCCCACCTGGCGACGGAGACGGGAACGAGTCCGGGCGTGATCCTCGGCACAGTGGGCTACATGTCCCCCGAGCAGGCGGTGGGGCATCCTCTGGATTTCCGATCCGACCAGTTTGCGCTGGGTTCGATCCTCTACGAAATGGCGACGGGCCGGAGAGCCTTTCAGAAGGGAACCGCGGTCGACACCCTCTCTGCGATCCTTCACCAGGAGCCGAAACCGGTCGCCGAGATCAATCCGGAGGCTCCCGCGCCCCTGCGATGGATCGTGGAACGGTGCCTCGCCAAGGTCCCCGATGAGCGTTACGGAACGACGCGCGATCTCGCCCGAGAGCTGCACACAGTTCGCGATCACCTTTCCGAGACCACGCCCTCCGGTCCCGGTATTCGGAGGCCGTTCGTCGGCGGTCGCCGGCGGCGCGTGGCGATCGGCCTCGCCATTGCATTCGTCGTCGTGGCCGCCGCCGCGGCGTGGGCCGGCAGACAGTCGGTCCGCGTCTCGATGCCGACCTACGAGCAACTCACTTTTCGCCACGGATTCATCGCCCTGGCCCGCTTCGCGCCCGACGGCACCGTCGTCTACGGGACCAGCACGGAGGGCTTTCACCTCGAGCTTTTCTCCGTCCGCGCCGGCAATCCGGAACCTCGTTCGCTTGGCCTGCCATCCGCGAATATTCTCTCGATTTCCCAGGCCGGCGAGATGGCCCTGATTTTTTCGCCTCCAGCTGTCTTCGTCGGGACACTCGCAACGGCGCCGCTCACGGGCGGAACTCCCCGCGAGCTCGTGACGGACGTGCGAGGGGCCGACTGGGCTCCCGATGGACGGAGCCTCGCGGTGGTTCGCAGAGTCTCGGGAAAGAATCGGCTCGAGTTTCCGATCGGAAAACTTCTTGCCGAGTCCGAGGGCCTCATGACCTCGCCGCGTGTCTCGCGGGACGGAGCCTTCGTGGCCTATGACGACAACACCGTTCTGACAGTCGTCGATTCGGCGGGCCACGGACGCGTCAAACTCCTTCCTCTCAATGGGTGCTGCGATTTCGCGTGGTCCCCCTCTGGACAGGAGCTATGGGCGACTGTCGAGGGGGAACGAGGGATCAGGGCGGTGACGCGCAAGGGACGCCAGCGGCAGCTGCTCTCCATGCCCGGCATCTTCAGCCTTCAGGACGTGTCCACAGACGGCCGGGTTCTTCTCAAGCGCGAGACAGAGTCCGGGGAGCTGTGGGGTCTTGCGCCCGGGGAGTCTCAGGAGCGGGATCTGTCCTGGCTCGACAACTCGGCGGCTCTCGACCTCTCTGCGGATGGGCGCACGATCCTCTTCGCCGAGATCGGATCAGCGGGCGGATCGAACGGCGCGGTTTACAAGCGCGACATCGACGGATCCCCGGCGGTCCGTCTCGGCGAAGGCAAGGGAGGCGCGCTCTCCCCGGACGGGAAGTGGGCCCTGTCGATGTTCAAGGCGGACGAGCAGCTGGAGCTTCTTCCGACTGGACCAGGCCAGGCTCTTCGAATCGAACGGGGCCCCATCGCTACGTATAGAGCGTTCGGGTGGTATCCCGACAGCCGGCACATCTGGTTCAATGGGATCGAGCCGGGCCAACCGGTTCGATGTTACGTGCAGGACATCGAGGGAGGAAAACCCCGAGTCGTTCTCCCTGAAGGGTGGCGCGGACGCGGCGTCTCTCCGGACGGCAAGCAGTTCGCGGCGGCTCGTCGCGGTACCGACGTACCTGCGTTCTTTCTTCTGGAGGGATCGGATCGGACGGCGCGCTCCATACCCGGCGTCGTCGCCGGAGATGATTTTCTTCGGTGGAGCGCCGACTCTCGCTCGCTGTTCCTGTTTCAGCAGACGGATGGGGCACACGAGGCCAGGATCTTCCGCGTCGATCTCTCCAACGGACGGCGGGAGCTCGTGAAGGAGATCAGCCCGACGGGCAGGCGCGGCGGCGGCGGTTTCATCAGCGCGGTGGTCTCGGCGGACGGAAAATCATGGGTTTACAGCTACTCGCGATATTTCTCCGATCTCTTTATCGTCAATGGACTCCGTTGACGGACAACCCGGCCGATTTCCTCGGCTCGATCACGGAACGGGGGATGACCCGCGGGGGCCGTGGTAGAAGATTGCAGCCAGGACAGGGGTTAGGATTCCGGACACATAGGTCCATCGCTTGAGCACGGGAAGGAAAAGAGATCCTGCAGTTACGAGCATTGAGAATTGCGGTTGCCTGTTTCGCGATCGCAGTCCCTACCGCCCTGGCTCAGACGACCGGCTCCATCTCGGGCTCGGTCAAAGATACGTCCGGGGTGGCCCTTCCCGGTGTGAGCGTCTCCGTCACGAGCCCCAACATGCCGAGCGGCCGGACCGCCTCGACCCGGGCCGATGGCGGGTTTCGTTTCGAAGCGCTTCTGCCGGGCACGTACCACCTGAAAGCAGAGCTCTCCGGATTGCGGGACTATGAGCAGGACGTCGTAGTCTCCACTCAGAAGCAGACGGAAGTTCGCCCGATTCTGCGCGCCATGGCGACGGCCGAAATCACCGTAACGGCCGCAACGCCCGCCGTGGCACAAAATCCACGACCGTTTCGAGCGTTACGGACCGCGTGACCATCGAACGCCTGCCGCTCGAACGGACCTTTTCCGGAACCATTGAGCTCGCGCCCGGGGTCGCCGACAGCGGCGTCGCGATCACGAATACTCTCAACGGCTTCAATGCCGGCGGCGGCCGCCAGGACAATCAGTTCTTCTACGACGGAGTCAACGTCACGAACCCGTTTTACGCCGACCAGTTCCAGGACTTCGCCGAGCTCGACATCCAGGAGGTCAGCATCACCCGCGCCGGGCTGACTCCCGAATACGGCCGAACCGGTGGCTTCATCGTCAACGGAGTCACCAAATCAGGAACCAACACTCTTCACGGGGATGCTCGCGTCGAGTATTCCCCCTCCTCGCTGTCGGCGAACAGCAAGGACCCCAACAACACGGCGCAGCTCGACCGCTGGCGCCCGGGCGTGGGCATCGGCGGGCCGATCCTCCCGGACCGGGTCTTCTTCTATGGCTCGACGAACTTCTTCCAGCAGAAGGCGACGAACGTCTTCAACAACTTCAACCTCGGAGGCGCGCCCAATCCGCTTCCGGAATCCGATCTCGACATCCACGAATATTTTGGAAAGCTGACCGCGACTCCCACGTCGAGTCAGCTCCTCGAGGCGTCTTACCGCTACCGCACGGCCTCGCAGAGCAACGCCGGCATCATGCCGACCGACGCGGCGTCCACCGCGGTGGACACGAAGGAGCTCGACCGCATCATCGTGGGGTCGTGGTTCTGGACTGCCAGCTCCCGGCTCAACCTCGAAGCGAAGTACAACCACAATGAGAATCATGGCGGCGCAACGCCGGTCCTCGCGCTCGGCGTGCAGCCACCTTTCGATCCCAATCACCCCGAGCTCGACGGTTACTTCGCTGTCGGGAATGGAACGTCGATCGGCGGCGCTTCACTCGCCACCAACCGGGACGATTTTCGCCGCAGCGAATACAGGTTCACGACCAGCTACCTCGGGGGCTTCTTCGGGGCATCGCACGACATTCGGGCGGGAGCGACGTTCAGCGACAATCGCGAGGACCTCCTGCGAATCAGCAATGGGTGGGGCGCCGTCGCTCTGACGAAGTCGCGCTCACACTGCGGAATCGCCAACGATTCCGTCTGCTACAAGGCCAACTTCAAACCGGCTCAGCCTCCCCAGATATCCAAGGCGGAAACGATCGGTCTCTTCGCGCAGGACCAGATGACGTGGAAGAGCCTGACGATCAATGCCGGCGTCCTCGTCAATCGCGATCACTACATCCCACGGGGGGGCTACTTCATCTTTGAAAGTGGCGGTTACACGATTCCCAACGACGTTCCGATCCCGGCGTGCGGCGCCGGCGTGACGGCCCCCGCCTGCACCTATCGCGACACGCTCACGTTCCCGTTCTCGAAGCAGTGGCAGCCTCGGATCGGCATTGCCTATGAGGTCGACTCGGGCGCGCATGACAAGTTGTACGCGAATTTCGCGCGTTACGACAATCTCGACAACCAGTCGATCGCGCGTGCGGCGGCGCCCTTTTCGCTGCTGCACGAGGTCGCCTATCTGGACCGGGTTACCGGGCAAGTGATCGGCGTCCCGGTCAGTTCCAACCAGCAGGACAAGAGGATTCTGCCGGGCCTCGACCCGACCTACACGGACGAGTATCTCGTCGGTTACGCGCGCCCGCTCGGCCGGGGCTTCTCGATCGAGGCCTGGGGCATGTACCGCAGAACGACGGACATCATCGAAGACTTCGCCGCGAACGGGAACGATCCCGCGAGCCCGAACCCGAGTGACTTTCGTTACGGCAACATCCCCGGATACCGCAAGTACCGCGCCCTGACCGTCGAGGTCCGACGGACGAGCGCCGACAATCGCTGGACGGCGGACCTCTCGTACACGCTGTCGCGTCTCGAAGGCAACTGGGACCTGGACTACTCGACCTCGCTCTTTTACGCCTCCTCCTATATCCAGGACGGGCCAGGGCTTCTCACGACGGACCCGCTACGAAACGGAATCCTCACCGGAGATCGCACGCACGTCGCGAAGCTTTTCGCTTCGTATTCGCTGACCACCAACACCACTCTCGGGGGGTATCTGAGATTCCAGAGCGGCCTCCCGTGGCAGGCCCAGGTATTCGACCCTTCGTATCAAGTGCCAGGGCAGTACGCGGAGAGGGCAGGCAGCCGGCGCCTCTCGTCCTGGACCAATCTCGATCTCCTCCTGGCGCAGACAATTCCGATCGGCGGAGTCGTAACGTTCCGTCTCGAGGGCCGCCTGCTGAACGTTTTCAACACGCAGCCGCCGCTCTCGGTCGACCCGGTTCTCTATGGGGATCCTGAAAACACGATCCCCAATCCGGACTTTGCGCACGCCACGAGCTATGCGCCTCCCCGCCGCTTTCTGCTGACGGGTCTCCTGAGCTTCTAGATCGAGGGTCCCCTCCAGCCGGGCTGACCCGGGAGACGCAGGCCGGTCGTCATCGCGCTCAGCCGCGAGAGGCGGTCCTCGTGGAGCCGGAGACAGGAAACACGCGAAACTCGAACCGGACCGAGCCCAGATGGAAGGGGTCGCCGTCCGAGAGAGGAACGACCGACGCGATCCGCTCCTTCCCGACCCGGGTCCCATTCTTGCTGCCCAGATCTTCGAGGGTCGCCTCTCCCATCGACGTCTCGATTCGAGCATGGAGTCTGGACACGCTCACGTGATCCACGAACACGGTCGCGGTCGGATCGCGGCCTAAGATCGTCACTCCCTCGTCGATGGCGATCTCGCGGGGGCCATTGAAAAGACGGTATGCAAACCGCGGCGGCGACGGTTTGCGCTGGCCCTTCGCTTCGACTTCCACTTCTCCCGCGAAGGCGTATCCAAAGCGGTGCACCGTCCGCACGAGCGCGGACTTTCGAGCGCCGTCGCCGATCGCCGTTCTCATCTCCGCTACGACGCTGGTCAGCGTGCCGTCCGTCACGAACGTGCCAGGCCAGAGCTCCATGTGGATTTCTTTTTTGGAAAGGGCTCGCGGACGTTCCCGGATGAGGAGGTGCAGCAGCTGAAGCGCCTTCGGTGAGAGATGGACAGGTTTTTTACCCCGAAGCAACTCGCGGGTTCCCGTATCGAGATCACATTCTCCAAATAGAAATCGCATCCCGCCTCTTGGAGAAAAACCGGAATTTCCCCGGATCTTTCCGACGACTGCGCAATCCGACAGGCAGATCTTGATTATCGCGCATCGAGGTCACGAGGGTGACCTCGGCGCTCCGAAAGGAGTCGCTCATGAGCCGCGATTTTCAGCTTCGCGTCCTGAGGCCGGGTTTCCTGGCGTCGGCTGTTCTGGTATTCAGCGCAACGCTCACCCGCGCCCAGCAAGGGCTCCCGCAGCCACCTCTCGCTACCGGCTCGAGGGCCAGCGTGGTCGCCGACTCCTCCGATCCCGGCCAACGGGGTGTCGTCCGTTACGAGCCGTTTGCGATCGTTTCGCGCTGGGGTACGCCGGTCGTGCGAGCCGAGCTCGGCCGGTTCCGGGTCCGGGAGAATCGAACGTCGCCTTCGACGAAAGAGATCGAGCTCGCGTTCGTTCGCATTCCGACGGTGGCGGAGAACCCGGGGCCGCCCATTTTGTGGCTTGCGGGAGGGCCAGGCGAGTCGGGCATTGCCGACCTGGAAACTCCGATCCTGCGTCTCTTTCTCGAGCTCCGAAACCTGGGAGACGTCTTCCTGCTCGATCAGCGCGGATCTGGGCGATCCACTCCGCGGCTGGACTGTCCCGGTGCCTTTCATTTTCCGCTCAATGTCGCGCTGGACCGTACTCGCGCGCTGGACGGCCTCGAGGTCAACGCCCGAGCGTGTGCGGAACTGTGGCGTACGAACGGGGCCGACCTCTCTGCCTACAACACCCGGGAGAGTGCCGAGGACATCGAGGATCTCCGCCTCGCCGTTCGAGCGAACAGGTTCCGTTTGCTCGCCGGGAGCTACGGAACTCACCTTGCGCTTGCCGCGATCCGGGTTCACGAGCAGAGCTTCGATCGGGCCGTCCTCATCGGAGTCGTCGGCCCCGACCACCTGCGACCGTCACCGAAAGACCTGGACGACGTGCTCCTGGAGGTCTCTCGAGGGGCCGGGCGCGACGGAAGGACCCCGGATCTCCTGGCAGCGATCCAGGAAATTCGAGATCGCCTCAAGAGTCATCCGGAGGCAGTAGCGGTTTCGACGCGGGATGGCAGCTCGATTCCGGTCGTCGTGGGGTCCTTTGACTTCGAGTTGTTCACGCGAAACCTCCTCTTTTCACGGAGATCCATCGCTCACTTGCCGGCCGCGATCGGGAGGATGGCTTCGGGAGATTTCTCCGAATTGGCGTTCGTTACCGCCCGGTGGCGCTCGTCACCATCCCTTCCGGCGCTAGGGTTCGCGATGCGTTGTGCATCGGGAGCGTCCCCGAAGCGGATTCAACTGATTGAGGCGAGCCGACATGTTGTCCTGCTCGGAGATGCAGTCGACTTCGCGGAGAAGCGAGTCTGCCGCGCGTGGGGCGTTGATCCGCTTCCCGAAGACTTTCGATCCGACGTCCACACGAGTGTCCCGACGTTGATCATCAGCGGAACGCTCGACGGGGAGGCTCCCGAATCGAATGCTTCCGAGATCCTCCGCGGTCTTCCCAACGGCGAGCATCTCTCCGTCATTGGTGCCGCCCACGAATCGCTCGGATTCGAAGACAAGGTCAGTCGCGCTGCCATCGTACGGTTTTTTGAAGGACAACGCCTGCAGGCCGATTTTCTCAAAATGGCCGCGCTCAGCTTCGAACCCGTCGCCCCGATCCACTCCGCTTCGGCGGAACAGTCGACTCGGACAAAGTCCGTTTCGTTTAACCCTCCATTCCTGGCAGGCCCATGACGTCCGGGACCGCCTCAGCGGCGTGCACGGGATCGGCCGTAGCTCGGGGGAGTACATGGCCGGCTTGCTTGTGATCAAACGGCGATCAAGCGGCCTCTTTCTCGCTTCTATAGATCTCGACCCGGCCAGGTCGTTAACAATCTCGCGCCCGACGCCCGCACCGTCCTGGAAGAATATTCTCTCTCCGGATCGCAACATCCCGCGAGAGGATCAGGAGACGATGACCACATCCAATTCCCGGACGTACGACGCCGTGCCGTATCGGAGCCGCGCCATTACCGATTCGCATCCGGACGGGATGGCGGCGATGGCGGCGCTGTTCGGCCACGACGCGCGAGATCCCGAGAGTTGCCGCGTGCTCGAGCTCGGCTGCGCGCGGGGCGACAACATCATGGCCATGGCCGCGTCCCTTCCCGGAGCGTCCTTCGTCGGCGTGGACGGCGCGGCGTCCCAGATCGCGGATGGCGAGGCGCGGCGCGCAAAAGCCGGCCTCGACAACGTCCGGCTGATCGCGGCGGATTTCTCGGCGCTTCCGGACGGCCTCGAGGAGTTCGACTACGTGATCTGCCACGGCGTCTATTCGTGGCTGCCGGCCGAGGTCGCCGACCTCGTGCTCCAGCTCTGCCGCCGCCATCTCGCTCCGGCGGGACTGGCTTACGTCAGCTACAACACCTATCCGGGATGGTCCTCCAAGGTCGTGCTGCGCGACATGATCTTTTTCCACGTGCGGGGCGTCGAGGACCCGGTCGAGCGGATCGCGGAGGCGCGCAACTTCGTCCGGATGATGGCTCTCTTCGCCAAGGAGGAGAAGGGAACCTATCGCCGCCTGTTCGCCGAGCTCGATTCCGCACTCTCCACATCCCCGGACCACTACGTTTTTCACGAATACCTCGAGGATCACAACCGGCCGGTCTTCTTCCAGGAATTCGCCGGGTCCGCCGGGCGGCACGGCCTGCGATACGTCGGGCCGTCGGGTTTCACCGCATGGGACGCCAATCTCGCGCCGGAAGTCGAGTCAGCTCTCGCCGCCATGGACGACCGCATCGTGCGCGAGCAGTACCTGGACTTCCTCTGCAATCGCACGTTTCGACGGAGCCTCCTCGCACGACGCGAGGCGCCGGGCCTTCGGGCTCCCCGGTCGGATGCCGTGCGCTCCCTCTTCGTGGCGGCCCACGCGATGCCGGTGAGCCTCGAGCCGGACGTGCCTCCGATGCCATCGAGGAATTCGTGACGCCCGAAAACGATCGCATCCGGACGTCTCAGCCTTTCGGGAAGGCGGTCCTCCTGGCCCTCGCCCGAAGCGCGCCGGCTTACCTGGCGTTCGAGGAGATCGAGCGTCGCGCTCTCGCGATCGCGGGAACGGACGGGGGCGCACCTCCGGAAGACCTCGCGGAGAATCTTCTCCGCGCCGGCCTGTCGAATCTCGTGCGCTTCAAGCGGCGATCCCCTGCCTTCGCGCGCCGGGCGCCGGAGCGGCCTCTCGCGACGGCCCTCGCGAGGATCCAGGCGGCAGAGGACGAGTGGGTCGCGAGCCTCCTGCACCAGCTCGTGAAGCCGAGCGACCTCGAGCGATTCCTCCTGCGACGGTGCGACGGCACCCGCGACCGGGCGGCTCTGGCGGCGCTCGTCGTGGCCGCCGTTCGCGAGGGCGAGCTCGAAGGCGCGGGCCCGACCCCGTCCCCAGCGGAGCGCCTGCAAGCCGCGGCGGAATAGGGGGTGGAGAGATCTCTCGCGAGCCTCGCGGCGCACGCACTTTTCACGGTATGAGCGGCTTGCTCCGCGAGGGTTTCTCCCGCCGGGAGAGCGGGAGAGTTTCCGGCCGCGCCGAAATCGGTTGAACATCACGCGGAAATCGCGAACACTGCGCGCATGAGCGCCCCCGCGTCGGCCGTCGCGACCCCGTCCGGCCCCGCAGGAACGTTCCTCTACTTTTCGGAGCTCCTCGGCCGCGCCATCGTCGACGCCGATGGGCGTTCCGTCGGGCGTCTCGCCGACCTCTCCATTCGTCTCGGCGAGCCGTATCCGCTGGTTCAGCAGGTCTTCGTCCGGCCCGCGGGGCAGAAGGAGATTTTCCTCATCGCGGCGGGCAACCAGGTGCGCGACTGGCAGTCCGATCCGGTCGTTCTGTCGGCGAAGCTCTCCGAGCTGCGCCCGGGGCGGCGCGAAGACGAGACCCAGATTCTCATGGGCGAGGCGTTGCTCGACAAGCAGGTTCTCGATGCCTCGGGAGCGAAGCTCGAGCGCGTCAACGACCTGTCCCTTCTTCTCGGCCGCGACGGCGAGCTCATCCTCGCCCACATCGACGTCGGCCTGCGCGGCCTCGTGCGGCGGCTCGGCTGGGAGAGGGGAGTCGACGGGACCGTGCGCTCGGTCCGCCCGCAGGCGCGTTATCTCCAGGCGGAACAGCTCATCGGCTGGAAGTACGTCGTTCCGACCGTCGCCGATCCCGCGGGCCTGCGCCTGGCGCTCGCCCAGAAAACGATCATGCGGCTTCACCCCGCGGACCTCGCGGAGATTCTCGAGGATCTTCCGTCCGGCACACGGCAGCCTCTCTTCAACGCGCTCGAGGTGGGCACCGCGGCGCGCGTGCTCTCGGAGGTCGATGACCCGCGCGTCCAGGAGGAGCTCCTGACGGACCAGCTCGACCTCGAGAAGTCCGCGGACGTTCTCGAGACGATGCCTCCCGACGCCGCGGCGGACGTTCTGGCGGAGCTGCCGGAGCAGGATGCGAGCGATCTTCTTCAGCGCATGCAGCCCGAGGACGCCCGCGCGGTCTCGAGCCTCATGCGCCACGAGGAAGATTCCGCGGGCGCGCTCATGACGTCCGAGATCGTGACGTTTCCCGGAACGATCACCGTCGCGGAGGCGTTCCATCGCCTGCGCGAAGCGGCGCCGGAGGTCGAATTTCTCTACCAGTTCTACGTCGTGGACGACGCGCAGTGCCTCGTGGGGCTCGTGAATGTGCGGCGCCTATTCCTCGGCCAGGAGACGGACCTGATCCGCGACGTCATGGCGCCGTGGAACATCTCCGTCCATACGGACGATCCTTCGTCTGAGGTCGCCGCGGTCATCGAGAAGTACAACCTCGCGGCAGTCCCCGTCGTGGACGCAGCCGGAATCCTCGTGGGCGAAATCACCGTGGATGACATCCTCTCCGAGGTCCTGCCGCTCGCATGGAAGAAGAAACTCCAGCTCTGAGCCGCACGGGCGCCCGCGAGAAGCCGCGAGGCTTCCGCTGGCGCAACGTCCTTCTATTCCTTTCGGTCATCGGGCCGGGAATCATCACCGCCAACGTCGACAACGACGCCGGCGGGATCACGACCTATTCGCTGGCAGGAGCGCAGTTCGGGACCGGGCTTCTCTGGACGCTCATCCCGATCACGATCGCCCTCGTCGTCGTGCAGGAGATGTCGGCGCGTATGGGCGCCGTGACCGGCAAGGGCCTCGCGGACCTCGTGCGGGAGAGCTTCGGAGTGAAGATCACGTTCTATTTCATGGCGGCCCTGCTCGTGACGAACTTCGGCAACACGATCTCGGAGTTCGCGGGCGTCGCGGCGAGCATGGAGCTCTTCGGTATCTCGAAGCTGATATCCGTGCCGATCGCCGCGGTCCTCATCTGGGTGCTCGTCGTGCGCGGGACATACAAGCTCGTCGAGCGGATCTTCCTCGTCTCGTGCCTGTTCTATTTCGTCTATCCGATCTCCGCATATCTCGCGAAGCCGAACTGGGCCGTCGTCCTCCGCGAGACCGCCCTGCCGCCGCACGTCCATTTCGACGGGGCGTACGCGGGAATGGTCGTCGCGATCGTGGGAACGACAATCGCTCCGTGGATGCAGTTCTACCTGCAATCGAGCGTGGTCGAGAAGGGGATCCGCAAGGATCGCTACTGGATCACCCGCTGGGACGTGATCGTCGGCTGCATCGCGACAGACGTGGTCGCGTTCTTCATCGTCGTGGCCTGCGCCGTCACGCTCCATGCGCACGGCGCGCCGATCCGGGATGCCGCGGACGCCGCCCGGGCGCTCGAACCGCTCGCGGGGATCTACGCGTCGAAGCTCTTCGCCTTCGGTCTCCTGAACGCGTCGCTTTTCTCGGCTGCGATTCTTCCGCTCGCCACGGTCTATTACGTCTGCGAGGCGTTCGGCTGGGAGGCCGGAATCGACAAGAAGTGGGATGAGGCGAAGCCGTTCTACGGCATCTACACGGCAATGTTGTTCGCTGGCGCCGCAGTGGTGCTGTGGCCGAAGTTTCCCCTGATCGGCGTGATGTTCGTGTCGCAGGTCGTGAACGGAGTTCTGCTGCCCTTCTCCCTGATTTTCGTCCTCCTCCTCATCAACCGGAAGAGCCTGATGGGGGAGTCGGTCAACGGGCCGATCTTCAACATTGTCGCCTGGCTGACGGTCGTCGTGATGATCGGCCTGACGCTGCTGCTGGTTCTCAACAGCTTCGGCGTACCGATCGGCTCCTCGTCCGCGGCCGACGGTTCAGCGTCACCGGCCTCGCGCAGCAGCGGTCCGCGGATAGCAGGACGCTGACGGTTCGCTATTTCCCCTCGTGCTTGCGAAACCGCAGCGTTTCTCCGGATTCGCCGTTGACGAGCAGGAGGCTCGCGCCTTCGAGCTGAAGGCTCCACGTTCCGCGCACGGGGACCTGGAACGCGGTCAGGCACGAATCTCGGAGCATCGCGCCCTGAAATCCGTCTCCCGCCCGCCGGACCGGAAAATCGCAGCCGGATCGGCCTTTTGACCAGGAGAGCCGGGCCGCTTCTCCCTCTCGATCCACCGTGAGGTTTCCGAGGATCGAAATGTTGCGTCCGTCGTATCGGCCCTGGATCGTGACGTCGAACGTGAAGGTGTACGCGCCGCTCGACTTCGGCTGGACGCGAATGAACAGCTGATTGCCAGGACCGGCGACGCCGTCCCACGTGCCCTGCACGAGGCGGGCAAGGTCCAATGAGGGCTCGTCGGCCGCGGAGAGCCGCGCCGGGCTCCAGGCGATCGCCGCCGCCAGCACCACGATCGCGGGGACGAGACGACTCGGGAGAAAACGGAACGGGAGTGGAAAGGGCCGCATAGGAACCTCCGGGCGATGGCAATGCCATCTGCGTGAGGCAACAGCAAGGGTCCCCGGTCCATTCCGCGCGGTCAGTCGCGCGCGAGGGCTCCCGGCAGGGATCGAAACGCGTCCTCGAGATTCGATCGCACGGCGTCATAGCACTCGCACGCCATTCGCTCGAGCCCTTCGCGGTTGCGGATCGTGACGTGTCCCTTCGTGTAGGAGATCAGTCCGGCCTTTTGAAGCGCTCCCGCGGCGGTCGTGACCCCGGCCCGGCGCACTCCGAGCATCAGGGCGAGCGATTCATGCGTCAGCACGAACTCATTCGCGGGAACACGGTCGTGAGTCGCGAGCAGCCACCGCGCGCAACGTGCATCGAGATGGTGGAACCGATTGCAGGCGATCGTCTGGCCGCTCGACGCGAGCAGGGCGTTCGTATAGCGGGCGAGGTATTCGTGAAGCACTCCGCCTCGAGCCGACTCGGCCCGGAGACGCCGCGCGGGAAGCCGGAAGGCCGTGCCCAGGACCTGGACCAGCACTTGCGTCGGGCAGGCCGGGGCGCCGAGATAGACCGAAACTCCGACCATGCCTTCGTTGCCGACGGCCGCGGTCTCGATTGAGTCCCCGTCCCGGAGATGGGCGAGGAGCGACAGGATGCCGGTTTTCGGAAAGAAAACGTGCGTCATCGGCTCGCCTTCCTCCTGCAGGATTTCCCCCGGACTGAGCGAGATCGTCTCGAGCTGGGGCGCGAGCCGGGCGTACTCCTCTTCGGGAAGGAGGGACAGAAGCCGATTGTGCCGCGCGACGCCCACCGGCTTCGGCATGAGGCGCCTTTCTTGTTCGAAGGAGAAGGAGGAGAGAAGCGAGGAGGCATGTTCACCCTAGCACTCAATTCCGCCGGAAACGGCCATGGGGGCCTGCCGGCGTGATATTTCTTCCATCCGCAAAATCAAAACCCCCAAGCGGAGGAACACCATGGCTCGAACGCCCAAGGGTTCACTGAGTCGCCGCACGCTCCTTCGCTACGGAGCCGTCAGCGGAGCGGTCATCGCCGTCTCACGCGGCGCGTCTGCGGCGACGCCCGTTTCGGGTGCGGCGCAATCTCCCATGGATTCGGCGCCGGCTGCGTTTGAGCTCGAGGAAGCGACCTTCGCGCATCTCCAGTCCCGCATGGAGTCTGGAGCCGAAACGTCCCGGTCGATCACGGCGAAATACCTCGCGCGCATCGAAGCGCTCGACCGGCGCGGGCCGGAGCTCCGATCCGTCCTCGAGGTCAATCCGGAGGCGCTGGCGATCGCGGAGTCGCTCGATGCCGAGCGCAAAGCCGGCCGGGTTCGCGGACCGCTGCACGGCGTTCCCATTCTGCTGAAGGACAACATCGGGACCGCGGACCGCATGACGACGACCGCAGGTTCCCTCGCGCTCGAGGGATCCGTCCCGGCCGCGGACTCGGGAGTCGCGCGCCGCCTGCGTGAAGCCGGCGCGATTCTCCTCGGGAAGACCAACCTGAGCGAGTGGGCGAATTTCCGCTCCACGCACGCGACGAGCGGCTGGAGCGGGCGAGGCGGGCAGTGCCGCAATCCCTACGCGCTCGACCGGAATCCCTCGGGCTCCAGCGCGGGCTCCGGAGCAGCGGCCGCGGCGAACCTCTGCGCCGCGGCCGTGGGCTCGGAGACCGACGGATCGGTCGTGTCCCCCTCCAACAACTGCGGGCTCGTGGGCATCAAGCCGACGCTCGGTCTCGTGAGCCGCGCGGGGATCATTCCGATCGCCGAAAGCCAGGACACGGCCGGCCCGATGGCGCGAACGGTCTCCGACGCGGCGCACCTGCTCGCCGCCATGGCGGGCACCGACCCGGCGGATCCCGCCGTCCACGCTCCCGGCGGCCGGAAGCCCTTCGACGTCGCGAAGGCGCTGGCGGGAGGGCGGCTCGAAGGCATGCGCATCGGGGTCCCGCGCAAGGGCCTTTTCGGCCAGAGCCCTCCGGCGGACCGCCTCGTCGACGCCGCGATCGCCGACCTGAAGCGGCTCGGAGCGGAGATCGTCGATCCCGCCGACATCGACACGCTCGGTGACGTCGACAAGAGCGAGATCGAAGTGCTGCTCTATGAGTTCAAGGCCGGGCTGAACGCGTATCTCGCGGCCCTGCCGGCCGCCGGCTCGGGCCGCCCGCGGAGCCTGGCCGATCTGATCGCGTTCAACGAAAAGCATCGCGAGCGCGAGATGCCGTACTTTGCGCAGGAGCTGTTCGAGCAGGCGGAGAAGAAGGGTCCTCTGACCGACAAGGCGTATCGCGACGCGCTCGAGAAGAACCGTACGGCCACTCGGAAAGACGGGATCGACCGCACGATGGACCGCCACAAGCTCGACGCGCTCGTCGCTCCCACGAGCGGCCCGGCTGGTCTGATCGACCTCGTCAATGGCGATTACGGTCCGGGCGGCTCGTCGACGTTTCCGGCCGTGGCCGGTTATCCGCACGTGACGGTTCCCGCCGGATTCGCCTTCGGCCTTCCGGTCGGCGTCTCGTTCTTCGGGCGCGCCTGGAGCGAAGGGACTCTGATCCGCATCGCGCATGCGTACGAGCAGGCGACGAAGCATCGCCGCCCTCCCGCGTTTCGCGCGACCGCGCTGCTCGCCTGAGTTTCGCGGCGCGGCGAAGCATCATTCCCCGGTCACCCGATACGAACGAATCGGAATGCACCGATATCTCGATGGATCGAGGGAGGAGCCCCGCGAGATCGCGATATCGACGGCCCGATCCGGGTTGGTCCATCTCTTGCTATTTGCACTCCCGGAACCCAACACCGTCGGTAACTCCCTTACCAGCGACAGGGACAGAGAAAGAGAGGAATCTCATGGCGGACAAGAACGAGATCCGGGACGCGGGAGCCAATCGCGACCCGTTGACGGGCGAGCCCGGCTCGCATCCGGTGGGCACGGGAATCGGCTCGGCGGGCGGCGCGGCGGCCGGTGCTGCGGTCGGCGCGATCGTGGGAGGGCCGGTCGGAGCGGTCGTCGGCGGCGCTATCGGAGCGGTTGCGGGCGGGGAGGCCGGCCACGTGGCGGGCGAAGCGGTCGATCCGACCGTAGAAGAGCGTTTCTGGAGGGAGAACTTCACCCGGCGTCCCTACTACAGCGTCGGAACGGATTTTCGCGACTATGAGCCGGCCTATCGCTACGGCTGGGAGAGTGCCACGCTCGGCGAATTCCAGAACCGCAAGTTCGAAGAGGCGGAGCCCGAGCTCGAGAAGGGTTGGCCGGCTCGAGGCCGCGTCCAGCAGGACTGGCGAATCGCGCGGGAGGCCACTCGCGACGCGTGGGATCGCGCTCGCCGCTGAGTCTCTTCCGATCGATGTTTTTCGAAGGCCCCGCTCCGTCGGGGCCTTTTCATTCCCGCCAGAGGAAGAGACCGGCGAGAAGCCCGACCCCGAAGCCGAGCGCGAGCGAACCGAGCACGGCGGAGCGCGGATGATCCGCCGCCATGGCGTCGAAGTCAGCGGCGAGATCCTCGCGGTAGTCGACGATCCGGTCGAATTCCGTTTCGTACGGGGACTCGGGTCCTGCTTCCGGGGTGCGTGCGGGGGGAGTCTTCTTTCGGGGCTCCTTGCGGACTTGCGGCCGTGGAGCGATCGGACCTTCCGCCAAAGCCGGGATGGCCGCAGACGAGGCGGAGGAAGGCTCGCCGAGCTCGGATGTGAACGGCGTCGCGTCCTTCCCGTCTGCGGGTCCCGGACGGCGTGTTCGTCCCCGGCCGGGTTTCGGAGGTGAAGTCTTCTGGTCCATGACAAGTTCTCCCTGAGATTTTCCCTGAGTTCTCCCTGAGTTCTTCCTGGATTCACCCCTATCGCAAGCGCCGTGCCTCGCGACCGGACTTCTACTCGACGTTTGCCTTCGGGCCCCGCGAGCCCGTGGCGCGATCTTCGCAGATCGGAGCTTCCGATGCGCGGTCCGGGGAAAGGCTTCGACGTGGTCCTGCAGGACTTGGACGGCTGTCTCATCGATTCGAACGACCTGCATGCCCGGGCCTGGAGCGATGCCCTTGCGCGGTTCGGCCGGACGGTGCCCGCGTCGCGCCTCCGGCGGCACATCGGGAAGGGCGGGAAAGAATTTCTCCAGGAGTTCGTCACGCAATCCGGAGCTCGACCTCCTGGCGCCCGCGATGGGCGCCGTGCAGACCGAGATCGTGCTGTCCCGCTTCGGGCGCATCCGCCCTTTTCCCGGCGCCTCCGCGACCGTGCGCGGGATGATCCGCGCCGGCATGCCGGTCGTCCTCGCCAGCTCGGCGGATCCGGACGTCGTGCGGCGCGCGATCGCTCTTCTGCGCCTGCGGGGCGTTCTCTCCGGGGCGACGACGGCGGACGACGTCGGGAAGACCAAGCCATTCGGCGACGTGTTCGCGCTCGCGCTCTCCCGTCATGGCCGAGGGCGCCATCGGCCCGTCGCGATCGGCGACACTCCCTACGACATCGCGGCGGCGCACCAGGTGGGGATCCCGTGCATCGCGCTGCGCTCGGGAGGGTTCCCGGCCGCGACGCTCTCCCGCGCCGACGCCATCTTCGACGGGATGGAAGATCTCTGGATCCGTGGGAGGGACCTCTTCGCGTGAAGAAGAAGAGCCCGACCCCCTTGGCGTTTCATGGCATCGTGATCCGGACCGGCGACCCCGAAGCGCTGGCGCGCCGGATCGCGCCGATCCTCGGATGGCCGGTTCTCTCACGCTCCGCTGCGGAGATCGTTCTGGGAGCGGGTCCGGAGCTTTTCTTCATCCTCCGAGCCTCACGCTCTCGAGGGCGGCGGACCGTCCCGAACGGCCGGGACGCGGGTGTTGTTGTCGAAGAGATTCATCTTGCCGTGAAGAGCATTGGCCAGTCGCGGCGGCGGGTGGAACAGGACGGGATGGGAGGGGACTCCTGGTCGGTCCGCCTGAGCGAAAAGAGCGCGCCGGAAGTGAAGCTCCACGTGCGCGAATTCCGGCGGGCGCCCCGCGGAAAGTGGAAGAAGAAGCGTCCGCCGGCCTGACAGTCAGGCGGCGCCGCGCCTCGCGGCGGCCTTTTTCGCTTTGGGCCGCGCGCCGGCCTGGGAGACGCTGCGACGCAGCGCCTCCATGAGATCGACGACCTTGCCGTCGTCCTCTTCGCCCCCCTTGCCCGACCTGACCTTCGCCGCGACGCCGAACGTCTTCTTCGAAGCCAGCAGCTTCTGAAGCGCCTTTTTGTATTCGTTCGGATGGGCGGCCGGATCCCACTCCTCGGTCGAAAGCTGATCGATCAACATCCGCGCCATCTTCACCTCGGCCGGTTTTTTCGGCGCCGAGGAGATCGGCAGCGAGCCCGGGTCGCGCAGCTCGTCGAACGGGCGCAGGATCTCGAGGGACAGGACTTTCTTGCCCGGGATGAGCGCCGCGAGCTGCGGCTTCGAGCGGAGATGGAAGCGGGCGATCCCGACGCGGTTGGCGTCGAGCAGGGCGTCGCGCAGCACGCCGTAGGCTTTCTCACCGCCCTTCATCGGGGCGAGGTAGTAGGGCTTCTCGAACGACAGCGGGTTCAACGCGCCGAACTCCACGAACTGCAGCACGTCGATCGCGCCTTCGCCGTCCCCCACCTTCTCGGCGACTTCTTCGAGCTCCTCCTTCTCGACGACGGCGAACTTGCCCTTCGGTGATTCGAAGCCCTTCACGATCTCGTCGTTCGGGACCTCCTTGTCTTCCTGGCTGCAGAACTTCTTGTACTGGATGGGCGCCATGTCTTTGCGATGGAGGAGGCGGAAGGAGACGTGCTCGCTCGACTCGACGGCGGCATAGACGCCGACGGGAATCGTGATGAGGCCGAACGTGATGTGTCCACTCCAGATGGCGCGCATGACGGCTCCTTTCGAGGTCTCCCGACCGTGGCAGGAGCAATGCCCTTGCCAATATCGGCGAGCTTCCGAGGCACGCTTCCTGCAGTTTTCGAGAGCTGTGGGGACGATCCGGTTCCCGCAAAAACCAAAGGAGTCTTCGATGTCGAATCCGGGACACGACAGCGAGAAAGACGACAAAGGTAACCGCAACCCGCAGAGCCTCGGCGGGAGCGGAAGCAGCGGGGAATACGACAAGAACAGCGGCGGTGCTCAGGAGCCCTCCTCGAATCGCGGATCGCAGAGTGCCTCGGGCAGCCAGAATTCCGGCAGCGAGAAGAGTTCGTCGAACGAAGACAGCTCGTCGAGCTCCAAGAAGGCGGGGCGCACGGGCTCGACCGGCTCTTCTTCCAGGAGCGCCAACTCGGACGCGGACGACACGGAGGACGACAACCGCTGAAGCCACCGCACGAAGAGCCCGGCCTCCGGAGGCTGAAAGCTGACGGCGGAGAGGCTCCGGCTGACAGCAGAAAAACCGGCGGGGATCACCCGCCGGTTTTTCACTTCAATTCATGATCTCGATGCGGGGATCGATCGGGACTGGAGGCCCGCCCGACCGCGTGATCGTTCCCGTGTAGTCGTAGAAGCCGGCCGCGGCGTTCGGCGGCTCGATCGAGTAGCAAAACCGGCCGGAACATTTCACGGCATTCGGAAAGGGATTCTTCGGAAACTGGATATCGAGGGTGTCCGCGTCGGCCACCCAGATGATGACCTGGACGCCCTTTCGCGCGCGGGCGTCCTTCGGGATGGTCTTGCCGTTAGCGGTGATGGCGATGATCTGAACGTCCTCCAGAAGGCACTTCTTCGACAGGGGGGGATCCCCCGGCCGCGTGGCGCCCCCGGCCGTTCGTATCGCCGTGGCCCCGCTGCAGCAGCCTCCGACAGCGACGATGGCGGCGGCGAGCGCCGCGAGACCTGCTCTTCGAAAAAAAACGGTCATGCCTCCTCCTTCTTTCTTTCGGATGGCGATCGGCATCATGCGGCCTTACGGACGATGACTGCCCGCTGAAATGAATCGAGCTTCCGCAGAGATTCGAACTCCGGCTCCCGGAGCACCTGAGCCGTGGACATTCCGTGGGCGAGCGATTTCCGGATCCATTCGACCGCCTCGTCTCCCCGATCTTCGAGCACGGCGAGGATAGCCGCCTGGTAGAGGTTGTCGGGATCGTCCGGCGTGATCGAGAGCGCGCGCGTCATCTCCTCGCGCGCCGCGGACCGGTCGCCGAGGCGCGCGAGGGCGAGCGCGAGCGTCGTCCGGGCCGCCGCGTCCTTCGGATCGACTCCGATCTCCGCGCGGGCTTCGGTCGCAGCCCGCTTGTAAGCTTCCGGCGCGCGTCCGGCCTCTCCGGGTGCGAGGCGGCAGGCGTCGCCGAGGTTCGCCCAGTAGAGCGACTTCCGGGGAGCGAGCCCCGTCGCACGCTCGAACGCGCGGGCGGAATCCGCGTAGTGGCGGAGGAAGAATTCGAGTGTGCCGAGGTTCGACTGCGTGCTCGCGTCCCCGGGCTTCAGCCGGGCGGATGTCGCGTAAGCGTCGCGGGCGCGATCGAGGGCGTCCATCTGCTGGCTCGCCCCGCCGAGGTTGTTCCAGCCGCGGACGTTGTCCGGCGTGAGCTGCACGACGACCTGGAACATCGACGCCGCGTCGGCAAACCGGCCCTTCTCATAGAAGAGCTTGCCGATCCCGTTGTAGGGCAGCCAGGATCCCGGCGCGAGCGTGATGGCGCGCCGGAACGTCCGCTCCGCGTCTGCGGCCCGGCCGGCCGCCTGCTGGGCGATCGCGAGCGCGAGGGTCATGTCGAGCGAATGAGGCTCCTGCGCGAGTCCCTTCTCGATCTCCGCGACGCCGTCCGCCGCATGCCCGGTCCGGGCGAGAACGGCGCCTCGGATCGCGCGCACCTGCGGGAGCGTCGGATCGAGAGAGACGGCGCGCGAGCATTCCGCGATCGCCCGATCGGCCCACGCGCGGTCGTGCGTTGCCTCGTAGTTCCGCAGAAGCGCCCGTGCGAGCGCCGCGTGAACGGCGGGAGCGTCCGGCGCCTCGGCCTCGAGCGCGGTCAAGCGCTCGATCGCCTCGTCTACCGTGCGGCCGAGATCCCAGCGCTGGAGAAGCCCGAGCGCTTCGAGGTATCGCACCTGCTGGGCGGCGTTCAGGCCGGCCGGGGGCGGTATCGCCGCCGTGCGCTCGAGCTTCATGTCGCGGCAGACGCGGTCCGTGAGCTCATCTTGGATCGAGAAGATGGCCGATGCGGGTCCGGTGACGTCGCCGCTCGCGATCTGCGTCCGGTCCTGCCGGTTCCAGACGGAATAGGTGATGCGCACCCGATCGCTCTCGCGCTGAATGGAGCCCTGGAGGAACAGGTCGGCTCCGTAGTCCCGCGCCGTTTCGAAAGGATCGCGGCCGTGCGACGCGAGGACGACTCCCGGCCCGGGAGTCACGACCTGGACTCCGGGAACGCGCCCGAGCCGCGCGCTCATCGTCTCGACGAGCCCGTCGCCGACGAGCGAACCGCCGTCGCCGGACGAGAGATCGCGGAAGGGAAGCACGGCGAGCGTTCGGTGCGTCGCGGCGCCTCCGGGAGGAGTCCGGCGGAGTGCGACCCACCCGATCACGACCACCGCGAGGGACGCGACGAGCGCCGCGACGCGGGGCCATGTGCGGGCGCGGGGCCGGACCGGCGCCGTGTCTTTCTTGCCATCCCGGACATGGTCGATCTCGAGGCGAGCGTCCCCGATGTCGCGGAGGCGCTCGTTCCAGTCCTTCTTGAGGCAGCGCTGGATGAGATCGCGGATCCGCTGCGGTGTCGCGGCGGGCAGCCGGCGCATGTCGGGCTCGCCCGCGAGGATGGACGCGATGATGTCGGAGATGGTCTCGCCGGTGAAGGCGCGCTCCCCGGACAGCATCTCGTAGAGGATGCAGCCGTACGCCCAGATGTCGGTGCGCTTGTCGGTCGCCTTGCCGCGGGCCTGCTCCGGGCTCATGAATTCCGCGGTGCCGAGGATGACGCCCGGGCGCGTCTGGTCGAGGACCATCGTCGGCGACTTCGACGCGTCGGAGGCGTCGAGCTTCGGATCCATCGCCTTGGCGAGTCCGAGGTCGAGAACCTTGACCTTGCCGTCCGGGGTCACCTTGATGTTGGAAGGCTTGAGGTCCCTGTGGACGATGTTCTTCTCGTGCGCCGCCTCGAGGGCGTCGGCGATCTGACGGGCGAGGGCGAGCACTTCCGGTATCGGAAGGCCGCCCGAGGAGAGCCGCTCCGCGAGCGTCTCCCCGGGCACGAGCTCCATCACGATGTAGCGGAGGGGTCCTGCCTGCTCGATTCCGTAGATCGCGGCGAGCCCCGGATGATTCACCGACGCGAGGAGCCGGGCTTCCCGTTCGAAGCGCGCGAGCCGGTTCGGGTCCTGGGCGAACGCCTCCGGCAGGATCTTGATCGCGACCTGGCGTCCGAGGCGCGTATCGCTCGCCCGGTACACCTCTCCCATTCCGCCCGCGCCCAGCGGGCCGAGGACCTCGAACGAGCCGAGGCGCGTGCCCGGATCAAGAGCCATGGCTTGGTCCCGGATTGTAGTCCGCGCGCGCGGCGAAGCACGACGGGAGCCGGTGAATCGCCGCGGAGACCGTGCGGAGGGCGTACGATGCCTCATGAATTTCCGACGGACGCCTCTTCTCGCGATCCCCCTGGTCCTCGGACTCTCGGCTCTCCCCGTCCGGGCGGCCGGACCGGAGGCGGATCTCTCTTCCACCGTGAAGCGGTTCGAGTCGCTGAAAGTGGGGCTCGGGTCGGTGCCGGTGAAGGACATCGTGCTCGAGAGCGGGCATGCCGTCTGCACCCTCAAGGGGGGAGCCGTCACGCCGGTGCGGGCGGGCGACGAGGTCATCGGGCTTTTCTTCGAGGGAACCGGGACATTCGAGTATCGCTCCGTCGATCCCGTCGAGCATCCGGTAATGGCGTACGAGGCGCGCAAGGCGACGAGCCTCGCGGTCGAGAAGTCCGGTGACGCGCTCGTGGTGCGCGACACCTTCACGCGCCTCCTGTGGATCTCGGCCGGCCGGAAGCTTCCGGACCTTCCCGGGGGAGCGGAGATGTGGAACGCGGCCCGCGGGCGCGAAGAAGCGGCCGTGTCGGCGGGGTCCTCCCTCCAGGCTTCCTTCCAGGCGAATCGCGAGAGGTCCTCCTACGTGCAGGAGGCGCCGATCGCTTATGACTTCGCCGCCCAGCTCGCGAACGGCGCGCGCGAGCCTCTTGTGGTCGTGGAGATCGAGGGCGGCAAGGAAAATCTCCGCCACGTCTTCGACGCTTCGCGGGAGCACTCGGAGAGCCTCGTCGCCATGCGCCGCGACCCGGATGCCGACTCCGAACGCAAGCTTTCGGTCTATCCCATCGTGATCTCAGATCAGCCGATCGGGCGCGACCGGCGGGATCCCCTTACCGCGGAATTTCTCCTGACCGATGTGCGGGTGGAGGTCGCCGCCTCCGACGGGAAAGATGTGACGATGACCGTCGCGGAGACGATCGTTCCCCAGCGCCTCCTCGGAGTCGCCCGGTTTTCTCTCCTCAGCCGCTCGACCGCCTATTCCGCGACGGGTTACCCGAGCGTCCGCAGCCACCACGTCAAGTCCGTGACGGACGACGCCGGAAAACCGCTCTCGTTTCACCACTCCTATGGATCGATCGTCGTGGGTCTTGCATCCGCCGCGCCTCCCGGGGTCTCCGTGAAGCTGCGATTCGAGATCGACGGGGACTTCCTCATCCGTCCGGGCGGTGACAGCTACTGGCTGCTCGGCACGCGGCCCTGGTTTCCTCAACCGGATCTCGGGGGGCAGTTCTACACCTTTCACGCGCGCGTGAAGGCGAAGAAGCCCTTTCTCCCGTTCGCGTCCGGCCGGACGGTTTCGCGGGGCGTCGAAGGCGACTCGAACGTCGTCGAAACCGACATCGACAAGCCCGTGCAGTTCGCAATCGTCATGGCAGGCAAGTACGAGTTCGAAGAGGAAACGCGGGACGGCGTGACCATCCGCGTCGCGAGCTATGCGATCAAAAACTCGCGGGCGATGAAACAACTCACGAACCTCGCGTTTGGCATTATCGAGTTTTACCAGCGGTTCCTCGGACCGTTCCCGTTTCCCGAACTCGACATCGTGGAGATCAACAGCTACGGGTTTGGACAGGCGCCGCCAGGCGTGATGTTCATCACGAAAGAGGCGTTCAATCCCTTCATCGGAGAAGAGAACCAGTACTTCTCGCAGGGTATCAACGAGCGATTCGCACACGAGATCGCACACCAGTACTGGGGACAGGTGGTGAAGATGCCTTCCGACGAGGAGCAGTGGTTGACGGAGAGCTTTGCCGAGTACAGCGCCGCGATTTTCCTGCGAGAGCTCAAAGGCAAGTCCACCTACGAACGGCTTCTCGCCCACTGGAAGACCGCCGGATCGAGGTCCTCCGCGATCTCGCCAATTCCCCTCGTGAACCGTCTGAACGTTCCGGGCGAAGAGGCCGAAGCATTTCGGGCCCGGACCGATCTCCTGTACGACAAGGGCTCCTGGCTCCTCGCGACGATTCACAAGGAAGTCGGCGATGACACGTTCCTGACGTTCCTGAAGTCGTACCAGAAGACGTTCCGCTGGAAATTCGGCACGACGAAACAGGTCGCCGGCCTCCTCCAGGTCCTGACGAAAAAAGACTGGATGCCGTTCTTCGAGAAGAACTACTGGGGAACGGGTATGCCGTAGGGAGACGAATCAGTTGTCACCTAACGGTGCCAGGGTGACCGAGAGGTTGAGTTAGTCCGGTGCGCCAGTCCTTGCCAGTGTCATCCTGAGGAGCGCAGACGTGAGGATCGCCCTCCACCTGTTCCATCGCAGCGCCTGGGTTTCTTCCCGATTTCCACTTGATTCGATCGTTGGATTGATCGAGAGATCATGAGATCGCGAGATCGCGAGATTCGGGCTGTTGCCATCCGGTTTCTCGATCGCCCGACCCTCCGTGTGTGCCGCGAACGATCTAAAACACAAACATCCCGATCCCCGCCGCGAACATGAGCGCCGTCGTCACGGCGACCACGGAGCGCGAGAGTCGCGAGCTCGGCTGGCCGTGCATCAGGCGGCTGTCCCCGGCGACGAGCAGGATCGCGACCAGGAGAAAGGGCGCGAGCAGTCCGTTCACGACGGCGCTCCAGTAGAGCGCCTTGATCGGATTGACGTTGGCGAAGTCGAGCGCGACGCCGGCGGCGGTCGACAGGATCACGACGCCGTAGAACGAGCGGGCCTGGCGCAGCTTGCGGTCGAGCCCCGATTTCCAGCGGAACGTCTCGGCGAAGGCATACGCCGCGGAGCCGGAGAGAGTCGGGATGGCCAGAAGCCCGACGCCGATGAGCCCGACGGTGTAGAGGAGAGCCGCGAACCGGCCGGCGAGCGGACGCAGCGCTTCGGCGGCCTGCTTCGAGCTTTCGATGTTCGTGATGCCATGCTTGTGGAGTGTGAGGGCTGTCGTCAGGATGATGAAGAACATGACGATGTTCGAGAAGAACGTGCCGACGCCCACGTCGATCCGCCGGTCGGCGAGCTCCTTACCGGTCGCTCCCTGCCGGGTGACGAGCATGCGGCGCCCCATCGCCTTCTCCTCCTCGACCTCCTGCGCCGCCTGCCAGTAAAAGAGGTACGGGCTGATCGTCGTGCCGAGAATCGCGACGAGAGCTCCCCAGCCGATCGTGCTCTTCGGCAGGGACGGCACGAAGGTAGCGTGGGCGACCTCGCCCCAGTTCGGGCCGACCTGCAGAGCGGCGATGATGTAGGCGAACAGGAACAGCGCGAGCCACTTGAGCACCGTGGCGATCTGGTGGTATCGGAGCCGGATCGTGGCCCACGCGATCGCCACGCCGAATCCGACGACCAGGATGTGCGAGTCGATTCCGGTCAGCATCTCGCCGGCGTCCGCCATCCCCGACAGATCCGCCGCGATGTTGATGGTGTTCGCGATCAGCAGAGCGACCGAGAAGACGACGAGGATCCACTTGGGAAACTTGTGGCGCATCGCGCCGCCGAGGCCTTCGCCGGTGACCATCCCGATCCGCGCGCACATCATCTGGACGCACGCCATCAGGGGCCACGTCAGGACCGCGGTCCAGAGAAGCGACAGGCCCAGCTGAGCGCCGGTGATCGAGTAGGTGGCGACTCCGGACGGATCGTCATCCGCCGCTCCCGTGATGAGCCCCGGACCGAGCGCGGAGAAGAACCGGCGGACGAGATTCGGCCGCGGGGCGCCTGGAGTGACGGGATCAGCCCGTTTCATTTCGGGAGACATCGCGCGCCAATCTATGTCACGACCGGGCAGGGGCCGGTACGATTTCAGTCGTTCTCGCGGCGCTGCGTTTTCGGGTTTCCCGATGATCGGGCCCGCCAACTTCAGTCTGAAAGCGAGAACGCGGGGGGGGGCCAAGCGATCGTCGTTGGCGAAACGACGCTTCGCGCCGCGGTCTCCACAGGAAGTGTGTCCGGTGGGTCACCGTCGGGGCGCCAGAATGAGTCGCCCCACGAGATTTTTCTGCTCGCGAGGATCGCCTGCTCAGGTTCCGGGTTTGATTCTCACGCGGGCGGCAACGGAACAGAAGTCGCGAGGCATGGCATTTGCTCCTTGTCTGTCCGGAGGTACCTATGGACAAGTTCGAAAAGACGACGGTCGCCGATCCCGCGAATCGCGATCCCATCACCGGCGAACCGGGCTCGCATCCGATCGGGACGGGAGCCGGATCGGCCACGGCGGCTGCGGCCGGCGCGGCGATCGGGGCGGTGGCGGGCGGGCCCGTCGGCGCGATCATCGGCGGAGTGGCGGGGGCCGTGTCGGGAGCCATCGTCGGCCACTCGGCAGCGGAGCAGGTCAATCCGACGATCGAGGGTCAGTACTGGCGGGACAACTTCCAGAAGAGGCCCTACTACCAGAAGGGTCGCACGTACGGAGACTACGAGCCCGCGTACCGGCATGGCTGGGAGAGCGCGGGACAGGTCGCCTACAAGGATCGGACGTTCGATCAGGTCGAGCCCGAGCTCGGCCGCAAGTGGGCAGAGCGGGCCGACAAGGGCGCGATGACCTGGGATCAGGCGCGGGATGCGAGCCGCGATGCCTGGGATCGGGTGCGGTAGTTCGAATTCCGAGGTGCCCTCCGGCCACGGAGGGCACCTTTTTCTTTCTGTTCGCGCGGAAGCCGGTCAACGCTCCGCCCGAGATCGAGGCGGGTGGGTTTGGTTCTGCAACGGATCTGCTTGCCGAGTCTCCCTGTTCCAGCGGGTTCTCCGCGCGTTTTCGTTGGCACTCCGTGTTTCCAGGAAAGGCGAGGTTGGCGTCCATCGTCGGGCGGAGGTTTCTTTCCCACGCGCCGCACCCGAGTGTTGGCAGGGTTCGGAGGAAGAAGACCCGAGGGAAGAGAGTCCTTGACCCCCGAACCGATTCCGGGGTCTAGACTCGCCGCGTGGACCATGAGAAGCACGACCTGAGCTCCGGCGCCCTGGCGCACGCGACCGGCACCAGCGTCGATACCCTCCGCCACTACGAGCGTCGCGGTCTGCTCCCTGCGACGCGCCGCCTTTCCAACGGCTATCGTCGTTTCCCGGCCGCCGCGGGCGCGCGGGTCCAACTCATCCAGCGGGCGCTCGCGATGGGGTTTGGCCTGGACGAGCTGGGGAGGATTCTGAAGTCTCGCGATCGCGGCAGACCCCCGTGCCAGGAAGTCCGCGCGCTGGCGGCGGAAAAGCTCCAAGCGTTGGAACGCCGCATCGAAACCCTGTCGGAGTTCCGCGAAACCTTGAGACGAACCCTGGCAGATTGGGATCGTCGACTCGAGAACCGCGATGCGTCGGAACTGGCCGGGCTGCTGGAATCGTTGTCCGCCCATCTCGAATCCGCCGACTCAGGCTCTTCGATCCTGAGAAGCGCACGATTCGATCGTCGCCACACCGTAACCACGAAGGAGAAAAGATGAGTCGCAAGCCGCCCGGACTTCGTTCCCCGTTGCTCTTCCTCGTTCTCGGTCTTCTCGCCGCATCGGTTCTGGCCCAGGACGCCGCTTCCTGTCCGATGCACGCGGCGCATACCGCCGATTCACACCGCACGGACGTCGAGAAACGCGGCGACCACGAGATGGGGTTCGACCACGCCAGAACCGCTCATCATTTTCTACTTGCCGTGGACGGGGGATCGATCGAGGTGACGGCCAACTCGGGAGACGACACGGAAAGCCGGGACGCGATCCGCGGCCACCTCGGCCACATCGCGAAGATGTTCGCCGACGGAAACTTCAAGACTCCGATGCTGGTCCACGACCGCATCCCTCCCGGCGTTCCCACGCTCGAGAATAAGAAGGCTCAGATCCGATGGACATACGAAGACCTTCCCGGGGGTGGTCGCGTTGTCGCATCCACGAAGGACACAGAGGCGCTGAACGCCCTCCACGAGTTCCTGCGATTCCAGATCGAAGATCACGGGACCGGTGATCCCGGAACGGTCGCGGACGTGGCGAAGGGCAAAGAAGACTGAACGCGGAACTGCCTGTTGAATCCGCCGGGGCCGCTTCTTCCGGCTGAAAGCGAGGCGCGCGGAGGATGCTTCCGTTCGGCCCTGATGGTGGCGCAGGAGTCCCGGCAGGCAGTTGCCGGCGACGTGGTGGGCCTCCAGTACGACAGCGTTGGATGAACCGTGGGTTGTTGATTTCCTGAGCGGTGGCGTCGAAGCCGACTGGTGACCGAAACTGAATCGGGGGTGAAGCGGTCCGCCGGCCTGGCTTCGACCCTCCTGTTGACATCCGACCCGAGCCGTCCGATACTCATGTCGGATGCCTACCCAAGGAGACGATCACGCCCGGTCCGCCCTTCTTCAGGGCACCCTCGATCTGCTGATCTTGAAGACGCTCGTCCTGGGACCCCGCCACGGGCAGGGAATCGCACGACAGATCCAGCAGCAGTCCGAGGACGTTTTTCTCGTCGACCACGGGTCGCTGTATCTCTCGCTCCAGCGGCTGGAAGACAAGGGCTGGGTCAGCGGGGCGTGGGGTGTCTCGGAGAACAATCGCCGCGCGCGGTTCTACGCTTTGACTTCCCGAGGCCGCATCCAGTTGACGGAGAAGGCCAACCAGTGGCGCCGGGTGGCGAAGGCGATCTCGCGGATTCTCGACCCCGGAGAGGCGAAGGCATAAAGGCATGGCCATGTTCTGGAGGAAGAAGCGGTCGCCGGACGATTTCGACGCGGAAGTTCAATCGCACCTCGCTCTCGAAGCCGATCGCCTCCGCGAGATCGGCGGCGCGGAATCGGACCCCGAAGCCTCGGCGCACCGGGCTTTCGGGAACGTCACGTCGGTCCGGGAGAAATTCTATGAACGCCAGCGTTGGATGCTCTGGGATCACCTCTCGCGCGACTTCCGGCATGCCCTGCGTCTCATCCGGCGCCGGCCCGGTTTCAGCATCGTCGTCGTCCTGACCCTGGCCCTGGGCATCGGCGCGAACACGGCGATCTTCGGCGTGATCGACGCCGTCCTTCTGCGGCCCTTCGCCTACCGCGAACCGGGTCGACTCGCGATGCTGTGGTCGGCGGATCCGGCTCACGGGATTCAGGAAGGCCGCGTCTCGCTCTTGAACTTCGCGGACTGGAAGAGCCGCAGCCGCACGTTCGAAGACATGACGCTCTTTATCGGGCAGACCTTTCTCCTCAGCAATCAGGAGGGTCCACCGGAGCGGATGCGATCTGCCCGGGTATCGGCCAACTTCTTTCCATTGCTGGGGGTCGAGCCGGTTCTCGGTCGCGCGTTCACCGCGAATGAGGAGAGGCAGGCCGAACCCGTCGTGGTCTTGAGCTACGGGCTGTGGCAACGTCGCTTCGGAGGATCTCCCGGAGCCCTCGGCGCCATCGTGACGATGGACGGCCGCACTTCGCGCGTCATCGGCGTGATGCCGCGCTCTTTTCAGTATCCGTTCGCCGACACGCAGCTCTGGGAGCCGATGACGGCGCACCCCTACTGGACGACTCGGGATCGTACGAGCCCGCGCGCGAGCTCCGTCTGGTTCGCGCTGGGCCGCATCCGGCGCGGAGTCGCCTGGGCAGACGCACAAACCGAGATGAGACTGATCGCGCGCCAGCTCGAGGCGGAGCACGCCGAGAACCGGAGCCTGCCCGACATCCGGGTTGTTCCTCTCTACACGCAGACAACCGGACGTGTCCAGCTGTCGCTCGCCGTGCTGTCCGGCGCCGTGTTTCTGATGTTGCTGATTTCGTGCATCAACGTCGCGAGCCTTCTCCTGGCGAGAGGATCGGCGCGCGAGCGCGAGTTTTCGGTCCGGCGCGCCTTGGGCGCCAGCCGTGCACGCATCGGGGCCCAACTTCTGATCGAAAGCCTGGTCCTCTCCGGAGCCGGTGGCGTGCTCGGGCTCGCGCTCGCGGCCGCCGCCTTGAAAGCCCTGGTCCGGTTCGGGCCGTCAGAAATCCCTCGCCTGTCCGAGGCCCGCATCGATCCACGCTTGCTGCTGTTCACCCTCTTTCTGTGCCTGTTCGCGGCCGTTGCCTCGGGCGTGTGGCCCGCCATTCGAGCGGAGTCGGTGCCCGGGCAGAGCCGCCAGTGGACGACTGTCGCGAACCGCCGTCTTCGCGATGCCCTGGTCGTCGGCGAGCTGACGATCGCCCTCGTCCTGCTGGCGAGCGCCGGTCTCCTCGTGCGCAGCTTCGCCCGGCTTCAATCCGTGGATCCGGGTTTTCGGCCGGAGCAGCTTCTGGTCATGCGGATCGACCTTCACGTGGGACGCAGCCCCGAGCAGGAAGTGGCGTATTTTCGCGAAGCGATCGATCGCGTGCGCGCGCTGCCCGGTGTTCGATCCGCCGCCGCCATCACCGACTTCCTGAGATCAGATCCGGAGGATTCGGTGACGATCGAAGGGCGGCCGCCGCAGCAACCGGGGCCCTGCGACGATCGCATCGCCGGCCCGTACTTCGAAACCGCCGGCATTCCACTCGAGAAAGGACGCTACTTCTCCGATGAAGACCGGCGCGACTCGCCCCCGGTCGCCATCGTCAACGAGACGATGGCTCGAACCTACTGGCCGGGAGAGGACGCCCTCGGAAAGCGATTCCGTCTCCCGCAGGACCGATCGGGCGCCTGGGTCACGGTCGTCGGCGTGACGGGCGACATGCACCGACAGGGCCTCGAAAAGCAAGTGGCGCCGCAGGTCTTTCGACCGCAGGCCCAGGGCGCGGAAAACATGCTGGACGTCATCGTTCGCACGTCGGGCGACCCGCAGCCGATCGCCAGGTCAGTTCAGAGCGCCGTCCAATCCATCGATCGGAACGTCGCGAGATTCGAGGTCGTGGCCGTGCAGCATCAGCTCGGCGAGCAGACGGCCCAGCGCCGCTTTCAGACGTCCCTGGTCGGGCTGTTCTCGTTATGCTCCCTGTGCCTGGCCGCGATCGGCATCTACGGATTGATGCACTATTTCGTCGCTCAGCGCCGAAATGAAATCGCCGTGCGAATGGCTCTGGGCGCCCGGTACGGACACGTGCTGCTGCTGGTGCTGCGCCAGGGTCTGACGCTGGCCGGGCTCGGGGTCGTCGCCGGAATCGCCGCGGCCTTCGGCGTCACACGCCTGCTCTCGGGCCTGCTCTACGGAGTGACCGCGTGGGATCCGCTCACGTTCGCGATGGCTCCGGCCATCCTCCTGGGAGTCGCGACCCTGGCTTGCTGGATCCCGGCGCGCCGGGCAACTCGAATCGACCCCATGCTTGCGCTGCGAGAAGAGTGACCTGCTTCACCCGGACCTGATTCACATCTCATCGATGTGAGGAACGCGGATGACTTCCTCCGGTTTGGGTCGAGGTACCGAATGCGTGGCCTGTCTTACGACTCGGAAATGGATCGGCGGTCCGGAGTCTCGGCGGTTAGGCATTGAATCCCGACGGCAGCTGCGCGTACGCTTCTTCCGTCGCGAGAGTGGCGGAACTAGGAGACGCGCGGGACTTAGGATCCTCTCGTGCTATCTCGACAATCTCTCGAAAACTTAACCCAGGCGCGGCGTTTCCGCGCCTCAGGCTGCGGGCGCGACGTTATGTTTGTGTGTTTTGTGATGCCTCGCGCGGTACGCGACGGCACAAAAGGCGGAGGTCGTTTCCGCCCTTCTCCCGAGTTCCCAACGCCCGGTCTTCGGGCAAAGGAGCACTCCATGAGGGCGTCCAACACGGTCCTGCGCGCATCAGCAGTGCCCGCAGTCAGAAAGGGCGTTAGGCTTCGACTTGAGCCCCGATGAATCCTGTCGGTGGCTGCGCCCAAATTCTCTCTCGGAAGCCTGGGCCCCCTCGAGGTCGGACCGCGGCGGGATGCCTACTCCCGGCGGGAGGGTTCGCATGCCTCGACCGGAAGCGGAGAGGCGGCCCGGGCGGGCAGGCCTCCGCGTCAGACTCCACCGTGCCGCGCTTGGAGGGCGATCCACGCGACCAGAAGCGTCGTGAGCCCCGGAGGCTGCCGCCACCAATCGAATGGCTGCCCGGGTTCCGGATGGACCGTGAGATTGTGTTCGGCCTTCGGGACAATCACCGCGCCGAAGTTCGAGTTACCTGATTCGGTCAGGATCTTTTCGATTCTGGCGATGCTTTCGCCGACGGGCACGAGGGCGTCGCGTTCGCCGTAGACGAGCAGCACGGGTACCTTCACGCTCGGCCAGATCTCCCGGGTATCGACGTTTCCGGTCAGGCGATACCAGGCCCAGATCCAGTGATCGCGCGGCGGAAGGGCAAGCCACTCGAACCATTTCGTTCCTCGGACTGCAGCGCTTTCCCGCTCGAGATCCTCGTACGCCTTCTTCCCGCGAGCGACTTCCACGAACAGCCTGTAGAGCGCCATCGCGCGGTCGCGCTCGGGAGGCGGAAATTCGTCGGCGAGGGCGCGGTCGACCCGGTAGAGATCCTGCTCGAATACCGGCCCGGCGATCGTGTCGGCCGCGATGACGAAGGCAATCTCGCCGCCGCGCGCCGCCGCGAGCGGACCGATCATCCCGCCCTGGCTGTGGCCGAAGATTCCAATTCGGGTCCGGTCGATATCTTTGCGCGATGCGAGAAGCCGGACGCCGGCGAGCGCGTCGTCGGCCAGCGCTTCGAAGCTCGCCGTGCGCCAGTCGCCGCCCGATTCGCCACTAGCCCGCTTGTCGTAGATGAGTGCGGCGATCCCGGCTCGCGCGAGCTGGTCGGCGTAGAACCGCGCGGTTCCCCACCGCGACTCGGGCCCGCTGCCGTGCACGAAAATCACGGCGGCGAATCCGTACGGCGGAGCGTGGCCGGCGGGCAGGAAGACCGAGCCCGCGAGGTGGACGCCAGTGTTCTCGAACGTGACGTCCATCCGACGGTAGGGCACTACTGGCGCCGGACTGCGCCGAACGAAGAAGGTGCCGGCAGCGCCTTCGTACTTCAACTCTCCCGAAAGAGTGTCGGCGATGATCCGCCCGTCGAGGGTAAGAGATCCGCCGCCGATCGCGAAGTGCACCCGGGCGTCATCGACTTTCACGGGTTCGTCGAACGGGTACTCCAGGGCGCGCTGCTCGGGGCTGGAAAAGCGCCCGAAAACCGCGCCATGCTCGATCGTGAAATCAAACGCAACCGACAACGGCTTTCCTTCGCGCTCGAACCTTCCCTCCCAGTGTCCCGCGAGCGCCGCAACCGCGCCGGCCGGCGTCCGTGCGATTCCTGGGACCCGCGCCGCAGCGGCGGTCGAGCCGGCGAGCAATATTCCGGCGAGCAAGGTCCGCATGGAGCAGCAATGTAGCATCGAGTCGGCGCCGACCTGCCGCACGGCCGCCGAGGTCGCAGAGTTGATCCAACTCGGTCCCCGAGCCGATCAGATGAAATGGGTGACCGCTCTTCTCCGAAAGTGTGTACGTAAGGCTCACGCAACGCCTCCGCGGACCGTGAGCGCGGAGGACTTGAACCTCCGCTCATGCTGGTCAGAACGTGTATCGGAGTCGAGAGGCGAGTGTGCGAGGGGGGATTACGTGTGTTCCTCCGAATGTCGAAAGCACGTTGTACAGGCCCAGTTTGCCGAACGCATTGATTAGATCTGCCTGGACCGTAAAGGGAATACCGAAGCGCGCAAGGTCCGCACCGAGCGAAAAGTTCCATACGGTCCTCGGCGCTACCCGGTTCGGGTCGAGATCGCCCCCCGTGTGCTCACGAATGTAGGGAGTAGCGAACGCGTTGTCCGGATCCGACTGCAGGCTCGAAATGTCAGCGCCGGTCACCAAACCAGAGTCATAGCGCGCGCTCGTTGCGACCCAGACGCCGGACTTTCCGAAATCGTAAGACAGGCCGCCCTGAATCTCGAGACTCTCGTCGTGGTCGATTACGAATGGGCCACCCGTGATGGCGTCGAGAGCGCCCGTATCCAGGAAGAGCCCACCGGCGAAAGGCGGAACGTAGACAGCGCGAACGTGCCCGACGGAGGCGTAGCCCCGGACTCCTCCGACGGAGGCAAGATCGAGCCTGACGTTCCAGCCGTGGAGCTTCCCCGAGGTGAAGGCGAGCGGGAACACGATCCCCGTGTTCTGGAACTGACTCTGGTCGCCGGCGTTTTTCGAGTCACGCCGCCAGAAATCGACGTCGAGGCGCAGAAGCGATCCGATTGCCTGCTGCAGGCCGACGTCGTAGGCGTCCTGCCTCTCCGAAGGAACGAGCAGGATGCCGCCTCCCAGCTCCCGGCTCGTCTGCACTGCGGGGGGGACGAGCGCGGCGGCCGCGGTCGAGGAGGAAAAAAGGATGTTCTCGTACTCGGGAGTCTCGAAGATGCGGTTGTACGAGCCCCGGAAGACGGTGGTGGTGGACGGCAGAAAGTAGGCGAGGCCGATCCTCGGCTGGAGCGCGGATTCGACCTTTGGGAAGCTGTTGTAGTCGTACCGTAGACCCACTTGGGCTGTCAGGTTCGAGAGGCGAACGGTATCTTCGATGAAGCCCCCCAGGTACGTTACCGACTTCGACCCCTCGAACTGGAAGAACGACCCGAGTCGTGTCAGGTCATAGGGGCCGAGGTTCGGGTTGTATCCGTCCGACGCCGGATCGTTCAGGTTCGGATCCGTTATGCCGAAGGAGAACCGTTCCCGGATCGGGTAATCCTTGTAGACCGCACCGATCTTGAGCTGGTTCGCCGTCCCAATCTGGAACGAGAAGGTTGGCTGCACGCCGTAGTTGTCGAGCGAACGCTTGGAGTCGGCGATGACGCTCGGGTCCAGCGGAGATCCTCGAAACTCGAAACGGTTGTTCCGAGCGAACAGGGTGGTGTCCAGCACTGCGGCGGGGCCAAACACGACCTGCCATCCGAGATTTGCGTTCCAATCGTTGGTCTGAACCGTGTTGTTTGCGTCCACGCTCGCCTGGCTGAAGATGCTCGGCACGTCCCGTTCGGTCCGTCCGGCCAGGCCCGTTAAGCGCACGGTGCTTGTGGAATCCGAGTTCGCGAAATCGAGCCTCAAGAATGCGCGCTCGGAGTCACCGTGGTTGTGCAGGTTCTCGAAATTGGGAGGATCCAGAAACCGATCCGATTTGGCACCGTCGATCGACGCAAAGTATCCAACCTGCGACGTGCCACCTCCCGCTGAAACCCCCGCATCGTACGTGTTGAACCTTGCGGCCCCGAGCCTTACGTCGCTTTTCGTGGCGCCTGCGCCGAGACCCGACTTCGTGGTCAAGTTGATGATCGCCGCGATCTTCTCTCCGTATTCGGCCGGGACGTTTCCATAAATCACCTCGGTCGCCTGGAGAATGCTGGGATCGATTGAATTGGAGAACGTGATGCCAATCTGATCCGAGATGGGCTGCCCATCGACCACGTAACTTTGCTGGCTATGAGCCCCTTGGAAATGGTATCGGCCGTTCTCGTCCGCCGCGAAGCCCGGCGCCTGGATTACGAGCGCCTCCATTCCACGCGAGGGAATCGCCGCAGGGGCGCGCTCAATCGCAGATTTGTCGATGTCGATATGCGACGACGAGGAGTCCGTTTCCAACTCGACCGGCGTGTGCCCGGCCTCCACGGAGATCTTTTCGGTCACGCCCTGCACCGTCAAAGCGACCGGGATCTCGGTTGGCGCGGAAGACCGCACATCCACCTTCAAGTGCTGGGTCTGAAAGCCTTGAACCTCGACGTGAAGTTCGTACGGATTGAAGGGAACGTTGAAGAAATTATAGACACCGTTGCGGTCCGAGACGACCGTCGCGGTGAATCCCGTCGTCCCATTGCGTAGCGTGAGAGGAACGCCGTCGAGAGGCTTTCCGTCGGGGCCGGTCACAACACCCCTAACGGTCCCGGCGGAGGTCGCAGCGTGCGCCGTCGCATCGAAAACGAGACAGGCCGTGGCTAGAACAAGAAACACGGACAGTACGCGAAAGCGTGGTTTCGCCATTTCTAGATCTCCTCATCAGGCTTCGGGTCCTCGGCGCAAGCGCCGGTTCGCCCGCGCGAGCGCGGACGTGACAACTGCCGAACCGACTAGAGAAGAGTTGGAGGAGCGCGAGGAGCGGTCGAGGAGAGGGCCGCCGAGAAGCTCTTGGTCGCGGGAATCGACACGAAAGCGGATTGAGCCCGGGAGACCGCCGCAACGACAACGGGCCGCGAGAGGTCGCTCGTCCGCTGGGCATGGCACGCGAAACAGTCGTCGTTCTCGATCCGGAGAACCGAGTGCCAGCGCAGCTTGGTCGAGCTGTCGTCGGTGATCACCCGCTCCAAGCGAGCTCCCGACAACCCAGGAGCGTCGGAGTCTGGGACGATCGGATGGGAGTGCGGCGCGACCGCGCCCGCTAGGATTGTCGCGAGGACAGCCCAACCGGCGACGGAACGCAGCTTCCAAGTAGGTCTCACGGGCGAACAGCTTACGCGTGGACCGATAAACAATCAACCTCCGCAGCCGAACGTCGGCCCGGCGGGCCGACTATTGCTCTCCGTCGTCTGTCGGCCGATTGGCGTAGCCAAAGTGGTCGGTTCTCTGGAGCCCGTTCCAGCGGTCCGCCCACCGAAATCCTGGCCGGGGTCGTCTCGGGCGGCGACCGAGGCGTTCTGCCCTTCCGTTCGGTGCTCCGGGCAAAATCCATGACCGCCGCTGTCCGATCCCGAGGCCTTCCGTTATCTTCAGGAGTTACACGGAGGCGTCGCGCGGCTAGTCGGCTTCGACGCGAACATCTTCAACGTCTTGGTCGACCCAAAGGGCATTTCAGAGGCCGAACGCGATGCTTTTCACGCCTCGTTCAGTTCTGGTCGGCACCAACTGCTCTTGAACGACATCAATCTCGCAGAGATCCTTTGCTCGGTTCCAGTCGAATCCTGACCGCGGTCGACTACTCGTCGCGACGCTCCTTGATCTCTGGACCGCCGGGGCTGTGTTACTGCGACCCCATGAACAGATCCTGAAGAACGATGTCTTCGCTCATTTTTTGAAGCTCCCGGTTCCAGAGCGAGCGGAAGAGTCGGCACTGTCAACTCGGCTTCGAGGGCTCCTCGGACAGGACATGTCAGAGCTGCCTGCGGCACTCACTGAAGAAAAACCAGGACAAGGGAAAATTCAGAGATCAGATGCGACTCTTGCGCGATGCGGCCCGAGCCGCAGCCGGAGGCCTCGTGGACGTCCCCTCCTTCACCGGTTTCGTTGACGACGTCACGCCCGGGCTGATCACTAAGCTGGCGAAACAGCTGGGAGTTCTTGGATTGCGTGAGTCGGAATCGCGCTGCTCCCCCTTCTAACCGTTCCTGTTTGGGCTGGGTATTCCGCCTCTCTTATCTACGCGGCCACGCGGACGAGAACGTCACGGACACCTACATCGTTGCTTCGCTCGACGCGATCAGGGACGCCGTGAACCGTGCTGCACGCTCGATCGATGGCGAGACTCCCGCGGGCGCAATCCCCTTCGTAGCGCCTGCTTCTCAGGCACGAGCGGCACAAAGACGGCACAGCAGCCCCTCTCTCTCGTGCAAGAGTCGTGATGCGGGCGCGAACGGAGACGGCCTTCCCGTTCCCCCTCAGCAAGTTGCGGGTATGATTTCACTTCCTGCGAGAGTGGCGGAACTGGCAGACGCGCGGGACTTAGGATCCCGTGGGGCAACCCGTGAGGGTTCAAATCCCTCCTCTCGCACCATAGCTCCATCATTCTCTTGAACCTTCAGGCTAGTACTAAAACCTACCCTTTCCTCTGGGTCGCCGCCCGCTTGTGCACCGGCGTGCCGCGGGTGATGCTGGTCGTACCGAATAAGCGTCTGCCCCCTCGCCTTCCGGGACCGGTCGTCGAGGGATCTCCCCTGCGCCTTCGGAATGGGGGACTCTCATGAACGTGTCTGACCGCCACGGGCTCGGCGACCGGCCTTCCTCGCTCGGAAAAATCTTCGGGAGACATCCCGCGGCGCGGCGCCTCCCTTCGCTGGCCCTCGCGGCGCTCCTCTTCTCCGCTACCGCGGCGCTCGCGCAAGTCGCGGCCGACACGGCGGTCGAGGTGAGCGGCGCCGTTCAGGCCGCTCCTCCGAAGATCACGCTCTCCTGGCCGGCGAAGACATCGGCCTCCTCGATCATGGTTTATCGCAAGGCTTACTCCGCGACCGCCTGGGGCACCGCCATCGCGACGCTCGCCGGCACCGCGACCGGCTACGCGGACTCGGCCGTTTCCGTCGGCGTTTCCTACGAATACAGAGTCGCCGCCATCGGGGGCGTCTATTCCGAGGGATATCTCGCCGCCGGCATTCAGGTCCCGCTCGTCGAATCGCGCGGCAAGGTCATCCTGATCGTGGACTCCTCCTTCTCGACCAGCCTCGCCGCGGAGCTCGACCAGCTCGAAGAGGATCTCGCGGGAGACGGCTGGGTCGTCATCCGGCACGACGTCTCGCGGACGGACACGGTGCCCTTCGTCAAGGACCTGATCGTCCGCGACCACGCTCGCGATCCCGTCAACGTGAAGTACGTCTTCCTCTTCGGGCACGTGCCCGTGCCGTACTCGGGCGAGATCGCGCCGGACGGACACGGGAACCACTACGGCGCATGGCCGGCGGACATGTTCTACGGCGACATGGACGGAGTGTGGACCGACGTCGGAAACTACGACAGCACCGTCGCGGGACGCCAACACAACGTCGCGGGCGACGGCAAGTACGACCAGTCGAGCGCGCCGGGGAACATCGAACTGGGCGTGGGGCGCGTCGATCTCGCGAACATGCCCGCCTTCGCGCCGAAGACCGAGACCGATCTCCTCCGTCAGTACCTGAACAAGGACCACAACTTCCGGCAGCGCGTCACGACGGCGCAGCGCCGCGGGCTCATCGACGACAACTTCGGGTATTTCGGCGGAGAGGCGTTCGCCGGCAGCGGCTGGCGCAATTTCTCCGCGTTCTTCGGAGCGGCGAACGTTCAGGCCCTCGACTGGTTCACGACGCTCGCGACGCAGAGCTACCTCTGGGCCTACGGCTGCGGCGGCGGAAACTACACGGGCGCGGGCGGCGTCGGGAGCACGAGCAACTTCAAGGCGACCGATACGGAGGCCGTCTTCACGATGCTGTTCGGGAGTTATTTCGGGGACTGGGACACGCAGGACAATTTCCTGCGCGCTCCGCTCGCGACGACGACCTGGGGCCTGACCGACGCGTGGTCCGGCCGGCCGGTCTGGCACTTCCATCACATGGGTCTCGGCGCGGAAGTCGGCTACGGCGCGCTCATCACGGAGAACAACAGCGGGCTCTACATGGGCGCGTACGGCCCCGCGACGCACATCGCCCTGATGGGCGATCCCACGCTGCGGATGCACGTCGTCGCGCCCGCCAGCGCTCTCACGGCCGTGCCGTCGGGCGGAGCGGCAACGCTCCACTGGACCGCTTCGCCGGACACCGTCCTCGGATACAACATTTATCGTTCGACCAGCCCGCGCGGACCCTTCACGCGAGTGAACGGAAGTCTCGTGACGGGGCTCTCCTACGCGGATTCCGCGGTCGCCGCGCTGGCCGCGGGAACTTACACGTGGGGAGTGCGCGCCGTCGCTCTCGAGAGCGGCACCTACTACAACGCCAGCCAGGCCGTCTTCATCGACGCCGCCGCGGGCACGGGTGCGATGGCCTCGGATCTCGAGATCGAGCTCGACGCCGGGCCTTCACCGGCGGTCGTCGGCTCGACGGTGACGGGCCGCGTCGTCATCGCCAACCACGGACCGGCCGACGCGACGGGAGCGCAGTGGACGCTGTCGCTTCCGGCCGGACTGAGCGGCGTCTCGGTCCTTCCCGCGACCGGGTGCACCGTGACGGCCTCGCTCGTGACGTGCAACGTCGGCGGCTTGCCGCGGGGCGGGCGAGGGGAGTACGTCGTGACCGTGACGGCTTCCACGGCGGGAACGCACACCGCTTCCGCGGCGATCTCGGCCGTGCAGTCCGACCCCGTCGCCGCCAACAATGCCGCCTCCGCGCCGGTTTCGGTGGTGGCGAGCGCCGCGACGACGACCCTTCTTTCGTCCTCCCTCAACCCCTCCACCGTCGGCCAGAGCGTGACGTTGACTGCGACCGTGACGTCCGCGGCCGGCGGGCAGCCCGCGGGCTCCGTCTCGTTCCGCGACGGCTCGACCGTTCTCGGCACCGGCGCTCTCAATGCCGCGGGACAGGCCACGTTCGCCACATCGACCCTCGCCCTCGGGGCGCGGACAATCACGGCGGCGTGGGCGGGAGATGCGCATTTCGCGGCGAGCACTTCCGCGGCCGTGATGCAGCAGGTCCGCGCGAATACGACGACGACCCTGACCTCGTCCCGCAATCCCGCCGTCCTCGGCGCCGCGATCGTCTGGACGGCGCACGTGGCGTCCACCTCGGGCACGCCGACGGGCAACGTGACGTTCAGTGACGGAGGCACGACGCTCGGGTACGTTCTCGTCGACGCTTCCGGAAACGCGAACTTTGTCCCGGCGTCCCTCACGGTCGGCACGCATTCGATCGTGGCCGGGTACATCGGAGACACGGCGTTCAACCCGAGCACGTCGGCAGCCCTGTCGCAGGTCGTCAACGCGGCGACCGGTGCGGCCACGACGGCCACCGTCGCGTCCTCGCACAATCCCGCGGACGCCGGGCAGTCCGTCACGTTGACCTCGACGGTGACGTCGGGGACCGCCGGGACGATCACGGGCTCGGTCTCGTTCGTGTCGGGCTCGATCTTTCTCGGCACCGCGACGGTGGGAGGGGGAGGGCTGGCGTCTCTGACGACCACCACCATTCCCGCGGGAGTGCACCCGATCACCGCCGTGTATTCCGGCGATGCCACCTACAATCCGAGCCGCTCGACCAACATCACGCAGACGGTCCGCGGCGCAACGACCGTCGCCCTCACGACGACTCTCGACCCGTCCGGCCCCGGCCAGATGGTCACCTTCACGGCGATCGCCTCGTTCGCGGGCGCGTACATCGGCAGCCCGACTGGAACGATGATCTTCCGGGACGGCTCCACGACTCTCAGCACCTTGAACGTCAGCTCCGGCTACGCGTTCTACTCGACCGCCGCGCTCGCTTACGGTTCCCACGCGATCACCGCGTCGTACTCCGGCGACTCGGTCTTCGTCGCGAGCGTCTCGCCGGTACTCACACAGGCCGTGGGATTCCTCGACGTGCCCTCCACGAGCGGGTTCTATCCGTTCGTGAACACGCTCGCGCGAAACGGAATCACGTCCGGTTGCGGCAACTTCGACTACTGCCCGAACGCCTCGGCGACGCGAGCACAGATGGCCGTGTTCCTCCTGACGTCGAAGGACGGCTCGGCATACACGCCGCCCGCGTGCTCGGCGCCGGTCTTTCCCGACGTCCCATGCTCCAGCCCGTATGCCGTGTGGGTCAACGAGCTCTCGCGTCGCGGAGTGACGTCGGGATGCGGCGGAGGGCAGTACTGTCCGAACACCGCCGTCACGCGCGGGCAGATGGCCGTCCTCCTCCTGCGCACGAAGGATGGCTCGACCTACACGCCGCCGGCCTGCACGACCGCGCCTTTCTCCGACGTTCCGTGTTCGAGCACTCTCGCGATCTGGATTCAGGAGCTCGTCCATCGCGGGATCACGGCGGGCTGCGGCGGCGGAAAATACTGTCCGGACAGTCCCGTCACGCGCGGGCAGATGGCCGTGTTCCTCGTCACGACGTTCTCCCTTACTTAGGAGAGGGGACCCTCTCCGAGCGGCTTTTGAGCGGCCTTTTGAACGGCCTTTTGAACGGCCTCTTTTGAGGGATGTTCTCCCGCTCGAACGGACACGCTCTCCGGGAATCGATTGCGCTTGAGCCTCTGAGGCTCGCGTAGACTCGCTTTTCATGGCCTCGAAGAAAAAACGCTCTCCCCGCTCCGGACGCCCGGGCGCTCCACCGTCTGCCGTCCGCGCCGCGGGCGGCCTCGATCTCGCGGCGAAGGGGAAGAGGCTGTGGATCGCCGCCGGCGCACTTGCGGTTCTGACGGTCGCCACGTTCGCGGGGGTGTTCCGCAACGGGTTCGTCAGCTTCGACGACGAGCTCTACGTCCTGCGGAATCCCCACGTCCTCGGCGGCCTCTCGTTCTCCGGGATCGCCTGGGCCTGGACGGCGTCCGATGCTGCGAACTGGCATCCCCTGACGTGGCTCTCGCACATGACCGATGTCTCGCTCTTCGGGCTCTCGCCTGCCGGCCACCACGCGACGAGCCTATTCATCCACGTGGCGAACGTCCTGCTCTTCTTCTTCCTGCTGCGAGGCGCCACGGGAAAGACCGGCCGGAGCGCCGCCGCCGCCGCTCTCTTTGCGATCCATCCGCTGCGGGTCGAGTCGGTGGCGTGGATCGCGGAGCGCAAGGACGTGCTTTCGCTGTTTTTCGGCTTGCTCGCGATTGCGGCATACGGGCGCTGGACCCGCCGGAAGGATCCGAAGCTCTACGCCGGGTCGCTCGCGCTCTTCGCGGCGAGCCTGATGGCGAAGTCGACCCTGGTGACGCTGCCGGTCCTGCTGCTCGTCGTCGACTTCTGGCCGCTTCTCCGGTGGCGGTCGCGCGTTGCTTCCGATCCCGACCCCGATCCTGACTCCGGAGCGGCGGAGAGCTCCGTGCCCGTGTCGCGGCTTCTCCTCGAGAAGGCGCCGTTTGCCGTGCTGGCCGCGGCGGCGGGCGCGTGGACCCTTCGCGCGCAGCGCCTGGCCGGTGCCACGGAAGCGCTGACGGTCGCGTGGCCGCTCCGAATCGAGAATGCCGCCGTCTCCGCCGTGGGATACCTCGGCAAAACCCTTTGGCCCTCCCGCCTCGCCGTCCTGTACCCGCATCCGGCCGCGTCCCTGGGCTGGCGCACCGTGCTGGCTGTGGCGATTCTTTCCGCGATCACCGCCGCCACGATCTTTGCGGCGCGGCGGCGGCCTTATCTCCTCGCGGGATGGGCGTGGTATCTCGTGAGCCTCCTGCCCGTCATCGGCCTCGTGCAGGTCGGCTGGCAGGCGGCCGCGGATCGCTATACCTATGTCCCGTCTCTCGGCCTCGCCGCCGCGGTCGTCTGGGGAATCGCGGGAGCGGCTGCCGGGCGCGTGCCCGTGCGCGCGCTCGCCGCGGTTACGGCAATCGCCGTCGGTCTCCTCGGTGCGCGGACCGTGCAGCAGGTGGCGATCTGGCGGGACTCGCTGACGCTCTACGAGCACGCCGTGGCCGTGACCGGTCCGAACGAGACGATGCAGATCGACCTCGGCAACGAGCTTGCCCGGCGGGGGCGCACCGAGGAAGCCAGCCGCCATTTCGAGGACGCTCTTCGCGCGGCTCCGGGCTCGCGGGACGCGCTCTATGCGCTCGGCTCACTCGCCTCGCGGGAAGGCCGACTCGACCAGGCAGCGTCCTTCTTCTCGCAGGCGGTCGGTAGCCATCCCGATTTCGCCGAGGCGCGCGTGCAGCTTGCCTCGATCCTCATCCGGCAGAGGCACGTCCCGGAGGCGTTCGAAGCGGCGGCCAGGGCGCTGGAGATCCGGCCGGGAATGCCGGAGGCCCTCTACGTCGAGGGAGTCGCGCTCGAGATGCAGGGACGCTCCGCGGACGCGGAGGCGCGATACCGGGCCGCGATCGCCGCCCGGCCCGGCTGTGCCGAGGCGCACGAAAACCTGGGCGAGCTGCTCGAGGGACGGGGGAGCCTGCCCGAGGCCGCCGCCGAGTTCGGGGCCGCTCTCGCCGCCCGGCCCGACTTCACCGAGGCGCGCCGTTCTCTCGAGAGATTGAAGGGGAAGGGCGCGGGACCCGCTTCGACCTCGAAGCCCTGATTTTCCGCCCTCCGCTTTCTGCTTTCTGCTTTCTGCCTTCCGCTTCGGCCTTCCCGTTGTGAGTGCCGGTTGTCCGTTTGTCAGTCGTCTGGACTTCCGTCGCTTCTGCAGAGGTCGATTGCAGATCGAAGATCGGACAGGGCCGGGTCCGCCCTCGCGACTGACATCCCCCCAAGGCTCACAATCCCTCGATCCCTCGATCCCTCGATCCCTCGATCCCTCAATCCCTCAATCCCTCAAGGCTTACAGTAGCCCGGTGCACTTCCCTTCGTTTCCTCTGCCCGGAGGCTCCGCGTTCGCGCGGGTGCTCGCCTTCGCTCTCTTCCCGGGCGCCTCGGCTTTCCTGCTGGCGGCACCGGCTCCCGTCGATCCGCGGATCTTCGCCGGCAGCGACCCCGGGGCGTCCGAGTCCTTTCTCGTGGTGCTGCGGGACGACGCGGACCTGTCGGGGGCTTCCGCGATCGCCGACCGGACCGCGCGGATCCGTTTCGTGCGCGAGGCGCTCGTCGCCCGGGCGGAGACATCCCAGGCTCCGCTCCTGGCCCGGCTGAGCGAGGCGGGCGTTCCCTATCGCTCCTTCTTTCTCGTCAACATGGTGGAGGTCGAAGGCACTTCCGCGCTGGCGGAAGAGATTTCCCGGCGGCCCGAGGTCTCGAGCGTGGCGGCCAATCCGCGCATCGCCCGCTCCGCCGTGCCCGCCGCGCCACCCGAGGAGAAGTCCGCCGCGGAGACCCGGGCGGTCGAGGGCGCCGAGCCGAATCTCGTGAAGATCGGCGCGACGGACGTCTGGAGCCGCGGATTCACGGGGCAGGGGATGGTGATCGCGATCGCGGACACCGGAACCACATGGGAGCACCCGGCGCTCCGGCCCCACTACCGCGGCGTTTCGGGCGGGACGGTTTCCCACGACTACAACTGGCACGACGCCATCCACGACCCGCTCCCCGGGAATCCGTGTGGCGCGAGCTCCGCCGTCCCGTGCGACGACAACGGTCACGGTACCGGAACGGCCGGCGTGTCCGTGGGAGACGACGGAGCCGGCAACGCGATCGGCGTCGCGCCGGGCGCCCGGTGGATCGGCTGCCGCAACATGGATCGCAACGTCGGCACGCCCGCGCGATACACCGAGTGCTTCCAGTGGTTCCTGTCTCCGACGGACGGCAACGGCGCGAATCCGCGGCCCGATCTCGCGCCGGACGTGATCAACAACTCCTGGGCCTGTCCGACGAGCGAAGGGTGCACGGACCCGAACGTGCTGCGCGGCGTCATCGAGAACGTGACGTCGGCGGGGATATTCGTGGCGGTGGCCGCGGGAAATTCCGGTCCCGCCTGCGACACCACCACCGATGTCCCCTCTTTCTACGCCGCCTCCTTCACTGTTGGAGCCACGACGCTCACGGACACCATCGCGAGTTTCTCGAGCCGCGGCCCCGCGACCGCGGATGGATCGGGTCGGCTCAAGCCGGACCTCTCGGCGCCCGGCGTGAACATCCGCACCTCGTCGCCGGCCGGGTACCAGGTTTTTTCAGGAACTTCGGCCGCTACCCCGCACGTCGCCGGAGCCGTCGCGCTTCTCTGGTCGGCGGTCCCCGCGCTCGCGCGAGACATCCCGGCGACGATCGCGGTCCTGGAGAGAACGGCGGTGCCGCTCACGTCGACGCAGGATTGCGCCGGGTTCCCGGGTGCGCAGGTTCCGAACGCCGTCTTCGGGTGGGGACGGCTCGACGTCGCGGCGGCTGTCACGGCGGCTCTTACTCCTCCGGCGATCGCGCGCACGGAGCCCGTTCGACCCGCCCGGACCGTGCGTCCGGCGAAGGTCGTCGCGCCCCGCAATCCGCAGTAGACTGCGCTCCCTATGGCCGTTTTGAACGTGCAGGAAGAGTCGCCGACGAAGACGCGCATCGAGATCGAAGTCCCGGCGGAGGACGTCGAGCGGGCGTGGAAAGAGGTCTCCCGCGCCTACACGAAGCAGGCCGCGATCCCGGGTTTTCGCAAGGGGCACGCCCCCGAGGGCGTCGTGCAGAAGAAGTTCGCGGACGAGATCCGCGGCGACGTGCTCGAGCACGTACTCCCCGACGCTCTGTCGTCCGCGGTCGAGGAGCGCAAGCTGTCCGTCCTCGGCCGGCCGCGGATCGAGTCGCTCGCGTGGGATCCGCCCGGCCCGATCCGTTTCACGGCGGAGCTCGACCTCAAGCCTCCGGTCGAGCCCGGCGAATATCGGAACGTCCCCGTGGAGGACATGACCGTCGAGCCCTCCGACGAGGAGGTCGAAAAGGTCCTCGAGCGTTTCCGCGAGCAGCATGCGGAGTTTCATCCTGTCGAGGGCCGGCCGGCGGCCGATGGGGACTACGCCGTGTCCGACATCGCGGGATCGTTCATCGAGATCCTCGAGCCGGGCCAGAACCCCCGGACGTTCCGCGACGAGAAAGTCACGATCGAGGTCGGTCACGCCGACTCCATGACGGAGATCAATGAGGCGCTGCGGGGTGCGGCTCCCGGCGAGACGCGGAAGTTCCGGAAGACGTTCGCTGACGACTTCCCGAACGACGAGTTCAAGGGGAAAACCGTCGACTACGAGATCACCCTGGCCGCGCTCAAGGAGAAGAAGCTGCCGGCGCTGGACGACGAGCTCGCGCGGCAGGTCGCCGAGGGCGAGACGGCCGATGGGCTCCGGCAGAAGGTCCGCGAGGGGATGCGGCGCGAGAAGGAGTCCGAGCGCCGCCGTCACTTTCGCCATCAGATCCTCGAGGCGCTGCTCTCCCGCACCGACGTGGCGGCGCCGGAGGTCCTCGTCGACTCCGAGATCGCCGGAGCGCTCCGCGACTACGCGCAGTATCTCGCGCAGAACGGCGTCGATCCCAAGGAAGCAGACTGGGAGCGGCTTCGGACGGACGCCCGCGAAGGCGCGATCCGCCGCGTGAAGGAATACCTCCTGGTGGACGACATCGCGCGGCGGGAGAACATCCGCATCAGCGACACGGAGCTCGAAGCCGAGTTCCGGCAGGCGGCCGCGCGTCGTGGCGTCGACCCGGCGGAGCTCCGTGAGCAGATGGCGAAGGGCGACGGCCTCGAGGCCCTTCGAGACGAGATGCGGCTGGCCCGGACGGTCGACCTGTTGATCGACGCGGCGCAGGTGCTACCCTCGGGGACGGGCAGAGAGACGGAAAACCGGAAACGGGAGACGGGAAACGAGGGGAAATCGAAATGAGCGGAAGCGGCGGCGGCGGGGCGAGGAATTTTTCTATTCCCCTTTCCCGTTTCCCGTTTCCCGCCTAGGGCGCGGGCACGAACATGGAAGAAGAATACGAGGGAGGCGGCATGGTTCTCGTTCCGATGGTGATCGAGCAGACGAGCCGGGGAGAGCGGGCGTACGACATCTACTCGCGCCTGCTCAAGGACAACGTCATTTTCCTGGGCCAGCCGGTCGACGACACGATCGCCAACCTGATCATCGCCCAGATGCTTTTTCTCGAGTCGGAGAACCCGGAGAAGGACATCTCTTTCTACATCAACTCGCCGGGCGGATCGATCACCGCGGGCCTCGCGATCTACGACACCATGCAGTACATCAAGCCGGATGTCGCGACGATCTGTATCGGTCAGGCGGCGTCCATGGCGGCGGTGCTCATGGCGGCGGGCGCCGCCGGCAAGCGCTTCGCGCTCCCGAACTCCCGGTTCCTGATCCATCAGCCGCTCGCCTACGGCCTTCAGGGCCAGACGACCGACATCGAGATCCACGCGAAGGACCTGCTCAAGGTCCGGGAGCGACTGAACCAGATCCTCGCGAAACACACGGGGCAGAACTTCGAGCGGATCTCGAAGGACACGGACCGCGACTACATCCTCGAGGCGGAGGACGCCAAGAAGTACGGCCTGGTGGACACGATCTACCACCGCCGCGACGACGTCGCGCTGAAGGCAGCCGGATAACTACGTCCTTCCTCTCGCCCCGGCGAGCGTTCCCCCTTTCCCGGCGGGAGAGGGCAGGGTGAGGGGACCCTTTCATGTCCCGTTTCCCGTTTCCCCTTTCCCGATCCTCCGATCACCCGATTCCCATGATTGATCACCCGATCACCCGATCACCCGATCACCCGATCTTTCTCCTCGGAACCCATCTCCCGATCCGAGCGTAGTTCCCCTCGCCGGTGACATCCCGCCTCTTCTTCCGAGGCAGAGAGCGCTGACTTCTGTCACCTGTCTCCTCGAGCGCCGGGGCTCAACTCTGGCAAGTGTGTGATTCCGATGACGTTGCGACCGATTTCGGGCCGGGGAATTCTCCTGCAAATCGGGCGTTAATCTTGCTGGGTGTGCTAAATTGAAATCAGGCTGGATCGAGGCGTTGACGGGCCTCCGACAGCCGCCTAGAATCAGAATCGTTCCCATCCCCGCCGGAGGCTGAATGTCGAAAAAAACCGGAAACGGCGACGTCCTGCGCTGCTCCTTCTGCAACAAGAGCCAGAGGGACGTCAAGAAACTCATCGCGGGTCCCACGGTCTACATCTGCGACGAGTGTGTCGACATCTGTCTCGACATCATCGCGGAGGATCGGGTACTCGAAACCCAGGCGCCCGAGACGAAGCTCCCGAAGCCCAAGGAGATCAAGGAGTTTCTCGACGGCTACGTGATCGGCCAGGACCAGGCGAAGAAAAAGCTCGCCGTGGCCGTTTACAACCACTACAAACGAATCGACTACCTCGAGAAGAACCGCAAGCTCGACGTCGAGCTCCAGAAGTCGAACATCCTGCTGATCGGACCGACCGGCACCGGGAAGACGCTTCTCGCTCAGACGCTCGCCAAGCTGCTCTCCGTCCCCTTCACCATCGTGGACGCCACGACGCTGACCGAAGCGGGGTACGTCGGCGAGGATGTCGAGAACATCATCCTCAAGCTCTACCAGGCGGCCGGCAACGACAAGGAAAAGACCGAGCGCGGCATCGTCTACATAGACGAAGTGGACAAGATCGCCCGCAAGGGGGAGAACCCGTCCATCACTCGTGACGTCTCGGGCGAGGGCGTGCAGCAGGCTCTCCTGAAGATACTGGAAGGCACAGTCGCGAACGTCCCGCCGCAGGGCGGACGCAAGCATCCGCACCAGGAATTCATCCAGATCGATACGACGAACATCCTCTTCCTCTGCGGCGGCGCATTCGTCGGTCTCGAGGACATCATCAGCCGCCGGATGACCGAGAAGACGATGGGCTTCGGAGCGAAGATCACTTCCAAGAAGGAGAAGCGCCAGAGCGCCCTCCTCGAGAAGGTCCACCCGGAGGACCTGATCAAGTTCGGCATGATCCCGGAGTTCGTCGGCCGCCTGCCGGTGGTCGCGACGCTCTCGGAGCTCGATCAGGCGGCGCTCGTCGAGATCCTGAAAGAACCGAAAAACTCGCTGGTCAAGCAGTACCAGACGATGCTCGAATTCGAGAACGTCCAGCTTCGCTTCTCCGACGACGCGATCGAGGCGATCGCGGAAGAGGCTCTCGCGCGCAACGTGGGAGCGCGGGGACTGAAGATCATCATCGAGGATCTGATGCTCGACGTGATGTACCAGATTCCCTCGGACGACGACATCGAAGAGTGCGTCGTCACCCGGGACGTCGTCAAGAAGCGGACCAATCCGATCACGATCCTTCGGAAGGCGGGTTAGCGTTCCTTACCAGCGCCATCGTCCGAGACGTGCAGTCTCACCCGAGCCTCGAGCCTCGAGCTTCGATCCGTGCGCGGCGATCTTGAGCCTTGAAGTTTGAGCTTTGAGATATATGAGTATGTGGCGTCTCAGCTTCAGCCTCCGCCTCAGTCTCTAGCGGTCAGCGTTCGTCACCTCGCGACATCCGATTCCCGTTCGCCCGCCCCGGTTTGCGCCGCGGGCCAGAAGGACCCAAACCCATGAAACCTGAGATCCCGGGCCGGCTTCAGGAAACTCTTCCTCTCGTTCCCCTGAGGGACATGGTGGTGTTTCCGCACATGATGGCGCCGTTCGTCGTCGGCCGGGAGTCGTCCATCCACGCCCTCGAGGCGGCGCTTGCGACCCCCTCGAAGCGGCTGTTTCTCGCCGCCCAGAAGAATCCGCAGCTCGACGAGCCATCCCCGAAGGACATCTACTCGGTGGGCGTCGTGGCGACGGTCGCCCAGTCGCTGAAGCTGCCGAACGGCCACATCAAGGTGATGGTCGAAGGCATTCGCCGCGCCCGCATCCGGTCGTTCGAGGAGTTGCGGGACCATCTCGGCGTGGTCGTCGAGCCGATCGTCGAACGCACGGTCGAGCCGTCCGAGCTCAAGGACTACATGGCGAAGGTGCTCGGCCTGTTCGAGCAGTACGCCAAGCTCTCCCACCACCTCGCGTTCGAGGGGATCGCGGCGTCGCTCAAGATCGACGATCCGGAGCGGTTCGCGGACACGCTCGCGTCGAATCTCGCGGTGTCGACGCCGGAGAAGCAGACGCTTCTCGAGGCCGAGTCGGTGTACGAGCGCCTGCAGAAGCTTCAGGACCTGCTGGAGATCGAGGTCGAAAAGGTCAATATCGACCGCCGGATCAACAACAAGGTCAAGAAGCAGATGGAGAAGGCCCAGAAGGAGTACTACCTCAACGAGAAGATCAAGGCGATCCACCAGGAGCTCGGCCGCAAGGATGACCGCACCGACGAGGTGGACGATCTGAAGAAGAAGGTCGCCACCGCGGGCATGCCGAAGGAAGTCCGCGAGAAGACGGAGACCGAGCTGCGCCGCCTGGAAGCGATGCCTCCCGTCTCGGCCGAGGCGACGGTTTCGCGCAACTACATCGAATGGCTCGTCGGCGTGCCGTGGAGAAAGGCGTCCCGCGAGTCGAAAGACATCTCGCGCGCGGAGAAGATCCTGAACGAAGACCACTACGGTCTCGAGAAGGTCAAGGAGCGCATTCTCGAGTTCCTCGCGGTGCGCCAGCTCGTGCAGAAGACGAAGGGATCGATCATCTGCTTCGTCGGCCCTCCCGGCGTCGGCAAGACTTCCCTCGCCAAGTCGATCGCCCGCTCGCTGAACCGCAAGTTCGTCCGGCTGTCGCTGGGAGGCGTCCGCGACGAGGCGGAGATCCGCGGGCACCGGCGGACTTACATCGGCGCGTTCCCCGGACAGGTCATCCAGATGATGAAGAAGGCCGGCACGGTCAACCCCGTGTTCCTCCTGGACGAAGTGGACAAGATGTCGTCGGATTTCCGGGGCGACCCGGCGTCGGCGCTTCTCGAGGTCCTGGATCCCGAGCAGAACGCGACGTTCGTCGACCACTACCTGGACGTCGAGTACGACCTGTCCAAGGTCATGTTCATCGCGACCGCGAACATTGCCGATCCGATTCCGCCGGCCCTGAAGGACCGGATGGAAGTGATTTCGCTGTCGGGCTACACACCGAACGAAAAGCTGGCCATCGCCCGGCAGTTTCTCGTTTCCAAGCAGATCGAGGCGAACGGCCTGAAGCCCGACCAGATCGAGATCTCCGACGACACACTCCTGGCGATCATCACGTCCCACACGCGGGAGGCGGGCGTGCGAAACCTCGAGCGCGAGATCGGCAGCGTGTGCCGCAAGGTCGCCCGGAAGATCGTGCAGAAGAAGGTCGAGACGCCGGTGCTGGTCACTCCGGATAACCTCCGCGACTACCTCGGAAAGCCGAAGTTCCGGAATCGCCGCAAGGGAGAGATTTCCGAGGTCGGCATCGCGACGGGGCTCGCGTGGACCGAAGCGGGCGGCGAGATCCTGTCGATCGAGACCAGCCTGTTGAAGGGCAAGGGCGTCCTCACGCTGACCGGTTCCCTCGGCGACGTCATGCAGGAGTCGGCGCGCGCGGGCGTGTCCTACGTCCGCAGCCGGGCGGAGATGTACGACGCGGATCCGAACTTCCACGAGAAATTCGACATCCACATCCACGTGCCCGAGGGCGCCATTCCGAAGGACGGGCCTTCCGCCGGCATCACGATGGCGGTTTCCCTCTTTTCGGCCGTGACCAAAATCCCCGTCCTGAAGGACGTGGCGATGACGGGCGAGATCACGCTGCGCGGAAAGGTCCTTCCCGTGGGCGGGATCAAGGACAAGGTGCTCGCGGCGTACCGCGCCGGCATCCGGACCATCATCCTCTGCGCCGAGAACGACAAGGACCTGGACGATCTGCCGGCGGAGATCCGTAACGAAATGGAATTCCACCTCGTCTCCAACATGGACGAAGTCATCAAGGTCGCCCTGGAAGGCGTTCCCGCGACGCCCGCAGCTCTCACCCCCGAACCCAAGCCCGCCGAAGGAGGCACGGTCGCGCACTGAGCGGCCGGAGCGTTTGAAAAAGAACCCGAGCCGTGGCGCCCTGATCGCCGCGGTTCACCGGCGCGAAGACTTCCCTCGTGGCGACCAGCCGGTCGTCGCCGTCGTGGGCCGTTCGAATGTCGGCAAGTCGAGCCTGCTGAACCGGCTCCTCGGAGTGCCCTCGGCCCGAGTGGGCAAGACTCCGGGCAAGACCCGGGGCATCTATTTCTATGAAACCAGCGAGGGACATCACATCGCGGACATGCCCGGAACGGGGTACGCCCGCGTGTCCGCCGAAGAGCGTCAGGGCTGGGCGCGGCTGGCCGAGGAGCTCTTCGGGAGCGGGCGCGTGACGCTCGCCGTCAGGCTCGTCGATCCGCGCGTGCCGGACGCCGCGGCGGACGTGGAGATGCGCGACTACCTCGAGACGATCGGCGTGCCGTCGCTCGTGGTGGCGACGAAGTGGGATCGCCTCGGCGCCGCGGACCGCGTCCGCGCGAAGAGGGCGGTCGAAGCCGTCCACGGCCCGGTTTTGCCGGTGTCGTCGAAGACGGGCGAAGGACTGGACGAACTGCGGCGGGAGATCCGCCGGGCAATCTCGCGAGGCGAGGAGAGAGCACATGGCTAGACGAAAAGGGTCGAACGGCGGGGACGTGCAGACGCTCGAGCCCCCGATGCCGCCCGAAGGGCTTCCCGATACGACCGCCGAGGAGCAGGAGCAGGAAGCTCTCGCGATCGAGCACGGCGACACCCTCGACATCCGGGCGCTGCACGAGATCAAGATCCCGCAGCTCCTGAAGATCGCGAAGGACCTCGAGGTCGAGAACGCGACGGGCATGCGCAAGCAGGATCTGATCTTCAAGATCCTCCAGGCGCAGACGGAGAAGAAGGGTCTCATCTTCTCGGAAGGCGTTCTCGAGTGCCTTCCGGACGGCTTCGGATTCCTGCGCGCGCCGGAGTACAACTACCTGCCCGGCCCGGACGACATCTACGTGTCCCCCTCGCAGATCCGGAAGTTCGACCTGCGCACCGGCGACACCGTGTCGGGCCAGATCCGCCCGCCGAAGGAAGGGGAGCGCTACTTCGCCCTCATCAAGGTCGAGGCGGTCAATTTCGAGCATCCCGACGTGGCCCGCGAGAAGATCTTCTTCGACAACCTCACGCCGCTCTATCCCGAGAACCGGATCAAGCTCGAGGTCTTCGGGAACATGACCTCGCGCGTCCTCGACCTCGTGGCGCCCGTGGGCAAGGGCCAGCGCGGCCTGATCGTCGCCGCTCCGCGCACCGGCAAGACGATGGTGCTCCAGTCGCTCGCGAACTCGATCTCGACGAACCACCCGGAAGTCACTCTCATCGTGCTGCTCATCGACGAGCGGCCCGAAGAAGTTACCGACATGCAGCGGTCGGTCAAGGGAGAGGTCATCTCGTCCACGTTCGACGAGCCGGCGGCGCGGCACGTCCAGGTCGCCGAGATGGTCATCGAAAAAGCGAAGCGGCTCGTCGAGCACAAGCGCGACGTCGTCATCCTCCTCGACTCGATCACCCGTCTCGCGCGCGCGTACAACGCGATCGTTCCGCCGTCGGGGAAGGTCCTCTCGGGCGGTGTGGACTCGAACGCCCTGCAGCGCCCCAAGCGTTTCTTCGGAGCGGCGCGCAACGTCGAGGAAGGCGGCTCGCTGACGATCATGGCGACGGCGCTGATCGACACCGGATCGCGCATGGACGACGTGATCTTCGAGGAGTTCAAGGGCACGGGAAACATGGAAGTCCACCTCGACCGCAAGCTCGTCGACAAGCGCGTCTTCCCGGCGATCGACATCAACAAGTCGGGCACGCGCAAGGAAGAGCTCCTGATGGACAAGCAGGAGCTCAACCGCGTATGGGTGCTCCGCAAGGTGCTGAACCCGCTCTCGACGGTCGAGGCGATGGAGCTCCTGACCGAGAAGCTCGACAAGACGAAGAGCAACGGCGAGTTCCTGTCGATGATGAGCCAGGGATAGCCGGGGCGGGAAACGGAAAACGGAAAACGGGAACCGAAGGGGCCCGCTTCCGTCGTTTCCCGTTTCCCGTTTCCCGTTTCCCGACTACCTTGCGCTTCTCCGTCGTCGATTTCCTGAACGCCCGGCCCCTCACCTGGGGCCTCCTGCGCGAGCCGCCTCCGGGCGTCGAGGTCTCGCGCGACATGCCTTCCGTGTGCGCCGACAAGCTCGCGCGCGGCGAGGTGGACGTCGGACTCATTCCGTCGATCGAGTACCAGCGAATTCCGGGGCTGCGGGCGATACCGGGCCTCGGCATCGCGGCTTCCTCGGAGGTGCGGTCCGTCCTGCTCGTCTCGAAGGTCTCGCGGGAACGGATCACGAGCGTGTCTCTCGATCCCGCCTCACGGACGTCGGCGGCTCTCACGCGGATCCTGCTCGCGCGCCGCTACGGTGTGTTTCCCGAGTTCGTCGAGGGTGCGGGAGGAGATACGGACGCCGAGCTCGTCATCGGTGATCCGGCGCTGAAGGCGCGGCTGAACGGGCGCGTCGTGCTCGACCTCGCGGCGGAGTGGAGGGCGTTCACCGGGCGCTCGTTCGTCTTCGCGTTCTGGGTGGTAAGGGACGGCGCCGACGGGGCACTCGCGGAAAGGATCGTCCTCGCATCGCGGGAAACGGCCCGCGTGCGATTCCCCGAGCTCGTACGCGAGGAGTCCGCCGAGACGGGCCTTTCGGAGGCGGTGGTCGAGGACTATCTCCGGCACAGCCTGCATTTCGACCTTGACCGCGCCGACTTCGGAGGTCTCGAGCTCTTCTACCGGCTGGCGGCAGACCTGTCGCTCATCCCGTCCGTCAGGCCGATCGAGTTTCTCTCGCACGGCATCGCCCTCGCGGAATAGCCACCCCCCTCGATCCCGTCCCGCGGGGCGCGACGTCACCACCTGCGAGGAACGCGCCGCGGGCGCTGCGAAACCCCTTCCGGGGAAGAGGCAACGCACACCGGACGTTGAACGTATAAAGACCCGTACACACTCCGGCGATGCCGGGAGAGGCTTTCTTGACCGGACTGGCCCTGCGCTTCGCGCTCCCCCTCCTTTTTGCAGCGTCGACCTGGTCGACGACCGGCCCGCCCGGCCCTCCGAACGGTCTGGCCTTCGATCCTCAGGATGCTTCCCGCGCCTACGCGACCTCCGCCGAGGGGGTGCGCCGGAGCTTCGACGGCGGCAAGTCGTGGGAACTGTCCCTCCGTGGCGAGGCCAGCCACCTCGTGATCGCGGCCTCCGATCCGTCCATTCTCTACGCGATCACGTCCGGTGGCCTGGCGCGCTCGGCGGATCGCGGCGACTCCTGGACCTTGTCGCCGGTTCCGAGCTCCGCTTCCCAGGACCTCGCCGTCGACCCGCGCGACCCGAACGTTCTGTACGCCACCGGCTACTTTACCGTCGCCCCTCAATTTCTGTCCGGAGACTTCGTGACCTCCCACGACGGCGGGCAGACCTGGACGACCATCGTCCAGACCGGCATCGGGAGCCCGCCTCTCCTTCTCGTGGCGGCCGGGGAGGGGGCCGTTTACGCGGTATTTAGCGCCGGCTTCGTTTCGCGCACCGAAGATTCCGGCAGGACGTGGACGGATTTGCCGCTCGTCTTTCCTACGAACGACTCCGACAGTGTGCTTGCTCTGGCGAGCGACGATTCCGGCCTCTATGCGTTCGGATTCTTTTCGACTTACCGGAGCCGGGATTCGGGGAACCCGTGGTCGGTCGTTCGTCCGTCCCCGCAGTTGGGTATCAGCGCGTTTGTGGCCGTCCACGGTTTCCTGATCGCCGCCGGATCCCAGGGAGTCTTTCGGAGCATCGAAGGGGCAAACTGGGAAAACGTTCTCCCCAAGAAGGCGACCGCCGCGGCGATCGCGCCGGACGGATCGACCGTCCTCGCCGGTGCCGGAACCGGCGTCTGGCGGAGCGAGAACGGCGGCGAATCCTTCGCGCAGACGTCGGCACGCTTTCTCGGCTCCCTGTTCGTGCGGCTCGAGCGGGACAGGGCCGGCCTGGTCTATGCGATTCCAGTATTCGCCGGCGAGACGGTCTTCCGGCGCTCCGGCTCGGGGCTGTGGGAAGAATTCTCGGTCCTCCCATCGACGGGGGCTTTCGCCTTCGCTCCGCTCAACCCCGCGATTCAGTACGCCGTTGCGTATTCCCCGGAGGATCCCTGCCCCCCGCTTCAGAAGACGATCGATTCGGGGAAGACGTGGCTTTCCACGGGTCCGCGCCTGTGCGCCGTCGACCGCATGGCGGTCGATCCGAACGACTCAAACCGCCTGATCGTGGCGGCCGCAAGCGGCCTCTACGTATCGACCGACGGCGGGCGGTTCCTGCTCCGCACGTTTCTCCCGCCGGACATCCCGGTCCAGATTCCGATCGTCTTCGACGGGGCTCGTCCGGGGCGCGTCTATGTCGGGTTCTCGAGCAGCGCCGATGGCGGCCTGACGTGGACGTCGGACGTGACAGCGGCTTTCTGCGGCGGGAGCGTCCTCTTCTGCCAGGCGGAGAGTCTCGCGATCGACGAGCGCAGCGGTGCCGTGTACGGCCTTCGGCGCGGCGGACTCATGCAGCGGCTGAATTTCGGCGGCGGCTGGTCCGCACTTCCGGCGGCCGGAGCGCCTTTCATCCGCGATATCGCGGTCGACTCCTCGACGGGAGATCTCGTCGCGGGAACGGCCGCCGGCGTCTTCCGCAGCCGCGATGGGGGACTCCACTTCGAACCTGTGAGCCCGGAGACCCTCTCGTCCGAGGTGAACTCCGTTCTCGTCCGCCCGGGCGACGGTGCTCTGTTCGCCGCGGCGGGCGGCCTGGTCTGGGAGCTCGGGGCGACGATCACTCGGGACGCGCCGGTCCCCGCACCGAGACGTTCCACACCCCGCGTCGTTCCTCCGAGGCGGAATCCCGGGCAACCGGCTGCGTCCGAGGCGGTGGACCGCCGGGGACGGGACTGATGGCGGCTATCCCGCGGTTGCTGGGAGCCATCCTGCTCGCGGCGGCGCACTGGTCGAGCTCCGGTCCGCCGGGTGCGCCGGGCGTCCTTCTCATCGACTCGTCGGACTCGAGCCGCGCGTTCGCCGGCACCTCGACGGGGCTTTATCGCAGCTTCGACGGCGGAGAGTCCTGGCAGATCTCGACCCTCCGGGAATCGATCACCGCGCTCGCGCAGTCGACGACGAGCCCGGCGACTCTGTACGCGTTGACGGATGGCGGGCTCGAGCGCACGTCCGACTTCGGGGCGTCCTGGACTCTCGCCGGGATTCCTCCCTCGTTCGGTGTGGTCTCTCTCGTTGTCGATCCTCTCGAGCCGGACACCGTGTGCATCTCCGGGCAGATCTTTTCGCCCTTCAACGACGGGGTCCTCGTCTCGAGGGATGGCGGAGCCCGATGGGAAGATTCGGGTCTCGGAGGCGGAAAGGCCCCCGCGCCGTATCTTGCCGCGACGTCGGGAGCGGTCTATGCGATCCCGCCCTTCGGCACGTTCCGCCGCACGGCGGACGGAGGACGAACGTGGACGAACGTCCCCTTCCCCATCCGCGGATCCTCGCCGGGTCCAGGCGCGATTGCCGGGGCGGTCGTCGATTCCGTGACCGACGCGCTGGTCGTGGTGATGGACGGGAAGATCTGGAGCACCCTCGACGGAGGAGGCACGTGGGTTTCCGGGGGCGACGTGCCTTCCGCCCGTGTGACAGGCCTGGCCGCCCGGGCCTCGGTGCTGTTCGATGCGACGGATCATGGGATCTATCGCAGCGCCGACATGGGCTCGTCATGGAGCCTCGTCGTTCCCGAGCCGGCGACCTCGATCGCCGTCTCGAAGTCCGATCCGTTCCTCGCCCTCGGCGGAGCCGGCAGCGGCGTCTGGCGGAGCACGGATGCCTTCGGGTCGTTCGACCTCTCGTCGACGAGTCTGCCCGGCTCCCAGCACTTTCGGCTGGCCCTCGAACAAGGCCACACCGTGTTTGCGATCCCCGATCGGGCGGAGGGCGGTCTGATCTTCCGGCGAACGGAATCCGGGGCCTGGGAGGAATTCTCCCGGGAGCCGCCGGGTAGTGCGTTCGCGATCGACCCGCGGGATCCATCCATTCAATATTTCTCTCCGTTCTATTCAGCCGGTTCCTGTCCGGCGCTCCAGAAGACGACCGACGCGGGACAGACGTGGATGCCGGTCGGGGCGCCTCTGTGCGGCGTGGAGAGGATCTCGATCGATCCCGACAACTCCCGCCGGCTGATCATCACCGCCCTGGATGGCCTCTCCCTTTCGACGGACGGCGGACTGACACGGAAACGGACTTCCACGCAGTACGGCTATCCCGTTCTGTTCGATGCGGAGCGCCCCGGCCGCGTCTACGCGGGCAACCTCAGCAGCGCGGATGGAGGCGCGACCTGGACGGCAGGCCCCGTTCCGGACCCCCTCTGCGATTCGACGGGATCGTTCTGCCAGCCGCAGAGCCTCGCGATCGACGAGCGCACGGGCGCCGTATACGCCGTGACGGCGCGAGACTATCGGCTGTATCGGCGGGCGGATTTCGGAGGAGCCTGGACCGCGTTGCCGGCGACGGGCCTGAGCGATATCCGGGACATCGCGATCGACCCCTCGACGGGCGACATCGTCGCCGGGACCCGCACCGGCGTTTTCCGAAGCCGCGACGGGGGGTTGAATTTCGAGGCCGTCGATCCGGGCGGCCTTTCGGCGGACGTGAGCTCCGTCATCGTCCGGGGCTCCGACGGCGCACTCTTCGCGGCCGCCCGCGGAGTCATCTGGGAGCTCGGAGCGACGATCCTCCGGGACACTCCGGTCGGCTCTTCGCATCGCCCGCCGCCGCGCGTCGTCCCCCCGCGGCCCTCGGCCGCACCCCGCTCGCGGGTATCGGGTGGTCCGGGCTCTTGAGCGGCGCCGGGCGGCACGGCCTCGTCCGAGTGGATAGAATCGGGACGTGACGACGCGCAGCGCCGAAATCCTGGAACGGACCCTCGCGGGCGATCGGCTTTCGCCGGAGAACGCCGTCGTGCTGCTCGAGGAAGGCAACCTCCTGGCGCTCGGCTCCGCCGCCGACGCGGTGCGCCGCCGGCAGAACGATCCGAGCGTCGCGAGTTACATCGTCGACCGGAACATCAACTACACGAACGTCTGCATCTACCGCTGCCAGTTCTGCGCGTTCTACCGTCCGTCCTCGAAAGACCCGGACTCCTACGTCCTGACGTGGGACCAGATCGGCGAAAAGATCCAGGAGACGATCGACCTCGGCGGGACGGGCGTGCTCCTGCAGGGCGGCGTGCACGCGGAGCTGCCGTTCACGTTCTACGAAGAGATGTTCCGGTTCATCCGGACGACCTTCCCGTCGATTCACCTGCACGCGCTCTCGGCGCCCGAGGTCTACTTTCTCCAGAAGATCACGAAGCAGCCGATGCGCGACGTGATCGCGCGGCTGCGCGACGCGGGACTGCAATCGATTCCCGGGGGGGGCGCGGAGATTCTCGAGGACTCCGTCCGCAGGCGCATCTGGTCGCTGACGAAGGCCCCGACCGAGAAGTGGGTCGACGTGCACGAATCCGCCCACGCGCTCGGAATGCGCACCACGGCCACGATGATGTTCGGCGTCGGGGAGACGTACGCCCAGCGGGTCGCTCACTTCGATGTCGTCCGATCGCTTCAGGATCGCACGGGCGGTTTCACGGCGTGGATCCCCTGGACGTTTCAGCGCGAGAATACGGCGCTCGATGAGAAGGTCGACGAAGCCGGCGGTTTCGAGTATCTGAAAACACTCGCCGTGTCGCGGCTGTATCTCGACAACATCCGCCACGTCCAGGGATCCTGGGTCACGCAGGGGGCGAAGATCGGCCAGGTCTCGCTCTCCTTCGGCGCGGACGATCTCGGGTCGATCATGATCGAAGAGAACGTCGTGTACGCCGCCGGCGCGCGCAACCGGATGACGCAGCCCGAGATGCGACGGATCATCGCGGACGCCGGCTACGAGCCCGTCCAGCGCCGGACGCTCTACGACGCCTGCCGCGACTTCTGCTGCACGAGCCCGATCCCGGTGCCGAAAGCATCCGGATCTCAGGCCTTGCCCGCCCTCGCGGCGCCTCTCGACGCCTCGGCCGCTTCCGCCTAGACCGGAGCGATCTCCGCGGCCGCGGGGGTCGGCAGCTCGACTCGGGGTCCGCCGTTTCGCGTCCGTTCCCAGCACGAGCCCGCCCAGACGCCAAGCACGAAGAGGACGACGCCGCCGATGAAGCGGAGGAGGAGGCGCGTGCGGCGCCGTTTCCATGGAGGCTCGCTGCGGAAGTGAACGCGGTTGACGGATTCCTGAACCTGTTCCGCCTGCCGGAAGCGCAGGTCGATCAGGAGGTCCGCGGCGGATTGATAACGGTCGGCGGGATCCTTCTCGAGGCAGCGGAGGACAAACCGCGAGAGCTCGGGCGGGATCTTCTGCGTCTCCGGGTACTTCGCCGGCTCGTCCCGCAGCACGGCTCCGAGCGTGTCGATGGCGGTCTCGCGGATGAAGGCGCGCCGGCCCGTGAGCATCTCGTAGTAGACGGCACCGAGCGAGAAGATGTCGCTGCGAGGATCGGCGCGCTTTCCCCGGATCTGCTCCGGCGAGATGTACCCGGCGGTCCCGACGATGACGTTGCCGCTCGAGGCGCCGGATCCGCCGCTGCCGAGGATCGATCCCATGCCCTGTGCCGCGATACGCCGCGTCGGACGTTCGACCCGCGCGATGCCGAAATCGAGGATCTTGGAGCGGCCGTCGTTCGTCAGGAAGATGTTCTCCGGCTTGATGTCGCGATGGACGACGCCCTGGGCGTGGGCCGCCGCGAGACCGTTGGCGATCTGGCACGCGATCTCCGTCGCCCGCTTTTCGGCGAGCGCGCCCGAGCGGAGGCGGTCCGCGAGATTCTCCCCCTGCAGGAATTCCGTGACGGCGTAGGGAACCCCACCGTGCGATCCCGTGTCGTGAATCGCCATGATGTTGGGATGGTTCAGGGCCGCGACGACGTGCGTCTCCCTCTGGAAGCGCGCGAGCGAGGCCTCGTCGTTCGCGTCGGCCGCCGAGAGGAGCTTCAAGGCGACTTCCCGGCGGAGGCGGTTGTCCCGGGCGCGATACACCTCGCCGAAGCCCCCCTTTCCAAGGGGCCCGAGGATTTCGTAAGGGCCGAGGAGCTCTCCGGGCTGCAGAGACATGGGGGCCGAGCATAACTCCGGCTTCCCGCCTTCCCGCCTTCCCGCCTTCCCGCCTTCCCGCCATCCCGCCGGCCCGCCCGCCCGCCTCCCATAGAATCGGGAGATGCCGATCGATCTCTGGCTGCTTCGCCACGCCGCCGCCGTGGATCACGCCCCGTCCGGCCGCGATGACGATCGTGAGCTGACTCCGGAAGGGCTCCTGCGGGCGCGGTCCGTCGCCCGTGGTCTCGCCGCGCTCGAACCGGGCGTCACGAGGATCTTGAGCTCGCCCTTTCGCCGCGCGATCCAGACGGCCGAGCCGGCCGCACGCGCGCTCGGAATCGAGTTTTCGGAGTCCCGCTCGCTCGAGCCGGACCGCGACCCCGAGGAGATCCTGCGCGAGATTGCGGCGGGGGAGGGGAACGCCCTGATCGTGGGTCATCAGCCGCACCTGGGAGCGCTGCTGGGTCTTCTCGTGGGAGGGCCCGGTTTCGAGATACCCATGAAAAAGGCGGCCGTCGCCCGGGTCTCTCTCACGGGACGCTCGTCGGGATCCCTGAAGGCGTATCTTCCGCCCCGGTTTCTCGAGAAGCTCGCGACGTAGGCCGCGGCCGCCTCTGCGGAGCCTCGTCCAGAGCGCATCGTCCCTCGCGATAGAATCGGAACCGCTTCACATAAAGGGAGGAAAACTCATGGGCAAGATCGGCCTCGGTTGCCTGGCCCTGGTTGTCGTGCTCGTCGTGATCATCGGCATCTCGGTTGCCGGCACGAACAACCGCCTCGTGACCCTCGGACAGGAAGTCGACAAGCAGTGGGCTCAGGTCGAGAACCAGTACCAGCGCCGCGCGGACCTCGTGCCCAACCTGGTGGCCACGGTCCAGGGCGCGGCCCAGTTCGAGAAATCGACGCTCGAAGACGTCGTCCGCGCGCGCGCGTCGGTCGGCCAGGCGACGATCAACCCCGGGCAGGCGCCCACGGATCCCGCCCAGCTCGCCAAGTACGAGGCGGCGCAGGGAGCGCTCGGATCGGCTCTCTCCCGGCTCCTCGTCGTCGTCGAGAAGTATCCGGAGCTCAAGGCGAACGCGAATTTTCGCGACCTGCAGGCTCAGCTCGAGGGGACGGAAAACCGGATCGCCGTCGAGCGGATGCGGTTCAACGATGCCGCGCAGGGCTACAACACGACGCTCATGAAGTTCCCGACCAACATCACGGGACGCATGCTCGGATTCAAGGAGAAGCCGTACTTCCACTCGACCGCGGGATCGGACAAGCCGCCCGCCGTCAATTTCTCCTTCGGCGCCACTCCCGCTGCGCCCGCACCGGCGCGCTGACGGCCGGAGCGGAACGGCCCCGAGGGGTTCCGGGATTGAGGCCTTGAGAATGCGGAAGTCCGCGCGTTGCGGCGATCGAGCGGTCCGCCGCGCGGGCATCGCGGTCCTCGTCGCCGCCTTCGTCATGGGCGGCCTGCTGCTCGGGCTGGCGTCTGCCCCGGCCGCGCTCGCCGCGGGACCCGAGGTGCCGCCCAAGCCGTCGCGCTACGTCACCGACCGCGCGGGCGTTCTCGACGCCTCGCGCGCCGAGGCACTGAACGCGCGCCTCGAACAGTTCGAACGGGACACGTCGATCCAGATGATCGTCTGGATCGACCGGCGGCTCCCGGAGAACACGTCGATCGAGGAGTTCGCGGTCAACGCCATGAAGGCGTGGGGCATCGGTCAGAAGAAAGAGAACAACGGCGTCGGTTTCTTCGCGTTCCTGGATGACCGGAAGATGCGGATCGAAGTCGGCTACGGTCTCGAAGGTGCGATCCCCGACGCCACCACGGCGCGGATCCGCGAGGAAGAGATCGCCCCGCACTTCAAGGAGAACGATTACACCGCCGGCGTCGAGGCGGGTATGGCCGCCCTGATGGCGGCCGCGAAGGGCGAATACAAGGGCGCCGGATCGACCGCCAACGAACGGCGAGGAGGCGGGCGGCGGCGCAGCGGCCTGGGGCTGTCGAACTTCCTCTGGCCGTTTCTCATCTTCTTCGTTCTGCCCTTTATCCTGCGGCCCCGCCATCGCACGTATGGACGCGGAGGGTGGCGCTCGGGAGGCTGGGGTGGCTGGGGCGGTTTCGGGGGATTCGGAGGCGGCGGCGGGTTCTCGGGCGGAGGCGGCGGATTCTCCGGCGGGGGCGGCGGATTCTCGGGCGGGGGCGGATTCTCGGGTGGCGGCGGCTCCTCGGGGAGCTGGTGAGATGAGAGTCCGGCATTTCCTCTCCGAGCTCGACTCGGAGCGCGTGGTCGCCGCCATCGGCCGGGCCGAGTCCGGCACGTCCGGAGAAATCCGGGTCCATGTCACCCGGCACGAGCCCGTCGACATCGAGGCGCGGGCGCGGGAGCGGTTCGACAAGCTCGGCATGGCGGCGACGGCGGAACGAAACGGCGTTCTCCTCTATATCGCGCCGCGGATCCGGAAGTTCCAGATTCTGGGAGACGACGGCATTCACGAGAAGTGCGGAGACGCCTTCTGGAAGGAGACCGCCTCCGCGATGGAGCAGGCCTTCCGGCGCGGCCAGTTCACCGAGGGCATGATCGCGGGCGTCGAACGGGTCGGAGAGCTCCTCAAACAGCATTTTCCGCGCGGCACAAAGGATCGGAACGAGCTGCCGGACGAGATCGACGAAGACTAGGCGGCGCGTCGCGCCGCGATCGGGTGATCGGATGATCGGATGATCGGAACGCCGCCACTCTCCTGCTCCCATCGCCACCGACTTCGAGATTCCACGGCCCCCGCTCTTTCCCGCAAGCAGGTCCGAACTCGCGCGCTTTCTCGATTTCCGATCCTCCGATCACCCGATTTCCGCCGGATTGATCACCCGATCACCCGATCACCCGATCATCCGATCATCCGATCATCCGATTCGGGATGGCAGAGAGGACGATGGAGGCTCCAAATCCTCCCTCAGGCCCCTCAATCCCCCCCAAGACTTGACTTCCCGGCCCCAAACCATAGAATCCACGGTTCTGCTTCGGTACGGGGAGGTTTCATGTACGCCATCGTCCGCGCGGGCGGGAAACAACACAAAGTCGCTGCCGGCGACGTCCTTCGCATCGAGACGCCCGAGGGCGACGTCTCGAAAGGCAAGGAGATCCGGCTGTCCGAGATCGTTTTCATCGGAGGTCGCGAGGGCAAAAAGGGCTCCGACTCGAAGGGCGTCGCCGTGAAGGCCACGGTTCTCGGCCCCATCCGGACGAAGAAGGTTCTCGTCTTCAAGAAGAAGAGGACCAAGCAGTACCGGCGGACCAAGGGTCACCGCCAGTCGATGATCGAAATTCGGATCGACGGATTCGAGGGGGAATAGCGCATGGCACACAAAAAAGGTCAGGGCTCGTCGCGCAACGGGCGCGATTCGAACTCCCAGCGCCTCGGCGTCAAGCGGTTCGCCGGCGAGACCGTAACGGGCGGCTCCATTCTCGTACGCCAGCGCGGCACGCGTTTCTTTCCGGGCCTGAACGTCGGCCGCGGCAAGGACGACACCCTCTTCGCGAAGGTCCCCGGGGTCGTGCAGTACCACGACCGCGGCCGCGACGGCCGGGTCATCTCGATCGCGCCTCTCGAAGCGCAAGAGGCGAAGGCTTAGGGTTTCGCCTCGACCGTCAGCGCTCAGCGCCTCCTCCGCTGCCCGCTCCCTGTCCGGCTGATCCATGACAGCTGACAGCCGATAGCCGGCCGCACTCGTCTTCCATCCTTCATCCCTTCATCCCTTCATCCATGTTCATCGACTCCGCCGAGATCCGAGTCAAGGGCGGCGACGGCGGCCACGGCTGCATCGCCTTCCGGCGGGAGAAGTTCGTCCCGCGCGGCGGCCCGTCCGGCGGGGACGGCGGCCATGGCGGCTCCGTCTGGGCGCTTGCCGATCCTTCCTTCACGACGCTGTACCACTTGAGGCACCACAACCTGTTCAAGGCCGAACGCGGCCAACACGGACTCGGCTCCAACTGCCACGGGAGCTCGGGCGCGGACGTCGTCGTCCCGCTGCCGCTCGGCTCGGTCGTGACGGACGCCGACACCGGCGAGCGCGTCGCGGACCTCGTGACCGCGGGGGAGAAGGTTCTGCTCGCCGGAGGCGGCAACGGCGGCTGGGGAAACCAGCATTTCGCCACCTCGACGCGCCAGACGCCCCGCTTCGCCAAGAAAGGTCTTCCGGGCGCCGAGCGCCGGCTCGCGGTCGAGCTGAAGCTTCTCGCCGACGTCGCGATCGTCGGGTTCCCGAATGCCGGCAAGTCCACCCTGATCTCGGTGATCTCCGCGGCGAAGCCGAAGATCGCCGACTACCCGTTCACGACTCTCGTGCCGCATCTCGGCGTGGTGCGGGGGCACGACCACGCCACGCTCGTCGTCGCCGACATCCCGGGCTTGATCGAAGGCGCTCACGACGGAGCGGGTCTCGGGATCCGTTTTCTGAAGCACGTCGAGAGATGCCGTCTGCTGTGCCATCTCGTGGACGCGTCGGCCGCCGGAGACGCGGAGGAAGACGTCTCCGTGCTCGAGAAGGAGCTTCGGGAGTTCTCCGCCGAGGTCGCCGCGCGGCCGCGGATCCTCGTCGCCTCGAAGTGCGACGCGGTCTCGGATCCCGCCCGGCTCGACTCGATCCGCGAGGCGGCCCGGCGCCGTGGTCTGCCCTATCGCGAGGCCTCGGCCGCGACCCGCCGCGGCACGGACGAGCTCGTCGGGGATTTCTTCCGGCTGGCCGGCCGTGCGCCGGCGGGCGACATCGATGGGGAAACGGAAGCCGCATCGAAATCGACGTCGACGTTCCCGGCATCCCCGTCCTCCAGCGCGGACGAAGAGCCGGACGCAGTCGACGCCGGGAGCGAGAGCCGCTCCAAAGTGTCCCCGGAGGCCTGATTGCGCATCGGGGTTTTCGGCGGAACGTTCGATCCGGTTCACTCGGGCCATGTGGCCATGGCAGAAGCAGCGGCAATGAAGTACCGGCTCGGGCGCATCCTGTTCCTTCCCGCGCGCATTTCTCCTCACAAGACCCGGCCCCCGACGGACTCCCGGCACCGCGTCGCGATGCTGGCCCTCGCGATCTCCGGGCGGCCGGACTGGTCCATTTCGCTGGAGGACCTGGACCGCGAGGGCCCGTCGTTCACCGTCGACACGCTGCGGACGCTCTCGGCTCGCGCCCCGGGCGACGAGATGTGGCTGCTGATGGGAACCGACGTGCTCGCGGGCTTCGCGCGGTGGAAGGAGCCCGGTGAGATCCTGCGCCTCGCGCGGATCGTCGCCTTCTATCGCGACCCGTACCGGGGAACGGGGTTCGTCCTTCCGGAAATCGCCGCCGCGAGCGATCGCGTGGAGGTTTTCGACGCCGGATCGGTTAGAATTGCATCGACGGAGCTTCGAGACGAGCTCGCGCAGGGTTTGAGCCCTCACGGCCGCGTTCCCGAAGCCGTCGCGGAGTACATCACGAAGCAGGCTCTCTACAGACCGGACGGCATCGAGCGTTGAAGCCGCTCTCCGCTCTCGACCGGGTTCGAGATGGCCTCTCCGCCGCCCTCGACAGGAAAGCCTCCGCGGTCCTCGTCTTCAACCTCACCGAGCTGACGACGATGGCGGACTATTTCGTGCTGTCGACCGCGAATTCCGACCGCCAGGCCCGTGCGATCACGGATGCCATCACCGAGGCGCTCGGGACGCCGAGCTCGATCGAGGGACTCGCGACCGCGAACTGGATCCTGATGGACTACGGCGACGTCGTGTTTCACGTGTTCCAGGAGGAGGCCCGCAAGTTCTACGCGCTCGAGCGCCTCTGGGGCGACGCCGAGAATGAGACGGGCCGCTTCGCCGCCACCTCCTGACGACGGCGGAGAGCTTCCGACCGGCGAGCGTCCCGCCCCGCCGCGCCGCCGGCGATCCCTGCGTTCGCTCTTCGCGACGCGCAATCGGACTCTGGCGCGCGAGATCGCGGCGCTCGAGCGGGCCGTCGACCTGCCGAGCACGGTTCTCGTCGTCGGGGAGAGCGGCACCGGAAAGGACCGGCTCGCGCGGGCGCTGCACGACGCCTCGTCCCGGGCGGAGCGCCCGTTCGTCCGGATCGATGCGGCGAACCTCTCGGACGACCTGTTCGAGAGCGAGCTCTTCGGGCACGAGCGCGGCGCGTTCACGGGCGCGCTGACCGCCAAGCGCGGGCTCCTCGACGTGGCGGCCGACGGCACCGCGTATCTCGATGAGGTCTCGTCGCTCTCTCCCGCGGCGCAGGCGAAGTTCCTCCGCGTGCTCCAGGAGCGAACGTTTCGCCGGCTCGGCGGCGTGACGTCGCATCCCTTCCGGGCCAGGCTGATCGTTTCTTCCCGGCGGGAGCTTCCGCTTCTGGTCGAGCAGGGTGCGTTCCGGCCGGATCTGTTCTACCGGATCGACGTCGTCTCCGTGCGCCTTCCCCTCTTGACCGATCGGCGCGAGGATCTGCTTCCGCTGGCGCGCCTCTTCCTGAAGCGCGCCGCCAAGAGCTACGGCCGTCCGGCCCGGCGGTTCGCGCCCGCGGCCGAATCGGCCCTGCTGCGCCACCCCTGGCCCGGCAACGTGCGCGAGCTTCTCCATGTCGTGGAGCGCGCCGTCCTCGCCGCGGAGGGGGCGGACGTGCTCCAGGAAGACCTGCCCACCGGGACCTTCGGCTCGTCCGAATCGCTCGTCGCCGCTGCCGTCGAACGCCGCTGGACCTTGAAAGAGCTCTCGGACGTCTACATCGCGGAGACTCTGCGGCGCGCCGGCGGCAACCGGACGCTCGCGGCGAAGCGGCTCGGAATATCCCGCAAGTCCCTCTGGGAGAGGGCCCGGCGGACCGGCGGCGACTGACATCGGGCGCGCCGCGCGGCGCGGAATTCTCGGTTATGATCTCGCGTTCCTAAGCGAACCCGTGTTCCGGCAGGAGCGGGGAGAAAGAGAAGGAACCCATGCCGACGAGCGCCGCGAAACCCGTCAAGATGCCGAAAAAAGAGATGGAAAAGTTCCGCCGGCTCTTGAACGAGAAGAAGACGAGCCTTTCCGCGGACATCGCGAAAACGCGCAACGCCGAGGAAGAGACGGGCGACGACGCGACCCAGGACATCGCCGACAAGGCGGTGTCTTCCTATACGCGAGAGTTTCTCTATTCGCTGTCAGACAACGACCGCAGCACGCTCCTCCTGATCGATCAGGCCCTCATCCGGATCGACGACGGAACGTTCGGCAACTGCCAGAACTGCGGGGTCGTGATGAGCGAAAAGCGTCTCCTGGCGGTCCCCTGGGCGCCGCACTGCGTGGAGTGCCAGGAGCTCGCTGAGAAGGGACTTCTCGAGGGCTGACCGAGGGGCGAGTCCGGAGATCTCGCGATCTCGCGATCTCATGATCTCGCGATCAATCGAACTATCCAATTATCGAAGATCGCCGGGATAGGACGCGGAGAGAAGCCCCTCACCCCAACCCTCTCCCGCCGGGAGAGGGGGAAGGGCCGCATTCAGAACAGCGATCGGCAGATCGTCGTTGCAGTCTTCCCCGGCTGACTGGAGTCTCCCGGGAGCCCACCGCCGGCGGAGCCTCCCGGCCGAGGCCATGAGTGAGGGAGCACACCGCAGTCGAGCTGTCGCCTCTCGGCGGCTGCGACCGAACGACGAGCGGCGGCCAGGTTTTCCCCTAGAGCATGGAGGCCGCCGCGTGCCTCGGGAGGGAGGCGTAGCCGGCGGCGGGCGGATTTCGCGCCGCGAGAGCACATCTGATCTCCATAAGCTTGGACGAATCACAGCGGGTTCTTCGCGACTCGGACGGTTAGACTCCTTCGGTGCCCAAGGTCGAATTTTCCGCTTCCGCCATTCCCGAGTTCGGGACTGCGCCGTCTGTCGTTCTCGTGACGGGGGACGTCGCGTTTTTCGTCGAGGAGGCTGCGGCTCAGATTCTGGAGAGGCTTTCGAGCGGTGACGCGGAGGTCCTGCGATTCGACGATGACGCTCCCGCCGACGCGATCGCCGAGGCGCTTCTCAACCGATCGCTCTTTTCACCTCGCCGCGTGGTGCAGGCGGACATCGGCCGGGTGCTCGGCACCGAGACTCCGGGAAAGCTGCTGACGGCGGCGCTCGCGGCGTGGGCCAAGGGAAGTCCGGCCGGGCGCCGGGAGGCGTTTCGTCACGTGCGCGCGCTCCTGACAGCCGTCGATCTGGCCGCGGGATCCGATCCGCTCGAAACGGCGGAGGCGGCCGCGAAGAAAATCCGCCGTAAAGAGGATGCCCCGGCGCTGGCCGAAATCCTGCGGGAGCTTCCCGAGGAGAAGGGCGGATCCCTGGCGCTTCAGGCCGCGGTCCGGCTTCTGCTCGAGCGCGGCAATGAGGGAACCGTGGCGCTGTTGACCGCGACCGCGCCCCCGGCCGGCGTGGGTCTCGTGGCCGAGATCGCGAAACGGGGGCTCGTCTTCGAGGCCTCCGTCGGAAAGGACCCCGGCGACGCGCTCATCCGGCTCGCGCGCTCGCGCGCGAAGGACCGCGAGGTCGCCGTCGATTCCGACGCCGTACAAAGGCTGCTCGTGCAGACGGATCGCGACCCCCAGATGTTCGCGGCGGAGCTCGACAAGCTGCTCGACATGGCAGGCTCCGGCGGGCGCGTGTCGGCATCCGACGTGCGGCAGAACGTCGAGGACGCCGCCTCCGAGGACGTCTATCCGTTCTTCGACGCGATCGGGAGGCGCGACGCGGCGGACGCGCTCGCGCGCCTGACGCGCCTCTTCTCGGACCGGCCGATCCGGGCCGGCGACCGTCCTGTCGATGCGGATGCGTACTGGCCGGTAATCCTCCTCGGGATGGTGGCCACGGAAGTCCGGCGCATGCTGATGATCCGCGCCGCGCTCGGCGATCGGTTCGACGCGAACATGAGCTATCCCGCGTTCCAGGCGCGCGTGCTGCCGCGTCTCGCGGAACCGGTGGCGCCTTTCGGCCGCTCCCCGTTCACGAACGCGCAAGGTCAGATCACGGGGTATCTGTGGTTTAAAGCCGCTCAGCGCGCATCGAAGTTCACCGTGAAGGAGCTCGCCCGGGCCCTCGCGCGCGCGGCCCAGGCGGACGTCGCACTGAAGAATTCCGCTCCTCCGATCGAGACGCTGACGGTCTGGGTGGCGGAGCTCGTGGCCAGCCGCCGCTGAACCTCAGGCACGGCACGCGTACCGGTGCTGCCACTTTGTCGCGTCCGTGAGATGTCCACGAGACAGGAAAAGACAGAATCGGACAGCGGGAGCCGGACGCTGCTCTCGCAGCGCCGGCCGGCGTGGGGTGGGTCAGTCTCTAATCTAATATACGCACCAGCTTGGCGGAACGTTTCACCCTCGATCTGGCTCCCCGCACCGCTCTCGTCACGGGCGGTTCCCGCGGCATAGGCCGCGCGGTCTCCCGGGAGCTCTGCCGGGCCGGAGCCCGGGTCGCCATCAATTACCGCGAGGACGAGTCGGCGGCGAACGCTCTCGTCCGCGACCTCCGCGCGGAGGGCGGGGAGGCGATGGCCCTCGCGGGGGACGTTTCGGATCCCGTCCATGCCCGCCAGCTCGTCCGGGACGTGATCGCCGCGTGGGAGCGTCTGGACATCCTCGTCAACAACGCCGGCGTCTGGGAAGAAGACGAGGCGGGCCGTGGGGATCTCGCCGTCTGGGACCGCGCACTCGGCGTCAACGTGCGGGGCAGCTTTCTCGTGACCGACGCCGCGGTCCCGCATCTCGCCGCGACCCGCGGATCGATCGTCTTCATCTCTTCCACCGCCGCCCAGCGGGGGGAGGCGCGCCACTCGGCGTACGCCGCGTCGAAGGGAGCCCTGATCTCGTATACGAAGTCCCTCGCGGCCGAGCTCGGCCCTCGCGGCATACGGGTCAATTGCGTCGCGCCGGGGTGGGTCGAGACCGGTATGACCGAAGCCACGTTCGCCGATGCGGCGCGTCGCCTCGAGATCGAGAGCGGCATCCCTGTCGGGCGCATCGCCTCGCCGCGGGACATCGCCGGCCCCGTGCTGTTCCTCGTCTCCGATCTCGCGCGCCATGTGCAGGGTGAAATCGTCAACGTCAATGGCGGAAGCGTGCTCGCCGGCTGAGCCGGACGAGCCGGAGGCCGAGCCCTATGCTCCAGGAGCAACCCGTCGAGAGGCTTTCGCCGCGCGACTGGCGATTCATCGGGCTCTGTATCGCCCTGATCGCCGCCGGCGCCGCCGTCACCGCCGCGCTCTACTCGCGGGCATTTCCGGAAGCCTCGATCGAGTTCCGCGTTCCCCGCGCAGAGGCTCGCCGGATCGCGGAGCGTTTCCTCGCCTCCCGTGCCCGGCCGATTGCGGGCACTCGCTTCGCGAGCCGCTTCGACGTGGAGGACGAGCCGAAGGTGTATCTCGAGCGCGAGCTCGGCCTCGAGAAAGCCTCCCGGTTCTACGGCCGCGACGCGAAGGTCTGGCGTTGGGGCATGCGGTGGTTTCGATCCGGCGTGAAGGAGGAGGAGCGCGTCTCGATCACGCCGCAGGGCGACCTGGTTTCCTGGGAGTCCGTCCGGCGCGAAGACGCGGCCGGTCCGAGCCTCTCGCGGGACAAGGCCCGATCTCTGGCATCCGCGTTCCTCGCGACACGGGGCCTTCCGGCCGCCGCGCTCACGACGATCGAGGCATTCCCGACGTCGCGCCCTCACCGGACCGACTGGACTTTCGTCGATGAGAAGTCCGGCTTCCGGATGAAGGATGCCACCGTGCGTTATCGGACGGTCGTCCTCGGAGGCGAGGTCGCGGGTTTCGAAGAGTTCCTGCACGTGCCCGAAGCGTGGCAGCGGGACTACAAGGCTCTCCGTTCGAAGAACGAAGCGGCGGGACAGGCGGCCACATTCGGCCTTCTCCTGACGGTTCTCGCGATGCTCGGCGTGCTCATCTCGCGGATCACGCGCAAGGACGTGCGATGGAGACTCGTCGCCGGGTTCGGGCTTGCGGGTTTCGTGCTCGGGCTCCTCTCGGTGCTGAACAACCTGCCGCTCACGTTCTACGAATACGACACGGCGAGCCCGCTCTCGAGCCATCTGGCGAGCCAGCTCGTGCTCGGAATCCTGGGAGCCATCGCGACCGGCGCCGGCATCGCGTGCGTCATCGCGGCCGCGGAGCCGCCCTACCGCGAGGCGTTCCGGAGCCAGATGTCGCTTTCGAAGATCTTCTCGCTGCGCGGCCTCCGCTCGCGCCGGTTTCTGCGCGGGGTTCTCCTCGGGTATGCGCTGGTCGCCTTTTTCTGCGCGTATCAGGCCGTCTTCTACGTCGTCGCGGCGCACTTCGGCGCGTGGGCGCCCGCCGACGTCAACTACAGCGACATGCTTTCGACCGCTTTCCCCTGGGCGACCGTCCTCCTGATCGGGTTCCTGCCCGCTGTCTCGGAAGAGGGCATCAGCCGGATGTTTTCGATCTCCTTCCTGAAACGGCTCGGGGCCGGCCGGTATGTGGCGATCATTCTCCCCGCCGTGATCTGGGGGTTCGGCCATTCCGCGTATCCGAACCAGCCCTTCTACATCCGGGGAGTCGAAGTCGGCTGCGCGGGCATCGTGATGGGGCTCGTGATGATGCGCTTCGGCGTGCTTCCACTTCTCGTCTGGCACTTCACCGTCGATGCCCTGTACACGGCTCTCGTCATGCTGCGTTCCGGCGACACCTACTACGTCGTCTCCGGAGGGCTCGCCGCGGGAATCCTCCTCGTGCCGCTCGTCGCCGCCGTCGTGCTGGCCGCGCGGCACGGCGGGTTCCTTCCCGAGGCCGGGCTGACGAACGGCGATGAAGGGACGGCCGCACCTCCTCCCGCGCCCGTGCTGTCCGCCGAGCCCGTTCGGCCGGTGCGAGCCCTGAGGCCGCGAATTTTGATCGCAACAGGCGCCGCCGCCATCCTTCTTCTCGCGTCGTGGCTCGTCCCCGTCTCGCCCCGCGCTCCCACGGAGGATCGGATCGGTCGAGCCCGGGCGGAGGAAATCTCGCAAGCCTTCCTCCGAGCGAACGGCGTGGACCCCTCTCGGTTCCGGACGGTGTCGTACGGGGGAACCGGTTTCGCCGACGATGCCGAGGTGCGGGACGAGGCCCCGGCCGTCAGCGGCCGCATGACGCCCTTCTCTGATGCGGGCGCGCGATACGTCGTCAGCCACGGCGGCGCCGCAGCGTTTCGACGCCTCGCGCAATCGGCCCTTCCCCTCAATTTCTGGGTGACGCGGTTCGTCGAGCCGGGCAAGAAGGAGGAGTGGAAGGTGTTCGTGGATCCGCGCCGCGCCCGCGTGATCGGATTTCTGGATCCGCGCGAGGAGTCGGCGCCGGGCGGGCCGCCTCCGTCCGATGCGAGGGCCCGGGAGCGGTCCCTCGGTGCGGCGGCGGCTCTCGGGTACCCGGCCGCGGACTACCGCGTTCTCGAGGTCGGGACCCGCGCGCGTCCCAAACGGATCGACACGACGGTCTCGCTCGAGTCCCGAACGCTCGCGGTCGCCGACGCGGCGCCGCGGCTGACGGCCGTCTTCCAGGGAAGCCGCCTCTCCTCCTTCTATGCCTCCCTCCATGTGCCCGAGAGGTTCCTCGAGCAGGAGCGCCGGCGCACGGCGCTCGACTGGCTGCAGATCGGCCTGAAGGTCGTCGCGCTGGGGTCGCTGCTCGGATTCGCGGTGCTGTCGTTCCTGAAGGCCGTGCGGCGCCCGGAATTCCGGTGGCGCGGCCTGATCCGCCCGCTTCTTCCCGTTGCGCTGATCGCCGCGGCCGCGCTCGCCAGCCGGTTTCCGGGACTTCTGCGCCAGTATCCGACGGAGCTGGCGCTCTCGACATTCGAGTTCTCGGCGGCGCTGTCGCTCGCGATCGGCTGGCTCCTGATTCTCTGCGGAGCCGCGATCGCGTTCGTGTTCTTTTCGAGCGCCCGACCGGGTTGGCGGCGTGCGCTCCGCCGGCAGGGGACTCTTCCGGACGCAATCCTGCGCGCCGTGATCGCGGCGGCCGGGCTGGCGGGATTGCGCCGGCTGTTCGAGGTGGCGGAGCGCGCCGTGCCGTCGCTCTTCCGCGTCGATCCGTCCCTTCCCGGATCGCTCGACCGGGCGGTGCCGGCGGTCACAGTGCTGGCGGGCGCGGCGATGGCGTTATTCCTGATTGCGACGGCGGCCTCGGCCGTGTCCCTGGGAAACGAGGATCCGTTCTTCCGGCGGACTCCGGCCCGCATCGGGCTCGCGTTCCTCCTCGTCGTGGCGCTCCTTCCCTCCGCGCCGCACTCGGCCGCCGAGCTCCTCGGCGGCCTGGGCAACTCTCTCGCCCTGCTTTTCTGGCTTTTCGTATGTGCGTTCTTTCTCCTGCGCGATCACGTCGCCGCGTGGGTCTTTTTCGGGGCGCTCGCTTTCGGCGGATCGGCCGCCGCGAGTCTCATCGCCGAGCCGGCGGCTCCCGACCGGATCTCGGGAATCCTCGGGCTCGTTCTCGTAGCCGCCATGGCGCTGGCGCTCGTGGGTTTTCGGCCGAGGGAGCGAGCGGGAACAGCCGTCCGTCGTGAGGAGTTAGTTCGGAGTGACGAGCCATGAGTACCGATCGCCCGCCCTCGCCTCCCGGCAAAGAAACCGCGAACGGATAACCCGGAACTCAGAACACCGAGCTCAGAGCTCAGAACTCAGGATTCAGAGCCGCCCAATCTCACCGCCCGCGCGTAGATCTCCCGGGCAGGGCGTCCCGAAATCGCCGCGAGCTCCCGGGCGATCGAGCGCTTGTCCTCTCCCCGCGCCAGGGCCTCCCGGATCGCCCGGTCGAGATCGGCCTCCGTCAGCGGCTCGGCCTGGCCCGGACGGCCCTCGACGACGACGGTGATCTCGCCCCGGACTTCCGTCCGTGCGGCGAAAGCCGAGGCGACCTCCGGCAGAGTTCCCCGCACGACTTCTTCGTGGAGCTTGGTGAGCTCGCGAGCCACGCACGCCCACCGCGCGCCGAGCACGTCCGCGGCGTCCGCGAGCGAATCGACGAGGCGATGCGGCGACTCGAACCAGACGAGCGTGTCCGGAGATCCGGCGCGGCCTTCGAGCGCGCGCCGGCGCTCGCCCCTGCGGGACGGCAGGAAGCCCAGGAAGACGTGCGGGGCGGCCGCGAGCCCGGACAGGGCGAGAGCCGCGGACACGGCCGACGGCCCCGGCACCACGAAGACGGGAAAGCCGGCGGCCGCCGCGGCGGCCCCGCGCCGGGGGCCCGGCGCGGGCATCGCCGGCATGCCGGCATCGGAAACGAGGGCCACGCTCTCGCCGTCCGCCAGTCGCCTCAGGAGCTCGGGCTCGCGGGACGCCTCCCGGGGAGCGGGGCAGGAGATCCGGATTGCGGGCACGGAAAACCGCGCGGCGATCTTGGCGGTCACGCGCGTGTCCTCGCAGAAAATCGCGTCCGCGGACCTGAGCACCCGGAGCGCCCGTGGCGAAAGGTCTTCGAGATTTCCGATCGGCGTTCCGACGACCCAGAGGGCTCCGCGGCGCTTCTGTCCCTCCACGACCTCGAAAATACCATGCGGATTCGAGCCGGTATGATGATGGGATGCGCCGGCTCGGACGGTCCGCCCTCGTTCTCGCGTGCGCCGGCGCGTTCTTCGCTGCTGGACCCGCCGCGGGGACCGCGTCCGAGCAGATCGTGGACCGGATCGCCGCGACGGTGGACGAGGTCGCGATTCCCGAGAGCGAGGTGCGCAAGGCGATGGCGGTCTCCGCGATCTCTCCGGAGCCGGGCGAGCCGGAGGCGGCGTTTCGCGGCCGGGTGCTCGACGCCCTGATCGACCAGCGCCTCCAATATCGCGAGGCGCAGAGGTTCGGCCCCGCGACGCCCGAGCCCGCCTCCATCGACGCCGCGATGAAGAGCCTCCGCGCCCGCCTGGAGGCGGCCGGGCGGGATCCCGCCACGGAGTTCGCCGCCGCGGGCATGACCGTCGACGAGGTCCGGGCGGCTCTCGAGCGCCAGATCGTCGTGCAGAACTACCTCCAGGAGCGGTTCCGCCCGATCGCGGTGGCGGACGAGGATCGCGCGCGGGAGGAGTACGACAAGCACTACGTTCCGGAGAGAAACGCCGCGGGAAGGAATGCCGAGCCGTTCGAGGCGGTGGCGGATCAGATGCGCCGCCAGTCGCAGCAGCGGATCTACGACGAAGAGGCGGCGAGGTGGGTAAAGGAAATCCGGCAGAAAGCGCTGGTTGCCATCTTCACCACGCCGGTGCCGGCAGTAAACCAAAAACCGATACCCCTTCCGGCAGAAAAGCGGCTGCCTCCCGGGCCGGTGTCCAAGGCGCCGGCGGCGAGAACGGCAAACTAGAGAGAGGAAAGACTAAGTGCGACGGCGCGCTCCGGTTCGAATCTCGATATCTCGCGATCTCATGATCTCGCGATCAATCAAACGATCGAATCAACGGGAAATCGAAGAAGAGCGGGGACCGCTGCGCCGGCTATTCTGAACGCGATGGGATGCGCCCCCCCGCCCTCTCCCGCCGGGAGAGGGGGAAGGCGACGCCCCGGCCGAAGTCAGGCGGCGCAACTCCCTCGACGAGCCCGGCCGATCCAACCGCTCGCAACGGGAGGAGTCTCCTGACCGGAGGGAAGGAGGAGCCT
>JBBSEW010000003.1:0-121697 GCA_038239305.1 Thermoanaerobaculia bacterium | reverse complement strand
TCGACCAGTCGAAAACGCGGATCTAAAGACGCAATCCGGTGGCTCACTTCTGACCTTCCACTCCAACAACTGAACTCATGAACCGGCTGCATCACGTCGCACACACCCAAAAGGGCGTTTCTTCAGCAGCCTGCTAGAGCTTCCGTGCTGCTCGGCCCGGCATCGCGGCCTTTGCTGATACAACTGGGGAGGCCATGGGGATCCTCGGCATCACCGCCGCCGCGACGGTCGTTCTTGCGGCGATCCTGCTCGTCCTGCTGGCACCCCGCGCCGCGATCAGCCGGGCCCAGGATCGACTCGCCGAACGGTTGCTGGCCGCCGGCGGCGATCCCCCCGCCCTCCTCACGCGAGCGGAGCACGTGGCCGGCCGCTGGCGCCGGATTCCGGGAGTTCTCGGCCTCTCCGCGGAGTCCCTCTTCTTCGAGGGATTGTTCGGCGAGATCTGGTCCCTCGCCCTGCCGCGGATCCAGCAGGTGGCCACGGGGCGGCGGATGCTGTCGGGCCGCCTCCTGTTCCGCATGGAAGTGATCCGGATCACGGCGGCGGATGGATCGCAGACCGAGTTCGTCCTGACCGAGGCGTCCCTGGGAGCGTGGCGCAGCCACCTCGGGCTCTGGGCGATGGGCGAGCAGATCCGGGAAGCGGGATCCTCGGGGGGCTCCCCCGAGAACGTGGTGCCGGGCCGGTGAGACTTCCGGGCGTCGTCGTGTTCGCGGCCCTCGCCGGGTTCTCCGCCTCCTCCCTGGCCCTGCCGCGCTCCTCGCCGAACGGCGCGCCCGGCCCGACTCCCGGCCCGACTCCCGCCCCGCTGCCCGCCTCGTCCCCGGCCGCGCGGCCGTTGCGCGGCGCCGGCATCCGCCCCTCCTCGCATCCGCTCGCGCCGGGCGAGCGGATCTCCCTCGACCTGAAGGATGCGGACCTGCGCGACGTACTGCGCTCCTTCGGACGGCTCGCCCGCCTCAACCTGGTCATCGACCCCGAGGTCCGCGGATCCGTTACCGTGCGGCTGCACGACGTCCGCTGGGAGGATGCGCTCGAAGTCATCCTGCGCTCGAACGGCCTCGCTTCCGTACGCGAGGACACCCTGGTGCGCGTCGGCACTCCCCCGCGTCTCGCCCCGGAGCCCGAGCGTTGAATCCCGCGCGCCCGTTCACCGATCGTCCCCCGATAAAAAGATGACCCGATCGATCGCGAGATCATGAGATCGCGAGATCGCGACATTCCCGTCATTCGCCTCGCGTCCCGCGGAGCCGCGTCCGTCATAATCTCCGCGCGATGACAGACCGCGAGTCTCCCCGCCGCCGCGAATCGACCGGGTTCCTCGCGTTTCGCGGGGCGGAGGCGGAACGCCTCGCGCAGGATGAGAGGCGGGACAAGAACTGGAAGCGCTGGGGGCCCTACCTCTCCGAACGCCAGTGGGCGACGGTTCGCGAGGACTACTCCGCCGATGGCAGCTGCTGGGACTATTTTCCGCACGACCACGCGCGCAGCCGCGCTTACCGCTGGGGAGAAGACGGGCTTCTCGGCCTGTGCGACCGCGAGGGCCGGCTCTGCTTCTCGCTCGCGCTCTGGAACGGCCACGACCCGTTTCTCAAGGAGCGGCTCTTCGGCCTGACAGGACCCCAGGGCAACCACGGCGAGGACGTCAAGGAGATGTACTTCTACCTCGACGCGACACCAACGCACTCTTACATGAAGGCCCTCTACAAGTATCCGCAACGCGAATACCCGTACGCCCGCCTGGTCGAGGAGAACGCCCGCCGTTCGAAGTCCGATCGCGAGCTCGAGATCGAAGACACCGGAGCCTTCGACGACGGCCGTTACTTCGACGTCTTCGCCGAATACGCCAAGGCCGACGCGGACGACGTGGCCATCCGCATCACGATCGCCAATCGCGGCGACCAGCCCGCGCGGATCGACGTTCTCCCAACTCTCTGGTTCCGAAACACCTGGTCCTGGGGCCGCACGAGCGAGGGTTACTGGAAGAAACCGCGCATCGCGGCCGAGGGGAGGACCGCGCTTGTTGCGAACCATGAATCACTCGGCCGGTTCCGCCTCGACGCCGGCTCCGAGTCCTCTCGCCCCGAGCTGATCTTCACGGAGAACGAGTCGAACGCCGGGCGGCTCTGGAGCGGCGCCAACGCTTCTCCGTGGGTCAAAGACGCCTTCCACGAGCGCGTCGTCGGAAACCGGATCGAGGCCGTGAACGGCGGACTCACCGGGACGAAGGCGGCGGCGTGGTATCGCCTCGAGATTCCTGCCGGCGATGAGCGCCAGTTGCGCCTCCGACTCTCGGCAGTGCCGGCGCCTTCCGGAGAGGGGCCGCCGGCATCCGTGCCCGCGGATCTCGGCGCGGGATTCGACGACATCTTCGCCTCGAGAATCCGGGAAGCCGACGAGTACTGGCAATCCCGGATCCCCGCGGAGCTGACGCCGGAGGAGAGAGGAGTGTCCCGGCAGGCGTATGCCGGCCTCCTGTGGACCAAGCAGTTCTACCATTTCTCCGTCCGGCACTGGCTCGAGGGAGATCCCTCCATGCCGCCGCCGCCCGAGAGCCGGTGGAACGGCCGGAACCATGAGTGGCAGCACCTCTACAACCGCGACGTCATCTCGATGCCGGACAAGTGGGAGTACCCGTGGTACGCGGCGTGGGATCTCGGCTTTCACATGCTGCCGTTCGCGCGCATCGACCCGGCTTTCGCCAAGGAACAGCTCATCCTGCTGCTCCGCGAGTGGTACACGCATCCGAACGGACAGATCCCCGCCTATGAGTTCGCGTTCTCGGACGTGAACCCGCCGGTCCACGCGTGGGCGGCCTGGCGCACCTACAAGATCAGCGGACCGCGAGGCAAGCGCGACCGGCTCTTCCTCGCCCGCGTGTTCCAGAAGCTCCTCATCAATTTCACGTGGTGGGTGAACCGCAAGGATCCGAGCGGTCGGAACCTCTTCTCAGGCGGGTTCCTCGGCCTCGACAACATCGGAGTCTTCGACCGGTCGCGCGAGCTCCCGAACGGCGGGAACCTGGAGCAGGCGGATGGCACGGCCTGGATGGCGTTCTTCTGCTCGACCATGCTGTCGATTGCCATCGAGCTCGCGAGCGAGGATCCCGCCTACGAGGACCTCGCCTCGAAATTCTTCGAGCACTTCGTGGCGATCACGGACGCGATGAACTCGCTGGGCGGCACGGGCCTCTGGGACGAGCAGGACGGGTTCTACTACGACCAGATTCACGTCGGCGGAGTCAGCGTGCCGCTGCGCATGCGCTCGGCGGTCGGGATCGTGCCCCTCTTCGCCGTCGAGATCCTGGACCAGGAGACGATCGACCGGCTCCCGGGCTTCCAGAAGCGGATGCGCTGGTTTCTCGAGAACCGCCAGGATCTCGCGCAATACATCTCCTACATGGACGACCTCGACGGAAAGAGCCACGGGGGCCACAGGCTCCTCGCCATTCCTTCCCGCGAACGGCTCGAGCGGGTTCTCCGGTACGTGTTCGACGAGCGGGAGTTCCTCTCTCCGCAGGGAATCCGCGCTCTGTCGCGCGTTTACGGAGACGACCCGTACGTTCTGCAGATCGGCGGAGAGGAGTATCGCGTCGCGTACGATCCGGCCGAGTCGACGACGGGGGTATTCGGCGGCAATTCGAACTGGCGCGGGCCCGTGTGGTTTCCGATCAACTACCTCCTCCTCGAGGCCCTCGAGCGGTACCACCACTTCTACGGCGACGATTTCCTGGTCGAGCTGCCGACGCGCTCCGGAAACTGGGTGACCCTCCTCGACGCGGCCAAAGACCTGGACCGCCGCCTCGCCTCCACCTTCCTGCGGGACGGTACCGGCCGCCGACCCTGCTTCGGCGAGGACCCCCGCTTCGCGTCCGACCCGCACTGGAAGGACCTGCTCCTCTTCCACGAGTATTTCCACGGCGACACGGGAAGGGGCCTCGGGGCCTCGCATCAGACCGGCTGGACGGCCCTCGTGACGCGATGCCTCGAAGGCGTCGCCGCGATCCGACAGGCGGACGCGAAGAAGCGTTAGCCGCCGATGTCGCCCAGGGCCGGTTCGCCGATCGCGGCGACCTCCGCCGGCGCGCCGGCCGAGGCGCGTTCCGGGATACCGGTGTCGAGCGCCGAGACTCCGCGAGAGCGGACCGGCCCGACCGTATCGCCTCCGAGAGAGGTCGCCGGCGGCCTGCCCGCCATCGTGTCCACGATGAAGCACTCCCTCGGTCAGATGGGCGTGACCCGCACCGCCCGCACGCTGCGAAGCCTCAACCAGAAGGGCGGCTTCGACTGCCCGAGCTGCGCGTGGCCGGACCCGGAGGGCGCGCGCAGCGTCGCCGAATTCTGCGAGAACGGAGCCAAGGCGGTCGCCGACGAAGCCACGACCGCCCGCATCACGCCGGAATTCTTCCGCACCCACGGCATCGAGCAGCTCGGCGAGCAGAGCGACCTCTGGCTCGGGCAGCAGGGTCGACTCACCGCGCCCATGGTGCTGCGCGGGGACCGGTCTCACTACGAGCCGATCTCGTGGGACGACGCGTTCGCGCTCGTCGCCGGCGAGCTCCAGGGGCTCGCGTCGCCGAACGAAGCGGTCTTCTACACGTCCGGCCGCACGAGCAACGAGGCGGCGTTTCTCTACCAGCTCTTCGCCCGCCAGTTCGGCACGAACAACATGCCCGACTGCTCGAACATGTGCCACGAGTCGAGCGGCAGCGCGTTGGGCCCGACGATCGGCATCGGCAAGGGAACGGTCCGGCTGGACGACTTCCCCCGGGCGCAGGCCATTTTCCTCTTCGGGCAGAACCCCGGGACGAATCACCCGCGCATGCTCACGGCCCTTCGCGAGGCAAAGCGGGCCGGAGCGACGATCGTCAGCGTCAACCCCCTCGCCGAGGCCGACCTCAAGCGCTTCCAGCATCCGCAGGATGTCCTCGACATGCTCCCGGGCGGCGGGACGGCGCTGGCGGATCTCTTTCTTCCGGTCCGCATCCATGGCGACATGGCACTCCTGCAGGGCGTCATGAAGGAGATGCTCGAAGAGGAACGCCTCCACCCCGGGACGGCGCTGGACCAGACCTTCATCGCGGAGCGCACTTCCGGGTTTGACGACTTCGCCGCGGCCCTCGAGACCGTTTCATGGGACGACATCACGGCCGGAAGCGGCATCGCGCGCGATCAGATCCGCCTCGCGGCGGACATCCTCATGAAGTCCGAGCGCACCATCGCGTGCTGGGCCATGGGCCTGACGCAGCACCGCAACGCCGTCGGGACGATCCGGGACGTGCTGAACATGCTGCTCCTCCGGGGCAGCATCGGCAAGCCGGGCTCCGGTGTGTGCCCTGTTCGCGGCCACAGCAACGTACAGGGCGATCGCACGATGGGCGTATGGGAAAGGCCCGATGAGCGGTTCCTCTCGGCGCTCGACCGGGAGTTCGAATTCCGGTCGCCGCGCGACCACGGACTGGACACTGTGGCATCGATCGTCGCTATGCACGAGGGGCGCGCGAAGGTGCTCGTGGCGCTCGGGGGAAACTTTCTCTCCGCGGCCCCGGATACCCGCTACGCGGCCGAGGCGCTCGGCCGTTGTTCGCTGACCGTGCATGTCTCGACGAAATTGAACCGGTCGCACGTCGTCCCCGGACGGCAGGCCCTCATCCTGCCGTGCCTGGGGCGCACCGAGCGGGACATGCAGCGCTCCGGCGAGCAGATCGTGAGCACCGAGAATTCCATGGGCGTGGTGCAATCCTCGCGCGGACGCCTGGAGCCCGCCTCTTCCGATCTGCGCAGCGAGCCCTGGATCGTCGCGCGCCTCGCCCGCACCGTTCTCGGTTCTGCGAGCAGTGTCCCCTGGGACGACCTCGCCGCGAACTACGACCGCGTCCGCGAGCACATCGAGCGCGTCGTCCCGGGATTCGCGGGCTACAACGAGCGTCTCCGGGCGCCGGGAGGCTTCGAGCTCCCCAACGGGCCGCGCGACGGATCTTTTCCGACGCCGGATGGCAAGGCTCATTTTTCCGTCAACACGCTCGACCCCACGCCCCTCGAGCCCGATCAGCTGGTCCTCATGACCATCCGCAGTCACGACCAGTTCAACACGACGATCTACGGCCTCGACGACCGGTACCGAGGCATCTTCGGAGGCCGGCGCGTCATCCTGCTGAACCGGGACGACATGGCGGCGCGGGGGCTGAAAAGCGGAGACCTCGTCGACGTCACGAGCCATTTTCAGGGCGAGAGGCGGCGATGGAACGCCGTGAGCGTCGTGCCGTACGACATCCCTCGCGGCAACGCCGCGGCTTACTTCCCGGAGGCGAACGTCCTCGTCCCCATCGGCAGCGTGGCCGAGGGCAGCCGCACGCCGACTTCGAAATTCATCGTCATCACTCTCGAAGCGTCCGCTCCGGGAAAGGGGACGTCCCCGTAGCCGGTTCGCCCGCGCTTCCCAGAAACAGAAGTACGCGGCTGCGAAGCGTCTCGGGAAGACCGCTCACGGCCGCGCGGATCTCGGACGGCGACGATCGCATCGTGAAATGCGTCAGCACGATCGCTTCGTTCTCGAAAAGGTCGGCCCGTTGCGCGAAATCGGAGACGTGGAGGTGCTCGTAGGCATGCGCGCGGTCGAGATCCTCGGGCGCCACGAACGAGCACTCGATCAGAAGGACCTTCGCCTTCAGAATCTCCGGGGCCGCGTCGAAGATCGCGGGGCCGCAATCACCGGGGTAGGCGAGAAGCGGGATCTCCTCGCGGCGCGTCACCTCGACGCCGCGCTCCCGCAGGGCCGCGATCTCCGGGCCGGAAGCGCCGGCATGCTCCTCCTGGAGCTTGCGCCTCACTTCCGAGAAGAGAAAGCCGACCGTAGAAACGCGATGCCGCCCGGGCAGGAAGCGCAGCTCGAGATCGCGCCGGAGCAGGACGGATGTTCCCGGGACGGCCGCCTCGAACCGCGTCCCGTATTCGACGCCTTCGAGACGCTCGCACGCGTGGATCCACGTCTCGAGGTCCGGGATCGCCTCCTCGGGCGCGAACACCCGTGCCGGCCCGAGACCCGTCAGCGTCCGCCGCGAAGCGTGGTGCGCCAGCCCGGCAGCGTGGTCGAGATGCCCGTGGGTGAGGCCGATCGTCGAATAGCCGAGGGTGTCCTCCGGAGCCCGGCCGAATTCGAGCAAGGTCCGGAAACCCGGCAGCTTGAAGTACGACTCGTGGCCGGCGATCGATACGCCTTCGATCGGGATACCGCCCGCGTCGAGCCGCACACGCCCGCGCTCCGGCGGATAATCCGAGTCTTCGCGCACGAGGAGAAGCTATCAGCTGGGAGCGACCCCGGTTCGGCCTTCCGGGTCTAAGCTCACAGCCGAGCCTTTTCCGATGAGGGAGACTCACGATCCAAGACTCGAAAACCCGGAATTCAAAACCCAAGACCCAAGACCCAAGACCCAGAACCCAAGATTCAAAACTAAAAACTAAAAACTAAAAACTAAAAACGGATAACGGACAAAGAGACCCGCCCTGCTCACCGACCTATTCGACTACGTCCTTCCCGCCGACCGCATCGCGCAGGAGGCCCGCCCGCGCGGATCGAGCCGCCTGCTCGTCCTCGACCGGGCGACAGGCGCGATCGCGCACCACGCGTTCGACGACTTCCCCTCGCTTCTCCGGAAGGGCGACGTCCTCGTCCGCAACGACGTCCGCGTCCGGCACGCGCGGCTCTGGGGCCGCGATCTCGAGGGCCGCCTCGTCGAGCTCTTCCTCTTGAACCCGGTCTCGAACCGCCGGGATCGATGGCTCGCGCTCGCCCGTCCGGGACGCCGGGCGAGATCGGGCCGCGCGGTATCGCTGCCGGGGGACGTCACCGCGAGGATCGAAGACATCCACGCGGACGGGCGCCGGGAAGTGTCGTTCGACCGAGCGATCGACGACGCGTACCTGGAGCGCTTCGGCGCCCTGCCCCTGCCTCCCTACATCCGGCGTGCGCCCGGCGAGCCGGACCGGTCCGCAGACCGCGAGGCCTACCAGACCGTCTTCGCGCGGGAGCCCCTCGCGGTGGCCGCTCCGACCGCCGGACTGCACTTCACGGAGAGGATCCTGGAGGACGTCCGCCAGCAGGGGGTGACGATCGCCGACCTGACGCTCGCCGTCGGCGCGGGCACGTTCAAGCCCGTCACGGCGGAAGAAATCGAAGCCCACGCGATGGACGCCGAGTCCGTCTCTCTTCCAGCCGGAACCCTCCGGGCCGTTGCTGCCGCACGATCGTCGGGGGGTCGCACGGTCGCCGTCGGAACGACCGTCGCGCGCTCCCTCGAAGCGGCCGCCCGCCTCGATCGGGTCGCCGGCTCCGACGACCTCGCCTTCGAAACAAGCCTGTTCATCACGCCCGGTTTCGACTTCCGGGCGGTGGACGCATTGCTGACGAACTTCCACCTCCCGCGCTCGACTCTCCTGATGCTGGTGTCCGCCTTCGCGGGTCGGGAGCGGGTGCTCGCGGCGTACGAGGAGGCCGTCCGCGAGGGTTACCTCTTCTACTCGTACGGCGACGCGATGTTCATCGCGTAGAGCCTCGGCGGCGTCAGCGTGCGTCGATCATCCGGCGGAGAGCCGCCGTGTGAGACGCCGTGGTCCCGCAGCAGCCGCCCACGATGCGGACCCCCGCGTCGCTCCACTCCCGCGCGAGAGAGGCGAGCTGCTCGGGAGAGGCTGGCTCGTCGAGCCTGCCCGCCGGATCCGGGCAGCCGAGGTTGCCCCAGGCGCCCCACGACCGGAGCCCGCGGAGCGTTCGCGCCAGAATACGAAGGTCCGCCGAGAGCCTTCGCGCGGGGACGCAGTTGATGGCGAGCGCATCCGGAAACATCGGCTCGACCTCGCGGACGGCCTCCTCGATGCGCTCTCCCGAGAGGAGCCGCCCTTGCCCGTCCGTCACGATGGAGGCCACCACCGGCAGGCCGGTCGCCCGCGCGGCGCGAAGAGCGGCCCCGAGCTCGCGGCACGAGTTGAATGTCTCGAGGAGGATCACGTCCACTCCCGCGCCCGCGAGAGCCCGCGCCTGCTCCTGGTGCTCGACCTCGAGGGCGGCATCGGCCGGAACGAGGTCCGGCCGGTAGCAGTCTCCCAGAGGCGAGAGAGACCCGGCGACGAAGATCGTCCGGCCTCGGGCGGCTTCCCGGGCGAGCTCGACGGCGCGATGCGTGAGACGGGCCGCCTCGTCCGCGAGCCCCGCCGGCGCGAGCGACCGCCGGTGCGTGCGAAACGTGTTTGCGGTCAGGATGTCCGCTCCGGCCGCCGCATCCGCGGCGTGAATTTCGCGGACCGCCTCGGGCGCGTCGATCAACCCGCGGGCGCTCCAGAGCGACCCCTCCGCCGCGAGGCCACGCCGCTCGAGCTCCGTCCCCATTGCCGCGTCGAGAAGGAGGGGCTTAGGCCCGCAGAGCCGGCTCCGAAAATCCATCTGCTCCCTGGAAACAGGACTAAATAAATAAGGCCGGAGTGACCTCCGGCCTTATTTTATTAGGCGACCGACTCAATACATGTCGAGATATTTCTCCGTCTCCCACGGCTGGACCCTCGAGATGTACTCCGCCCACTCCGCGCGCTTGGCCTCGGTGAAGTGCGTGAAGATGTGCTCGCCGAGGGCGTCGGTCACGACGGGGTCCTTCTCCAGGTTGTCGAGCGCGTCGGAGAGATTGGCCGGAAGCTGGTCGATCTTCAGACGCCGCTTCTCGCGCTCGCTCATCGTGAACACGTTCTTGTCGACCGGCTCACCCGGATCCATCCGGTTCTTCACGCCGTCCAGGCCGGCGGCGAGCATGACCGCGAAGGCGAGATACGGGTTGCAGGACGGATCCGGCATGCGGACCTCGATCCGCGTTCCCATTCCGCGCCGCGCCGGCACCCGCACGAGCGGCGAGCGATTGCGCATCGACCACGCCACGTTGACCGGTGCCTCGTAGCCCGGAACGAGGCGCTTGTAGGAATTGACGAGAGGGTTCGTGACCGCGACGAAGGCGCGGGCGTGCTTCAGGATGCCGCCCGTGTAGTGGAGCGCCGTCTTCGAGAGCTGGTACGTGGCCTTTGCGTCGTAGAAGACGTTGTTGCCGCGCTTGTCGAGGAAGGATTGATGCACGTGCATTCCGGATCCGTTCACACCGAAGATCGGCTTCGGCATGAACGTCGCGTGCAAACCGTGGTCGAGCGCCACCTTCTTGACGACGAAGCGGAACGTCGAGACACGGTCCGCGGTCGTGATCGCGTCGGCGTACTTGAAGTCGATCTCGTGCTGGCCGGGCGCCACCTCGTGGTGGGCTGCCTCGACCTCGAATCCCATCTGCTCGAGGGCCAGAACGACGTCGCGACGCGCTTCCTCGCCCCGGTCGACCGGGGTCAGGTCGAAATAGGCGCCCTTGTCGTGGGTATCGATGATGGGATCGCCGTTGGCGTCGCGCCGGAAGAGGAAAAACTCGGCTTCGGGCCCCGTGACGAGCGTGTACCCGAGCGCTGACGCCTTGTCCATCTGCTTCTTGAGTGTCATGCGCGGGCAGCCGGCGAAGGCGTTGCCGTCCGGTGTGTACACGTCGCAGATCAGCCGCCCGACCTTCTCGCCGCCCTGGTGGGCCCACGGGTAGATGGCGAAAGAATTCAGGTCCGGCACCAGGTTCATGTCCGACTCTTCGATCCTCGTGAAGCCCTCGATCGACGACCCGTCGAACTGGATCTCGCCGTCGAGCGCCTTGGGAAACTGCGAGCGGGGAATCTCGACGTTCTTGATGACGCCGAGGATGTCGGTGAACTGCAGCCTCAGAAACCGCACGTTCTCCGCGTCGCACACACTCAGGATCTCGGTCTTCGACAGTCCGGGCCCGGCCGGATCGAATTTCAGGATCTTCGCCTTCGCCATGCTGACCTCCATTTTTTGCAAGAAGGCCACGATTCTAGTGACACCCTGCAGAAAGTCAAGCCAAGGGAACCGAAATCGGCCTCGTTTTGAACAATCATGCACAGTTTGATGTGCATCTTGCGAACCATGCCGGGATATCGAGGAAAGGGCGTGAGCGCCGCCGATCCGCCCGCCGCCGACTACGCCTCCCTCCCGAGGCACGCGTCGGCCTTGCCGCTCGAGGAGAACCGGGCCGCCGCTCGTCGTTCGGTCGCACTCGCCGAGAGGCGATAGTTCGAGTTCGGTGTGCTCCCTCACTCATGGCCTCGGAAGGGAGGCTCCGCCGGCGGCGGGCTCCAGGGAGACTTTCGTTACGGGCGAGCCGGGGTCTATTGCGCCTCCAGATTCTCCTCAACTCGATAGTTCGATCGATCGCGAGATCATGAGATCGCGAGATCCGGTCTTCCGCGGAGTGCGTCTCTTGGAACAAGTACGAGAGACTTGCCCGTCTCACTCTTTCAGCAAACGCGAGCCCGGGGCCGGTAGCCCTCCCGGAGGAGACCCTCGAAATCGGCGCACACCCATCCGTTGGCCTCGCCGCGCTGCTCCTGCGCCGATTTCGCGGAGGCGCGGCTGCCATCTCTCTTCTCACGCATCCAGAGCCGCGCCGTGTCGACGGAGTGGAGGGCGGACGGCCCCGGGCGTCTCGGCGCGAGACGACCTCACAATGGGGAAACGAGAAACCGAATCGCTTGGAATCCCCCGTTTTTGAGCCGAGAGCGGACAGCTATGCGTTCTTCCGGAACACCCCCGTCCGCGATGCCGGGATGCGGACGGTGAACACGGCTCCCGCTCCTTCCCGATTCCCCGCTTCGACGCTTCCGCCATAGCCCTCCACGATTGTCTTGACGATCGCGAGGCCGAGGCCGGAATGTTCGCGGGAACGGGCTCGCTCGGCCGGTCTCCACGTGAAGAAGCGGTCGAAGATCCGATGGAAGTGTTCCGGCGGGATCCCGGGACCTCGGTCGGACACGGTCACGGTGGCCGCTCCCTGCTCCCGCAAGACCCGGATGCTCACCTCTCCCTCGTCCGGCGAGAAGCTCGCGGCGTTGTCGAGCAGGTTCTCGAACACCTGGGCCAGCCTCTCCTCCGACGCCTGGACTCCCACCGCCTCCGCCGGCGACTCGAAGAGAAAGCGGGTTCTCGTCCCGCGCAGGCGATAGCCCTCGCACAGACGCTCCAGCAGGGCGGTCAGGGACACCGTCTCCTCGCCTTCCGATTCGAGGCGCGCATCGATCCGCGTCATTTCCTTCAGGTCGGACAGGAGCCGCTCCATGCGGCGCACTTCACCCTGGGCCATCGCGAGAAACCGCCGGCGATCTGCGGGATTCTCCGCCTCGGCCATCATCTCGGCGGCGGTCCGAATCGAAGCGAGCGGGTTCTTGAACTCGTGCGACACGTCTGCCGCGAAGGTTTCCAGGAAGCCCTGGTACTCCTCGAGCCGTCTCGTCAGGTCGTGCAGCGCTCGCGAAAGGTCGCCGATCTCGTCCGCTTTCTCCGAGCGCCGGAAGTTCCCGCGGAGCCTTCCCCGCCGGTCTAGGATTGCCGCGGACTCGTCCCGCAGGCGGCGCAGCGGACGGGCGATGGTCGCCGAGGCGAGGAACGACAGCAGGACGGCGACGACGACCGAGGCGAGGCATACCTGGAAGACCCCGAGCCGGATCGAGTAAAGATCCTGGAGGATCCGATAGGTCGACTGGGACACGAGCACGGCGCCCGTCGGACGCCCGCCGCTCATGATCGGAATCGCGCTGTAGAGCGTGACCGAGCGCTGGCCTCCCGCGGACGTGCGGACTGTCGTTCCATATCGGCCGGCGAGCGCCGCCCGCACCTCCCGCCCCGAGAGCCGGCCCTCCGCGTCCGTGGGCTCGCTCGGCGCGGCCGCAGGCGGCTCCGGGGGGAGCGCGATCCGCTTCGCGACAGACGCGACAGAGTAGAGAGCGGCCCCGGTCCGGTACAGAAAGCGGCTGCGCCCTGCCGGCTCCCCCATGGCCTTCTCCCTCCCTGTCTCCTTCTCCTTCTCCTTCTCCTTCTCCTTCTCCGGCCCCTTCTCGGAACGCGGGCCGAGGCGGCTCGAGTCCCCGAGGACCCGCCCCTCCGCGTCGACCACGCGAATCCGCGATTCGATCCGCCGGTTCAGAAGCGCCAGGATCCGGCCTACGGCCGACGCGGACGGCGCGCCCCGCTCCGACAGCGCCGCCGACAGGACGCGCCCCTGCTGGACCATCGCCCGTTCCTGGGCCTCGAGGAGCTGCTTCTCGTAGGTGTCGAGATAGAGAAAACCCGCCGCGGGGAGGAAGACGAGAAGCAGGTTGAAGGCGAGAAGGCGGACAGAAAGCCCGGCGGGCATGCGCCGGGACTTCTTCGAGCCCGCCGCCACCGGCGAAGGATCCGCCCCGACCCCTTTCAATCCGCGCCCCCCTATTCCCCGTAGCGGTAGCCGAGGCCGTGGACCGTCTCGATCTTCGAGAACTCCGTCTCGCGCTCCTCGAACTTGCGCCGCAGCCGCTTCACGTGGCTGTCGATCGTCCGCTCGCTCACGAACGCGTCGTGGGGATACGCCTCCTCCATGAGCTGGCGCCGCGTCTTGACGTGCCCGGGATGCTTCGCGAGAGCCAGCAGAAGGAGGAACTCCGTGACGGTCAGAGGCACGAGCGACCCTTCCCACTTTGCCGTGTATCGGTCCAGGTCGAGCTCGAGCGCCCCTTCCGAGAGCATCTTCTCCGGCGCCGGCAGGGTGCTCGATCGCGCCAGAGCGGCGCGGCGAAAGAGCACCTTCACGCGCGTCACGAGCTCCCGCATCGAGAACGGCTTGCAGAGATAGTCGTCCGCGCCGAGCTCCAGTCCGAGGACGCGGTCGAGCTCCTCGTCGCGAGAGCTCAGGAAGATGATGGGGAGAGCCTCGGATCGCGCGCGCAGCTTCCGGCAGAGCTCGAGGCCGTCCATGCGCGGCAGCACGATGTCCAGGATGGCGAGACCGGGGAGCTCCTTCTCGAAGGACTCCCACGCCTCCCGACCGTCGGAAAAGAGACGCACGCGATAACCCTCGCGCTTCAGGGCGAAGGACACGGTCTCCCGGATCGTGGCTTCATCCTCGACGAACGCAACCGTTTCCGGCGTGGCGGATCGCATGCGCGCATTCTCCCGTGCTTTCCGGGCGGCGGAAAGCGCCGCCACATTTTCGCCACAAACAGCCGCCGAATCTCCCCGCCGCCTCCACGCCCGTGCTTCCCGCGCGCGCTCGAATGGGCCTCGGAGGGAAACCGCCATGAACCGCACTCGCCTGGAGCCCCTAGCCGCCACCGCCACCGCCACCGCCACCGCCACCGCCACACTCGCCTGGAGGATCCTGCAGGTGGTTCTCCTCCTCCTGCTCGGCGCGCTCTCGGCGTCGCATGCCCGCGGACAGGTCCTCTCGACGCCGGTCCGCATGAACGAGGTCACGCAGGCCTCGCTCCTCTGGAAGACGTCTTCGCCGGGCGCTTTCCTGCCTGCGCCTTCGGTGGAAACCGACGTCCGCATCCGGGTGACCGGCATGATCGCGCGAGGAGAAGTCTCGCAGCGTTTCCACAACGCCACGGGAACGTGTGTCGAAGGCATCTACGTGTTTCCGCTTCCCGAGGACGCGGCCGTGGACGAGCTCCGGATGACGATCGGGGGACGGATCATCGAGGCCGAGATCCGGGAGCGGCAGGACGCCAGGCAGGTCTACGAACAGGCCCGGTCGGAAGGCCGCAAGGCGTCGCTGCTCGAGCAGGAGCGGCCGAACGTGTTCACCATGTCGGTCTCGGGCATCGGGCCGGACGAGGACGTCCGCGTCGACGTCGTCTATCAGCAGGCACTGCGGTACGACCAGGGCCGTTTTCGCCTCCGCTTCCCGACCGTGGTCGGCCCCCGGTACGTGCCGGGATCGACGCTCGCGACGGACGGGAAGGCTCGAACCGGAACGGGCTGGTCCCCCGACACCGACGCGGTCCCGGACGCTTCCCGGATCACGCCGCCCGTTCTTCGTCCGGATGCGAGCGACGGAAAGGTCAACGCGATCCACGTCACGCTGGATCTCGACGCCGGATTTCCGCTGAGGGACGTCTCGAGCGGGACGCATGCTCTCCACACCGCGCTTCTCCAGGAATCGCGCTACGCGGTCACCCTTTCGGACGAGACGGTGTTCGCGGATCGCGATCTCGAGGTGTCGTGGTCTCTCGACCTCGGGCGCGAACCGAAGGCGGCCGTCTTCACGCAGGAGCTCACCGGCGAAGCGTTCGCTCTCATGATGGTCGTTCCGCCGGCGGCCGAAGCGGCTCCCGAAGTCCGGCTCCCGCGCGAGACGGTCTTCGTCATCGACACGTCGGGGTCCATGCACGGCACGTCGATCGACGGTGCCCGGCGAGCCCTGACTCTCGCGCTGAAGAGACTCGGCCCGGAGGACCGTTTCAACGTCATCGAGTTCAACAGCGTCACGCGGCGGCTCTTTCCCGACTGCCGGCGCGCGCTGCCGGCCGAGATCGACGCGGCCGTCCGTTGGGTCTCCCGGCTCGAGGCGCAGGGCGGCACGGAGATGCTGCCCGCGCTCGCGGCCGCGCTCGAGAGCCCGTCCGGCGAAGAAAACGTCCGGCAGGTCCTGTTCATGACCGACGGGGGCGTATCGAACGAAGAAGCCCTCTTCCGATTCATCCGCGAGCACCTCGGCAACAGCCGCCTGTTCACCGTCGGTCTCGGCTCGGCGCCGAATTCCCACTTCATGACAAAGGCCGCCGAGTTCGGGCGCGGCACCTTCACGTACATAGCGAGCCCGGCCGAGGTCGAGACAAAGATGGCGGACCTCTTCCGGAAGCTCGAGTCGCCTGTGCTCACGAATCTCGAGGTCCAGTTCGACGACCCGTCCGCGGAGATGTGGCCGGCAAAGCTTCCGGACGTGTATGCGGGCGAGCCCCTCATCCTCGCGGTCCGCCTGGCTTCCTCGCGAGGCGCCGTGACGATCGGAGGCCGGAGGGCCGACGGGCCCTGGTCCACGCGCCTGATGTTCTCGGCCGGATCGCCCGATTCGGGAGTCCACCGGCTCTGGGCCAGCCGGAAGATCGCGGCGTTGATGGACGCGCTCACGGCGGGCTCCGACGGACCGACGCGGGAAGCCGTGCGCGCGCAGGTTCTCCCCGTGGCCCTGGCGCACCACCTCGTTTCGGAATTCACGAGTCTCGTCGCCGTCGATGTCACCCCGGCAGCCGGCCCGCAAGGCCAGACGAGTCAGGCATGCGTGGCACGGCCGATCCCCGTGAACCTGCCGGACGGCTGGAGCGCCGAGCACGTCTTCGGCGAGATGCCCCGGACCGCCACGCCGGGAACGCTCTGCCTGCTCCTCGGCTCGGGGCTCATCGGTCTCGGGCTCCTCCTCTTCCTCGTCCACGCTCGCGCGCACGGCCGCTTCCGCTCGAGCTACTCCTTTCCCAACGGAACCGGAGCCCGGTCATGAAGCGCCGGGTCCCCGTCGTGGCAGCCGCCGCGCTCGGACTGGGAATCGCCCTCTTCGGTCACGGCCTCGGGATTTACGGAAAAGCGCGCCTGGCGCAGGTGCTCCTCCACAGGGCCTGGGCCCGCACGCGGGCGGGCGAGCGCGGGGTCAAGCCCTGGCCTTCCGCGGACACGTGGCCCGTCGCCCGGCTCTCGATCCCGTCGGCGGGGGCGGGGGCGGACTTCATCGTGCTGTCCGGCGCGTCGGGCCGGACCCTGGCATTCGGGCCCGGCCATCTCGACGGGAGCGCCTCGCCCGGCGAGCCCGGCAACTGCGTGCTGTCCGCTCACCGCGACACTCAGTTCGCCTGCCTCCGAGGCCTCGTCCCGGGAGATTCCGTGGTGCTCGAAACGCCCGACGGCCGGCGTCACGTGTATCGCGTTTCCGAAACCGGCATCGTCGACCGTGCGAACACGCGGGCGCTCGAACGGACGGAGGGGTATGCGCTGACGCTCGTGACCTGCTATCCGTTCGACGCCATCACTCCCGGCGGACCGCTGCGCTACGTCATCCGTGCCGAGATGTGAGAGCGGACGCCTGATATAACGTTCTCCCCGCAGGAGGGCCACGGAGAGCTTTTATGAGCACCACCGAGACCGCGTCGCCCCGCACGATCCGCGCCCGAACGATCCGCAAGGATCTGCCGGGAGACGAGCTGCGCGCTCTCGCCCGCTCGGGAGAGAAAACGACGGAGTACGGCTCCCCGGTCTACGCGACGCGCGTCAAGAACCGGTCCGCGAAGAACACCTACGTGGTGTCGGACGTTCCGGTCGGCGTGATGCAGCAGCCGATCGACCGGGCGAAAGCGGAGGAGACGGTTCGGAAAGTCCAGGAAGCGCTCCTCGGGATGGACCTCGTTCAGGTGGACCGCCGCATGGGCGACAACCCGGAAGCGACTCTCCGCTGCCGGCTCTTCGTCCCCGTCGAATACGCGCGCATCGCGTACATGTGGCACAACATGCTGTTCGAGTCGGACTCGACGCACGAGCCTGATTTCGTTTCGGTGTACGTGCCCGACTGGCCGGAGCGACTGATCTTCTGCGACGTCACGCAGGGATACACCTACATCCTCGGCAGCGATTACCCCGGCGAGGCCAAGAAGTCGATGCTCCGCCAGGCGATGTACTGGATCAAGAGGCGCGGAGGGCTGGGGCTGCACGCCGGCTCGAAGATCCTTCGCGTCGCGGGTCCCGACGGGACGCTCTCGGACGTCGGGTTCCTTCTCTTCGGCCTGTCGGGGACGGGCAAGACGACCCTGACGCTCCACGACCACGGGCTTCAGCCCCCGGAGGCCGCGATCATCAAGCAGGACGACGTGGTTCTTCTCACCCGGGGGGGCCGGGCGTTCGGCACCGAGGACGGCTTCTACATCAAGACCGAGGGCCTGGAACCGTCGCAGACCGTTCTCTGGGGCGCCGCGACGCACGCGTCGGCGACGTACGAGAACATCCGGGTGGATGATTCCGGGAAGGTGGATTTCCTCGACACGTCGATCACGTCGAACGGACGGGGAGTCGTGCTGCGGCGTTTCATCCGCGGCACGAGCGACGGAATCGACCTCCCGAAGGCGAACAAGATCGTCTTCATCACCCGGCGCAACGACATCGTCCCGGTCTGCGCGCGGCTCACGCCCGAGCAGGCCGCGGCGTACTTCATGCTGGGCGAGTCGATCGAAACGTCCGCCGGAGACCCGACGAAAGCCGGGCAGGCCAAACGCGAGGTCGGAACGAATCCGTTCATCGTGGGCCCGGAGGCCGACGAGGGCAACCGGCTCCTGCAGATCCTGCGCGAAAACCCCGACATGCAGGCCTACATCCTCAACACGGGGTCGGTCGGGGCGCGCGCGGACAGAGCCGGAGAGAAAATCACGATCCGCGTGTCCACGGAGATCATGAAGCAGATTGCCAAAGAGGGCATCCGCTGGGATACCGATCCTGACTGGGGCTACGAGGTCCCGACCGACGTCCCGGGAGTAGACCTCGAGAAGTACACGCCGGGAACGCGATACTCCGACTCCGAGTACCGGGAGCTCGTCGAAAAGCTCCGGGAGGAGCGCCGGGACTGGCTGGTGAAATTCCCCGGGCTCGATCCCGCCATCGCACGCGCAATCGAGTCGGAGAGATAGCCGGATGGTCGACGTCGAAGGCCTCCAGGACATCGTCGCGGCGGATTCGGCGATCTGCTACATCGACGGGGCAAAGGGAATTCTCTCGTACCGCGGGATCGACATCCACGAGCTCGCGCAGAAATCTTCCTTCGAAGAAGTCTGCTTTCTTCTCTGGGAGGGCCGGCTCCCCCGACGCGATGAGCTCGAGCGGGTGCGCGCGGAGATCGGTCGGGAACGGCCTGTTCCGGAGGAATCGATCGAGCTCCTGAAGCGGCTCGGAAAGAGCGCCGTTCCGATGGATGCCCTGCGGACAGCGGTGTCGGCGCTCTCGGCCACCGACCCCGACGCGGCGTCCATGACTCCGGACGCGAATCGCCGGAAGGCCGTCCGTCTCACGGGCCAGATCGCGACGCTCGTCGCCGCCTTTCACAGGCTCCGCACCGGAAAGGCTCCCGTTCCGCCGGATCCCGGCCGGGGCCACGCCGAGGACTTTCTTCGCATGCTGAATGGCGAGACCGCCCGGTCGTCGGCCGTCCGCGCCCTGGACATCGCTCTCATCCTGCACGCGGATCACGAGCTGAACGCAAGCACCTTCGCCGCTCGCGTCACGGCCGCGACGCTCTCGGACATCCACTCCGCCGTCACCTCCGCGATCGGCACTCTCAAGGGACCGCTTCACGGCGGCGCCAATGAGGCGGTGCTGAAGATGCTGAAGGAGATCGGCTCGCTCGACCGGGTGGACGCCGACATCCATGCGCGCCTCGCACGCAAGGACAAGATCATGGGCTTCGGGCACCGCGTGTACACCACGGAGGATCCGCGCGCCACCCACCTGCGCCGCATGTCGGAGGAAGTCGCGCGCGAGGCCGGCGACACGACGCTGTACGACATGTCTCACCGGATCGAGGACTTGATACGTCAGGAAAAGAAGCTGAACGCGAACGTGGATTTCTACTCGGCGTCCGTCTACCCGATGCTCGGAATTCCGATCGACCTGTTCACGCCGGTCTTCGCCATCTCCCGAATCTCCGGCTGGACGGCGCATGTGCTCGAGCAGTACGCCCACAACCGCCTGATCCGGCCGCGCGCGGAATACATCGGACCGGCCTACCCCCAGCCCTACGTGCCGCTCGAGGCGCGGTAGCCGACTCGCCGGCAGCATGAGCGCTCCCGAGATCGCCGACCCGGCCTTCCGCGAGGCGGTCGCGGCGATCGACGCGGGGAACGTCCTCGCGCTGGAAAAGCTCCTCGCCGCCGAGCCGCGGCTCGTCCGGGAGCGGCTCGAGGACTACGAGGGGCTCGGATACTTCCGCCGGCCGTATCTGCTCTGGTTCGTGGCGGAGAATCCGATCCGGAACGGCACCTTGCCCGCGAACATCGGCGACGTCACCCGGACGATTCTCGGGGCGGCGAAGCGCCACCGCGTCGAGAGCCTCCCGGAACAGGCCGACTACGCGCTCGGGCTCGTGAGCTCCGGCCGCGTCCCGCGGGAGCGAGGCGTCCAGCTCGAGCTCATCGATCTCCTGATCGAGGCGGGAGCCCGGGCGGACGCCGCCAAGACCGCCGCCCTCGCGCACCGCGAGGTGGCGGCGGTCGAGCGCCTGCTCGAGCACGGCGCCTCGCTCGATCTGCTGACCGCCGTCTGCACGGGCCGGATGGACGACGCTTCGCGTCTGCTAGCGGCGGCAGACCCGGTGGAATACCAGGCGGCCCTGGCCGGAGCCGCCCTCAATGGAGACGTTCCGGCGCTCCGCCTCCTGCTCGTGCCCATGCTCGCCCGCGGCGTCGACGTGAATGCCTACGGCGAAGCTTCCTTCCACCCGCACGCCACGGCGCTCCACCACGCGGTGGACTCCGGTTCTCTCGAGGCCGTGCGGACGCTGGTCGAGGCGGGCGGCGACCTCGAACTCCGGGATCGCATCTACGACGGCACCCCCGCGGACTGGGCCGAGCACCTGAACCGCCCGGAGATCGCGGCCTACCTCCGGGAAAAGAGCAAACGCCCGTGAGCCCCCGGGAGACGGCAACGCCCCGCAAGCGGACGGGAAAGGCGAAGACGGTCCCGGCCCGCACGGAGACGGGTTCCGGGCGCACCCTTCGCCTGGTCGCGTTCCTGAAGGGCGTCAACGTGGGCGGAAACAAGACCTTCCAGCCGGCAGCGCTCGCGCGGGAGCTCGCGGCCTTCGGGCTCGTCAACGTCGGCGCCGCGGGAACTTTCGTGGCGTTGAAGGCTCCGAGCATCGCGGCGCTTCGGGCGGCTCTCCTCGAAAAGCTCCCGTTCGAGGCCGAGGTGGCGATCGTCCCGGCGAAACAGCTGCTCGCTCTCATGGACAGCGAACCGTTTCCGGCGAGCCCGCCGGGCGACGTTCGACGTCTCCTGACGGTGCTCACGCGGGAGCCGAAGACCCGGCCCCGGCTTCCGATCCGGAGACCCGACGGGACGGACTGGCAAATGCAGGTGCTCGCGGCGGCCGGGCCCTTCGTGCTCTCCTTCTGGAGGCCCTCCCCCCGGCTCCTCGCAATGGACGTCGTCGAGAGAGAATTCGGGGTCCCGGCCACCGCGCGCACCTGGAACACCATCGAGAAGATTCGAGCGATCCTCGCCCGTGCCTGACATCGCGGTTCGCCCCTTGCGGCCCTCGGACCGCGACGCCGTCCGTCAGATCTTCCTCGAGGGGATCGCGAGCGGAGATGCGACCTTCGAAACGCGAGCTCCCGCGTGGGAGACGTGGGATGCAGCCCACCGGAAGGAGTGTCGGTACCTCGCGACCGGATCCGACGGGACTCTCGGCTGGGCCGCCCTCTCCCCTGTTTCGCTGCGCCCCGTCTATGCGGGAGTGGCCGAGGTGAGCATCTACGTCCGCTCGGACGCGCGGGGCCGCGGCGTGGGGACGGCGCTCCTCGCGGCGCTCGTCCATGGCTCGGAAGATGCGGGGATCTGGACTCTCCAGGCGGGAGTCTTTCCCGAAAACGCCGCCTCCCTGGCCCTCCACGAACGACACGGCTTCCGCAGGATCGGAGTCCGGGAGCGCGTCGGATTCGGACAGAACCGCTGGCGCGACGTGGTCCTGCTCGAGAGGAGAAGCGCGACGACCGGTATCGTCGCCCCGCGAATGGCCTGACCCGGCATCCGCATTCCGCGATCGAAGTTCCCGATCACCCGATCCCACGATCGAACGATCGATCGCGAGATCATGAGATCGCGAGATCGCGAGATCAGGGTTCCTGCCCGAATCTCTCTATTCGCCTAAATACGCTTCCTTGACCTTCGGATTCGCGGCGACCTCGGCGGAGGTCCCCTCGAGCGAGACGGTCCCGGTCTCCAGTACGTACGCCCGGCTCGAGTGCTTCAGGGCGGCGTTCGCGTTCTGCTCGACGAGGAGGACGGGCGTTCCCTGGCGATGAATCTCCTCGATTGCCTCGAAGATCGTGTGGACGAGAAGCGGAGCGAGACCGAGAGACGGTTCGTCCAGGAGGAGAACCTTCGGCCGCGACATCAGCGCGCGCCCGATCGCGAGCATCTGCTGCTCGCCTCCCGACAGGGTCCCCGCCGTCTGCTTGTCCCGCTCCTTCAGCCTCGGGAAGACCTGGAAGACGCGATCCATATCCGAGTCGATTTCCTTGTCACGCCGCGCGTACGCGCCCATCTCCAGGTTTTCATGCACGGACAGGTTCGCGAAGATCGCCCGCCCTTCGGGAACGAGCACGAGCCCGTTCCGGACGAGCCGGAACGTCGGCTCGTTCTTCGCCGGGTGGCCCTGGAAAAAGACGTCGCCGGACTTCACCGGCACGAGGCCCATGATCGCCCGCAGCGTGGTCGACTTGCCCGCGCCATTGGCGCCGATCAGCGTCACGATCTCTCCCGGACGCAGCACGAGCGACACGCCCTTCAAGGCCTCGATCGCGCCGTAAAAGACGCGCAGGTCCCGCACCTCCAGGACCGGCTCGGTCAGCATCGTTCCGGAGGGCAGGCTCATGCGCCGCCCAGGTAGGCTTCGATGACCTTCGGGTTGCTCTGGATTTCCGCCGGCTTGCCGACGGCGATCGTCGATCCGTAATCGAGCACGTGAACGGTCTCGCAGATTCCCATGACGACCTTCATGTTGTGCTCTACCAGGAGAACCGCCATCCCGAAGCGATCCCGGATCCAGCGGATCAGGTCCATGAGCTGAACCGATTCCTGCGGGTTCATGCCCGCGGCCGGCTCGTCGAGCAGGAGGAGGCGCGGCGACGTCGCCATGCCGCGGGCGATCTCGAGCCTCCGCTGGCTGCCGTACGGGAGGTTGCGCGCCTTGTCTTCTGCGAAGGCTTCGAGCGCGAAAATCTTCAGGAGCTCGCGGCTCTCCCGATCCACGCGAACCTCCTCGGACCGGTGGGTGGACGTCCGAAGGACCGCCGCCGCCACCCCCGCCTCCTGGCGGCAGTGGAACGCGACCTTGACGTTGTCGAGCACCGTCATGTCTCCGAAGAGCCGGATGTTCTGGAAGGTGCGGGCGATTCCGCGGCGCGTGATCAGACCGGACCGCTCTCCGGCGATGTCGTTCCCGTCGAACAGGACGGCCCCGGATGTCGGCGAATACACGCCCGTGATCACGTTGAACGCCGTTGTCTTGCCGGCGCCATTCGGGCCGATCAGCCCGTACAGTTGCCCGGGCTCGATTTTCAGGTTCAGCGCGTTGACGGCGACCAGGCCGCCAAACCGCATCGTGACGTCGGAGAGCTCGAGGATCGCCATGACGTCGGCCTAGGCCTGGCTCTTCACCGGCGGCGGCTCGGGAGCGTCGGCCCGCCGGCGCCGGGTGAACAGCTGGCGCACCTCGAAGTGGCCGAGGATCCCTTGCGGCCTCACGATCATGATGATGATGAGCAGCAGCGAAAACAGGATCATCCGGTACTGGGCGAACTCGCGGAGGCCCTCCGTGAGGCCGATGTAGAGGATGGCGCCGAGCACCGATCCCGTGATCGAGCCCAGCCCGCCGATGACGATCATGATGATGATCTCGATCGACTTGATGAACGTGAACGAGTTGGTGTGGAGATACATGAGGTAGTGGCCGAAGAGGCCGCCTCCGATCCCGGCGAGGGCCGACGAGATGACGAAGGAAATTACCTTCGCGCGCGTGGTGTCGACACCCATGGCTTCCGCGGCGATCTCGTCCTCGCGGATCGCGATGAGCGTGCGCCCGAACGACGAGCTCACCGTCCGGGAAACGACGACTACGGTCAACGCCGCGAAAAGGTAGATCCAGAAGAAGTTCGCGAGCTTCGGAATGCCCGAGTAGCCGCGCGCGCCGCCCACGGCGTCGATGTTCAGGATGAAGACGCGGATGATCTCCCCGAATCCGAGCGTCACGATCGCGAGATAGTCGCCGCGCAGCCGCAGCGACGGCACGCCGACGAAGAATCCCGCGATCGCCGCCAGGAGCGCCCCGACCGCCAGCGCGATGACGAGGAGCGCGCCGTCCCGGGCGAACTCGGGAAGAAATCCGATCACGGCGCGAATCCGATCGCCCCAGCCCACCGTCACGTAGGCCGACGCGTACGCCCCGATCGCCATGAACCCGGCATGCCCGATCGAGAACTGCCCGGTGAACCCGTTGATCAGGTTCAGGCTCACGGCCAGGATGATGTTGATGCCCGCCAGGCAGAGGACCTGGAGGATGTACGGAGGCATCGCGACGCCGGCAACGAGCGAGCCCGTGAAGAGGGCGTTCAGCGCGAGGAGGAGACCGATGGTACCGGCCGCGATGAGCGCGTTCCTCAAACCTTCTCCTTGTGCACCCGGCCCAGGATGCCCTGCGGACGAAGAATGAGGACCAGGATCAGGATGCCGAAGGCAATCGCGTCGCGATAGGTCGACGACAGGTATCCCACGACCATGACCTCGGAGGTCCCGATGAGCAGGCCCCCGAGGACCGCGCCCGGCACGCTGCCGATCCCCCCCAGCACAGCGGCGACGAACGCCTTGAGGCCGTACAGGATGCCCATCAGGGGGTCGATCTTGGGGATCTGCATGCCGATGAGAACACCCGCGGCGGCCGCGAGCGCCGACCCGATCGCGAAGGTCGTCGCGATGATCCGATCCGTCGAGATCCCCATGAGCTTGGCGGCGTCGAGGTTGTAGGAGACCGCGCGCATCGCCTTGCCCGTCCGTGTCTTCTGGATGAAGAACCGCAGGGCGATCATCAGCAAAAAGGAGACGACGACGACGGTGATCTGCTCGCTCGTCAGCCGGACGCCCCCGATGATGAAGTCCGCGCGAGGCGCGAGCGATGGAAAAAACTTGGGATCGGGCCCGAAGACGAGCTGGGCCGCGTTCTCGATGAATAGGGACACGCCGATCGCCGTAATGAGAAGCGTGAGCCGCGACGCGCGTCGCACGGGCCTGTACGCGAGCCGCTCGATCAGGAGGCCGAAGATGGCGCAGGCGAGCATGGCGCCGAGCATCACGAGGATCGCCGAGGGAAGGGAGGGCTCTTTCCCCTGGAGGCGGCGCGACAGGTAGTACCCGACGTAGGCGCCGACCATGTAGACGTCTCCATGGGCGAAGTTGATCAGGCGCAGGACGCCGTACACCATCGTGTAACCGAGGGCGATCAGGGCGTAAATTGCGCCGAGCGACAGTCCGTTGACGAGTTGTTGAAAAAAAGTCGTCATGTCGGAATGCCGGGGAGCGCCAGACACCGCCGGGGCGGGATGGGGCCGCGGATCGATTCCCGGCCGTGCCGGATCGGAAGGCGGCGTCTAGAGGCTCTCCGCGAATGCCTCCGTGGTCAGAGTTTGACCGACTCCGGCGAGATCGTCTCGACGAGGACGTATTTGCCGTTCTCGACCTTCAGCACCGTGGCCGGCTTGACCGCGTTGCGATCCTTGTCGAGCGTGATCTTCCCGGTCACGCCCTGATAATCCTTCGTCGCGGCGATCGCGTCGCGCAGTTTCGGACCCTCGGTCGTCCCCGCGCGCGTGAATGCCTCCGCGAGGATCTTGGCGGCGTCGTAGGCGAGCGCGGCCAGCGCGTCCGGAGTCTGCTTGTAGCGCGACCTGTATTCGGTCACGAACTTCTGGACGATCGGCGACGGGTCGTCCGTCGAATAATGATCCGAGAAGAAACATCCGTTCAGCGCCTCGCCGCCGATCTCCCAGAGCTTCGGCGAGTCCCAGCCGTCGCCTCCCATGAGAGGCACCGTCACGCCGAGCTCCTTCGCCTGATGGGCGATGGTGCCGACCTCCGTGTAGTACCCGGGCACGTAGATCGCGTCGGGGGAGGTCGCCTTGATCTGGGTGAGCTGCGCGTGGAAGTCGGAGTCGCCCTGGCTGTAGGACTGCACGACGACGATCTTGCCGCCGCGCTTCGTGAAGTTCTCGCTGAAGACGTCCTTGAGGCCCACGGAGTAGTCGCTGCGGACGTCCACCAGGATCGCGACCTTCTTCGCCTTCAGCGTGTCGGCCGCGAACTTCGCCATCGTCGCGCCCTGAAACGTGTCCATAAAGCAGACGCGGAAGATGTAGTCGCCCTTCTGGGTGACGGCCGGATTGGTAGATGAGGGCGTGATCATCGGGATGCCGTTCTTCTGGCAGACGGGGGCCGCGGCGAGCGAATGGGTCGAGGCCACGTGGCCGAGCATCGCGACGACGTGATCCTGGTTGATGAGCTTCGTGACGATCGTTCCGACTTCCTCGGGCTTGCTCTGGTCATCCTCGACGAGGAGCTTGATTTTCTTGCCAAGGACTCCGCCCGCCTTGTTGATCTCGTCGAAGGCCTGCTGGGAACCGTCGCGGGTCGAGATGCCGAAAGTCGCGATTCCGCCGGTCAGCGAGCCGTATTCTCCGACCAGGATTTCATTGCCCGAGCTCGCTTTGGCGCACGCGAGAATAGTGACCAGAACAGCGGCCGCCACGGCGGCGAGTGCGGTACGCAACCTCATGGATGAAGCCTCCTCGAATGAGAAACGGAAAGACGGCGTATTCTTTCGCAGAGCGTCGAACAAAGTCAAAAGATCAATTCCGTCAATCATTTCGGCTAGAATGAGCCGGATGTTCGATGCCGGTCGCCGGATGAGTGATGATCACGATCCCTGGCTCCCGGCGGCCGCGGCAAGGCAAGCCACGCCGCACTCCATTTCGAAACCCGGTCGCCTGCCACCGACCCCTGTCACCTGAACGAGGACCGTCATAAACGAAGCGAATTCGCCGATCTCGAGCCCGACCATTTCACACTCCGAAGCTCTCCCGGTGCCTCCGCGCGTTCGGCCGCGCAGCGAGCACCCCATCTCGCGCAAGCGGATCGACCCGGACGCGCTGAAGGTTCTCTACCGTCTCTCGTCCGCGGGTAACAAGGGGTATCTCGTGGGCGGCAGCGTCCGCGACCTTCTCCTCGGGCGGACGCCGAAGGACTTCGACATCGGCACCGACGCCCATCCCCAGGCCATACGCCGGCTCTTCCGGAACTGCCGGTTGATCGGGCGCCGTTTCCGGCTCGCCCACCTCCTCTTCGCCAATGGAAAAGTCGTCGAGGTGGCCACGTTCCGCCGCCGGCCCGATCCGGCCGACGAAAAGACGCCCGAGCTGCTGATGACCTCCGACAACACGTTCGGGACGGCCCGCGAGGACGCCCTCCGCCGCGACTTCACGATCAACGGCCTCTTCTACGACGTCTCGGATTTCTCCGTCATCGACTACGTCGGCGGCCTCGACGACCTCGAGGCGGGCCTGGTCCGGACGATCGGCGACCCCCGGATCCGTTTCCAGGAGGATCCCGTCCGGATGCTGCGGGCCGTCGAGTTTGCGAGCCGGCTCGGGTTCGCCATCACGCCCGACGCGTACGAGGCGATCCTCGAATGCCGGAAGGAGATCGTCAAGTCCGCACCTCCGCGCGTGACCGAGGAGCTCCTTCAGTCGCTCAAGGGCGGGCACGCGCTTCCGACGTTCCTCCTGCTGCGCGAGGTGGGCCTCCTGGACGCGCTCCTCCCCGAGCTCGCCCACGTGCTCCGCGAGATCGACCCCGATCATCCCCACGGAACCGGCCACCTGTTCTGGTCGCTTCTCGAGGTGCTCGACGCGGAACGGCGGCGCGGGCGCGTCTTCGACGACGCCGCTCTCTTCTCGCTCTTCTTCCTCCCGATCGCCCGGGCGCGAATCCGGGATGCGGCTCCCGGCGGCGATCCGGATCCGGGCCTCCTCGGAAAAGTTTTCGAGGAGATCATCCCGCCGATCGCTCTCCGCATGACCCTGCCGCACGCCATCACGCACAAGATCCAGCAGGCGCTCCTGACGATCGGCCGGTTCTCCTTCCGGCCCGACAACCGGATCGCGACCCGAAGGCTCGTCTTTCGGGAGGGCTTCGCCGCCGCGCTCGACGTGTTCGATCTCGTATCGATGGCCACCGGCCGTAACGACGAGCTCGTCTCAGCATGGCGCGCCTTCTCCGAGCTCGCCTGGAAAACGCGGGACAGCCTCGAAGCGGACGCGGAGAAGACACCGCCGGCCGGTCCGAAGCGGCGGCGACGCGGCGGGCGCGGACGAGGTCGGCGCCCGGTCTGAGCCCGCCCCGGACAGCTTCCGGCGGAGCGCTCGCCGAGAGCGGACGCCAGCTCCTTTTCGATACACTTTCGCCAACAGGCCCGAAATCCAGGCTTTCCCCGGCCGCCGCGGACTCCGCCGGCCCGGAAACCTCGATGTCCGAACATTTTCGGACGGTTTGCGTCTTTCCCCTGTGAGGTCAGATTGAACGGAAACGAAGACAAAAGCCTCGTCGAACGGTGCCGCAAGGGCGACGACGACGCCTGGAGGGAGCTCGTGGACCGGTTTGGGCCGAGAGTCTATTCGGTGGCCTACCACTTCACGCTGAAGCGTGAGGATGCCGAAGAGCTCTCCCAGGAGATCTTCCTGAAGATCTTCGAGAACCTCGATCGGTACGACGGCGGATTCCCGCTGATCGCATGGATCGTTTCGATCTCGCGAAACCTCTGCATCGACCGGTATCGCCGCCGCAAGCGGGAAAAGTCTTTCCGCTTCGTGTCGGACGACGCCGTCCTCCCTCTCCTGAAATCGACCGATGACCCGTCCGCCGAAGCGCTCCGGAAGGAGCGCACGAAGATGCTGTTCTCCGCGCTCGCGGAGATTCCCGACGATCTCGCCGAGATCCTCGTCCTTCGCGATCTCGACGGACTGGCTTACGAGGAAATCGGCCGCGCCCTCGCGCTCCCGGACGGAACCGTGAAGTCGCGCCTGTTTCGGGCGCGGGCCGAAGTCGCGAAGAAGATCCGCGAGCGGCACGAGTCCCGCGGCGGCAACGTCCTGACGTCGATCGCCATGGCGGCCGGAGCCTTCGTATGAGCTGCCAGGAGCTCGAGCGTCTCCGCGGCTCCGGAGCGCCGGAGAGCGAACGGACGGCTCACCGCGCCGCCTGCATCGCCTGTGAAGCGATCGGGGCCGGCATCGACCCGATCGAGAGCCTGACCGCCGAGCTCGTCCAGCCTGCCTGGAGCGCTTCCTTGCGCGATGCGCTCCTCGCGGTTCCGGAAAAAACGGTCTCCTGCGAGAACGCGGGGCTTCTGATTGCCGCGCGGCTCGAGGCCGAGACCGGCGAACCGTTCTCTGGAACCGCGGCGGATCGCTCCCGCCTCGATTTCCATCTCTCCCGGTGTGACGGGTGCCGCGAAGCGTGGGAAACGCTGTCCGGCATCCCCTTCCTGGAAGCCCCCCGGCCGGCCCCCTGGGTGGCCGAGCGGCTGTCGGCCGCGCGCCCCACGCGGCGGCGGCGGCGCTGGATGGGGATTCTCGACCCACGCGCAGCCATCGGCTTCGCATATGGCGCCGCCGTCGTCGTGATGCTCGCCGGTTTCAACCCGGCGGACCTCGCCCGCAAGGCCGGTGCGAACCTCCGCTCGGAAACGCGCACGGCTGCCGCTGCCGCACGAGGTTCCCTCGCGGACCGCGTGGGCGCGTTCGAAGATCGCACCTCCCGCGCCTTCGCCGTATGGCGGGGACGCGTCGGAGGATACGGACGCGCCGCGCTCTCGAATGTCATCGCCCTCGTCATGAGAACCGAAGACACGCCCCCGCCCTCCCGTCCGCGCAACGGCGAAGAGCGGGCCCCGCAGAAGAACGAGAACGAAAACGCGACCCCAACGTGGCGAGCCTAGAAGGCGCCGCCAGGAGGATATGAACGCCATGGACGAAACCCCGCTCTCCGCAGGCCCGACGCCGCCCCCGGCGGCCGCCGTGCCGCCGCCCGCGTCCCCCCCGCCGCCTTACGCCGCGCCCGCCGGGCCCTATCCGCCGCCGATGCCGGTGGCGTATGGCCCCGACCAGAAGTCACCGGCGCTGGCGGGGTTTCTGTCGATGTTCCCCGGCCTGGGACACCTCTATCTGGGCCTCTATCAGCGGGGGATCTTCTTCGGCCTCGCCTTCGTGTTCTGCATCACCGCGGCGGCTCACCGAGGCGAGTTCTTCGGCCCCCTGATCGCCTTCGTCTGGTTCTTCGCGATCATCGACGCGGTCCGGCAGGCGCACGCAATGAATCGCGGCGTCGTCGTCGAGTCCGGGTTCGCGGCGAGCACCCCGGCCCTCCGGCGCCGGTCCGACAGCGCCGCGAGCCTGACCTGGGGCGTCATCCTCGTGGGCCTGGGGTCTCTCTGGCTCATCGACCGGTACGTCGACATCGACTGGAGTTTTCTCGACCGGTGGGGCGCCCCGGCGGCGTTCATCCTGCTCGGCCTGATCCTGATCGTGACCCACGTCCGCCGGAAGCGGCAGGAGAACGAGGCCGGGCTGGGGATGCCACCGAGGACGCCTTGAGAAAAGAGAACGAGAGAACGAGAGAACGAAGCCCGGGGAAACGGGAAACGGGAAACGAGTGGCTGATAGCTGATACCTGATAGCTGACCGATAACCGAATCCCGCGAGCGGCCGCGAGGCCGCTCTCACCGTCTGTGAAAGTACTTCTCGAGCTCCTCCTCGCTCATCGACAGCACGACCGGGCGGCCGTGCGGGCACGTGAAGCGGTCCTCGCAGCGCATCCAGTCCGAAACAAGGCGGCGGATCTCTTCGGGCGCCAGGTGGTATCGAATGGTCACCGCGGACCGGCACGCGATCCCGGCCGCCATGCGGTCGCGGCGCTCCCCCTCGTCGGCCGTCCCGGTCTCGGCGAGCCGCGCAAGCGCCTCCCGCAGCATTTCCGCGGGAGTCCGCGAGAGAGCCTCCGCCGGCAGGGCCGAAATCCCGAACGAGCGCCCGGACATGGGCGCGATCTCGAAACCCGCCGCCTCGAGGTCAGGCTCCCGCAGCGCGAGCGTTTCCGCCTCCTCCGGTGTCGCCTCGAAGAGAGCGGGAACGAGGAGCCGCTGCGATAGAAGCCGTCCGGAGGCGATCCGGTCCCGGATCCGCTCGTACAGGACGCGCTCGTGGGCCGCGTGCTGATCGATGACGAGAAGACCTTCCGGTCCCGACGCGAGGATGAAGGACTCGCGGTATTGCCCGATCGGAACCGTCTCGGGCGGGCGCCGTTCGGCCGGGGTCGCCGGATCGGACGAACGCATCTCCGAGGGCCCGATTCCGGAACCCGCGATCGACGGCGGAGGAACCGATGAGGGGCCCGCTCCCGCTCCTTCTCCGGCCGGATACGGCGCAGAGGCCTCGCCGACGCGCGACGCCTCGAAAGGGCCGGCCGGAACCGGCTTCAACCGTCGCTCCTCCTTCCCCGAGAGGAGCGCCGACTGGACGGCGTGGTACACGAGACGGTACGCCGTGCCGGAGTCGGCGAAACGAACCTGCGTTTTCGAGGGCGACACGTTGACGTCGAGAGCCCCCGGCTCGGCAGTCAGGAAGAGAAACACCGCAGGATGGCGGTCGGTCCGAATCGCGTCGCGCGACGCCTGGCCGATCGCCCGCGCGAGCGACCGATCCTCGATCGGGCGTCCGTTCGCGAAGAGATAGTGGAATCGCCGGCTCGCGAACGTGACCGACCCCCGCGTCACGAATCCGGAAACTCGGAGGGCGCCCGAGCGGGCCTCGAACGGCTCGAGCTCGCCGAGCGTTTCGCGGCCGAAGACCTGCAGGATTCGCGCGGACCGGTCGACCGCCGCCGGCGCGTCGAGCAGCTCCCGGCCGGAAGACCGAAGGGAGAACGCCACGGACGAGTTCGTCAGGGCCGCGCGCGTCACTGCGGCTGCGGCCGCGCGGCCCTCGGCCTCCGGGGAGGAGAGAAACTTTCGGCGGGCGGGAGTCTTCGCGAAGAGGTTCTCGACGAGGACGTCCGTCCCCCGGGGCCGCGCAGCCGGCTCGGCGACGGGCGGGGTTCCAAAGTCCGACCGGATGCGCACGGCCTCGCCGGAGGCCGAGTCCGAGGTCGTCACCGTCAACGCGGAAACCGATGCGATCGACGGAAGAGCTTCACCGCGAAACCCGTAGCTCGACACGGCGGCGAGATCCTCGTCCGACGAGATCTTCGACGTCGCGTGGCGCTCGAGCGCCAGCCGCGCGTCCTCGGATGACATTCCGGACCCGTCGTCGCGGACCAGGATCCGCGCGATTCCCCCGCCGTCGATCTCGACGTCGATCCGCGCCGCCCCCGCGTCGAGCGCGTTTTCGACGAGCTCCTTGACGACGGAAGCGGGACGCTCCACGACCTCGCCGGCCGCGATGCGATCGATGACCGCGCTCGAGAGCTTGTGGACGCGCGCCATCAGGAGCGCCCGGGCCGGGGATCGGAAGTCGCGGATCGGGAGACGGTTCTCATCGCCTCGTGTAAACGATCTTCCCGCCGACGACGGTCTCGTCGACCTGCGTCCGGACGATCTCGTCCTTCGGAACGGCGAGAAGGTCCCGCGAGAGAACGACGAAATCTCCGAGCCTTCCCTCGGACAACGTCCCCTTCTCGTTCTCCTCGAACGCGGCCCAGGCAGCGGTCGACGTGTACGCCGCGACAGCCTCTCCGACGGAGATCCGCTGCTCCGGGAACCAGCCCTCGGGATTCCTGCCGTCGAGAGTCCTCCGCGTGACCGCCGCGTCGATGCCCAAGATCGGCGACAGCGGGGCGACGTCCCAGTCGGAACCGAAAGCCAACCGGGCGCCGGCGTCGAGAAGCGATCGAAACGCGTACGTGGTCCGGCTGCGCTCCCGACCGATCCGCGACTCTGCCCACCGGCCGTCGTCGATTGCGTGGTACGGCTGCATCGATGCCACGACGCCGAGCCGCGCGAACCGCGCGATGTCCGCCGGGCGAAGGTGCTGCGCGTGCTCGATGCGGAACCGGCGGTCGCGAGGTCCGTTCGCGCGCGCCACCCTCTCGTACACGTCGAGGATCTCCGCGTTCGCGCGGTCACCGATGGCGTGGATGACGACCTGGAGCCCCGCCCTGTCCGCTCCGGCGACGCGTTCTTCGAGGCGCGACATCGGAATGGCTTCCGACGCGAACACGCCCCGGTTGTTCGGATCCCCGCCGTAGGGGGCGTCGAACAGCGCCGTCTCCGAGCCCAGGGATCCGTCGGCGTAGCCCTTCACGCCTCCGAGTCGAAGCCACTCGTCGTTTCTCATGGACGCGCGCCGGTCGCGGGCCTTCTCCCAGCTCGAGAGCGGAAGCCGATAGTGCACGCGCACGGTCAGCTCGCCGGCCGCTCGCAGCGCCTCCCATGTACCGAGGTCGTCCGGATCGCCGGGAAGATCCTGAACGGATGTCACGCCGACGCTCGCGGCGTGTTTCATGGCCGCCCGCAGCGCACCGAGCAGCTCCGCTCGCGTCCGAGCCGGCCGCACCGCGTTGACCGCATCCATCGCCGCGTCCTTCAGCACGCCCGTCGGCTCTCCGTTCGCGTCCCGGACGATGACGCCTCCGGGCGGGTCCGGCGTTCCGCGCCCGATCTTCGCGAGTCGAAGCGCGAGGGAATTGCAGACGGACATGTGGCCGTCCTGGCGCGGGAGGCAGGTCGGGTGACCGGTCGTCACGGGATCGAGCATCTCCCGGGTCGGAAGCCGGACCGGCGACCACTGCTCGTGATCCCATGCGCCGTCCGTCAGCCAGACGCCTTCCGGCCGCGTCTTCGCGTAGTCCGCCACCATCTTCGTGAAATCGGCCGGGTCCTTCGTGTGCCGCAGGTCGAGCGCCAGAAGGTCGAGGCCTCCTCCCGACATGTGGGTGTGCGCGTCGATCAGGCCGGGAAGGACGCGCCGGCCCTTTCCGTCCACGACGGTCGTCGACGGGCCTCGAAGCTTCTCGATCGCGGCATTCGTTCCGACCGCGACGATGCGCCCGCTCCGGACCGCGAGCGCCTCCGCCTCAGGACGTGCCGGGTCGCCGGTCCAGATCTTCGCAGACACGAGCACGAGGTCTGCGGGGGGTGGAGCTTCCGGCGTGGGAGAGACCCGCGCCAGGAGGATGAGGGTGGCGAGCCAGAGCATGGCGTTAAGCTATCAGCTATCAGCTCTCAGCTCTCAGCTCTCAGCTCTCAGCTCTCCGCTCTCGGCTCGCAGGCGGCCGGGCCGTACTCCGTTATCCCTTCTCCCGTATCCGGTTCGGTGCCTGGCTCGAAGCCCCGCGAGAATAATTCGAAACCCAAAAACCAAACCCAACCTCAGAACTCAGAACTCAGAACTGACAGCGGACAGCGGAAGGCCGCCCACTGACAACTGCACGCCATCACGCCGTCGCCGACCCGGACACTCCCCCCGCGATCGCCGCGCGGGCCGCCGCGAGACGGGCGATCGGGACGCGGAACGGGGAGCAGGAGACGTAGTCGAGTCCGACCGTGTGGAAGAACTCGATCGAGCGCGGATCGCCCCCGTGCTCGCCGCAGATGCCCACTTTGAGGCCGGGCTTCGCTTCCCTTCCGCGCCGCGTCGCGAGCGAGACGAGCTCTCCGACGCCGTACTGATCGAGGCTCACGAACGGATCCTCCGGGAGAATCCCCTCCGCGATGTAGGCCGGGAGAAACGACGCGGCGTCGTCGCGCGAATAGCCGTAGGTCAGCTGCGTGAGGTCGTTCGTCCCGAACGAGAAGAAATCGCAGTTCAACGCGATGCGGTTGGCGCGCAGGGCGGCGCGCGGTACTTCGATCATGGTTCCGACGCGGTAGTTGACGCGATTGCCCGCGATCCTCTTCGCCGTCTCGTCGACGAGCTTCTTCAGCCGATCGAACTCGCCCTTTGCGCCGACCAGGGGAATCATGATCTCGGGATTGGGATGGACGCCCTCCGCGAGCGCCAGCGCGGCGGCCTCGAAAATCGCGCAGACCTGGGTCTCGTAGATCTCGGGGTGCGTGATGCCGAGCCGGCAGCCGCGGTGACCGAGCATCGGGTTGACCTCGGCCAGGGCGTGGACGCGCTCGCGCACGAATTCGGGGGACACGCCGAGGTCCTCCGCCGTCCTGCGCACCGCTTCCTCCTCCTTCGGCAGAAACTCGTGCAGCGGCGGATCGAGCAGACGGATCGTCACGGGCCTTCCGCCCATCTCCCGGAAGATCCCGAGAAAATCCTCGCGCTGCATGGGGAGAATCTTCGCGAGCGCCGCCCTCCGCCCTTCGCCGTCGTGGGCGAGGATCATCTCGCGGACGGCCAGGATCCGTTTCTCCTCGAAGAACATGTGCTCGGTACGGCACAGCCCGATGCCCTCGGCTCCGAAGAGCCGGGCGATGCGGGCATCCTCCGGAGTGTCGGCGTTGGCCCGGACTCCCAGCCGGCGGCGGGAGTCCGCCCACGCGAGGAGTCGGGTGAATGAAAGCGCCACGGCCGATTCTTCGACCGGCATCGCGCCCCCGATCACGACGCGCAGGACTTCGGAGGGCGACGTCGGGAGCTGCCCGAGGATGACCTCGCCCGTGGACCCGTCGACGGACATCCAGTCCCCTTCCGAGGCAGAGAGACCGAGGGCACGAACCTGGCCATGCGCCAGGTCGACGGTAATGTCCCCCGCGCCGACGACGCACGTCTTCCCCATGCCGCGCGCGACGACGGCCGCGTGCGACGTCATGCCACCTCGCGTCGTCAGGATGCCGACGGAGGCGTGCATGCCGGCGATGTCTTCCGGCGACGTCTCCTCGCGCACGAGGATGACTGGCTCGCCGGTATTCGCCATCTCCACCGCCCGCTCGGCCGTGAAAGCCACGCGGCCGCAAGCCGCTCCCGGCCCCGCGGGGAGGCCCTTGCCGAGGAACCGGCCACCCTTCACGGCCATCTCTTTCTCTTTGCCGGGGAACACCGGCGCCAGGAGCTGGATGAGCTGCTCCGATTCCACGCGCGAAATGGCCTCTTCTTCCGAGATGAGTCCCTCGTCGACCATTTCGGTGGCGATCCGGACGGCGGCGAATCCCGTTCGCTTCCCGCTGCGTGTCTGGAGGAGATAGAGCTTTCGATCCTCGATCGTGAACTCGAGGTCCTGCATGTCGCGATATCGCATTTCGAGGACGTCGCGCAGCCGCAGAAGCTCCGCGAATGCCTCCGGCATCGTCTCCTCGAGGGAGGTCCCCGACCCATCCTTCGTGAGCGGGCGCGGCGTGCGGATCCCCGCGACGACGTCCTCCCCCTGCGCGTTCGGCAGGAACTCTCCGTAGAAAAGGCGCTCCCCCGTCGACGGATCGCGGGTGAAGGCGACACCGGTCGCCGACGTCTCCCCCCGGTTTCCGAAAACCATCGACTGGACGTTGACGGCCGTGCCCCAGTCGTCCGGGATGTGGTGCAGCTTGCGATAGGTCTTGGCGCGATCGTTCTCCCAGGAGCGGAAGACCGCGGCGATCGCGCCCCACAACTGCTCGCGCGCGTCGTCCGGAAAGTCCTTGCCGGTCTTGGCCCGGACGATCTCTTCGCTGCGATGGACGATCGCGGCGAGGTCGTCCGCTCCGAGCTCGAGATCCGAGGCGACGCCGCGGGCCTTCTTCTGTGCGGCCAGCACGCTCTCGAACTCTTCGCGCGGCACGCGGAGCACGACGTCCGAATACATCTCGAGAAAGCGTCGCCGGCAGTCCATCGCGAAACGGTCTCCGGACGCGGCCGCGAGGCCCTTCAGCGCGTTCTTCGTCAACCCGAGGTTCAGGATCGTGTCCATCATGCCCGGCATGGAGGACCGGGCGCCGGACCGCACGGAGACGAGCAGCGGATCGACGGCGTCGCCGAACCTCTTGCCCGTCGTCTGCTCGAGGTGCGCGAGCGAGGACTCGACCTCGTCGCGGACGCCGTCGAGGCTCGCGCCGTGCGAGAAATCGGCGCACACGGCCGTCTCGATCGTGAAGCCCGGCGGAACGGGAATCCCGAGCGCGGTCATTTCCGCGAGCCCGGATCCTTTCCCTCCGAGGGTTTCCTTCCCGAGACCCGCTCCCTCCGCAACGCCGTTGCCGAAAAAGAAAACTCTCTTCACGAAGGGCCTCCTCCCGCGGCCATGCCGCGGCCGGATGTCACTTTTCTACAACGATCTCGGAGAAGTCCGCGAGATGCGAGAACTCCTTCTGGATGGCCGCGAGGAGAGCCAGCCGGTTCCGGCGGAGGTCCTCCTCGGGGGCGTTGACGAGGACTTCGACGAAAAAGCGGTCGAGAGACGGCGCGATCGACGCGATCATCCCCATCGCTTCTCCGTACCGCCGGGATCGGGTCAGCTCCTCGAGCGCCTGCCGCGCCTGCGCGAAGTCGGCCGCGAGCTGCGATTCGGCGCTCTCCCGGTACAGGTCCTGGCGGGGAGCGCCGTGATCGTCGGTCCCCACGATGTTGCGGATCCTCTTGAACGCGAGAACGAGCGTCCGGAAATCCGTTTCCCGGCGCGCCTGCGAGAGCGCCTGGGCCCGGTCGGCCGCATCCGCGAAGTCCCAGATCCCGACGTTCAGCACGGCGGCGATCTCGTCATGCGCGTGGCCGCGGCGCTCGAGCAGGGTCTTCATCCGCTCCGCGAAGAATCCCTCCAGGTCCGAGACGATCTTCTCCCCCTTCTCGCCGTCGCCTCCCGAGGCGTGCGGGTACAGCGAGATGGCCTTGCGGACCACCGGCCGCCAGTCGAGACGCCAGCGCCGCGAGGTCGCGATGGACACGATCCCGAATGCCGCCCGGCGCAGCCCGTACGGATCGCGAGAGCCCGTCGGAATCAGGCCGACCGTGAACAGCCCGACCAGTGTGTCGAAGCGGTCCGCGAGGGAGAGCACGGCTCCGGCCGCTTCCCGCGGAGGGTCGTCCGACGAGGAGGAGGGCCGATACTGGTCGTAGATCGCCCGCCAGACGGAGTCGGAATATCCCTCGCGGCGCGCATAGATTCCTCCGACGACGCCCTGGAGGTCGGTGAATTCCTTGACCATGAGGGTCGTGAGGTCGACTTTCGACAGGCGAGCGGCGGACAGGACCGGCTCGACGAGATCCGGCCGCCCGACGACGTGCGCGATGGTCTCGGCCAGGTCCTGCAGCCGGCCCGTCTTCTGCCGGTAGTCGCCGAGACGGTCCTGGAACGTCAGCCGCGCGAGATCCTCGAGTCGCGAATCGAGCGGCTGCCGGATGTCCGTCTCGTAGAAGAAACGGGCGTCGCCGAGGCGCGCATTTAAGACCCACTCGTTGCCCTTCGCGATGAGACCCTTCCGGTCCTGGTCGTTGTCCATGATCGCCACGAAATGCGGCAGCAGGCCGGCCGGCCCGCGCACGGGAAGATACTTCTGGTGCACGCGCATCGCCGTCGTCGTGATCTCCTCGGGGATGTCCAGGAACTCGGGAGAGAAAGATCCGCGGACCGTGCCCGGCCACTCGACGAGATCGGCGAGCGTCGCGACCAGATCGGCGTCCGTCTCGATCGAGCCGCCCACCTCCTGCGCCATCGCCCGCGAGGACTCGAGGATCGTGAGCCTCCGGACCTCGCCGTCGGGCTCGACGCCGGCCGCGCGCAGCTTCGCGAGGAAGTCCTCCGCCCCGGTCACCGGGAGCGAGCCGTCCGCCAGAATGCGATGCCCGACGGTCGTGTCCGTGGCCGCGACGCCGAAGACCTGGAGAGGAACCACCCTTCCCGCAAAGAGAGCGAGCACACCGCGAACCGGGCGCACGAACACGTTCTCGCCCCGTCCCCATCGCATCGTCTTCGGAAAGGAGAGGCCGCCGAGCACCCGCGGAACAACCTCCGCGAGCACGTCCTCGCTCGGGCGGCCCGGGATCGTCCGGCGGGCGGCCACGACACGGCCGCGCGGTGAATCGATGACGACGAGCTCCGACACCTCCACCTTCTGCGCCCGCGCGAACCCTTCGGCGGCCTTCGTCGGATTGTTCTGTGCGTCGAACGCCGCCGTGGCCGACGGCCCGACGACCTCCGACGAGCGGTCCTCCTGGCGTTCCGGGAGACCCCGCAACCACAGGATGAGCCGGCGGGGCGTCGCGAAGGACTGGCTCGCCTCGGGCACGAGGCCCTCGTCGGCGAGAGCCTCCACGGTGCGGCGCAACAGGTCGGTCCGCGCGCCTGTCAGGGCGCCGGCCGGAATTTCCTCGGTGCGGATCTCGAGAAGAAAATCGTGGCGGCTCATGTCGTCGTATCCAGAGGCGGTTCGGGAGAGGATTTCTCGCCGTCTCAGCTCGCGGCTGCCGGCTGAGGCTGGGCCGGCGCGGTGCCTTCCGCGGCGGCAGGCGGCGCGCTGCTTCTCGTCCCGGCCGGCGACACGGCGCCTTCCGACCGTGCCACGAACGCTCGCGCACAGGCGCACGCGAGATCGCGAACGCGCCGGATCAGCCCGACGCGATCGGTCGCGGACACGGCTCCCCGCGCGTCGAGGAGGTTGAACTGGTGCGAGCACACGAGCGTCGCCTCGTACGCCGGAAGGACGAGACCCGCGGCCAGCGCGCGGCGCGCCTCCGCCTCGGAACGGTCGAAGAGAAGCGTCGCGAGGCTGGCATCCGCGACCTCGAAGACGTACTTCGAGAGCTCGACCTCGTCGCGATGCCGGACCTGGCCGTAGGTCGTGTCCGCGCTCCAGGGCACGTCGAACACGGAGTGGAGCTTGTTCAGGAACATGGCGATCCGCTCGAGCCCGTAGGTAATCTCGGCGGTGATCGGCGAGAGATCGATGCCGCCCGCCTGCTGGAAATACGTGAACTGGGTGATCTCCATCCCGTCCATCAGCACCTGCCAGCCCACCCCCCACGCCCCGAGCGTCGGAGACTCCCAGTTGTCTTCCTCGAACCGGACGTCATGCTCCTTCAGCACGACGCCGAGCCGCTCCAGGCTCCGGAGATACATCTCCTGCACGTCCGGCGGCGACGGCTTCAGGACGACCTGGAGCTGGAGGTGCTTCAGGAGGCGGAAGGGGTTCTCCCCGTAACGGCCGTCCGCGGGCCGGCGGGACGGCTGCACGTACGCGCAGCGCCAGGGATCCGGCCCCAGGACCTTGAGGAACGTGGCCGGATGCATGGTTCCGGCCCCCATGGACAGGTCGTAAGGCTGCTCGATCAGGCAGCCTTCACCCTCCCAGAATGCGGTGAGCTCGGTGATGAGCTTCTGCAGCGTGAGCACCGCGCGAGTTTATCGCACGGTCCCGGCCTATTCGCCCCGCACCTCTGCCAGGACGCGCTGAGATTTCAGGTCGTGCCCGAGAAAGTGCCGGCGGGCGCGGCGCGCAACGGACGCGACTTCGGCGACGGCCGGCGGACGGCTCGCCGGGTCGAGAGGCGACGACAGAATGCGCCGCAGCGTCTCGCGTCCGGCCGGTGAGAGCCGGAATACCTCGCCGCGGCGGCACTCGGCGTGAAGAAAACCCGGGCGGCTCTCGTCGAACGACAGTCCGCCGGAAGCGTCGAGGGGCGCGCCGCAGACGACGCATTCGGCCGGGCTCGGAAAGAGACCCGACAGCTTCAGGATCCAGACGTCGAAATAGGCCGCTACGAGATCCGCCGGCGCGCCCGCGAAGAGCGCATCCAACACGTGCCGCGCGAGGCGGTAGAAAGGCTCGGCCGGATCGGAGTCCGAGACGAATGTCTGGAGGCTCTCGGCGAGTGCCGAGAGGAGGAGCGCCCGATCGAGATCGTTCGAGAGGGGAAACGAGGACCGCACGACGTCCGCGGAGTTGAGCGACACGAGCTCCTGCCCCTCCTTCTCGAAATAGAGGACCCGGACTTCCGTCATGGGCTCGAGGGCCCCGCCGAAAGCGCTCTTCGGCCCGCGGGACCCTCGGGCGACGCCCCGCTTCTTCCCGGTATCCCGCGTGAGAAACGATACGATCCGATCGCGCTCCCGCAGCGGGTAAGTTCCGAGGATGAAGGCGTCGGAGGCGTGGAGGGGCACGGAAACATTATGATGGAGCGGCGGATGGAGGAGTCCGTACAAAATTCAGATTACTTGACATTATTCCTTATTAATTATGGCAAAAGAGTCATCCCGTAAGCTTTCTTCCGGCGTCGTGGCGCTCGGATGGGTGAGCTTTCTCACCGACTTCTCCTCCGACATGATCTATCCGCTTCTGCCGGACTTCCTGACGCGCTCGCTCGGCGCCGGCCCCGCCGTCCTCGGCCTGATCGAAGGCGTCGCCGAAGCGACCGCGTCCACCTTCAAGATGATCTCGGGCTGGTGGTCGGACCGCGCGGGCCGGCGCAAGCCGCTCGTGGTGGCCGGGTACTCCCTCGCATCTTTCGTTCGTCCGCTGGTCGGCTTTGCCTCCTCCTGGATCCAGGTGCTGTTCGTCCGATTCGCGGACCGGGTCGGCAAGGGCATCCGTACGGCCCCGCGCGACGCTCTTCTCGCCGACCTCGTCACCCCGGAGAACCGCGGTCGGGCCTACGGACTCCAGCGCGCGATGGACAACGCAGGCGCCGTCGCCGGGCCGCTCACGGCCGCCCTTCTCCTGCACACGTTCGTCCCGGACGAGCGCCACGTTTTTCTCCTCGCATGGATTCCCGGGATCCTTGCCGTGATCCTCCTCGTGCGGCGGGTGCGCGAGACGCCTCCCGCGATTCGGAAGCCGCCGGACAGAAGCACCGGCATGGCGGCAGGCGGCGGGCTTCCGGCGGATGGGATCAACGCCTCCGAACCCGAGCGCCTTCCCCGGGGCGTCTGGATCGCGACCGCGATCTTCGTCCTCTTCACGCTCGCCAATTCGACCGACGCCTTCCTGCTCCTGCGCGCCCGCGACTCCGGTGTCGCCCTCTGGGAGATCCCTTTGCTCTGGGCCTTCTTTCACGCCGTGAAGGCTGCGGCGGGCGTTCCGGGGGGCATTCTCGCCGATCGCATCGGGCGCGTCCGCGCCGTGGCACTCGGATGGATGGTCTATGCGGTCTCGTACGCCGGGTTCGCGTTCGTCACGGGACCCCGCGGCCTGTGGTCGCTCTTCGGCCTCTACGCTTTCTTTTTCGCGCTCACCGAAGGAGCCGAGCGGGCTCTCGTGGCCGACCTTGCCGGCGGATCCCTCCGCGGCCGGGCCTTCGGTGTTTTCCACGGAGCGGTGGGGCTGGCGGCGCTGCCGTCGTCGATTCTCTTCGGTCTCTGGTGGAAGCTCTACGGCGCGCGGACGGCCTTCCTGATCGGAGCCGGCCTCGCGGTCGTAGCCCTCGCGGCGCTCTTCCTCGCGCGGGCGGCGCTCGTCGTCCCGCCGGGCACCACTCCGGCTGACCGCTGAGAGCGGACAGCGGACAGCGGACAGCGGATCGCCCGCGATAGAATCGCGGCCATGGGACCCGTCTGGCGGCTCATCAAGGGCGAGAAGGACATGTGCCACCGGTGCGGCAAGGAGACCATCGACTACCCCGCGGTCGGGCACGTGGTCGACTTCACCTTCCATCCCGACGAGAAATACTGCTGGGAGTGTTACCGGTACATCCAGCCCTTCGTCGACGAAGTGGATCCCGAGTCCCGCATGCCCTTTCAGCCGGTGACGAAGCCCGCGATCCCGTGAGCTCCCGGAAGTCCCCTGCGAGCGACTCTCCCTCCGGAAACCCGGGGCTCGACCCGGCCGGCCTCGCCGCGTTCCGGGACTCGGACCTGGCGCCGATCGCCGGCAAGGTCTTCTCGGGGGAACGCCTGTCGTTCGAAGACGGAGTCCGGCTCTTCACGACGCGAGACTTCCTCGGCCTGGGGCGGCTCGCCAACGCCGTGCGCGAGGCGCGGCACGGAAACGTCGCGTACTACAACGTCAACCGGTACCTGAATCCGACGAACCTCTGCTGGGTGGACTGCGCCCTCTGCGCCTGGGCGAAGAAGGTCAACGAGCCCGGCGGCTACGACATGGCGATCGGCGAAGTCGTGGAGGAAGCGGGAAAGGGCTACTCGGATGCGGTCACGGAGTTTCACATCGTCGGCGGCCTCCATCCGACGTGGCCTTTCGAGTATTACACCGGCCTCCTTCGCGCGCTCAAGGAGCGGTTTCCCGGTGTTCACCTCAAGGCATGGACGATGGTGGAGATCGACTGGATCGCGCGCATCGGAAAGAAGTTGATTCCGGACACGATCCGCGAGCTCAAGGTCGCGGGGATGGATTCCTGTCCGGGCGGAGGCGCGGAGATATTCGAGAAGCGCGTCCGCGACGTCATCTGCGCCAACAAGATCACCGGTGAGGAGTGGCTCGCGATCGCGCGCGAGTGCCACCTGCAGGACGTCCGCACGAACGCCACCATCCTCTACGGAAGCGTCGAGACGATCGAGGATCGCGTCGATCACCTTCTCCGCCTGCGCACGCTGCAGGACGAGACGGGCGGCTTCAACGGCCTGATCCCGCTTGCGTTCCATCCGGAGAACACCCCGCTCGCCCACCTTCCCGAAACCTCCGGTCAGCTCGACCTGCGGGTCATCGCCGCCTCTCGGCTGCTGCTCGACAACTTCGCGCACATCAAGGCGTACTGGATCCAGATCGGGACCAAGCTCTCCCAGGTGGCGCTCTTCTTCGGAGCCGACGATCTCGTCGGGACCGTTGTCGACGAGACGATCACGCACGCGGCCGGGGCGACGACGGCTTCCGGCATGACGCGCCTCGAGTTCGAGCGGATCATCCGCGAGTCGGGCCGGGAGCCGTTCGAGCGGGATGCCGGGTACCGCCGCGTCGTCCGCCATTCCCCGGTGCCGCCGCCGATCGCCGCGGAAGCGGCCTCTGTTCCCGCCTGATCGACGGCTGCCGGCCGCCGGCAGGGCACCCGACCCGACCACGGACAACGGATAACTCGCGGCTGGCAGGCGCCATCCGACAGCTCCGGTCCCCTACCTCCACGCGTCCGGCGGAACCACCCCGAGGCTGTCGTCCGCGTCGCGCGTCGTTTCGTCCAGCGCGGAGGCAATCCGGCGCGCAGCCGCCTCGGCCGGCATTTCGCGCGGGATCTGGAACGGCTCGCCGTAAGCGACCGCGTTCGCCGAGAACGGGAACGGGAGGAGATACCGGTCCCACGACGCCAGAAATCTCCCCGGAGCACTCGAACAGCTGATCGGGAGGATCCAGCCGCCGGTCAGCCGGGCCAGCTCGACGACGCCGGGCTGGACGACCCGCGCGGGGCCTCGCGGACCGTCGACCGTGAGCGCGGCAGATCGCCCGGCCCGGATCGCCCGGACCATCTCGCGGAAGGCGGCGCCTGCGCCGCGCGAGCTCGAGCCCCGCGCCACGAGATAACCGTGACGTGTGAGCCAGCCGGCGATGATCCCGCCATCCTTCGAGCGCGACGCCATCGTCACGATCCCCTGGCCCCGGTGGACCTGGATCGGGACGAACATCCGACCGTGCCACAGCGCGAACAGGATCGGCTCGGGGCGGGAAAGCAGCGACTCGTAGCGCTCGCGATGCAGGAACCGGATGCGGAGCGTGGAGCGGTGCAGTAAAAGAACAGCACCGAGGAGGCGCGACAGGATCATGGTCGTCGTTTCAAGAGGCCGCACAGCGCTTCAGAGGCGATCTCGCGATCTCATGATTTCGTGATCTCGCGATCGATCTCGTCATCTGGTCATCTGGAAATCGGGTTGTCGAGACGGTCGCGATCGTATCGGAGGGCGAAGGACCGGACGAAACGGCTAGGGCCGTGGACTGGTCTCGGCGGCTTCGACTCTCGCGGCCACTCTTTCGTAGACTCTCGGGATCACGCCCGGGACCGTCTTGACGCCCTTCGTGAAAACGGCGAGGACGAACTCGCGGCCGGAGGGCAGCGCGACCCGGGCCACCAGGTGATGCACGTCGTACGCGTCGCCCGACTTCGCCCACATCCGCGTGCCTGCCGGCAGGCGGCGGCCCGCGAGGCGCGCGTCTTCGGGCTCCATGTCCTCGAGCGGCTTCTCGCTCGTGAGGTCTCGCGAAAGAAGTCCCAGCATCTCCTTCGTGCCGGCGGCGCCGGCGATCTCTCCCCGGGAAATCTCGCCGAACAGGCGCGCCACGGTGTTGGGCGTCATCCGGTTCCGGTTCCGGCCGTCCTCGCGGAACATCTGCTCGCGCCCGTATGCGTCTTCGCAGAAGGTCTTCTGATTCGCGTTCAGATCCCGGTACCCCCGCTTCTCGAACCACCGGTTCGCCACGTTGCGCTTCGCCTTCCAGGATTCCCACTCGGCGCCCGAAAGCTCCGGCCCCGAGGTCGTGCCGCTGATCGAATCCACCACGAACCCCGTCGCATCGTTCGAAGAGATCGTGATCATGTCCTTGACGGCCCGCACGATCTCGGGCGTGTCCTTCAGCGCTCCCGATTCCTTCTGCGCCTCGTAGAAGGCCAGGTAGAACACCTTGATGACGGAAGCGGGATAGAAGGAGACGTCGCCGTGATACGAGCCCGACGACGAACCTTTCAGGTCGACCAGCGCGATCGCGATCCCGTCGTCCGAGAGGCCCTGCGCGTGAAATTCCGACACGACCTCATGGGCGATCTCGGAGAGCCAGGAGTCGGCGCCGGCAGGCGGCTCCGCCGGAAGAGCGGACGGCAACGAGAGAAGGAGAACGGCGAACGCCGCCGCGCCAGCCCGGCGGCTCGCGGCGCGGATGCTCAGACTTGCGACCCCGCGGAATCGGGGACGAGGGGACCGTTTCCACCCGGAGCCGAATCGGTCTCCCCGGCCGCCATCGCGTGGCCGGCGGCGAGACACCGTTTGCGCCGCGCGAGGGCGATCCGGGCCGCGAGCGTGCCCAGGACGGCGAACGGGGCTCCCATCATGAAGAGGATCGAGTAGTAGAAGCCGTTCGGAAGCGACGCCGTCCCGCCGGCGTAGTCCGAGTCGGACTTCGCGTCCCGGCAGAGGGGACACGCCCCGGCGGCCGCGGGCAGCACGAGTGCCGCGAGCACCACCACGGCGAGCGCCAGCAGGATGCGGCGGCGGGACGAGAGCGAGAAATTCATCAGCGCCAAAATCCTACCGGATCGCGCCGGGCGGGTAAAGCCGGTAGAGCATCCAGTACACGACCACGCCCGTGACCGACACGTAGAGCCACATCGGAAACGTCCACCGGGCGATCCGCCGGTGCCGGTCGTCCTGCCGCTTCAAGCCAAGGTACAGGGTCCGGAGAACGAACGGCACGATCACAATCGCGAGCACCGTGTGCGTCAGCAGGATCGAGAAGTAAACCGTCCTCACCGTCCCCTGGCCCGTGAACCGGACGGACCCGACGCGCAGGTGATACGCGACGTACGACGCGAGAAAGACGGTCGAAGTCGCCGCCGCCGTCAGCATCCAGCGCCGGTGCCGCTCGATGCGGCCGCCGCGGACGGAGAACCAGCCGAGCAGGAGAAAGAGGGCGCTCGCGCCGTTCAGGGTGGCGTTCAGCGCCGGCACATCGGCGAGAGCGAACCTCACCTCTGCGCCGGCCGGTCTTTGGTCGAGGGGACCGCGCCCGCCAGTCGATCCGCGCCCGTCAAAAGAGATAGATGATCGTGAAGAGCACGATCCAGACGAGGTCCACGAAATGCCAGTACAGCCCGATCGTCTCGATCCCCTGGTGGTTCGCCTGCGTGTACTTGCCGAGCAGCGCCTTCCCCGTCACGAATGCCATGCACACGACCCCGCAGAAAACGTGGAAGCCGTGAAAACCGGTCGTCGTGAAGAAGATCGATCCGAAGAGGCTGACGTGCGGATTGAAGCCCTCGTGGAGAAGCTTCCAGTACTCGACGGCCTGGATCGACAGGAAAAGCGCTCCCCCGAGAACGGTGAGGCAGAGGAAGAGCTTCATCTTCCGGTAGTCGGCGCGCTGGACCGCCGCGAGAGCCTGGACCATCGTCACGGACGAGCAGATCAGGACGAACGTGTTGAACGCCGTGAGAGGGATGTTCAGGATCGTGCTGGGCTGGGGCCAGAGCGGGCTTGCGAACCGGAGCACGATGTACGCGCCGATCAGGCCCGTGAAGAACATGACCTCCGAGCAGAGGAAGATCCACATCCCCATTTTGTCGTGGGGAATTCCGGTCGTGGTGTATTCCTCTTCGGCGTGTCCGTGCGAAGCGGAGAGGGCGACTGCATGTTCCATCAGTGTCTAGGCTCCCGTTTTCCGTCGTCGTTTCCCGTTTCCCGTTTTCCGTTTCCCGCCGGGCTCCCTATGGCCGCGGCAGGAAATGCTCCGCCATGCCGACGGATACGAGGATCAATCCCAGAATGAGGGTCGAGGCGAACAGGATCCCGAGCAGCTTGCGCTCGAAGACCAGGTGCATGAAGTAGAGCGCTACGAGGACCGCCTTGATGCCGGCGAGGACGACGAGACCCGTGATCAGCATCACCTTCGGCGGCTGGATGATCGTCGAGTACGCCACCTCGAAGGCGGTGAAGCCCGCGAGCCACCAGAAGATCGCCATGTAGTTCGGCGCCTTGTGGAGGTGGCCCGGCTCGCCTTCCACTTTCCCGGCTCCCTGAATCGTCTCGTTCGTCGCCATCGTCGTCCTTCCGTTTACGGGCTCGGGGCCCGCGACAGGATGAAGAGAATCGACCCGAAAAACAACACGCCCGCGACGAGAACGATCAGGAGGACCGTCCAGCCCTTTCGCACTGCCAGCGGCACGCCGGTCATCGGTCGAACACCATGAGCCCGAGGAGGACCGGGAGATACACCACGGACACGAGAAACAGGAATCGCGCCGCTCGCACCGTCTTCACCCAGGCGAACCGCACCGCGAACCCGAGGAACACGAGGCCGAGCGCGAGCGCGCTCCACAGGTACCCCCGACCCGCCCCCGCGAGCGCGCCCGCGTAGAGCGTCACGGGAATCAGGGCCGCCGAGTACAGGATCATCTGGCGCCCGGTCGACGCGCCGTCCTTGTCCGTCACCGTCAGCATCGGGAAGCCGCCGCGCGCGTAGTCCTCGCGGAAAATCCAGCCGATCGCCAGGAAATGCGGGAGCTGCCAGAGAAACATCAGCGCGAAAAGAGCCCACGCTCCCGCATCGATCGTGCCCCGGCAGGCGGCCCAGCCCATCATCGGCGGCAGCGCTCCCGGGATCGCCCCGACGACGGTGCAGAGAGAAGTCCGCCGCTTGAGAGGCGTGTACGCCAGCACGTAGCTGACGGCCGCCGCGAGGCCGAGGAGCGCGGCGACCGGATGCGCAGCGGTCAGGAGCGCGAGACCGAACCCGCAGAGAATCAGGCCAAACATGCGCCCGTCGCCGGGCGAGATCCGGCCGGCGGCCACGGGGCGGTTTCGCGTGCGCTCCATCAACGCATCGGGAACCCGCTCCCACACCTGGTTCAGGGCGGACGCGCCTCCGGACACGAGAGCCGTCCCGAGCACGAGCGCGAGGAACGGGGCGGCATGAAACTCCCCGGGGCCCACGGCATAACCGACGGCGGCCGTAACGACCACCAGGGAGGTGATTCGGGGTTTCGCGAGCTCCAGGAAGTCGAGCGCCCGCGAGGGAACCCGTGCCTCTTCCAGCCCCGCGGCTCGCGCTACTTCCACGCGATGGCTCCGGTCTCGGGAAGCGTGGTCCGCGCCGGCCGGCCGTCCGGTTGCCGCTGCCCGCGGGGAAGGGGAATCCGCCTGGATCCCAGCGTCATCGCGAGGGCCGTGCCGAGCAGCAGGGCGCCCGTGACGACGTGCGCGGTCGCGACCGGAACCGCCTTCTGCGTCAGGACCGTCGCCGCGCCGAGCGCGATCTGCGCGAGAACCCCGCCGCCGAGGATGAGCGCCGTGCGCCGCATGCCGACCCGTCCGGATCGCCATGCCGCGACCAGAAAGTTCAGGACGCACCCCGCGACGACGAGCGCCCAGACGCGGTGCGCGAAGTGAATCGCCACGGCGAACGAGTGGATTGGAGGAACGATCCTTCCGAACGCGAGCGGGAAGTCGGGGATCGCGAGCCCGGCCTTGTCGTGGCGCATGATCGCGCCGATCAGAAGCTGCGCGAAGATCGCCAGCACCGCCCAGGCGCCGGCATGCGATACGGCAGAGGGTTCCGCATTACGCCCGTCGCGCCATCGCGGCGACGTGACGACGGCCAGCGTGACGACGAGGCAGAAGAACGTCTGGGCCAGGCACGCGTGTGCGACGGAAATCGCCGTGGGAAGGAGAAACAGGACCGTCAGGCCGCCGAGTATCCCCTGCGCGATCACGGTGCCGACTGCGGCGTAACCGAGCCGCCGCACCCAGGCCCGCGGCTCGCGCCGCGCGAGCCAGATCGCGAGCACGACGGTGAGCAATCCGACGGCGGTCGCGACCATCCGATGTCCGTGCTCGTAGAAGATTCCGCCGACCATCGGGGGCATCAGGCGGCCGTAGGAGAGAGGCCAGTCCGGCACGGAAAGCCCCGACTCGGTCGATGTGACGAGCCCTCCCGCCGTGATGAGGAGAACCGTCGCAAGCGCCGTGACGACCGCAAGCCGATGAAGCCCGATATTACGCATTTCGTCCCGGCGTTTTCCGTGTCCCGTTTCGCGTGCGCCCACCCACGTTCAGTGCGCGCGCGCCGGAGCGGTCCCCGCGGGCGGCTCGTCCTGCGGCCAGTGGTCGTCGGCCCGTTCGGGCGCCGAAAACTCGTAGGGCCCTCGATAGACGGTCGGGATCTCGCGAAAATTCTCATGGGGAGGAGGGGATGGCGTCTGCCACTCGAGCGTGTTCGCGCGCCAGGGATTCGGACCGGCGAGCTTGCCCCGCCGCATCGACAGGAAGAAATTCAGGACCAGGATCACCTGCGCGGCGCCGAGCACGAAGAGCGAGATCGTCATGAACTGGTTCATCGGCTGCAGGTCCTTCAGGTGCTCGTACTCGAGATACGAGTAGATCCGGCGCTGCATGCCGCGCATCCCCAGAAAGTGCATCGGGAAGAAGACGAGGTTGAAGCAGACGAACGTGAGCGCCCAGTGAATCCGGCCCCACGTCTCGTTCATCATCCGGCCGAACATCTTCGGGTACCAGAAATACAGGCCGGCAAATGCCCCGAAGAGCGAGCCTCCGAAGAGCACGTAGTGGATGTGCCCGACGATGAAGTACGTGTCGTGGATGAAGATGTCGACGGGAGTCGAGGCCATGAAAATGCCCGACAGCCCTCCGATCACGAACATCGCCACGAACGACAGCGCGTTCAGCATCGGCGTGGTGAAGCTGATGCTGCCGCCCCAGAGGGTTCCCAGCCAGTTGAACGTCTTGATTGCGGAGGGCACCGCGATCACCATCGTGGAAATCATGAACGTCGTCCCGAGGAGCGGGTTCATGCCGCTCTGGAACATGTGGTGGCCCCACACGATGAAGCCGAGGCCGGCGATCCCCATCATCGAGTACGCCATCGCGCGATAGCCGAACACGGGCTTGCGCGAGAACACGGGGAGGATCTCCGAAGTGATCCCCATCGCGGGCAGAATCATGATGTACACCTCAGGATGCCCGAAGAACCAGAACAGGTGCTGCCAGAGAAGCGCCTGTCCGCCGCCCGCGTTCTTCCACTTCTCACCGGACACGACGAGACCGGCCGGCAGGAAGAACGTCGTCCCGAGGATGCGGTCGAAGAGCAGCATGATCATCGCGCCCGACAGGACCGGGAGCGCGAGGAGAAGCAGGATCGCCGTGATGAAGAGCGCCCACGTGGTCAGGGGCATCCGGAAAAACGTCATCCCCGGCGCGCGCATGTTGACGATCGTCGTGATGAAGTTGACCGACGTCAGGAGAGACGACAGTCCGAGAATCAACAGGGCTATGAGCCAGAGCGTCTGCCCCTTCGGTTGGATCGCGGAGAGCGGCGCGTACGAGGTCCAGCCGCCGGCGGCGGCACCTCCCGTGACGAAGAAGGACCAGATGATGACGACCGCGCCCGGCACGGCCGTCCAGAACGACGCCATGTTGAGAACGGGAAACGCCATGTCGCGCGCGCCGATCTGGATCGGGACGACGTAGTTCCCGAACGCCCCGATCAGGAGCGGCATGATCGCGAAGAAGATCATGATCGTCGCGTGCATGGTGAAGAGCGAGTTGTAGAACTCGGGGAGCATCTGGCCGCCCGGCATCCCCTCCGGAGCGAGCTTGCCCATGAAGGGGATCGCCTTGCCGGGCCACGCGAGCTGCCACCGGACGAGCGTCGCGAGCAGCCCTCCCACGACCAGCATGAAGAGGGCGTAGAACATGTACTGCTTGCCGATCACCTTGTGGTCGAGCGAGAAGATGTACTTCCGCCAGAAGGAGGTCGGGGCCGCGTGCACCCCGGGAGCGTGTTCGTGAGCGATGGCGACAGTGCTCATGAGACTGGTTTCGCCTCCTGGCCGGCCGGAGCCGGCGATGTTTCGGGTACAGGCGGGCCCGCATCGGGCTTCCTCGCGGCCGGGGGCATCGCGGACGGTGCAGGTTGCGCTTCCTGAGGCGGCGTGGCGGCCGCGGCGGATTCGGGAGCCTGGGAGGCCAGCCACTTGTCGAATTCCTCCGGCGTCTCGACCGTCACGAATCCCTTCATGCGGTAGTGGCCGAGGCCGCAGAGCTCGGCGCAGGCGATTTCCCAGTGGCCGGTGTGCATGCCGTCGAACCAGATCCGCGTCGACATGCCGGGCACCGCGTCCTGCTTGACGCGAAACTCCGGCAGGAAGAAGGAGTGGATGACGTCCTTCGACCGCAGAGTCGCGACGACGGGGCGGCCCACCGGAAAGTGGAGCTGATTGAGAGAAACGATGTCGTCGGCCGTGCCGAACTGGCGGTCCGGCCCGGGATACCGGATCGTCCATGAGAATTGCTCGCCCGTGATCTCGATCGGCATCGCGTCTTTTGGCATGTTCTGCTTGATGTCGGCCCACGTGCGACGCGACATGAGGGCGAGAACGACGCAAATCAGGGCCGGGATGATCGTCCAGATGACCTCGAGCCGGTTGTTCCCGTGCGTGTACTGCGCCTTCTTCCCTTCCTGGCGCCGGTAACGGAACAGGAAGAGGAGAAGCGTTCCCTCGACGAGCACGAAGACCACGCCTGTGATCCACGTAATGAGGTGGAACATGCCGTCGATCTTGGCGCTGTAGCTCGACTCGCCGGCGGGGAGATGCATCCACCGCGGAAGGACGGAGCCGGCGGAGCCCGAGGCCGACGCCATCGCCGAGGCAGCGAGGAACAGGAGAGGTAACGCGAACAGCGCCGTCCGGACGATCCGGGCGGCGCGTGCGGCGGGCGGTCTGGTGTCGTTCACGGCGTCATCCGTCTCGAAAGCCGGTTAGCCCTTGAAGCTGAAGTCGACGGTCTTCGTGTCCGAGCCGCCGACCGTTACGGTCTGATCCTGCGTCCCGTACTTCTCGTGCCAGGCTTCGATCGTGTACGTGCCCGGCGGAAGATTCTTGATCTCGAATGTTCCCTGATCGTTCGTCGTGGCGAAGAACGGATGGCTGAACACGCCGCAGTAGGCGCCCATCCACTTGTGGACGTCGCACTTGAACCGCACGGGAACCTCTGGCTTGTCGAACTTCTTGACGGTCTCCATCTTCGGAAACGGCTGTCCGATGTTGAATTCCGCGTTCACCTTGGGCAGCGCGTGGATGTTGTGCAGCGTGCCGTCGCTGTTGATGATCTTGAGGTCCTGCCCCGCCTGGATACCGAAAACGTGCGGGTGATACTGGCAGCCGCGCTGGTCGAGCGTCACGGCCTGCGCGGGAGCCGCGAAATTGCCCTTCATGTCCTTGACGTAGACGAGCGCCCATTCGAGCGTCCCGTTTCCGTTGACGACGGCTTCCTCCGTGTACACCGGGCCCGAATGCGCGGCCTTGCAGAAGGCGTCCGCGTCCATCTTGATCTGCTCTTTCGCCGGCGCACCGCCCGCGAAGGCGACTTTGCCGGTGACCGTCGCACCGCCGGTGGCGGCCGGGGCAGCGGCGGCGCCTCCCGCGGGGGCGGCCGTCGTCGCCGCCGTTTTCGCGGTCGGAGTCGTGTCCTCGTCGGCGTCGGCGTCTTCGTCCTTGCCGCCGCAGCCCACGAGAGTCACCGTCAGCGCGGGAACGAGAAGCAACAGATACAGGGCACGCTTCAACATCAAACTTCTCCTTGAAGCCTCGAGCCTCGGAAACGGCGTCGGCAGCGATGGGTTTTCGCGAGCGTCAACGAGGTCCCGAGCGCCGAGAGCGGTTGAGTCATGGGAACGCCGGGATCATATAGAAGGGTATGGGACCTTTCAAGAAGGTGTCTCCTGTCAGCCCTCCTCTGACGAAGGTTGCGTCCGCCGCCGGAAGAAGAGATGCGGCCGGCGGTCGTGGCCGCTTAGACTCACCTCAACACATGCGAACCACGCTCGCGGCCGAGGGGCTCGCCAAGTCCTGGGGCGGGCGGCGCATCTTCTCCGGCGTGTCGCTCACGGTCGACCGCGGTCTCGTCGCCGTTTCCGGGGAGAACGGCAGCGGCAAGACGACGCTCCTGAAGATCCTCGCGGGTCTCCTGCGGGCCGATGCGGGAACTCTGCGGATCCGGACTCGCCCGCAGGAGGAAAGCCAGGGCGGGGGCGAGGGCGGGGGCGAGGGCGAGGCCACGCGCGAGCTGGCGGGCGACATGCGCCGCCACGCGATCGGGTGGGCGGGACCCGACCTCGCGTTCTACGAGGACCTGTCCGCGCTCGAGAATCTCTCCTTCTTCCGGCGAGCTGGCGGGCGGCCCGCGCATCCCGACGAAATCCGATCCCGGCTCGCCGACGTCGGGCTCTCCGACGCCGCCGAGAAGGCCGTCGGAGCCTTTTCGACCGGAATGAAGCAGCGGCTCCGGCTCGCCCTCGCGACGCTCTTCGATTCGCCGATCCTCCTGCTCGACGAGCCGATGAACGGCCTGGACGCTTCCGGACGGGAGATCGCTTCGCGCCTCGTCGAGGCGAGCCGAAGAGAGGGCGCCGTGATTCTCGCGTCGAACGACGCGCGGGACTTCGAAACTCCCGACCAGACGCTCGCACTCGGAGGCGGACGATGAGCCAGGGTGCCGGGACTCTCTCCGCGGAGACAGGGCTCGCGCGGCGGGCCTTCGCAATCTGCCGCAAGGACGCGGCTGTGGAGCTGCGGCGGAGGGTTGCCGCGGCCTCGGTCCTCTTCTTCGCCGCCGCATGTCTCACGCTCGTGTCCTTCGCGATCGGCCCGTTCGGATTGCCCGCGGAAGGCCGGGACACGGTCTGCTCGGCGCTCCTCTGGATCGTGCTCTTCTTCTCGGCCGCGACGGGGCTTCCGAGGGCGTTCGTCCGGGAGGAAGAGAGCGGAACCGCGCTAGCCCTCCGGCGGGTCGCCCCGGCTGCCGCCGTCCTGGCGGGCAAGGCGCTCTTCAACTCGATCCTGTTCCTCGCAATAGCCGTGCTGACGGTTCCGGCATTCGCGCTGCTGCTCGGCTGGAGGATCGAGTCCCCGCTCGCACTCGTCGCGGTGCTCGTTCTCGCCGGCGTCGGGCTCTCGATCGTCTCGACCTTCCTTTCCGCTCTCGTCGCCCGCGCGTCCCAGAAGAGCGTCCTCTTCGTCATCGTCTCTTTCCCTCTCGTCGCTCCACTGCTGCTCGGCGCGATAGCGGCGACGGTGGCCGCCTCCCGGGGAGAGATCCCCTGGACCACCCTGCGCGTTCTCGTCGCCTATGACGGCGCGGCGGCGTGCGGCGCCTACCTGCTCGCGTCGGCCGCCTGGGACGAATGACTCCGGCGCGGGACGATGAAGGGCCGATCGGGCGGCCTTTTCCCGAGAATTCTCCTCCCGCCCGCGGCCGGTCCTGTAAGCTTTCGAAGACGTGAAATTCCTGAAGCTCCTTCTTCTCCCCGGCATGGCGGCGATGGTCGCGTCCGCGTTCCTCTGGCCGGCGCCCGCGGAGGGGTTTCTGGGCGAGTCCTCCCGCATCGTCTTCTTCCACGTGCCGTGCGCGTGGACCGCGACCCTCGCCTTCCTCGTGGCGGCGGGGTACTCGGGCGCTTACCTGGCCCGCGGAAATCCCTGGCACGACGACGTCGCCGCGGCCGCCGTGCGCCTCGGGGTCGTCTTCGCCGTCCTGGCGCTCGTGACCGGCTCGTTCTTCGCGAAGATCATGTGGGGCTCCTACTGGAACTGGGACCCGCGCGAGTCCTCTTTTCTTCTCCTGCTCTTCCTGTACGGGGCATACCTGTTCCTGCGCTCGGCCATCGACGATCCGACGCGCCGCGGACGGATCTCGGCCGCATACGCTCTCTTCGCGGGCGTCCTGATGCCTTTCCTCGTCTTCGTCGCGCCGCGCGTCACCCAGTCGCTGCACCCCCAGACGGTCATCAACCCGCAGGGCAGGATCCTCATGGACACGCCGACGAAAGTCGTCTTCTTCGCGGGCCTCGCGGGCTTCAGCGCAATCTTCGTCTGGATGCTCTCGCTCGACGCCCGGTCTTCCCGGCTCGCGCGGCTGGAATCCGCATGAGACCCGCCTCCGAAGAGAAGAAATGCGGAGCCACACGAAAACGTTGGCATCCGAGGGCTCTGTGCACGCAACCTGAGAGAATGGCGGCGTGAGCAGCCTCGCCTTCCTCGCGGCCGTGAACGTGGTGATCTGGGCAGGACTCTTCCTCTATCTCTGGCGCCTCGACCGCCGGATCTCCGAAAGGGAGCGCGACCGATGAGAAAAGGCTACTGGGTCGCCGCGGTCCTCGCGGCCGCTTTCGTCGTCCTCGGCGTAACGGCATTTGAAAAGACCCTGACGCCCTACCTGAGCTTCGTCGAGGCGAAGAAGGCCCGCGGAACGATCCAGGTCATGGGCAGCCTCGACAAGCAGAGCGACCGCTACGACACCGAAAAGGGAGAGCTCTCCTTCGAGATCGTGGACGCCGGCGGCGCGAAGATGCCGGTCACCTACCGCGGCATCAAGCCCGCGAACTTCAAGGACGCGATCTCGATCGTCGCCATCGGGCGTTACTCGGCCGGCCGTATCGACGCGGAGAAGCTGCTCGTGAAATGCCCCTCGAAATACCAGGGAGCGGAGATCGAGAAGACGTACGGTTCCGCCCCGCCGGCCGCCGCGCCACGCCCCGGAGGCCGCACGTCGTGACCTATTTCTGGCCGGGCGTGGCGGCGATATGGGCCGCGCTCGGCGCCGGGCTGACGTCCGTCGCCCTCTACCTGCGGGTCGATCGCGGCCGGAAAGACCTGCTCCCCGCCGCGCGCACCGCCTACACGGTCTTCGCGACCTGCATCGTCGCCGCCTCCGCGGTGCTGATGACGCTCATCATCCAGCACCGCTTCGACGTCGCGTACGTCAACTCGTATTCGAGCCGCGAGCTTCCCCTGCACTTCTTGATCTCGTCATTCTGGGGCGGCCAGGAGGGCTCGTTTCTCCTCTGGATTTTCTGGGGCGCGCTGATCGGCCTCGTCGTCTGGCGCAGCGCGAAAGAGCTCGAGGCGCCGGTCATGGTCGTGTACCTCGCGAGCTTCCTCGGCCTGGTCGCGATCCTCTGCAAGCAGAGCCCGTTCCGCATCCTCCCGGGAGCCGTTCCCGAGGATGGCGTCGGCCTCAATCCCCTTCTCCAGGACCCCTGGATGGTCATCCATCCGCCGGTGATGTTCTCCGGTTTCGCATCGCTCTCCGTGCCGTTCGCGTTCGCGATCACGGCTCTCTGGAAGAAGAAATGGGATGGGTGGGTGCCCCGCGCGATCCCCTGGGCGCTTTTTACGTTCGTGACGCTCGGCACGGCGATCCTGATGGGCGGGTACTGGGCCTACAAGACGCTCGGCTGGGGCGGGTACTGGGGGTGGGATCCGGTCGAGAACACGAGCCTCGTCCCGTGGCTCTTCACGGCGGCGCTGGTGCACGGGATGTACCTCCAGCGCGTGAAGAAGAAGCATCGCAAGGTGAACCTGCTCCTCGCCTGCGTCGCGTACATCGCGATCCTGTACGGGACCTTTCTCACGCGTTCGGGGATCCTCGCGGACTTCTCGGTGCACTCGTTCGTCGACCTCGGGATCACGAGCTGGCTCGTGGCCATCCTGCTGGGATTCCTTGCGCTCTCGATCGGAATGCTCGCGGTGCGGTGGCGGTCGATCCCGACCCTGGAAGAGGAAGAGCCGCCGCTTTTCTCGCGCAGCGTTCTTTTTATCCTGGGAATCGCGGCCTTCTGCGCGCTCGGTTTCGTCATCCTCCTCGGGACCTCGGCGCCGCTGCTGACGCGCGTTTCCGGAAACCCTTCCCAGGTCCAGGGAGATTTCTACAACACGACCACGTCGCCGGCCGCCGCTCTGCTGCTGATCCTCGCGGGGCTCGTGCCGTTCGTCTCCTGGAAGGGAGACCCGTTCCCGGCGGTGATGCGGAGCGCGCGGCGTTCCTTCGCCGTGGCCGTCGTTCTTCTGGCGGTCGCATTCTTCGCCGGAGCGCACCAGCCCCGCTCGCTCGTCCTGATCTTCCTCGCCGCCTTCGCGGCGGACATGAATCTTCGCGCGGTCATCCGCAAAGCCCGCAACGGCAAGTTCGGCGGAGCCGGCGGTTACCTGGCGCACGTCGGAGTAGGGATCTTTCTCGCGGGCGTCGTGATTTCCGGCGTCTATGCGAAATCGACCCGGGTCACCCTGCCGGTGAACAAGCCCGTTCCCGTGGCGGGATCGACCCTGACGTTTCTCCGGGTCGTCCCGGGCACCGCGCGGACGAAGCAGGCGATGGAGGTCCGGGTACAGGCTCCGGACGGCCGGATCGCGTACGCATACCCGAAGATGTACGTGAACACGAAAACGAACCAGATGATGGCCAACCCCGCCATCCGCAACTCGGCTCTCTTCGACTACTACATCGCGCCCCAGTCCTACGATCCCGGACAGCCCGAGCAGGTCGGTCGCGAGCTGCGCCTCATCAAGGGAACCACGACGAACGTCGACGGCACCGGATTCACGTTCCGGGACTTCAACGCGGACCGGTCCGCGATGATGCGGGGCGAGACCACGATTCTCGTGCTGACGGATCTGACGATCACGCCGCCCGACGGCTCCCGGCAGGACATGACCGTCCGATTCGTGTACCACATGGAAGGCGCCGCTCCGGAGTCGCCGGAGATGGACATTCAGAACGTGCCGGGCGGTAAGCTCTCGGTGGTCGCGGTCTCCCCGAACGACGGAGCCGTGGTTCTCCGGGTGCGCGGCGTCTCGAAAAATCCGAAGGACGAATTCCAGGCGGCAACGACCGAGTCGCTCTCCGTGGACGTCACGCACAAGCCCCTGATCGGCCTCGTGTGGGGCGGCTTCTACGTCATGATGGCCGGAGCCCTTCTCGCCCTCGTCAGACGGGCGCGGGAGGCGAGCCGGGCCGTCGCCGCGATCTCGGAGCCCGTCGTCGCCCCCGCGAGCGACACCCGGGACCCGATCGCCGCCGGTCCGGGGCCTCTTCCGGTCCACTCCCGCTCGCGCCTATAGCCGCCTCGCGCCCCGGTACGGGCGGGCGGCGATCTAGGCTCCACCCCCCTTTTTCGCAAGGGTCCGCGGGCGGGAATGAATCCTGCAGTGACCCCCCGCAGAGGTGGTCACTATGAAAAAGATCGCTGTAATTGCCGTTCTCGCCGTCGGGATCGCGACCTTCGCGAGCGCCCGGAACCGGATCCACAGTGCGCAAGCCCAGTACCGGATCGAACTGAAAGGAAATACTGTCCTTCTGTCCCGGGACCAGCCGGTCACCCGGGGAAGCGTCCTCATGTTTCACCGCAGCTCCGACGGCATTCTGACGAGTGTGCCCTCGGAAGAGGTCGCTGCCATCCGTCCGCTTTCTTCGACGCCCGCCAGCCCGTCGATGGCGCGGGCGCGCTCCGGCGCGACGACCTCCGCCCCCGCCGTCGCCGGATCGACGGCCATCGTTCCTGCCGGCTCGCAGCCGCTTGCGCCCGGACAGGCCATGGTCATCGGCCCGACCGGCGCCGGCGCTCCGACTCCTGCCGGCATGTCGTCGGCTCCCTCGGCCGCGAGCTCCCAGCAGAATATCCAGGGCAAGGCGGCGATCGACAACCAGGTGTTCCCCGGCGATCTGCCGGCGCCCGCTACGGGTGGAGGGACCGGAACCGCCTCGAACGCGAATCCGGCGACCAGCATCAATCCCACTCTGAACGGGGCGACCTCAACGGCGGGCACCGCCGCGACCGCGACGAACCCGGCCGGCGCCAATGGCTCCCCCACCACGACGGCGACGGCACCGCAGAGCGGAACCAATCCGATCAACCCGAATGGGTTCCCGGCCACGACCACCACCGGTCCGCAGAGCGGAACCAACCCGATCAACCCGAACGGCTTTCCCGCGACGGCTCCGGCGACCTCTGCCAGTCCCGCCAACGGGACGGGGACGACGACCACGGCTCCGAACGGAACGCCCGCGACTCCGGCAACGGCGGGAACGACGAACGGCGCGGCTCCGGCCGCGGCCCCAGCAGCAGCCCCGGCCGCGGGCGCTAAATCGGGTGGATCGGGCCACTGATCCACGGATCCTCGGATCCTCGGATCCACTGACGATCCACTGACCGATCGCTTCTTATCGAGCGCCCACCACGGGCCGGGATCTCCCGGCCCGTTTTCATTTCCGGACCTCAGAAGAGCAGGATCGTTCCCCCGTCTTTCGCGATCGAAACTTCGCATCCGGGCGCCCTCGCGCGCGCCATCACGTCGACCGCAGCCCTCAGCGCGGCATCCCCCATCCCGATCGGCCCCTCGCCCAGATGCGAGAAGACGGCGCGCGGTACTCCCGCCCGGGCCAGCCAGCCGAGCTGAGCCCGGATCGTCGTGTGGCCCACGAGGACTCCGCCAGCCTGCCGCCGCACGAGCGATTCCGTGAGCGTCGAGCCGTCGCCCACGTAAACACCCGCCCCCCCGAGGGCCCGGGACGCCGCCTGCGCCGACTCGAATCCGACGATGTCTCCCGAATAGACGAGAACGCCTTCGGGCGTCTCGATGCGCGCCGCGATGCACGGGCAGCGGGTCGAATGGATGACGGGGAACGGAACGATCCGGAACGGACCGACGGAGACGGATTCCTCGGGCTTCAGGACCACCCGCCGTCCCAGGGGAAAATCGGCAAGCAGCGCATGCGTCGCATCGGACGCGAAAACCGGAGCATCCGTTCCTTCCGCGAGGCCCCACGCGTGGTCGGGATGGCCGTGCGACACGAAAATCGCGTCCGGCTGGATGCGGGCGAGACGGCCTTTCCGGTTCTCTCCGAAGTCGCACAGGAGCCGGAAACCGGCGGCCTCGACGGTGAAGGCGGAGTGACCCGAGTGCGCACGCGACCTGGCCTCGACGTAGCCTTTCGTGCCGAAGAAGCGGAGACGCACCCGATGAGTATTACCATCGCTGCCATGCAATTCGGTACTCTCGATCTCTCGATCGTCCGGGACGCGAACTTCCGTCTCGACGGAGGCGCGATGTTCGGCGTGGTGCCGAAGGTCCTGTGGGAGCGAACGTTCCCCGCGGACGAGAAGAACCGGATCGCGCTCGCGACGAACTGCCTCCTCGTCCGGGGAGACGATTTCACGCTCCTCGTCGAAAGCGGGCTCGGAACGCGCTGGGAAACCCGTGAGCGCGAGATGTATGCGATCGAAAATTCCCCGAGCCTCGTCGATTCGCTCGCCCGAACGGGCGTCCGGCCCGAGGACGTTGACGGACTGATCCTGTCGCACCTGCACTTCGACCACGCCGGCGGAGCGAGCCGGGCAGACAGCCCCGGTCCGGAGGCCGTTCCTGTCTTCCCGAACGCGACGCTTTACGTCCAGGCGGCCGAGCTCGAGCATGCGAGGTCGCCGAACCCGCGCGATCAGGCCTCCTACCGGCCCGAGGACTGGGAGCCGTACGCCCGGGCGGGGCGGCTCGAGACCGTTTTCGGAGAGCGCGAGATCCGTCCGGGCGTGCGTGTCATTCCTCTGCCCGGTCACAACGCAGGGATGCAGGCAATCCGAGTCGACTCGCAGGGCCACACGGCGTTCTACTTCGCCGACGCGCTGCCGACCGCGGCGCACGTTCCGATCCCCTGGATCATGGCGTACGACCTCTACCCCGTCGAGCTGATCGCCCGCAAGAAGCGCCTGACCGACGACGCGGCTCGCGAAGGATGGCTCTGCGTCTTCGAGCACGATCCGAACGTCGCCTGGGGACGCATCGTGGACGAAACGAACGGTAAGCGACGCGTTCACGGTGTACCGGCCGCGCAGGACGTGTTCGCCTGATTCCGCGCTGCCCACGGCACAGGCCCAGCCCCGCGTGATCGCCGCGGCCGCGTTCCTCCTCCTTCCCGGAGCCCTCGCCGCCTTTCTCTTCGGCCGGGCGCGAGTCTTCACGTCGCGTGCCGCGCGCGTGTTTGCCGGGTGGTTCGTCGGAGAATGCATCGCCGTCTTCGCGGTGTACGGGGTCGCGATCCTCCTCGTTCCGCACACGGAGGCCGTGCTCCGAAAGGCGGCTTTGCTGGTGCTCGGGGCGATGTCCGCCGCCCTGCTGGCGGTTCTGGAGAGCGGCATTCGCCGGCGTCGCCTTCGTTCGCCCCGGGCCGATTTTCGGAGTCGGATCGCCTTTACGAAGTCCTTCGCGGGGCGGGCGGCCTTCTTCGCCGGAGCCGCGATCTTCTGCGTCGCGTTCTACCGTCCCCATCTCGACCAGCCGCCCGGCGCAGGGCTCATCTTCCGAACTCCGATCTACTGGGATTTCAACGTCCACGCCCCGATCGTGCAGAGCTTCGCGTTCGGGGACAACTTTCCCGCGGAGAACGAATCGTTCGCGGGCGTTCCGGAGACGTACCATTTTTTCTTCGATCTGCTGACCGCGATTCCGGTCTCGCTCGGCCTCGACCTCGCGCCGGCCTTCCGGATGGTCTCCGCGGCCAGCCTGTTCGCCGTACTCGGCCTGCTCGTCGGATTCGGGGAGGAGCTCGGCGGAGGCTCCGCGCCGGGCATGCTCGCCGCCCTCCTCGCCTGCACGTCGAGCAGCCTCCACGCCTTCTCCCTCTTTCTGTCTCCGGGCGGACGGCCCGCGTCCGAAATTTTTCACGAGGTAATTTCGGCTCACCCGTACCTCGGGTCCTTCGCAAAGGGCAACCCGTTCGCCTACAACGGCACGATGTTCAACCTCTTCTATTTCCTCGAAGAGCGCCAGCTCGTGTTCGCTTCCGGATTTCTCCTCGCCGCGGTCCTTCTCCTCTCGACCCGCTCCCGCTGGCCTGTCGCGGCGGGCTTCTCCGCCGGAGCGTTCTTCGGGATCTTCGTTTTCTGGCACCTGTTCGTGACGATCACGCTCGGGCTCGCCGTCGCGTGGCTTCTCGCGTTCGCGCCCGACCGGCGGAAGACGGCCGCCGTGCTCTCGGGGATGGCTCTCGTGGGAATCGGTTTTCTCCTCTGGGTCCGGGGCGTGGCGCGGCCGGAATGGTTCCTGCCCGGGGGGCGTCCCGCGCTCCGGATCAACCCGGGCTTCTCGACCGGCCCGGGAGGTCCCTCCTTCTCGCTCTCCCGGGCCGCCGGTTACTGGGGATACGCATGGGGGCTCAAGGCTCTCCTCGGGCTGGCGGGCCTCGCCGCCGCCTTCCGCTCACGCCGGCCGCTCTTCCACGCCCTCGCGTCCGTCCTCGTGCCGACATTTCTCCTGGTCAACGCGCTCCAGATCGTGCCCCTGTCCGTGTACGACAACCACAAGTGGCTGCGTCCCATGAATCTCTTCCTCGACCTCGGGGCGGCGTTCTTTCTCGCGGAGCGAGTCGTCCGGGGCAGGCTCCCGGCGCCCGTGCGAGCCCTCGTCGCCACAGTCGCCGCAGTCGCCGTGTTCCTGATGACGGTCTCGGGGGTGATCGAGCTGATCCCGTACATGACGAGCCGCGCCACGGTGCTCTACGCGCGGTATCCCACCGAGTTCACGGAGACCGTGCGTGCTCGCACGGCGCCGCGCTCGGTCTTCGCGAGCTTCGAGGCCAACGCGTTGCATCTCGCGGGTCGGAAGCTCTTCATCGGAAACGACGCGGACGAGCGCGGCACGGTCTCCCTGGTCGCCTCGGCGGGATTCGACACGGGACGCCGCCAGCAGGCCATCCTCGACCTCTACGCGGCGCCGACCGGAGAGGACTTCTGCCGGTCAGCAGCGGCCGACAGAATCGATTGGCTGGAAGTCGAGCCGGCGCTGACGAGACCGTCCGGAGCCGACCGCCGCGCACCCGGATTCGACACCACGACGCCGGCCGGCCGCGCGGTTCGATTCCTGGACGTGAGGAGGTTTTGCGGCAACAGTCCGAGGCCGCGCCGCTAGTCTTGCTCTCGGTTGTAAAGCGTCAGGCCGGCGCTCCTGTCGGAACAGCTCCCCTCACCCCGGCTCTCTCCCGCCGGGAGAGGGGGAAGCGCGGCGCCGGAATAGACCGGCGGCTTTTCATACCTCTCGGAGTGCGGTCGTGATCTTGAGCCTCGCCGCGCGCCACGCGGGGAAGAATCCGCCAAAGAGCCCCATCGCCAGCGAGAAAGCGAGCCCGCCGACGATGAGCGGAGGCGTCATGCGAAAGTTGAAGAGAACTTCGGAAAACGTGCGGAAGTTCATCGTGCCCGTCGGCTTCGTGACCACGAGGTTGAAGAGCACGACGGCGAGAAGCGTCCCGGCGACGCCGCCTGCCAGGCACAAAAGCAGCGCTTCCAGGACGAAAGAAGCGAGCACGGAACGGCGCGAGAATCCGATCGCTCGCAGGGTCCCGATCTCGCGCGTGCGAGCCGACACCTGGGCATACATCGTGTTCATTGCGCCGAAGGAAGCCCCGATCGCCGTGAAGATGCCCACGAGGATCGCGAGGACCTTGATGGGTGCGCCCGTGACCATCTGCTCCTCGTAATATTTCTTCTCCGTCTTGCCCTCGAGCTTGAGCCGCTGATCACCCTTGACGGTCTCGATGTAACGCGCGGAAGCCTCCGGGTCGCTCGTCCGCACGAACACGGAGGAGAAGATCGGACGCTTCGTCTGCTGCTGGAGATCCTTGACGTCGACCCACATCTCCGACTCGTACGCGCTTCCGGCAGCATCGAAGTGCCCGACGATCACCCACCGGTAGCTCCCGGACTTGACCGTGTCCCCCACGGCCATTCCGGCGAACCGCGTCGAAAGATTTTTCGAGACGATCGCCTCGTTGGTGCCCGGATTCATGACGCGCCCCTCGACGATCCGGACGCCGGGCCTCATCTCGAGCCCCATGGGACCGACGCCGCGGATCTGGACGTTGGAGCTCTTCCCGTCGAGCCGGCGCGTGTTGATGAGCGTGAGGAGCTCAGGCGACACGAGAGGCTCCCCCTTGCCGTTGCGCTCGATGCCCGGCAGCGCGCGGATCATGTCGTACGAGTCGCGCGTCACGACGCTCTGCATCTCCGCCTGAGAGCCGACGCGCATCGTGAGGATGTTGCGGGTCGAGGCGTTCACGGACAGCGTCCGCGTCACGCCCTGCCACAGCGCGAGCACGAACAGGAACACGGTGACCACGAGGGTGATCACGGCCACGGTCATCCCCGTGGAGACCTTCCGGTTGACGAGATTGCGGGCGTTGTATTTCAGCGGGATCGGCATGTCACACCACCTGCCGCAGGCCGTCGACGATGCGGATGCGGGAGGACCGGATGGCCGGCACGAACCCGGCGAGAACGCCCACGCCGACGGACACGAGGAACGCGGCCGACAGGACGGCCCACGTCACTTTGAAGTTGATGAGAAACGGCGCCATCGGGGTCGTCGCCATGCCCTTCACCATCCCGGGGATGAAGAGATATTTGGCGAGCACGACGCCGACGAATCCTCCGATGAGCGACATCAGGACCGACTCGGACAGGATGAACCCGAGGATGTGGCCGGGCCGGAAGCCCAGGGTCCGCATCACGGAGATCTCCGTGACCCGTTCGCGCGCCGACATCGCAACGGTGTTCGCCACGATCAGAGTCACGGCGAAGAGAATGATGAGTGAGATCCCGCGGATCAGCCCCTTGATGTTGCCCATCATCTCCATGAAGGACGCTTGGAACTGTTTCTCCGTGAGCGTCTTCGTGGGGGCATCGCTGTTCTCGAACATCGAGTCGATCGCGGCCGTCACGCGAGGCAGATCCTTCCCGTCGGCAACCTTCAGGTAATAGATCCCCGTGTACTTGTTGGCGCCGAACCACTTCGACTGGTTCAGGTACTCGTTGTGAAAGAAGACGTTCGACTCGTCGCCGGAGTGGTACGGGCCCACGAACTCGAGCTCCAGGTTGACCGGGATGTAGGTTCCGCGGAGGATGATGTGCTCGCCCTTCTTCCAGTGGAACTTGTCGACGAGCGCCTGTCCGGCCACGAACGAGTTCTGCTGCCCGCGAAACTGCTTCTCGACAGCCGGATCGATCGTGGCGTCGTCGAAGACCTTCGTGAAGAAGACCTCCGGATCGCAGGAGAGCTGGCCGAAGAAGTTCTCGGGGCGATCATCCTTGTAGATCCCCCCGAACCAGAGTTGCGGGCTGACGGCCACGACACCGGGGATCTGCTCGATCCGCTGCCGCTGCGAGAGCGGAAGGAAATTGGCGAGACCGGTCGCGTGCTGAACGACGAGGCGATTCGAGCCCTTGTTGCCGGAAGGATCCTGATCCATGGCCTGCAGGAGCGACGTCAGGACCACGATGAGCACGAGAACGAGCACGATCGAGCTCGTCGTCAGGACGGTCCGTGTTTTCTTCCGGAAAACGTTCCTCCAGATCAGATTCAGGTACTTCATGCGTTCCTCGCAGCCCCGGCCGCCGTTCGCTCGTCGGCATGCAGGACGCCCTTGTCGAGATGCACCATCCGGTGCGCCCGGGAGGCGGCGCGGGGATCGTGCGTGACCATGACGATCGTCTTGCCGAACTCGGCATTCAGCCGGTTCAGGAGCACGAGGATTTCCTCGGCGGATTTCGCGTCGAGGTCTCCCGTGGGCTCGTCCGCGACGAGGATGGTCGGATCGGACACGATCGCCCGCGCGATCGCGACCCGCTGCTCCTGTCCTCCGGAGAGCTGGCGCGGATAGTGATCCACGCGATCCGACAAGCCGACGATGTTCAGAGCGGTCTGGACGTGCGTGCGGCGCTCCGCTCTTTTCAACGGCGTCAGCAGCAGCGGCAGCTCGACGTTCTCGAACGCCGTCAGGACCGGAAGAAGGTTGTAGAGCTGGAAGATGAATCCGATCGTCGTCGACCGCCACTTCGCGAGCTCCGTCTGCGAGATCTTCGAAATGTCCCGACCTCCGATCGCGATGCTTCCGCGGGTCGGCTGATCGATCCCGGCGATGAGGTTCAGGAGCGTCGTCTTCCCGGATCCCGATGGACCCATGAGCGAGACGAACTCGCCGGCTGGAATCTTCAGGTTGATGTCGTTCAGCACGGGAATCTCCAGGGCGTCCCGGCGATACACTTTTTCGACGTGGGCGATGTCGATCAACGGCTCGGCCATAGCGTGAATCCTCCTCCGCTTCTCCGAATCACTCTCGAACGCTCGTTGCGAAACAACCGGTTACGAATTCTCCCCATCGACCCGAACACGGTCGCCATCCCGCAACTTCACGGGACCGGGAGACGCGACGATCTTCTCTCCGCCCTGCAGACCGGAAGTGACCTCGATCTGCCCTTGCACTTCTCCGCCCGTTTGCACGGGGACGAATCGTGCGCGACCCTCGACGATGCGGAACACTCCGGACTTTCCCTCCACGGCGGCGATCGCCGTTTTCGGGATCAGGATCCGCGACCGGTTCGTTTTCCCCTGCGTGGCCTCGGAGGTGAAGGAGACGCGCGCCGAAAGATCCGGAAGGATCCTGTCGTCCGCGTCGTCGAAAGCGACCTTGACGCGGACGGTCGCCTTCTGGCGGTCGGCGGCCGGAACGATCTGCCGGAGATGGCCGTGGTAGATCTTGTCGGGAACGGCGTCGAGCGACATCTCCGCCGGCTGGTTGGGCGAAAGCCGCGAGAGGTTCGACTCGTTGACGTCCGCGCCCACGTAGAGGCTCGAGAACTCGACGATCGTCACGATCGCTCCGCCGGACCCGCCGCCGGACGGCGACGAGCCGAACGGCGACACCGCCTCGCCGACGAAAGCGCGCTTCGCGGTGATGACGCCGGTGAAGGGAGCGCGGATCTCCGTGTAGTCGAGAAGCGCCCGCGTGTACTCGACCCGCGCCCGCGTCGCCGACTCCTGCGAGACGGAGACGTCGAGAGTCGATTGCGGAGCGAGACCCTGCTCCTGCAGAGAGCGCTGCCGGGCGAGATCGGCCCGCGCGTTGACCCAGTTCGCGCGCGCCTCCGCGAGCTGCGCGTCGATGTCCGTATGATCGAGGCGGGCGATCACGTCGTTCTTCCGGACGCGCGAGCCTTCCGTCACATTCAGCTCGGTGATGCGGGACGTGATCTTGGGAGAGAGATCCGCCTTGCGCTCCGCCTCGACGTATCCCGTGGCGCTCAGGACGGTGGTCGCCTGGCCCTCGGTAACGACGGACGCCGTGACCACGTCGACCTTGAGAGGGCGCAACGACCGGCCCGCAAAATAATAGACGCCGAGCCCGATCGCCACGACGACGATCGCGAGGATGAGGATCCATCCGCGGCCACCCGATTTCTCGGGCACGCGTCGGATCCGCAGCGCGGAGAGATCCGTCTCCGCTCGGTCGGGCGGCTGGATGATGCTCATGATGGACGGTCCGCCATTCTATTTCTTCTCCCCTCCGGTGGAACGCGCGAACGGTGTGCCGACTGCGGTGTCCCGAGGCCGCGCGCGTATACTGGGAAACAGCCATGACGACGCGGCTCTTCCAGCTTCTGCCGGCGGCCGCCGCGACGATTCTTGTCGCCGCCGCCGTCGCCGTTCCATCGTCCGGCGCGACACCCGATCCCGCATCGAAACCGGCCTCTCCCGTCACGAGCGCGTCGGGAACGGTCACGCTCTACCGCATCGAAACGGTTCAGCTGGGCACGCTCTGGTCCTCCGATCATCCGCTCCAGACCGGGGACCAGGTGACTTTTCACCAGCACCCGGCCGGCACGCTGGTGAGCGTCCGCCGGTCGGAGATCCGCCGGGTCTCGGCCGAGCGCGTGGCCGCACACGCGAACGGCGCCGTGGACATCGGCATCACCGGCGGAAACGGCCGCCGGGACGCCGCCCCCGCGACAGGAGGAAAGGGCGCCGCTCGCGCGCCCGTCGGCCCGGGAGAGCGAAAGGATGGAACGGCCGTTCTGAATCCCGATCGCAAATACCAACCGGATGTCGACTCGAAGCAGGTCCCCGGGATGAACCTCGCCTTCCCCGCCTCCCCGAACGACTATCGCGAGGGCAAGACGTTCGCGTACCCCGCCCCCGGCGCCGTCCAGTCGTACCCCGGCGACACGCCGAGGATGCCCGACCCGCCGCCGCCGAAGCCGAACTGACGAGGGCGGACTAAGGACGGACCCGGGCCCTTGGCCGAATCTCGCGATCTCGCGATCTCATGATCTCGCGATCAATCGAACTATCGCGTGAAGTGGAGATCGAGGATCGAGTTTGATCGGCTGATCGCGGGATCGGGGAATCGGGTGATCGGAGGATCGAATGGGGCCCCTCACCCCGGCCCTCTCCCGCCGGGAGAGGAAGCGCGCGCGACAGCCGCCTAAATGTGGATCGAGTGCCCGGAGACCGCTTCCGCCGCTTCGTGCATCGCCTCGGAGAGAGTCGGGTGCGCGTGGATCGTGCGGACGATCTCTTCGGACGTCGCCTCGAGCCGAAGGGCCGCGCCCGCCTCGGCGATCAGCTCGGTCGCCTTCGGTCCGATGATGTGCACGCCCAGGACCTCGTCGTACTTCTTCTCCCCGACGATCTTCACGAAACCGGTGGTCTCGTTGATGATCCGGGCTTTGCCGACCGCCGAGAACGGAAACTTGCCGACGGCGACGTCGTACCCGCGCTCCCGCGCCTTCGCCTCGGTGAGACCGACCGACGCGACTTCCGGCGCACAGTAGGTGCAGCCCGGCACCTGGTCGTAGTTGATCGCCGGCGGATTTTTTCCCGCCATATGCTCGACAGCGACGATCCCCTCCGCCGAAGCCACGTGGGCGAGCCACGCCGTCGGAACGACATCTCCGATCGCATAGACGCCGGCGGCGCTCGTCCGCATCATGGAATCGATCCGGATGTAACCCTTGTCGGTCGCGACGCCAGCCTGCTCGAGCCCGATGCCTTCGGAGAGCGGCTTTCGGCCGACCGCGAGAAGCAGTTTCTCCGCGCGAAAAGTCTCCGTCTTGCCCGCGGAGGTTCGCGCGATGACCTCGACGCCGCCATCGGACTTCGTGACCTTCTCGACCCGCGTATCCACGTAAACGGCGATTCCCTGCCGCTTGAACGACGCCGCGAGCTCGCGGGAGATCTCTTCATCCTCGACCGGCACGATCCGCGGCAGCACCTCGATGATCGTGACCTTGGATCCGAACCGCGCGAACATCGAAGCGAACTCCACTCCCACGGCGCCCGACCCGATCACGAGGAGTGACTTCGGAACATCCGTGAGCTCCAGGATGGAGTCCGACGACAGGATCACCTTGTGATCGATCTCCATGCCCGGAAGCGAGCGCGGCGACGAGCCCGTCGCAACGAGAATGTTCTTCGCCCCGAACGTCGTCTCGGAGCCGTCGGCCGCCTTCACGGCGACGAGTCCCGGGCCCGCGATCCGTCCGAATCCGGCCGTGACGTCGACGCGGTTCTTCTTCATCAGGTACTGCACGCCGTTCGAGCTCTGGCGGACCACCTTTTCCTTGTGCTTCTGCGCTCCCGCCATCTCCAGCTTGACCTCGCGGGCCGAAACGCCGATCTCGGAACCGTGGCGAGCCTCCTCGAGAAGGTCCGCGGTGTGGAGAAGAGCTTTGGTCGGAATGCACCCCCGGAGAGTGCAGACCCCGCCGAGCCGCGGCTCGCGCTCGATGACCTGGACGGTCAGGCCGAGCTGAGAGGCCCGGATCGCCGCGACGTATCCGCCGGGCCCGGAGCCGATGATGGAGAGGTCGTAAGACTTGGTGTCGGTCATTCAGAATCCTTTAGCAAATAGGGAGAGCGAGGGTATCAGAACGAATCGGGTGATCCGGTGAAACGGGAAACGGGAAACGGGAAACGGGAAACGGGAAACGAAAAGTAGATCCTTCAGGTCCCCGTACATCTTCGGATCACCCGATCGTTCGCCCGATCACCCGATCACCCGATCACCCGATCACCCGATTCTCCCAACCGCCGACTAAGGACCAATCAGCTATCCAGTCCTTCCTTGGGACCCGTCGGTTCTGTGCCGAGCGCTTCGTTGAAACGGTTGAAGTAGGCGAAGAGGCCGACGACGCAGGCGATCTCGACGATCTCCCCTTCCGCGAAGTGCCGCTCGAGGTCCCGGTACATGGCGTCCGTCACGCCCTTCGCCTGACGGGTCATCTGCAGGCCGAAGCGGAGCGCCGCTTTTTCGCGCTCGTCGAACGGGCCGTTCTCGAAGTCGAGGAGAGTGCGGATCTGCTCCGGCGTGGCCCCGAGGCGCTCGGCGCTGGCGGTGCGGGACCGCGTGCAGTAAGGGGCCTCGTTGGCGAGGGACGTCTGGAGCGCGAGGAGCTCCTTCAGCTTCAGGGGTACGGTGCCCGACCCCATGACCGCGGCGAAGTGAGCGTCCATCGTGGAGAGGATCCACGGGCGGTGGGCGAACACCCGATACATGTTCGGGATGTTTCCCCTCTCCGCGATCTTCCTCTCGAAAGCGTCCCGTGCGGCTCCGGCTACCTCGGAGCGCCCCACTCCGCGAATCCGCGCCATTTTTCCTCCTGCGAAGCGCCCGATGGTACCGCGATCCTTCCGGACCAGACGACGGCATTTTCTCGCCGGCCGGCGGCTCATTGCATGGATAGAATGCGCGCATGATGCGACGAAGCGGAATTCGGATCGCCGGTTTGCTCGCCATCCTCGGCACCCTGGCCACCCTGTCCTGCGGCGGAGAAAAACCCACCGCGACCCAGGGCATCGAGATCGGGTTCTTCGGCGCCCTGACGGGGCCGGAAGCCACGTTCGCCATCTCGGGCCGGAACGGGGCGCGGCTCGCGCTCGACGAGATCAATCGCGCCGGCGGCGTGCTCGGAAAAAAGCTCGACCTGCTATCCGAAGACGACCGCAACGAGGCGTCGGAAGCGGTATCCGCCGTGACGAAGCTGATCACGCGCGACCACGTCATCGCGTTGATCGGCGAGAACGCCTCGACGCGCACGATCGCGGCCGCGTCGACTGCCCAGACGTATCAGGTTCCCATGGTGTCGCCGACCTCCACGGCCGTCGAGGTGACGAAGAAGGGGGACTACATCTTTCGCGTGTGCTTCATCGACCCCAGCCAGGGAAAAGTTCTCGCGCTGTTCGCCCGCCAGAATCTGAAGGCTCAGACCGCCGCTCTTCTCATCGACGCGAAGAGCGACTACAGCGTGGGTCTGGGCGCCGCCTTCCGCGCGCAGTTCATCGCTCAGGGCGGGCGCGTGATCTCGGAGCTCAAGTACGCCGAGGGTGACAGCGACTTCAACGCGCAGCTCACCTCGATCCGCGCGGAAAAGCCGGACGTCCTTCTGGTGCCCGGCTACTACACGGATGCCGGCTTGATCGCCCGCCAGGCGCGGGGACTCGGCGTCACGGCGACCTTGCTCGGAGGCGACGGCTGGGATTCGCCGAAGCTCGCGGAGATCGGCGGCGCCGCGGTCGAGGGCGCCTACTTTTCGAACCACTACTCCGTCGATGACCCGGCCCCGGCCGTGCGCTCGTTCGTCGAGGCGTACCGCAAGGCCTACGGCGCCGTTCCCGACTCGATCGCGGCGAGCTCCTACGACGCCGCGCGTCTGATCGTGGATGCGATCCGGCGAGCCGGATCCACCGAGGGCAAACGCGTCCGCGACGCGCTCGCGTCTTCCCGCGATTTTCCGGGAGTGACGGGCACGATCACGATGGACGCCGACCGGAACCCGACGAAGCTTCCGATCGTGCTGAAGGTCGTCAACGGCCATCCGACGTTCGCCGCCAAATTCACGAGCTAGGCAGGCGGGAAACGGGAAACGGGAAACGGGAAACGGGAAACGGGAAACGGGAAACGGGAAACGGGAAACGGGAAACGGGAAACGAAAGGTAAAACCCCTCGAAGCCGGCTCTCGTCCGGGATTCTTGAGTTTCGACCCGGGGTTGCGCTGCGGAGTCTTTCGGATCGGACTGAAGCGGATCGAGCGGCATCATCGGTTCCGGTTCCGCTCGTCGTTTTCCCCTTCCCATTTCCCGATTCCCGATCCCCGGCCAGAGTCGCGGGTCGCGATCCGTTCCGCGTTCCCCTCGTCGTTTCCCGTCTCCCGTTTCCCGTTTCCCGATTTCTCTAGGGCCTCGGCGTATCTTTCGGATCGATCACGAACTCATCGAAGGTCATGATCCCGGGGCCTGCCGTCGCGATTCCGGCCCGGCCGGCCGCCGGCACCGGATCAACCGCCTCGAACACCGGCTTGCCCTCCCACGTTACGGCGATCTTCGGCCCTTCGAGCTGGATCGCGAGAGCCGCCCACTGGCGGTCGGACTTCACCGCGGCGCGCGCGAGCTCGCTCGAACGGCCGGCGACCGACCGGATGAGGCGAGCGTCTCCCGAAACCGGATCCACGAGGACGGCCAGGTAATTCTTCTCGTCGACCATCCGGAAGACGATGCCTCCCCGGCCGGGAATGGTCTTGATGCCCAGGGAAAGAGAACCGTCCTTCATCGAGACGTTGCGCCGGACCGCCACCGCGATTGAGCCGGATGGACGCTCGGCGAGAACCTGACTCACGGCGTTCGGCGCGGAAGGCGGGTTGAATTCCGTGATGACTCTCCAGTCCCCCTCGCCAGGGGCGCCGAGAGAGATGAAGTCGAAGAACCCGGGCGCGCGCATCGGCCCATCCGAGTCGAAGTGGTTTCGGTTCACCTGGGCGTGCGCGGCGGCCGCGAGGCTCAGAAGCGCGAGGAGGCAGGCGGCAAACGGGAGTCGGGCGTTCCGCTCGAATCGGGCCGCCGGGCTGCGAAAAATTCGGGTCTTCATTTGCCGCCCAAAAACAGGCCGGTTCCCGTAAAATTCCCGCCATGCCTCAACCGCCTCGCTCCTATTCCGCTGAATCCTCCGGGTTTCGATTTCATCTCGCGCCGGAAGCCGTCGCCGTCCTGCGAACGATGCCGGACTTCGAGGGCCAGGAAGAGCCGGCGATCGCCGACGATTTCCTGTTCGTCCATGCCGAGACGTGGGCGGACGCACTCACGGCATCCGGGGCCGCGTCGGGGGATTACGACGTTGCGCTCGACGTCCACCAGCGCAGAGCGCGATTGAGCCGGGCCGGGGAAGTCGTGTTCGTGGCCGAGATCTGAATCGACCGATCCCGGACCGGGAGCCGCCTCAGAAGCTCAGAATCGAGCGGATCTTCTTCTCCACCGCGAGAAAGGCCTGCCGCGAATAGGGGTCCACGACGACGCGGACTTCCGCGGGGCTCGGGACGTCTTCCGCGAGCGACGTCGTGAACCGCTCGGACTGGCCGTCGAAGAAAATCTCGCCCAGCTCCACGTCCGTTTTTCCCTTCGATCCGGGAAGCTCGCGCAGGCGGGCGAGGTCGGGAGGCTCGAGTCGCATCCGGTACCCGCGCGACTCCCGGTAGAGCGGGAGAGCCTCCATCACGAGGTCCGGCCGCGGGCCTCGCGGCGCGCGCGGGCGATCCCGTTCCTCCCGCCGGGGCTTTCCCGAGCCCTCTCCCGGCCCCGCACCCGATTCCGGCGAACGGGCGTCCGCGGGAACGACCGGCTCCGCGGGAGCCGCAGTCGGGCCCGCTGTCGCTTCCGGCGGAATCGAGGGACGGAGAGCGGGCGGCGCGAAGTTCCGATCGGCCGGATCGCCCGGATCGCCCGGATCGGCGGGAGCGGCATGAGCGGCAGAAGAGGATTGAGCGTCGGAGCTCGCGGCGGAGAAAGGCGGAGACGGAGGGGGGATCGCATCGGCCGGTTGAGCGGATTCAGCCACTTCGAAGGGATCGGCCGGATCGCCCGGATCGGTGGAAGCGGCATGAGCAAAGCGCGGAACGGTCTCCACCGGTTCAGGGGGCTCAGCCGGCCCGGGGAAATCAACCGGATCGGCCGGATCGGCCGGAGAGGCCGGATCGGCCGGATCGGCCGGCTCGGACATTTCGACGACTTCAGGAGGGGCCTCGGAATGGAGCCCTCCCGCAAGGGTCGGCCCTGGCGTCGGCGCCGATTCGAAGGTCTCCCGCGCCGGCCCGGCGAACGGTTCCGGGGCTCCGGCTCCGGCGGACCCGTCGGATCCGCCGCGCGGGTCCGCGGATGCGTCCGGTTTGCCCGGAAGAAATCCGCCAGTCGGCGGCGGAACGGGATCGTCGCTCATATCAGGCCCCCGCCAGTACGTTCTTCGAGATGACGATCCTCTGGATCTCGCTCGTGCCTTCGTAGATCGTCGTCACGCGGGCGTCCCGATAGAACCGCTCGACCGGATACTCCCGGGAGTAACCGTACCCGCCGAAGATCTGGACGGCGCGGGCCGCGATCGCATTGGCCGCCTCGGTCGAGAAGACCTTGGCCATCGACGCTTCTTTCGAGAACCGCACTCCTTTTTTCTCCGAGAGGAAGGCGGCGCGGTACGTCAGCATCTGCGACGCGTCGATCTGGACTCTCATGTCGGCGATCTGGAACGCGATGACCTCGTGCTCGGCGAGCTTCTTGCCGAAGGTCTCGCGCGTGCGCGCGTACTCCGTCGAGGCGTCGAAGCAGGCGCGGGAGATCCCGATTCCCTGCGCCGCGATGCCGATGCGGGAATGATCGAGCGTCATCATGGCGATCCGAAATCCATCTCCTTCAGCACCCAGCCTCCGCGACGCCGGCACGCGAACGTCATCCAGGTAGATCGACGCCGTCTTCGAGGAGCGCAGACCCATCTTGTCCTCGGGCGGACCGACGCGAAACCCGCGGTCTTCCGAGGAGACGAGAAACGCCGAGATCCCGTGCGTGCCGGCCGCGGGATCCGTCATCGCCATCACGAGGTACCACTTCGCTTCGCCCGCGTTGGTGATCCATGCCTTGGCGCCGTTTAAGACATAGTCGTCGCCATCCCGGATAGCGCGGGTCTTCTGGTTGGCGGCGTCCGATCCCGACTGCGGCTCCGTCAGGGCGTAGGCCCCGAGAACCGCGCCGGAGGCGACCTCGCGGAGAATCGTCCGCTTCTGCTCCTCGGTTCCGGACTTCCAAACGGGGTAACAGAAGACGGAGTTCGTCACCGACACGATCACGGCCGTGGACGCGCACACGCGGGCGAGCTCTTCGATGACGAGCACGTACGACAGGGCATCCGCACCGGATCCCCCGTACTCCTCCGGGACCATCATCCCGAGGACGCCCATGCCCGCGAGGCCGGCGAGGATCTCCCGCGGAAATCGCTCCTCACGCTCGAGGGCGGCGACCTGAGGGGCGATCTCCTTGCGCGCGAACTCTTCGACCGCGTCGCGAATCCGTTTCTGATCCGGCGTGAAATCGAAGTTCATGGCTCGCGGCCCGGCGAGGGCGGAGGGGATCCGCCCGAAGGCCCGCCGGAGGGTCCCGGACCCGCCGGACCAGCCGGACCAGCCGGACCGCCCGGACCCCCGGCACCGCCGCGACCCCGCCCGCGGCGCCGGCGCAACCGGCGGCGGCGGCCGCCTGGCCGGCCTTCGCCACCGGCGCCCGCCTCGGCGGGGCCGGGTCCGCGGGGATTTTCTCCGGCCGGCGGAGGTGGAGCCGGGCGAGGCAAAGCGGACGCGGCGGGACGCGGTTCCCGCTCGGCAGAGGGCGGAGCACCGCCGCGACCGCGCTCGGGCCGGCCGCCGCCTGGCCGGCCGGCCTTGGGACCTTCCTGCCGCCGCTGTCCTGGACGTCCTCCGCCCGGACCCGCGGCTCCCGCCCCCGGTTGTCCGGCGGCTCGAGGGCCCTGGCCCTGGTTCTGGCGCGAGCCCTGCCCCTCTTTTCTTCCCGGCTGTCCGGAGCCCTGGCCCGGGCCTCGGCCCTGGCCCTCGGACGCCGGCTGTCCCGGTTGCCCCGAACGGCCGCGGCCGTCGCGGCCTCCCCGCCTCCCCCGGCGCTTTTCGCGGCGGGGCTCCGGAGTGTCGACCCAGCCGTCCTCGAGATGCCGGAAGGTCACGAGGATGTCGGTCCGGGCCGCGCGCGCCTGGAGAAACGCGAGGATCCGGGAGCGCAGCGGAGAGACCGGATTCTCGACGAGCGCCGGAAGTCTCTCGGCGTCGAAGAGCACCATGCGTGTCCACGCCACCGACTTCTTCCGCCCGTCCGCCGACTCGAGCGCCATCACGAAGAGATCCCGTTCGTGCTCGAGGGCGTGGCTCCGGTATTCAAAATCGGGAAAGGCCTCGCGGCAGAGCCCCTTCAGGAACTCGAGATTCTTCTCTCCCCCTTCGAGGGTCTGCTCCATCGAGACCACGCGGTCCCGGAACATTCGCGTCTGCGCCATCGCTTCTTCCTATCCGATCGCGAGCCCGGATTCGCGGAAGATCTCGCGGGCGATGATCAGCCGATGGATCTCGCTGGTGCCCTCGTAGATCTCCGTGATTCGGGCGTCGCGGAAGTTTCGCTCGACGGGATACTCCTTCGTGTAGCCGTACCCGCCATGGATCTGCAATGCCTTGGTCGTCACGCGCTGCGCCATTTCGGCGGCGAAGAGTTTCGCCTCGGCCGCTTCCAGACCGTATCGGCCGCCGTCCTTCTTTGTCCGGTCCTTCGCGGCCGCGGCGCGGCGCGTCAGGAGGCGCGCGGTATCCACGTCCGTCGCCATGTCGGCGATATAGAAGCGCAGCACCTGAAAGTCGGAGATCGGCTTTCCGAACGCGCGCCGCGCCTTCGCGTATCGGACCGCGGCCTCGAACGCTTCGGTCGCGATGCCGACCGCCTGCGCCGCGATCCCGATCCGGCCGCCGTCCAGGGTCGAAAGGGCGATCTTGAATCCCTCGCCTTCCTTCCCGAGCATGTCGCGATCGTGCACGAACACATCCGTCAGGAAGATTTCGACGGTCCCGGAGGCGTTGACGCCGAGCTTGACCTGGTGGCGGGATCGGTCGAATCCGGGCGCGTTCGCATCCACGAGGAAGGCGGAGATGCCGCGCGCCTTCTTCTCCGGGCTCGACATCGCGAAAACCAGCGCCACGTCGGCGGCCTGTCCGCACGTGATGAAGACTTTCTGCCCGGTGAGCCGCCATCCGTCTCCGTCGCGCACCGCCTTCGTCTGCTGGTTGGCGGCGTCGGAGCCGGCGTTTGGTTCCGTGAGCGCGAAGCACCCGAGCTTCTCTCCGCGCGCGAGCGGCTCGAGGAATCGCTTCTTCTGGTCGTCGTTGCCGTATTTCTCGATCGGATCGCAGACGAGCGAATTGTTGACCGAGAGAATGACTCCCATGTTGGCGCACACCCGGGAGATTTCCTCGATCACGATGGAGTACGACACGACGTCCATCCCGGAGCCGCCGTGCTCCACGGGGACCGAAACACCCGCCAGCCCGAGCTTCCCCGCCTCGAAGAAGAGGTCCTTGGGAAACTCCCCCGTCTGATCGATGACCGCCGCCCGGGGCCTCACCGCGTCCTCCGCGAACTCGCGGACCGCCGTTTGAAGCAGCGCCTGGTCTTCGGTCAGGTCGAAATTCATGGAGCGGCGAGTATATGGGGATCGCTGTCAGCCATCCGCTGTCGGCCGTCCCTGTCATCTGTCCGCTGGCCGTGTCGAACCGCCCCGCAGCCGGAATCGGCCTCGGATGGCGCGGCGCGGAGCCGAAGGAACCTCGTATTCGGAAACGGACGGCTGAGGGCCGTCTTGTCGGCCGACGGTCTCCTCACTGCCTCGAGAGCCACATCCCCTTCAGATATTCCCCCTCGGGGCAATCGAGCGAAACGGGATGGTCCGATCCCGCTCCCTGCCGGGCGAAGAGAGAGAAACGGGACCCGGACTCCAGGCCGGCGGCGAAGACGATCTGCTGGAAGAGCGTCGCGTCGATGGCGCCCGAGCACGAGCACGTCAGGAGAATACCGCCCGGTGCCACGAGCCGCATCGCGAGACGATTGACGTCCTTGTATCCACGCGCGGCACGATCCACATCGGCGCGTTTCTTCGCGAACGCGGGAGGATCGCAGACCACGAGATCCCAGCTCTCCTTCGCCTCGACCCGCCTTCGCAGGTCCTCGAACACGTCGGCCCGGATGAAGTCCGCCTCGTCCGCCTCGAAGCCGTTTGCGGCGCGGTGCTCGCGCGCGAGCCCGAGCGCGCCCTCCGACGCATCGACGTCCACGGCCCGGGTCGCGCCCCCGGCAAGCCCCGCGATCGAGAAGCCTCCGGAATACGCGAAGAGATTCAGGATGCGGCGGTTCTTCGCGAGCGACCGGGCCCGAGCGCGGTTGTCGCGCTGGTCCAGAAAGAAACCGGTCTTCTGGCCCGAAGCGAGGTCGGCGAAAAATCGCAGGCCGCTCTCGAGAAAGGCGGCGCGCGCCGGCGCCTCACGAGAGCCTCGCGCCTTCGCGTCCGCGCGGGCCGGCTCCGCTCCCTCGTGACGCGGGGCGCGATCCCGCTCCGAGCCCGATCGCCTCACGACGAGCCGGTTCGCGTCGAGAGGCCACGTTTGCAGGACCGCATCCGACAGGGCACCTTCCCAGCGCTCGACGCCCTCCGTCGCGAGATCGAGGACCGCATGATCGCCGTAAAAGTCGAGGGTCACCCCCGGACAGAGATCCCCTTCCGAGTTGATCGCGCGAAATCCCGTCGTCTCCCCGAGCAGGCTCTCCAGGCGCAGGCGACGGGCCGCCGCGAACCTCTCCGCGAAGAGCTCCGGCCCGGGAATGGCGTCGCTCCCGAAAGACCAGACTCGCGCCAGAATCTGGGAGTGCGGTGAGTACGCGCCGGCGCCGAGCCGCTCCCCCGACGCGCCGAGGATCTCGGCGAGGCCGTCGGATCCATCCCCGTCCCGGCGAGCGACGGCCCCGGAGAAGAGCCAGGGATGCCGGCGCCGGACCGACAGCTCGCGGCCCGGTTTCAGGAAGAGCCGGATCACGCTTCGGCGGCCCCTTCGGGGAACCTCAACGCGCGAGCGGTGTCCTCCGTAATACATGAGAGCAAACGCACTCTGACCTCCTCCTCAAGCCCCTTCGGGGGCTTCTTTTTTTGGAATATTGGGAATAGCAGTCGGCTCACAGCTTTCCCGATTCAGGGCTGATTGAGCGACCAGTCGTATTCCAGGAATTCCGGCTCTATCTTTGCGACGCCCAGCCACGAAGCGGTCCTCCCATCGGCCACGAATTTTGCGATTTCCTTTCGGAGCGAGCCGTCGCCGTCGCGCTCGAACTCCGGGCGGTTCCAGAGGAAGATCTTCGAGAGCACGACCCGATTCGCACCGCGGTCGATGCGGTTCTTCGAGGAGTCGCCAACGAAGGCCTTTGCCTGGCGGTCGAGCTCCTCCGCGATTCGGCCCGGCGTGTAGGCTTTCGGAGCGAGCGAGGGAGAGGACTTCGACGCGCCGACGATCGCGAAATGGATCCGCGCGTCCTGGCCGACGCGCAGCCTGTTCTCAATCGCGTCGAGCGTGAGCATCTCGCCGCCGACCCGGTGTTTCGTCCTCTGGAAGGCTCCGTCGATGTCTCGGATGCTCTTCACCGGATACCGATCGAGGACGGTCGCGATCGCGGCCGCGTTGTATGCGTTGATGTAGAACGCCATGCGCTCGGCGGGCTCCATCTTCGAGGGATCCGCATCCCCGATGTTCGCGAGGTACGCGGCAAGCCTCTTCCTGTCCTGCCCGCCCGCGCCGGCATAGTCGAAGCCTCCCCCGCGCGCCCTCGCGTCGAGGACGGCGTCGAAGGCCGCGTTGTCCGGGACGGCGCCGCAAAGCAAGGACGCCGCGAGAAATGGGAGCGCGATCGCGGCTCGGCGAAAGATGACCTTCCAGAAGACCTGTGTCACGGCGCGTCTCATGGCGCGCCGAATCGTATACAAAGTCGAGTCGGTCGGCCCGGCGCGCCCGTTGCGTTCGCGGGCGCGTGCCGGGTTCCGCGAGCCCGAGGGTCAGTTGAACGCGGACAGGAGGCCGAACGCGATCGCGCCGATGGCGGCGGCCATGGGGATCGTCAGGACCCACGCATACACGATGCGGCTCGCGACACCCCACCGCACCGCCGAGAATCGCTGCGTCGCTCCCACGCCCACGATCGAGCCGGTGATCGTGTGGGTCGTGGACACCGGTATCCCCCAGAGAGACGCGATCAGAACGGTGAGCGCGCCGCCGGTCTCCGCGCAGAACCCCGAGAACGGCTTGAGCTTGGTCAGCCGCGTGCCCATCGTCCGAACGATCCGCCATCCGCCCGTCAGCGTTCCGAGCGCGATCGCGGCGTGGGCCGAAAGGATGATCCAGACCGGGATCGTCTTCGTGTCGGGCAGGTGCATGAAGTGAAACGGCGACGCCGGGTCCGCGAACGCCGTCCGGTTGGCCACGAGCAGGCCCGCGATGATTCCCATCGTCTTCTGTGCGTCGTTGGTGCCGTGGGAAAGCGAGAAGAACGCCGCGGAGCCGAGCTGCGCCCGCCGGAACCAGCGGTCCACCGACGCGTAGGGAGCCCGGCGGAACGTCCAGGAGACGGCGACCATCAGACCGAATCCGATGACCATCCCGATGATGGGCGAGAGAACGATGAAGGAAAGCGTCTTCACCCAGGCGGCTCCCGGCACGATGGCCTTGATGCCGACGCGCGCCACCGCCGCACCCGAGTAGCCGCCGATCAGGGCGTGCGAGGAGGAGGACGGAATCCCGAAGTACCAGGTGATGAGGTTCCAGGTGATTGCCCCGATCAATCCGCCGAGCACCACGTTGGACGTCACGACGCGCACATCGATCAGGTCCGCGCCGATCGTCTTCGCCACGGCCGTCCCGAAGACGAACGCCGCGACGAAGTTGAAGAACGCGGCCCAGAAGACGGCCATGAGCGGCGAGAGGACCCGCGTCGACACGACGGTGGCGATCGAGTTCGCCGAGTCGTGCATCCCGTTGATGAAGTCGAAGACGAGAGCGATCCCGATTATGAAGAGTATGAAGGTCATGGCGGAAGGCGGCTCGGCCGGCTCGGTTCGCGGCGGTCAGGAGTGCTTCAGGACGACGCTTTCGAGCACATGAGCGACCGCTTCGCACTGGTCGATGCACTGCTCCATGTTTTCGTAGACATCCTTCCACTTGATGACCTCGATCGGGTCTTTCTCCTCCCGAAACAACGAGGCGACCGCCTCGTGGTACGCGACGTCGCCCTCGTTCTCGAGCTGCTTGATCCGGATGCAGTGCTCGATCACGCCTTTCTGCCGGCGCAAGTCGGCAACGGCCTCGACGGTCTCGAGCGTGACGGCCACGATCACGTGCGACAGGCGCTTCGAAACTGCGGTCGGTTTCGAGATGTTGAACAGAACGAGCCGCCGGACCGTTCCGTCGATCGTGTCGATGATGTCGTCCAGCCTCACCGCGAGCTGGTGGATGTCCTCGCGGTCGATCGGGGTGATGAACGATCGGTCGATCCCGCGCAGGATCTCGTGAGAGATCTCGTCACACTCGTGCTCGAGGCGCTTGATCTGATCGGCCACGGCATTGACCGGGGCCTCCCCGTCGAAAAATCGCGCGAGGATCCGCGCGCTCTCGTGAATTCGCCGGGCCAGCTCCGAGAACTGGTCGAAATACTTCTCGTCGCGCGGAAGAACGTGCATGGGGGCGGCCATGCTACCGCAATCTTCACAGGGATTTAACAGGCGTTCGGGCCTTCGAGGCGGGAGCCGGGCTCAGGCAGGGGGCAACTTCACCGTGAAGGTGCTGCCCCGTCCGAGCGTGCTCTCGACTTCCACCGACCCGCCATGCAGGAGCACGATGTGCTTGACGATCGCGAGTCCGAGGCCCGTTCCCGGCCTTATTTTCGACCGGGATCGGTCCACCTGGTAGAAACGCTGGAAAATTCGATCCTGCTCCGTCCGCGGGATGCCCGGCCCCTGATCGGCGACCGCCATGGTGACACCCTCCGGCACGGCAGCGGTCCGCAGGACGACGACCGCTCCGTCCGGGGAAAACTTGATCGCGTTGTCGAGAAGGTTGTGCACCACCTGCGACAGCCTGCGCTTGTCGCCCGAAACGATCGGCGCCCCTTCGATGTTCACGCGAATCCCGATCTTCCGCTCCGCCGCGGAGGCTTCGAAGTCCTGAGCGGCCTCCTTCAGGAGAGCTCCGATCGACATGTGCTCCCGCTGCAACTCGACCGCGCCGCTCTCGATCTGGGCCAGGTCCATGAGGTCGTCGATCAGGGCCCGCATCCGGTCCGACTGGCGGCGGATCAGGCGAAGAAGATGCGCCGATTCCACCTCGTCCGGCTCTCCGTCGGAGAGGGTCTCGGCCGCCGCCGCGATCGACGCTATGGGCGTCCTCAGCTCGTGAGACACATCCCCGACGAACGTACGCCGCATCGCTTCCGTTCTTTCGATCCGAGTGACGTCCCGAAAGACTCCCACCGCGGCCGCTCGTGAGCCCTCCGGGAGGGCCACGACGGTCACCTGCCACACGATGTCGTCCGCGAGCCGAACCGTTCTCTCGACGGTCTCGTGGGTCCGAAGAGTCTCACCGAAGAGGTCGTAAAGAGCGCGATGCCGGAGGAGATCGTAGAGCGCCCGCCCGACCGGATCGGTAATGCCGATCATGCGTCCGAAACGCACGTTCGACTCCAGCACGTGAAGGTGGTCGTCGATCACGACGAGCCCGTCAGGAAGCCGCTCAAACACCATGGCCGTGAGGCGGCGCTCTGCCTCGGCGCGTTCCGCCGAGCGCGCGAGCGAGTCTTTCATCCGTTGGAGCGCGGCGGCGAGGCGCTGGACCTCCTCCCCTCCGGCGCGGGGCAGGTCTCTCCCATGCTCTCCGGCGGCAATCGCGTGGGCCGCGCTCGTCAGCTCGCCTATAGGCTCCGAAAACCGGCGGGCGGCCGCCGAGCCGATGAGGAAGAGGAGGAGCGAAGTCGCGAAGATTGCGAGTCGGGTTGTCCAGAGATACCCCTGCTCGATCCTCTCGACGCCCGCCACCGAGACCGAGACGCGAAGAACGCCACCCTCCGGCAGCGCGCGCGCGAAATAGATTCGGAGCTCGCTCTCGGTGGCCGAGTATCGGCGCGACGAGCCTGTCCCGGAGCGGAGCGCCTCGCGAATCTCCGGACGTTCGGCATGGTTTTCCATCTGGTCCACGCGCGACGGAGAGAGATCGGTGTCGTGCAGCACGCGACCATCCCGGGCGACGATTGTGATCCGGCATCCGAGAGCCGCAGCCGACTCCCGGAGCAGACGGTCAGAATCGGCGGGCCTGTCCGAGGACCAACGGAGCCAGTCCTGGGAAAGATGCTCCGCTTCGCGCGCGACGCGATCGAGTATCCGATCTTCGGTGGCCTTCCGTACCGTCGCGTCGAGCAGGACGACCAGAAGAATCGCCGCGCTGGCGGCGAGCACGCCGAAGAGCGTCGAAAAACGAGAGCCGAGTCTCATCCGCCCGGACGAATGGGATCGAGGAAGAGAGTGTCGAAGGTCCCGCTCACCCCGGAGATCAAGGCTTTTTCGTCTCGTCGATCGTTTCGTGGTAGCGGTACCCGAGGCCCACGACCGTCTCGATCCGCTCGTCCCCCAGCTTTCGACGCAGGGAACGAATGTGCACGTCGACCGTGCGGGTCTCGACCTCCGCGTCATAGTCCCAGAGCCTCGCCAGGATCGAGTCTCTCGTGACGACCCGGCCCCGATTGCGGATCAGGAGCCAGAGAAGGTCGAACTCCTTTTTCGTCAGGTGCACGCGCTCACCCTTCAACCGCGCCTCGAACCGCGCGCGATCGATGGAGAGATCCCCGTCCGTGTAGACCTCTTCGTCCGAGCTCTCGAAGGACGCCACGCGGCGGAGATGCGCGTTCACGCGGGCCAGCAGCTCCCGCATCGAGAAGGGCTTCGTGATGTAGTCGTCCGCGCCGATCTCGAACCCGAGCAGCTTGTCCCGCTCCTCGACACGCGCCGTCAGCATGATGATGGGAACCCGGCGCGTCTCGTCCGCGCGGCGGAGCTCCCGGCAGAGGGCCAGTCCGTCGATGTCGGGCAGGTTGAGGTCGAGAATGACGAGATCGAACGGCTTCTCCTGCATCGAGGCGAGCGCGGCGAGCCCCGAGACATAGTGCTCGACCTGGTACCTCTTCTCCTTGCGGAGATTCAATCGGATCGTGTACGCGATATCGGCGTCGTCCTCGACCAGGGCGATGCGTTTGACAGCCACGGCGGCGCCGTCGCGAACGGCTCGGGGCGCGGACGACTTGCGGGACGAGAGGGTTTTCATGCGTTGCGTAGCCTCCGAGATTAACCGAATCGACCCGTGATGTAGTCCTCGGTGATCTTCTGGCCCGGGTTCGTAAAGATCTTGTCCGTCCGATCGTGCTCGACGAGCCGGCCCAGCATGAAGAACGCGGTCGATTCGGACACGCGCGCCGCCTGCTGCATGTTGTGCGTCACGATCACGATCGTGTAGTCGCGCTTCAGCTCGTAGATGAGCTCCTCGATCTTCTGCGTAGCGATGGGGTCGAGCGCAGAAGCCGGCTCGTCCATGAGAAGCACTTCCGGCTCGACCGCCAGTGCGCGCGCGATACAGAGGCGCTGCTGCTGGCCGCCCGAGAGCCCGAGAGCCGAGGTATGCAGGCGATCCTTCACCTCGTCCCACAGCGCGGATCCTCGAAGCGCACGCTCGACACGCTCCGGCATCTCCGAGCTCTTTCCGATCCCGTTGATCCGAAGGCCATAGGAGACATTGTCAAAAATGGATTTCGGAAACGGGTTGGATTTCTGGAACACCATGCCGACCCGGCGTCGGAGGTGCACCACGTCCTGCCCGGAACCGTAGATGTCCTCGCCGTCCAGGAGGACCTCCCCGGCCACGCGCGTTTCAGGAATGATGTCGTTCATCCGATTGAGGCAACGCAGGTAAGTCGACTTCCCGCATCCGGAAGGCCCGATGAATGCGGTAACCGACTTCTCCGGAATTTTCAGCGAGATTCCGTACAGCGCCTGTTTCGGACCATAGAAAAAGTCGAGGCCTCGCGTCTCCATGCGCGGGCGGGCTCCCGATGCGGGAGGAGACGGCTCTTTTCTCTTCGGCGACTCCGGCCTCGGAGGAAGAGGCGCGGCGCGCGGAGACACTTCGGAGGCCGGGATAACGGTCTCATTCATGACCGGTGCATCCTTTCGAGACGTGTCGTGACGACGCGGGCCAGAACGGAGAAGATGAAGACGACCGAGACGAGCACGAGGGCTCCGGCCCACGCCTGGCGATGCCAGTCGTCGTAGGGGGAGATGGCGTACGTGTAGACCTGAACCGTCAGGGAAGCAATCGGCTGGTCGAGCCGGGTCGTGAAGAATCGGTTGTTGAACGACGTGAAAAGAAGGGGTGCCGTTTCGCCGGCGATGCGCGAGAGGGCGACGAGGATACCCGTCATGATCCCGGGAAGGGCTGCGGGAATCATCACCGAGAAGGATGCCCTCGCCCGCGTCGCCCCGAGCGCGAGAGCTCCTTCCCGCAGGCTCGAGGGAACCAGCTTCAGCAGCTCTTCGGTCGTGCGCGCGATGATCGGAATCATCATGATCCCGAGGGCCAGGCCGCCGGCCAGCGCGCTGAAGCGCTTGAAGGGCATGACGGCGAGACCGTACGCGAAAATACCGATTACGATCGAGGGGACGCCGTTCAAGACGTCCGCCGTGAAGCGAACGAAAGAGGCAAACCGGCCGGCGCCGTATTCCGAGAGATAGACGCCGCACATCATCCCGACGGGGATCGCGAGAAGCGAGGCGAGACCGATCAAGATGAGGGTTCCGACGATGGCATTCGCCATGCCCCCCCCCGTCTCCCCGACGGGCTTCGGCATCTGGGTAAAAAAATCCCAATTCAAGGAGGAAAAGCCCTGCTGGATGACGTAGAAAAAGATGAAGGCCAGAGGAATCAGGGCGACGACGACGGCCGCGCCGCAGAGAAACACGACGAGCTTCGAGACCGCCCTGCGCCGGCCGGACTGCGTCACGCGGCTGCCCCCGTGACCGGCTCGGCGATCGGCTTCGCTTCGCCAACGACGACCATGCGGCCCGTCCTCCAGATCAGGACTCGCGAAATGGCATTGATGATGACGGTGAGGATGAACAGCACGAGCCCTATTTCGACCAGCGCGGAAAGGTAGAGGTTATCGGCCGCCTCGGTGAACTCATTCGCGATGACGGCCGCCATGGTGTGCTGCGGAGCGAACAGCGAGGCTTTGACCTGCGGGTTGTTGCCGATGACCATCGTCACCGCCATCGTCTCGCCGAGAGCGCGGCCGAATCCGAGCATGATCGCGCCCAGAATGCCCGTCCGGCCGAAATAGAGCGCTGTACGGATGGCCTCCCACCGCGTCGCTCCCAGGGCGTACGCCGCCTCCCGCTGAGTCGCAGGCACGGCCTTCAGGACCTCACGAGCCACGGAAGACGTGAATGGAATGACCATGACGGCCAGAATCAACCCGGCCGCGAGCATCCCGACGCCGAGCGGCGGGCCCGAGAACAGGGGCACCTTCCGCAGCCAGTCCGGCGTGAACACCTCCAGCTTCCGGACGAGCGGGACGAGCACGAATACTCCCCAGAGGCCGTACACGATCGAGGGGACGGCCGCGAGAAGCTCGGTCAGAAACGTGAGCGGAGTCCTGAGAAACCTGGGGGAGAGCTCCGACAGGAATACGGCGATCCCGAGCGCGATCGGCGTCGAGATCACGAGCGCCAGGATCGATGAATAGAGAGTTCCCCAGATGAACGGAAGAGCCCCGAACTCCCCGGCCACCGGATCCCAGGTCGAGGTCCTCCAGAAGCGAAAGCCGAACTTCGCGATCGTCAGGTGGGAGGTCCGAAACAGCTCGAAACCGATGCCGGCGACGAGAAGCACGACGAGAAACGCGAAGAAACCCGTCCCCGCGCGGAAGCCGCGATCATCGACACTCTTCCGGGAGGACGGATTTCTGCGCATGGCGGAGACCTGTCAGGCCTTGATCCGTTCCAGGGCCGCGAGCTCGAGCTTGACGACACCCTCCGGAAGAGGAGCGTATCCGAGGTCGGAGGCGTATTTCTGCCCCTCCGTGAGTGCCCAGCGCGTGAACTCCTTCATGATCTTCGCGCGCGCCTTGTCCTTGGGAGCCTCGTAGTAGAGGAGCCACGTGAAGGAGGAAATGGGATACACGCCCTTCCCGGGCGCGTTCGTGATCGACACCCGGAAATCCGCAGGCATCTGAGCCGACGCCGCGGCGGCGGCCGCCGTGACCGACGGAACCGAAGCGCGGACAAACTCGCCCGCCACATTCTGCACGGAGCCGTAGTCGATCTTGTTCTGAAGAGCGTAGATGAGCTCGACGTAGCCGATGGAGCCGGGCGTCTGCTTTACGAGCCCGGCGACTCCCTCGTTGCCCTTTCCGCCGACTCCGACCGGCCAGTTCACCGCCGTGGCGATGCCGACGGTCTTCTTGAAGTCCGGCGAAACCTTGGAAAGGTAGTCGACGAAAATGTAGGTCGTGCCCGAGCCGTCCGAGCGGTGGCATACCGTGATGTCGGTCGCGGGGAGCTTGACGCCCGGATTCAATTTTGCGATGGCCGGGTCATTCCACTTGGCAACCTTCCCGAGGATGATTTCCGCCAGGACCGGACCCGAGAACTTCAGCTCCGTGTCGACTCCCGGGATGTTGTAAATCGGAACGACGCCCCCGATCACGGTGGGAAGATGCATGATCTTGCCGGGCGCTCCCTGGAGCTGCTCGTTCGTCATGGGACCGTCACTCGCGCCGAAGAACACCGTCTCGTTCGTGAGCTGGCGGATGCCGCCGCCGGATCCGATGGACTGGTAGTTGATCTCGACCTCGGGATGCAGTTTGTTGTACTCGGAGAACCACTTGGAATAGATGGGATACGGGAACGTGGCGCCGGCGCCGTTGATCTGGACGTTCTGTCCGAGACCGGGAGCGGCGACGGCGAGAATCGCGATACTCGCGAGGGCCAGCAGTCGAATGGGCTTCATGATCTTCACCTCGAGCGCAATATGAATTTCGGCTGTGAATTCGGCGTGAACTTCGGATGAATTAGAAGTTGAAAAGCGTGTGCAGGGCGTACCGCTTCTCCTCCGGCTTGTTGTTCGCCGTGTTCGTGGCCGCGAATCCGTTGTATTTCACGTTTTCGTAGTCCAGGAGGACCGCCGCGGCGATACCCGCCTTCGTCACCGGGAACCAGTACGAGACGCCGATGATGGTCCGTTTCTTCTTTCCATCGGGGTCGACGGTATTGTTGTCCTTGTTGGGCTTCAGCTCGTCGTAGCGCAGAAGTGCCTCGACGCCGACCGGCGTGCGCGGCGTGACCCAGGCGGACCAGCCGACGGCGTGCGTCGAAACCGTCTTCAGGCGCGACGACCGATCTTTCGCATCGAGATACTCGAATCCGGCCTTGACGTACTCGTGCTCGAAGGTCAGCGCCGCGACGGCTCGCTTGCGCTCCGCGTCCTGCTCGTAGTGATCGCCGTCGTAGAAACCCGTCAGCCGGAGACCCTTCACGATCGCCACGGAGGGCGCCGGCCGGACGGAAACGCGCGCCTCGATCGCCTTCTGATCGTTCGTCTCAGCTGCGGTGTAGCCCTCGCCGTTGTAGACGCCCACGTGGACGTCGCCATAATTGCCCGGAAAATTGAAGCGGGAGGAGACGCCGAAATCCGACGACGCCAGGAACCCTTCCCGGTCCACGAAGATGCTTCCCTGGAACCGGTAGCGATAGGCCCCCTCGATGAAGTCGATGTAGGGAGTCTGCTGCGTCCCGATCCGGAGCCACGAGCCCTTTGGCGCGAAGTCGTCGAAGTTGAGCTGACCGTACGCGTACTTGAGGCGGAACACGAGACTGTTGTTGTCGCTCAGGGTCACGCCCGTTCCCGAGATCGTCTGCCGCGTGATGTCGGGGGTGATCCGAAACGAGACCCAGTGGCTGATCTGACCGGTCACGTTGATGTAAGAGCGCGAGAGGTTGAAGGAATTCGTGTGGACTATTCCGCTGTCGGCGTCCTTGGCCGTCGGCACGTCCTGATACGTGTAGTCCGCGAAGATGGTGCCCCCGATGTTGACCTTCGGCGTGTCGTCCGGTGGCGTGTAACCCTCGGCAGGCGTGACCTGACCGTGTGCCCGCGAGGCGAGCAGGAGACCTGCGGCGGCGCAGGCCACGAGCGTTTTCCGCAATCGATGCTTCATCACGTGTCGTCCTCCTGTTTGGTGGAGGGCGATTTGTAAAACGGCGACGTCAACGCGAAACGAATATCTCGTAAATTCGGGACGCATCCCTCGATTCTCAGGACGGCAAAAAAAAAGCCCCGATCGCTCGGGGCAAAACGGAGGAAGGCCGTGAGTGCGGTCCTCGATGCCGGGAGAATCGCGCACGCCGCTGAAGAGCCGTCGAAGGCGGAGTGAAAAGCGAGTCAAAAATCGCTACCTCACTTCTTGACGCCGTCCTCGCGCGAACTGCCTTCTCGACCCGCAGACTGTCCCGCTTTCCCAGGAGTCATCATGGCGAACGTCGACACCGCTCCCCTTTCCGTCGAACCCAAGAGAATATTTCGGATCCTCGAACCTTCCTACGCCGACCTGCCCGCGGGCCCGACGCCGGACTTCTTCGGGCGCGCTCTCGAGCGCACGCGCGAGCGGTTCGGCCTGGATTGCGCGATCGAGAACCACGCGCTCTTCCAGCGAGAAGGATCCGACTGGATACCGATTTCGGGAGACGGTCTTCGGCTCATTCCGGCTCTCGGAGAGATCACGCGGGAGGAACGCAGCGCCCTCCACACTGCCGGGACGGTATTGCGGGCGCGTCCGTTCCACTCGGCGGTCTGGTTGCTGGGTTCGCGCCGCGAATTTGCAGCGGTATTGAGGTTCGCCGTCGCTCCGGGGGAGCGGACGGAGCTGATCCTCAAGATGGCGCACATGGCGATCCAACAGCACGCGCAACAGGCCGACTGGACCAATATGCTCGACCGCGCGAAGGCGATCCAGCGGAGCCTCCTGCCCGACCCCTTTCCGGGGCTGGCCGGCTTCGACATCGCGGCCCGCTCCGACGCCGCGGAAGACGTCGGCGGGGACGTATTCGACGGTATCCCTCTCGCGTCCGACGCCCTGGGCGTCATGATCGCGGATGCTTCCGGACACGGGCTGCCGGCCGCGCTCGAGGCGAGAGACGTCGTCATCGGGCTCCGGATGGGGACGGCCCGCCATCTCAAGATCTCGACGACCCTCGAACGTCTCAACCGGATCCTCTGCCGTTCGACTCTCTCGTCCCGATTCGTGTCTCTCGTGTACGGCGAGCTCGAGACCGACGGGACATTCGACTACGTCAACGCGGGCCACCCCGCGCCTCTGATCCTCTCCGGCGGATCGACACAGTCCCTTCCCGAATCAGGTCCCGTTCTCGGCGTGCTCGCCGGGTCCCGATTCCGGGTCGGACACGGGCGGATTCCGCCTGGCGGAACGCTCCTCCTCTACACCGACGGAGTCACGGAGTGTCCTTCCCCGGGCGGAGAAGAATTCGGGATCGGGCGCCTGACGGGAATCGCCTCGCTGTTCGGCGAGGCTCCCGCTGCCGTCGTGTGCAGCACCCTCTTCGACGCGCTGGAGCGTCACGCCGGCGGAGTCTCCCTCCCGGACGATGCCTCGATCGTGGTCATTCGGCGGGCGGAGTCGTGAACGCCGGGGTGCGAGTCAGGGCGAGTGGCCGGAATTCTTTTCCTGAAATCCACCTCTGCCGAACCCCAAAATCGTTTCGCCTTAACCCGCCTCGGAGAACCTGCCCTCGAAAAAGGGGGAACCATGACACGACTCTCGCGAGCATTCATCCTCACCGGTCTCGCTACCCTCGGCGCTTCGCACGGGCGCGCGCAGACCACGCCATCCACTGCGACGACGCCGATCAAGCACGTCGTCGTGATCTTCCAGGAGAACGTTTCCTTCGATCACTATTTCGCGACGTATCCCCACGCGGCGAATCCGTCCGGACAACCGTCGTTCGCTCCCGGCGCCGGTACGCCCGGTGTCAACGGCCTGACGGGAAGCCTGCTCACCCAGAATCCCAACTCCGCGCCGCCGTTCCGGCTCGATCGGTCCCAGGCCGCCACGTGCGACCAGGATCACGAATACACCGACGAGCAGAAGGCGTTCCATGGCGGCTTGATGGACGCCTTCGTGGAGTTCACGGGCAACGGCTCGAGCCCGTGCCAGGCGAACCTCGTCATGGGGTACTACGACGGCAACACGGTGACGGCGCTCTGGAACTACGCTCAGAATTTTGTTCTCCATGACAACTCGTTCCAATCCCAGTTCGGGCCGTCCTCCGTCGGCGCCCTCAACCTGATCTCCGGTCAGACGCACGGCGTCAACATCTTCAACCGGCCGCTCCAGGACGGAGACGTCGTGGAAAACACCGTGATCGGCGATCCTCAGCCGTATTACGACGACTGCTCGAGCCGCGAAACGGTGGGCCTGAGTGGAAAAAATGTCGGCGACCTGCTGAACGCGAAGGGAATCACGTGGGGCTGGTTCGAGGGAGGATTCGCTCCGACCGGTCAAAAAGCGTCCGGCGGGGCCGTCTGCGGCTCATCGCACATCGGAAGCGACGGCAACCCGAAGGGAGACTACATCCCGCACCATCAGCCCTTTCAGTACTACGCGTCTACGTCAAATCCCCACCACCTGCCGCCCTCGTCGTTTCTGACGATCGGGGCGACCGACCAGGCCAACCACCAGTACGACCTCAACATCCTCACCTCGGCGCTGAACGCCGGACGGCTTCCGGCCGTGACATTCATCAAGGCACCGGGATACCAGGACGGGCACGCGGGCTATTCGGATCCGCTCGCCGAGCAGACCTTTCTCGTCAACCTGATCAATCAGCTCCAGACCTATTCGGTGTGGAACGACATGGCGATCATCATCGCGTATGACGACTCCGACGGCTGGTACGACCACGTGATGCCGCCGATCGTCAGCAAGTCCAACACCGCGGCGGATGCATTGACCGGCTCCAACGTCCCCGGGTCGCCGACCGTCGGCGACTGCGGCACGCCCGCGGCCGGCGCCTATCTCGGCCGCTGCGGGTACGGTCCGCGGCTGCCCCTTCTCATCGTCTCGCCCTGGGCGAAGAAGAATTTCGTCGACCACACGCTCACGGACCAGAGCTCCATCCTCCGCTTCATCGAGGATAACTGGGGTCTCGGCCGGATCGGCGATCAGTCGCTCGATGCCATCGCCGGCAGCCTGATGAACTCTTTCGATTTCAGTCAGCCGGCCAGCGATCGCCGGGTGCTTCTCAATCCTGCGACGGGCCAGCGCTCGAACTGAGACCGCACTCCCCCCGGCTTCATTTCCGCTCCGGAAGGGACTCCCGACCTTCCGGAGCGTTTCTTTTTCGGGCTCCGGGCGGGGCGCTGGATGCCGTCGAACAAAGCCATGAATCTGAAATCCCCGGAGGGCTCGGATGGCGCGTCACGGAAAACGGGAAACGGGAAACGGCCTTCTCCCAATTCTCGGATCACCCGATTCCCCTGATTGATCACCCGATCACCCGATCACCCGATCATCCGATCATCCAATTCTGACTCGAGCGCCTCCCCGACCCCCGATAACCCGATAGTTCGATTGTCGCGAGATCATGAGATCGGGAGTGGCGCAACTTCTTGCGGCGTTCGCATCCGATTCGCGCGGGCTTCGCACTCACCCGCTAGCCTCCGGGCATGCAGCTCGTCCTTGAGGAACCCGTCCGCGCCGGCATCGCTCCCGCCGGGATTCCGGCGTGAAGGGAGCGGAGATCGTCCCCGTCCAGCACTGGCTTTCGCTTCTGCTCTCCGGAGCCCTCGAAGTGGGCTGGATCGTGAGCCTCAAGATGATGAAGGGGTTTCCGGGTGGCCTGCCTCTTCTCGGATACGCGCTCTTCGGTCTGGGCGCGTCCGTTTTTCTCTCCGTGGCCCTGCGCACCATACCGATGGCGACGGCGTACGCGGTATGGGTCGGGACCTCGGTCGTGGGAGCCGTGGCCGTCGATATCGCGGTTTTCAAGCAGCCACGGAGCGCTTTTCGCGGAGTGTGCGCGATCCTCATCGTGGCCGGAGCGTGCGGCTTGCAGCTCTCGAGCGGCCGGTGAGCTTCGAGGTACGGAGGATACGGCTCGGTCCGAAGGTGACTCCTCGGGCCCCCGAGAGGAAGGTGCAAGCTCTTTGGACACAGCGATTTAAGACCTGACCCGGGCCGAGGCAAGGCGTTCGACCGGTCATGCAGCCGCTTCCTTAACACCCTCTTCGGGTCGGTTTGATAGCCTCCGTCGCTCCCATGACCGAGGCTCGCAGGCAGGCAGGCGAAACCGCCCCGGACGAGCGGCTGAACGACCGTTCGCTCTATTTCAACCGCGAGATCTCGTGGCTCGCCTTCAACCATCGCGTCCTCGAGGAGGCGCTCGACCCGTCCTGGCCGCTTCTCGAGCGGCTGAAGTTCCTCAGCATCTTCCAGTCGAATCTCGACGAGTTCTTCATGATCCGGGTGTCGGGCCTCCACGAACAGCTCGAGGCCGCCGTGACGGAGCGCAGCGCGGACGGGCTCTCCGCGCAGGAGCAGCTGCGGCTCATCAGCGAGACCGCGCGCCGGGACTGCGCCATCGCCGCCTCGACCCTGACGGGCGACGTCCTGCCGAAGCTCCACGACCAGGGAGTCCGCATCCTGTCGTGGAGCGCGCTCGAAGCCGAGCGCCGCAAGGAGCTCACCGGGTACTTCGAGAGCGTCGTCTTCCCCGTCCTGACGCCGCTCGCGTTCGATCCGGCGCATCCGTTCCCGTTCCTCTCCAACCTCTCTCTGTCGCTCGCGATCGAGCTCTCCGAAAAGGACGACGCGAAGAAGCCCTTCTTCGCCCGGGTGAAGGTCCCGCCTTCGCTTCCGCGCCTCGTTCCGATCCCGGGCGAGCCGGAAGGGGCTTCCGATTTCCTCCTCATGGAGGACCTCATCGAGGCGCACCTGTCGAGTCTTTTTCCGGGAATGAAGATCCGCGGAGCGTCTGCTTTCCGCGTCACGCGTGACGCCGACTTCGACCTTCGCGAGGAAGAGGCGGGCGATCTACTCCGGACGGTCGCCGAGAACGTCCGCCAGAGGCGCTTCGGCGCCGCGATCCGCCTCGAGGTGGACACGCGATGCCCGGAGACGGTCCGGGAGCTCTTGCGCACGCAGCTCGAGCTCGACTCTGAGGACGTGTACGTGACCGACGGGCCCCTCGGCACTTCCGATTTCCTGGCGCTGCTTCGCCTCGACCGGCCGACGCTGAAGGACCCCGACTTCCTGCCCGCCTCGCGCGGATTCTTCGCCGACACCAACGCGGGCTTCGAGGCGATCCGTCAGAAGGACGTCCTGCTGCACCAGCCTTACGACAGCTTCGATCCGGTGCTGCGTTTCCTGGAAGGCGCCGCCGAGGATCCGGACGTGCTCGCGATCAAGATGACGCTCTATCGCACCGGCACGGATTCGCCGATCGTCGCGGCCCTCGCGCGCGCCGCGGAAAACGGAAAACAGGTCGCGGTCCTGGTCGAGCTGCAGGCCCGGTTCGACGAGGAAAAGAACATCCAGTGGGCGCGGTCCCTCGAGCGGGCGGGGGTCCACGTCGCGTACGGCGTCGAGGGATTGAAGACGCACGCCAAGATCGCCCTCGTGGTCCGCCGCGAGGGCAATGCCATGCGGCGATACGTGCACGTGGGCACCGGCAACTACAACCGGGCGACGTCCCGCATCTACACCGATCTCGGGCTGTTCACGGCGCGGCCGGAATTCGGGCTCGACGCTTCGGAGCTCTTCAACTTCCTGACCGGTTTCTCGAAGCGGACCCGATACAAGCGGTTGACGGTGGCTCCTTTCAACCTGCACGAAAAGGTGCTCGCGTTGATCGACCGGGAAACCGAGAAGGCCCTGCAGGGAAAGCCCGCCGCGATCACCGCGAAAATGAATTCTCTCGTCGACCCGAAGGTGATCCGGGCCCTTTACCGCGCCTCGATCGCCGGCGTTCCGGTCCTCCTCGGGGTGCGCGGCATATGTTGCCTGCGGCCCGGAGTGACAGGCGTGTCGGAAAACATCCGCGTCGTGAGTGTCGTGGGCCGATTCCTCGAGCACAGCCGCGCGTTCTCCTTCGGCGTCGGCGAGGAGGAGGACATGTTCATCTCGAGCGCGGACTGGATGCCGCGCAATTTCTTCCGGCGCGTCGAGCTCATGACGCCCATACTCGACCCGCAGGCCCGCGAGAAGATCCGACAGGAAGTCTTCGAGCCGCTCCAGAGTGACAACTCGCGCGGCCGCGACCTGCAGAGCGACGGGACCTACGTGCGCCGGGCGCCTCCGGCAGGAGTGTCCCCGGTGGATGCCCAGAGCCAGCAGCTCGAGCGTCTCGCCCGCCGCGGCCTTCGGGCAGTCTTGGATTAATTAGGAAAAGAGATTGTTTTTACTAATTAAATAAGGCTTTATCGCGCATACGGTATTGCTTTAAACGGTACACGAGCCCGATCTTCCGCCAGCGTTTCAATCCTCGTCCCCTTCCCCACCCGCAGCTTCCGGCCCCGCCAGTGCGTGTGGCGCGCGAAGAGGCCCGCCCAGAAGAGCGCCGCGACCGCGAGATCCCGCACGGGGATGAGGGCCAGGTCCCGGCGTTCTACGGGACGTCCGGCATCCGCCGCGATTCGCGCTTCGACCCCGATTCGGCAGGCGGCGAGTGCTGAGACGGACGCCAGAACTGCCGCGCCGTACGGCGAAGACGGCGCACCGGCGATCGCCAACAGGATCCAGAGGGACGGGCTCGCGAAGAGCTCCGACACGTAGGCCGGGCCGCCCAGCCGGACGCGCAGCATCGCCCAGCGGCGGTGCCGGGACCAGACGGCCCGGGGCGACTTGCAGACCTCGGAGGTCTCGATCTCGTCGGCGGACAGCCGGACCTCGAAACCCGCATCGCGTGTCCGTTCTCCCAGGAGGAAGTCTTCCGCCAGGTGATCGCGCAGGGGCGGGAACCCGCCGATCGCGTCCAGGGCCTCGCGCGACATGAGGATCGATTTCCCGACGACGCACGGCCGCCCGACGCTCCGCACGAGAAACGCCGTCCCGGCCTGGAGGAATCCGTTAAGGTGGAGGGTCTCGACGCGGGACCCGAGCGACACCGCGCCGGTCGCGGCGAAGAGGTTCGAGACGAGCCCGACCCGCGGATCCACGAAGAACGAGATCGCCCGGCGGAGGAAGTCCGGCCGCACGCGCACGTTTCCGTCCGAGAAGAGAAGATGCGAGAAGCGAGCGCGCCGCACGCCCGCCTCGAGCCGGTTGACCTTCGCATTTCGACCGGGCTCCCGCCCGTCCACCACGAACACCGTGCGGATTCCGGGGTGCGCGTCCGACACGCGGCGCGCGACAGCAAACGCGGGATCGGACTCGCTCGCGAAGGAAAACACGAGCTCGTACTCCGGATAGTCGAGTCGGTAGTAGCTCTCCAGGTTCCGGGTGAGATCGTCGTCCATCCCGCACAGGGGCTTCACGATCGAGACAGGAGGAGCAAAGTGCTCGAGCGGCGTTCCTCTTCCCTCGCGCCTGTGCCGCCGCAGCGCGCGCGCCGCGAGCCAGAACGAGCTCACCGAGAGGAACAACCCCGCGAGCCCCACGGCGGAGAGGATCACGCGGTCGCCTCCTCGCTCTCGGACAGGCGCATGATCCCGATCGCCTGCGCGCCCTTCAGCGCCGCGAGAACGGAGCGCTCGGTCTTCTCCGCCTTCAGCAGCGTCTTCCACGCGTACAGGTGCTCGGGATGGTGGAAGTCGCTGTTCGCGATGTGCCGCAACTTCTCCCGCGACACCACCGGGAACAGGTCCCACCGGCAGCCCACCTCCCAGAGATCCACGAGGCGGCCCGCCGACTTGCGGCGGTTCCACAGGTAGAACGTGTTCGCGTAGAACTCGCTCATCTCGTGCGGGTGGCAGGCGACCGACACGGCGCCCCGCGCCCGAATCTCACCGAGCATTTCCATCGGATCCCCGTCCGCCGACAGGAATTCATGGAGGCCCAGCGCGAGGATGTGGACCGACGTGTCCCGATTGATCGTGTTGCGCGTCATCTCGGCGCCCGGAATCACCAGCATCCCGTACTCACGCCTCGCCCGCTCGCCTTCCCGCCGGATCTCGTCCTGGTAGCGGAGAAACGAGTCGGGGTTCAACGAATGCTGGATCGCGTGCGCGATCCTGCCGAGCCGGTTGTCCTCGTTGACGATGTGATCGGTGATGGCGATGACGTCGTGCCCGGACCGCCCGAACAGGTCGATGACCTCGGGCAACGGCAGGACGCCGTCCGAGTAGGTCGTGTGAATATGAAAATCGCAAAGCAGCATGTTCTTGTCAGCCGCCGCGATTGTCGGCCTCGCACACGAATATCGCGGGAGGGCCCGCGAAGGCCCGAGCAAAGCCAGCGTAAACACTTCGTGTAGCACGGCACTTCGCCTGGACCCGGGAGCCGCAAAATACTTGCCTCGTCACACAGGATCCGCCGGTCGCCGGCTACGCCTGCCTTCCGAGGCACGCGACGACTTTCGACCGAAGCCTTCGCCTCGCGAACAGGCGGCCAAGACGGCGCTTCGCTGAGAAATGCTGGATCGGAACTCCAAAGCTCTCCCTTGGCCGGTCTCAGTCCGATTCCCTGATCACCCGCTTCGCCCGATCACCCGATCCCCCGATAGTTCGATGCTTCGATTGATCGCGAGGTCATGAGATCGCGAGATCGCGAGATGTGAAACCCCGGGCCTCCCTCCCGACACACCAAAACGTCCGCTACGATCCCCCCGTGCACGGACTCACCGACTACCACGTCCATACCTCCCGGTGCGGCCATGCCGGGGGCTCGTCGCGCGACTTCGTCTTGAAGGGAATCTCGCTGGGTCTGGCCGAGATCGCGTTTACCGATCACATTCCGCTCTATTTCCTGCCGGAGGAGCGGCGCGATCCGGAGCTGGCGATGCGGGAAGACCAGTTCGAGGGATACGTCGAAGAGGTGCGGTCGCTCGCCCGGGAGTTCGAGGGGGCGATCGCGGTGAGGCTCGGGCTCGAGGCGGACTACGCGGAGGGGTTTGAAGGCGAGCTCGCGAGGTGGCTCGGTCGCGCGGACTGGGATCTCGTCCTCGGGTCGGTGCACTGGGTCTCCGGGGGGTGGATCGACGCGCCGGGGTCCGCGGCGCGATTCTCGAAAGAGGGAGTCGAGAGCCTGTACCGCGAGTACTACCGGCTGCTCGAGAAAGCCGCGGATACCGGGCTATTCGATGTGCTCACGCACTTCGACCTTCCGAAAAAGCACGGGCACCATGCTCCGCCGGGTGTCGTGGACGCGGAGGACGGGGCCATCGCATCGGCCGTCCGCGCGGGATGCGTCGTCGAGATCTCGTCCGCGGGGCTCCGCAAGCCGGTCCGCGAGATCTACCCCGGTCCGCGTCTTCTCGAAAAGCTCGCGAGGGCCGGCGCTTCCTTCGTGTTCTCTTCGGACGCGCACGCTCCGGCGGAGGTCGGATGGGGCTATGACCAGACGATCGGAGAGGCGCGGCGCTGCGGCATCTCCGAGTTCGTCACGTTCGAGAAACGCGTTCGCCGGCCCCACCCCCTTCCGGTTCCGGCAGCCCCGGGTTCGCCTCCCGCGCTCTGACCCGGCCCGCCGCTTCACCGGCGATCGACCGGCCGAGCCATCGGAACGTGTCGGCGGAAGGCCGCCGGCGGCGGGCGCCGGTCGCGTAGTCCACCTCGAAGAGCCCGAACCGGGGGCGAAAACCCTCGAGCCACTCGAAGTTGTCGAGTAGCGACCAGTAGAAATAGCCCTGGACCGGAACGCCCGCGCCGAGGAGATGCGAAATCACGAGCGCGTGCTCCCTCAGGAAAGCCCGGCGGCGGCGATCGTCCCCCGTGGCGATCCCGTTTTCCGTCACGATCACCGGCAGGCCGCCCGACGCGGCGAGCCGGACCATGGTGTCGAGCCCCTGCGGGTGGACCTCCCAGCCGGTCTCGGTGAGACCGCGGCCGTCCCGATCCCGGTAGAAAAATTCGCCCGTCATGCGAAACAGGCTGCGCAGGCGCAGGTGGACGCGACTGTAGTAGTTGACGCCGACGAAATCGCTCGAGCGCTCGAGTCCGGCGACCGCGAACGCCGCTCGTCCCTTGCCGGGAAAGACCCATCGCAGGCTGCCGGTCGCGAGCCCTTCCAGAAGCGACCGGTTGTAGAGCGATTCGCCGGCGGCGGCGAGGCGCCGGTCGGCCAGGCTGTCGGCGCGGTCCGGGGCGAAGTCGAGCATGTTGTGGGCGATCCCGACGCGGGCGCCCGAAACCCGCGCGTGGATCTCGGCGGACGCTTCCGTGTGGGCGATGAGCATGTGCTCGAAAGCCTTTGCGGCGGCCCCGAAGCTCGTCCGGCCGGGAGGGATCAGGCCCGCAACGTATCCGCCGAGGAGAAAGACGACCGGCTCGTTCAGCGTGACCCACGTCCGGACGAACGGCGAAACCGCCTCCGCGACGACCCGCGTGAGCGAACGGAAGCGCGCTACGGCGTCTCGATTTTCCCATCCACCTTCCCGCTCGAACCATCGCGGGTGCGTGTAGTGATGGAGCGTCAGGACGGGCTCGATGCCCATGCGGAAGAGCTTCTCGGCCCTCTCGCGCTCGACCCCGAGGGCGGCGGGATCGTATTCGCCCGGCCGCGGCTCGATGCGGCTCCATTCGATCGAATAGCGGTACGCGTTGGCCCCGATCGACGGGAGGAGATCGTAATCGTCGCGCCAGCGCTCCCGGTGGTGAGAAGCCCTGCCGGCGCGCTCCCCCGCGTCCTTGAGCCGCCCTTCGCTCTCCCACTGCGTCCAGTCGTTCGAAGGCGCTCCCTCCACCTGGTACGAAGAAGTGGCGACGCCCCAGAGGAAGGACATGAGGGAAGGGACGAAAGGGATGAGTGGAGGTTTTTGAATTGTGAGTGGTTTGTAGGCCAGCTTCGGATCCGGAGGCGCAGGAACCGGAGACTCAGAACGGAGAACGGAGAACGGAGAACTCAGAGACTCAGAACCCAAAACCGGTCTTCTACGCAATCTCCGTCGCGTGATGCTTCACCCACTTGGCTTCCGCGATGAAGATGGTGTCCTCGGCGATGTTCGTCGCGAGGTCTCCCACCCGCTCGAGGTTCTTCGAGATCGAGATCAGCTCGATGCAGTACGTGATCAGGTTCGGGTACTCCGCCATGTAGGTCAGGAGCTCCCGGATGATCGACACGTTCTTCTCGTCCAGGATGTCGTCCTTCTTGATCACCTGTTTCGCGAGCGCCGCGTCGCGGTTGACGAAGGCGTCGAGTGATTGCTTCAGCATCGTCTCCGCGACTTCCGCCATGTACGGAATGTCGATGAACGGCTTGAACGGCCGCTGTCCCGCGAGGCGTTCGGCCCCCTCGGCGATGTTGACGGCGTGATCACCGATCCGCTCGAGATCGTTGTTGATCTTCAGCGCCGCGATCAGGAAGCGAAGGTCGACCGCCACCGGCTGCTGCAGGGCGAACAGCTGGACGGCCAGGTCCTCGACCGCGAGCTCCATCCGGTTGATCTCCTCGTCCGCGGCGATGACAGAGCGCGCCTTCTCGACGTCCACTTCGATCACGGCCTCGATCGCGCGATGGATCTGCCGTTCGACCTCGCCGCCCATCAGGATCAGGTTTCGGCGCAACTCTTCGAGCTGCTCGGAAAAATGCTCTTTCACGTCAAATCCCCATTTCCTTCGATCGTCCTCGATCCGCCGTTCAATTGCTCCAGAGTGCTTCTGTCGTCAGGATCTCCAGGTCTTTCTGGCTGACCTCCTCGTCGCGCTCGGCCGGGACCGCCCGGAACGTGACGCGGCGGTCGAATACCCGCTCGAACAGGTCCGACTTCTTCCGCGCCGCGTCGAGCTCTGCCTCGCAGTCTCCCCGCGCCGTGGCCTCGAACTCGACCTTTCCGGACCGCGCCCGGCACGCGATGCCCGTGACCATCTGGCGATGGCTGCGGTCGAGCCCGTCCGCGATCCGCAGGATCGACGCGAGCTTTTCGACCGCCGCCCGCAGATACGGGTTCAGCCGGCGCCAGTTCTCGTGACGTTCCTTCGGCCCGCCGCCCTTGTGGTACCGCGCGAGCGATCCCAGGACCTCCACCTCGTCCGCGGAGAATCCCGTGAGATCGCCGTGCGTGATGAGGTAGTAGGAGTGGCGCTGGTGCTTGCTGTATCCCACGTAACACCCGATGTCGTGCAGCAGCGCTCCGTACTGAAGCCACTCCCTCTCCGTCGCCGTGAGCTGGTGGATCGCGTGGGTCTGATCGAAGATCTCGAGCGCGAGCCGGGCCGTGTGCGCGGCGTGCAGGACTTCCGTATTGCCACGGCGCAGCAGGCGGTCCACGCTGCGCGCTCGCACATCGCGGTCGATCGTGCGGCGTGTTCCGGGACCGAAGACGAGATCCAGCAGAATTCCCTCCCGCAGCCCGCGCTCGCCGACGACGATCGCATCCGCGCCGGACCGCTTGAGGATCCAGGAGAGGAGGATTCCTCCTGGCACCGAGATGTCGCGGCGGCGGGGGTCGAGCCCCGAGATGCGCAGCTTTTCCTTGGCCGTCGTCCGGCGGAGCAGACCGTTGACCTTCTTGAGCTCCTTCCGCGTCAGCGTCCGGTGTCCGGTCGGCAACGCTTCCCGTCCCAGGATCGCGCCCTCGTGGACGAGCGAGAGCGACTGGATCGTTCCCGACGTCCCCACGCAGGTCTTGAACCCCACCTTGCGAACGCCTTCCACGGCGCGCTTGGCGACGGCCTTGATCTCTTTCTTCATCGCCCGGCGATCTTTGTCGCTCGGCGGATCGTTTCGCGCGAATCGGTCCGCGAGCCGGACGACTCCGAGCGGCAGGCTCTCCGAGAAGAGGACGCGCGATCCGTTCGACACGACGAGCTCCGTGGAGCCGCCTCCGATGTCGACGAGAAAGAGCGGGTCGAGCCGGGACGGAAACTCGCTCCGCACGGCCAGGTTGATGAGACGGGCCTCCTCGTCTCCCGAGATGACGTCGATCGTGACGTCCGTCCGGCGCTTCACTTCATCCACGAAGACCTGGGCGTTGGAGGCTTCCCGCACGGCGCACGTGGCCACGGCGCGGGCGAGGTCCGCCCCGGAGCCCCGGATCGACCGAAGGAACTGCTCCACCGTCGAAGCCCCCGCCTCGATCGCCTCGTCCCCCAGGCGGCCGCTCGCGAGCGTCTCGCTGCCGAGCCGGACGAGGGATTTCTCGCGGGAGAGGACCTCGAGAGCCCCGTCCTCCTCGACGGACGCGATCAGGAGCTTGATCGAGTTCGTTCCGATGTCGATGGCGGCCAGTTTGCTCACGGCAGGGATTGTCGGTGATTTCGGCTCGGGATGCTTGAAGCCGACGTGAATACCGCGTGAAGGCCCGCGGTCGATCCCCCTCGGCTCGCCGCCCGCGCCTTCTCTATAATAGCCGCCCCGTGCCCGAGCGCATCCCTCTCTGGAAGAACAAGGCGCGCCTTCTCGAGAAGGCCGAGAAGGGATTTCGGGCAAAGTCGCCGGACGGAATCCATGACCTCCGCGTGGCGCTGCGCCGCGTGTCCGCCACCGCGTCGGCCCTCGGCCGCGACAAGATCGCGAAGCAATCCCGAAAAATCGTCCGTTCGCTCTCCGACCTGCGGCAGATCGAGGTCGACCGCCGCATCCTCGCGCGGATCCGGGAGCTCGGCTGGCTTCCGGAGCAGGTCGCCGCGGGAGTCGATGCCCGCTGGGACGCGCAGCTGCGCGACGGGGAAAAAGCCGCCGCGAGGCGCCTGCCGGACGATGAGCTCGGAGACCTGAGGCGCAAGCTCTCCCGGATGTCGCGCGAGAAACAGGAGAACCTGCTGGCGCGGCTCGAGAAGGCTCATCGCAAGGCGGAGGAGGGGCTCGCGGGACTGTCCGCCGACAGCAACGACGCGTCGCTCCATCGCTATCGTCTCGCCGTGAAGGAAGCGCGCTACCTGACCGAGGACCTCGCGCTCGCCGGGCGCCCGGGGCTCGAGAGAGACATCGAACGCAAGAAGATTATCCAGGACGCGCTCGGGCGCTGGAACGATCTCCGACTCTTCCGGCGCGATCTCCTCGCGACGCGCGACGACGCCGAACGCCGCGGCGCCGTGACGTTCGTCCTGGAGCTCGACCGGCTGGTGGCCGCGCTCGAGTCCGCCGTTCTCTCCGCCCGAAAGGAAGCCCTGCGCGTCGCGAGCGGCCGCGGCCCCCGTCCCGCCCGCGCATCCCGGGAAAACGCACGCCCTCGCCCCTGACGCCGGCGGCGCCCCTTTTCCCGGCCGCCGAAGACGGGGCCGACGAAGCCGGCGAAGCCGAGCCCTCCGCCGGCTCGCTCTCGAAGCGTCAAAGGCTCCTTCTCCTCCTGCTCCTCGCGGCCACGGCCGCGCTGAAGCTCGGGCTCGCCGCATCATGGCGGGGCTACCTCACCGGAGACGATCTCGAGATCGTCGAGACCGCCGCCAAATACGCCGCGCGCGTGGACTACCACCCGTGGGAGCTCCGCTGCCTGTTTCACCCGATCGTCCTCGTCGCACCCGTCCTGAAGGCCGCGGTCCTCCTCGGGGTGTCGAGCCCGGCAATGCTCGACTTCCTCGCCTCGCTTCCCACGATTCTGTTTTCGACGCTCGGCGTGGCGCTGTGCGCCCTCCTCGCCCTCCGGTGGGGATTTCGCGGGTCCTCCGCGCTCGCCGCGGCGTTCCTGTATTCCGTCGCCTGGCTTCCGCTCACGTTCGGATCCGTTCCCTACCCGCGGCCGATCTCGACGGCTCTCTTCCTCGCCGCGTTCGTGCTCGTCACCGCCCGAAGCCGGCCCATGCCCGCGTGCCTCGCGGCGGGCGTGCTCGCGGGAGCGGCGTTCGCGGTGCGATGGAGCGAGGGTGTCGTCCTCCTGCCGTTGCTCGCCTGGACGCTCTGGCGTTTCCGCGACGCGCGCCGCGTCGGAGCCATCCTCGCCGGATTCGCCGCGGGTGCGGCGCTCTGCGCGGGCCTCGTCGACTGGATCACCTGGGGTCGCCCGTTCGCGAGCCTTTTCTCGTTCTACCGCATCCTGTGGCTCGAGATCCCCCTCTCGCGCCTCCAGGCCGAGGACCGCTTCCCCTGGTATTTCCGGACCTCGCTGCGATGGGCCGGGCCCGTCCTGCTCCTCCTGCTCATTCCCGCGGTGCGCGAGCGGCGCGCGCGGCCCGCGATGGCAGTCTTCCTGGCAACGGTGATCCTGATGTCGGGATTCGCCCACAAGGAATGGCGATACCTGCAGATCGCGATCCCGTTCCTGGCGATCGCGGGGGCGGCCGGATGGGACCGCCTGCGCGACGGCGGGCGGCGCGGTCTCGCCGCCGCGGCGCTCGTTCTCTGCGTTCCCTACGGCCTGGAGCGAACCGTCACCGTGCTCCGAGACAAGGTGCAGTCGGGTATCGAAGCGGCGCGCTTCATCGCCGCGATGCGGCCGCCGCCCCGCGTGGTGGCCCTCGAGCAGCAGTGGGCGTACGGGGAACACCTCTGGCTCGGCAACGACGTCGAGATCCGCGAGATCGAGTACAGCAAGCCGATTCATCCCGCTGCGATCCGCAAGGCGGCCTCGGGCGCCGACGTCGCCGCCGTGTACGCCTGGCATCTCGACCCGCAATCGCTCGCCGAGCTCGCCGCCCTCGGATTCCGGCCGATCGTCAGCTTCCGCCGGGGCCCTTCGTACGAATGCTCCGTCTTCGGCCGCGGGGCGTTCGCGCCGCTGCGGCAGGTCCAACCCGTCCGACCGATCCGAGCTTCGGGCGCGTCCCCGGACCCGGCGGCTCCGACTCCCCTGCCGCCCAGCGGGAGGCCGCTTCCCGCGCCGCCCGCACCGCGGCGATGAAAGCGGCAAGCCTGAGCCCGGATTCGCCTTCCGGAACCGACTCCAGTCTTCCCATCCCGGCGTCGAAAAGCCGGACGGCACCGGCCGCGCGCTCCCCCCTCGACACCTTGTAGAACGCCGCCGCGATCTGGATCAGTCCCTGCAGGAGCGTCCGCACCGAGCCCGTTTCGCCGAGCCACGCCGCCTCCCAGACTTCGTGCGCCTCGAAAAACGATCCGCGGTCGAAGAGCGCCTGGCCGCGGCGAAGAGCGGCGCGGGTGGTGGCACGCACGGAAGGAAAATGGGGGCGCGCCGAAGCGCGCCCCTCATGATCGCCGGTTAGAAGCTCACCTTGGCGGCGAGCTGGAGGATCCTGGATCCGAGGGTTGCCGTCGGCGCGCCGAACCGCGTGCGCGAGGTCGGGTTGTTGACCGGGACGAGCTGGCCGTTCGAGAGGTTGTAGTACGTCGTCCGCACGGTCGTGACGTTTTTGTTGTTGAACACGTTGAACGCTTCCGCGATGACTTCGACATCCAACGGACCGATGCCGATGTGCTTCGAGATGCGGGGATCGACCGAGAGGATCGTCGGCAGGCGGAACGTGTTCCGGCCGAAGCCCGGGGCGCGATCGTTCGAGAAGTTCTGGTCGTTGTTGAGATCCGTATTGATCGTCGCGCTGTAAGGCTGGCCCGTCTGGACCGTTACGATCCCGGCGAGCGACCATCCGCTCGTCAGGAAGCGCACGAAATGGTTCGGGTTGTCGGCTCCGAAGTCCAGCGCGTAGAGGCCGCTCACGACGAGCCGGTGCCGGACGTCGTTGTCGCCCGGAGCCCAGTCGCCGTTCAGGTTGCCGGGATCCTGGGCATACTTCACGTCGTCCGTGCCCGGCACGACGGCCGTGGCGTCCGGCTTGTTGTCCATGACCTTGCTGTAGGTGTAAGCGACTCGGGCCGTCCAGCCTCGCGAATAACGCTTCACGAGCTCGAGGGTCGCGCCGTTGTACTCGGAGCTTGCGGAGCTCTGAAACTCGATGATGCGGGCGAAATTCGTGAACGGCCGCGGGCCGGTATAGCGAGTGTACGAAGCGTTGCCGTCGCCCGCGATCGGCGTGGTAGTGGTCGTCGGACCCGACTGATTGAGGTCCGTCGAGCGCGTCAGGTATGAGCCGCGGACGTAGAGATAGCCGAGGGAGACGGAGATGTCGGGCGTCAGGGCGTGCTCGACGCCGGCGCTCGCCTGCGTGATCTTCGGCTCCTGGTAGTTCGGGTCCATGACGAAGATCGTGGGCTTCGGCAGCGTGATGCCCGTCGGCAGAGAGGCAAAGACATTCGGATACGTCGGCACCTGGCTTCCCGTGAACGTGATGGTCTGAACGTTGATGCCGTTGTTGGACGTCGCCGTGCCGTAGATGATCGACGGCGTGCGGCCATAAAAGATGCCGTAGCCGGCGCGGACGACCGTGCGGTCATCGCCCTTCGGAGTCCAGGCGACGCCGATGCGGGGCGCGATGTTGTTCTTGTCCTCGGGAATCTCGTTGGTGCGCAGTCCCGCCGCGAGCAGCTGCGCGTCGGGGTTTAAAACCGATGGCTGGTGGATGTCCTGCCGGTCGTAGCGCAGGCCGACGTTCACGGTCAGGTTCGGCATGATCCGCCATTCGTCGGTCGCGAACGCCGAGTAGTCGCGAAGGTCGGGATTCGTGTACGGCCCGCTCGTGCCCGGTCCCGGGAAGGCCTGGACGTACCGCGTGGGAATGCCCTGGTTGAACGCAGCGATGCTCGGAAACGTGTACGACCCGAAGAAGTTGCCCGGGAAGAAGTTGAGGATGTCGTCCTTGTTGTAGTCCAGGCCGACCTTGGCCGTGTGGTTCCCGAAGAGCAGCGTTGCGGTGTCCGCGGCCTGGTAGCGCTTGATGGTCGTCTCGCGGGGAGAGAACGAGTTGCGCCCGATCGTCAGGACGGTTTGACCGCCCTGCTGGACGATTCCTTCGGGGTTGGCGCTGTTGGCGAGTCCCGGCTCGCTGTCCTTCGCGTACTGGCCCCGCAGCTCGTTGAACAGCGTCGGGGTCACCGACGTGGCGAGCGAGCCTGCCAGCGTATCGGTCTTCACGAGCGAGTCGCCCGTGTGCTCGATCGAGTTCGTGATCCCGCCGTTCTCGAAATTGCCACCCGTGAAGTCCTGCCGGTTGTAGCGCAGCGTCACGTGATTCAGCGAGCTCGCCTCGTAGTCGGCCTTCACGAGATAGACGTCCTGGTTCTGGGCGCGGTTCCAGCTCTGTGCGAGCGGAGAGAGCTTGTTGTACCCGGCGATCGTATCGGGGTCCGTCGGGAGTCCGGAGAGGGGAGGGAGGGGGTTGACCGTGTTCGGGACCGTGTTCCTCTGGCCGTCGTAGTTCGCGAAGATAAAGAGCTTGTCCTTCACGATCGGGCCGCCGAGGCTCGCGCCGAACTGATCGAAGTGGTACGGCGCCTTTGCCCGGCCGTTGAACTCGTCGATGTAGTTGATCGCATTGATCGACTTGTCCCGGAAGAAGTAGAAGCCGGTACCGTGAAAATCGTTCGTGCCGGACTTCGTCACCACGTTGATGACGGCGCCTCCCGCGCGGCCGTATTCCGCGGAATACGCGTTGCGATTGACCTGGAACTCCTTCACGGCGTCCTGGGAGAACTGATAGGGCGCGCGGCCAGAGCCCGTGCGTCCGAGAGCCTGTCCGAAGAACGTGTTGTTGTTGTCCGCGCCGTCGACGACGAGGCTGTTCAGGGTGCCGCGCTGCCCGGCGAAGCTGATGTCCCCGAGCCGCACGTCCCGGACGACGCCCGGCGTCGTCAGCACGAAGTCGATGAAGTTTCGGCCGTTCGTCGGAAGGTTCTCGATCAGCTTCTGGCCGACGACGGACTCCTGCTGGGACTGGGTCGCTTCGATGAGCGGCGCCTCGGTCGAAACCGTCACGGCCGCCGCGACTCCGGCGACATCCATCTTGAGCGTGACCTTCTCCTGCGAACCGATGGAGACGGTGACGTTCGCCACTTTCGCGGAGGCGAACCCGGCCAGCTCGGCCATTACCGAATAGCGGCCGACGGCCAACACGGGGAAGGTGAAGTTGCCGGCCGAGCCGGTCGTCGCCGTCTTCGCCGCTCCCGTATCGACGCTGACGATGGTCACGGTCGCGCCCGGAAGCGCCCCGCCGTTGCCATCCACCACGTTGCCCGTGATCGAGCCGGTGGGGCTCTGGGCGAACGCGGAAACTGCGGCCGCGCCCGCGATGAGACAGGCGGCCAGAACTCGAGTCAGGGTCCCGATTCTCTCCATGGCAAGCTCCTCTTTCTTCTCACGAATAGTCGTCCGGTCAGTTCGAATCACCGAATCGGCCTTCCGTTAGCCCGGGGGCGAGAAACCAGTTTTCGTTCGGCTCGAGGTCGAGCGTCTTCCTCCGCCGCGCGTCCTCGAGCAGCAGGTCCCGCAGAGAGACGGCGGACTCCGCCACATGCGGGCAATCCCGCCACATCGGGTATCCGCCGCCGCCCGACGCCCGGTAGGAGTTGATCGCCACCGCGAAGGTGTCGTCCTCGGAAATATCCTTGCCTCCGCGGCGCAGAAACAGGACGCGATGACCCTCGGGCCGCGTCGGATCGATGGCGTACTCCGCTCCGTCCATCGTGTCGCAGTTGTAGCCCCAGACCGCGGGATTGCGCTTCCACACCATCTGGCCGTCCTGGGCCGCGATTCCCGAGATGCACCGGCCGGCGGACTCGAGCGCCGCCCGCACCTGGCGGCCCGTGGCGCGAACGGTCACGAGGGAATTCTCGTAGGGATAGAAGGCCCAGATCTGGCGCGCCAGGAGCGGTCCCGTCGCCCATACGGGAAGAGATCCGGGAAGAAGCGACGCGAACGAGAGGTCCGCCTTTCCCTCCCGGCGCTGGACGTCGTGGAGCCAGTCGATGACGCCGTTGTCCGCCGTTCTCGCGTCGCGCACCGAGGCGGGAGACGCCAGGGTCGCGACCGAGGCCCCGAGGAAAGTCATCGCCGCCTCGTGCTCCACCGACGCCTGCTTCCGGATCTCCGGGTCGGCCTCCACGTCCTTCATCGGCAGGTTCCTTCCGGCGACGCTCGCGACACTCCATCGTCCGGCCTTCCGGACGAGGCTCAGGTCGAAGCGCGTCAGCGTATTGCCGAATCGGCCCGGCTGCGAAATCCAGGTCTTTCCGAGCACGCGCGGCTCGATGACGGTGTGTGTGTGGCCGGTCAGCAGGAGGTCGATGCCGTCCACTTCCGTCGCGATCGCGTAAGCCTGGTTCTCCCCGTCGGATCCCCTATCGGCGCCGGTCGCGAGATCTTTCTCGAATCCCTGGTGCGTGATGACGATGACGACGTCGCACTTCTCCTGCCCGCGCAGGATCGGGACGAAGCGCCGCGCCGTCTCGACCGTGTCGAGGAAGCGGAGGCCGGCAACATAGGCGGGCCGCTCCCAGCCCGGCACGCTCTTCGTCGTCAAACCCAGGATGCCGATCCGGGCACCCCCGATTACTTTCACGAGATAGGGCGCGAAGGCCGGCTTTCCATCTTGCCGGACGATGTTGGCCGACAGGAACGGGAACCGCGCCTGCTTCCGGGACGCCTCCAGGCGGGCGAGCCCGAAGTCGTATTCGTGATTTCCCACGGCCATCGCGTCGTAGGCCAGCGCATTCATCGCGCGGATCGTCGGATCCTCCGCCGCGGCCTGGCGCTGAAAGGCGATCGCCTGCATAGGAGTTCCCTGGATCGTGTCTCCCGAATCGAGGAGGAGCGTCGGATGTCCCTCCGCGCGAGCCGCCCGCACGGACGTCGCGATGCGGGCCAGCCCCTCGCCGTAGTCCCGGTCGGCGATTTCGTCGCGCGGATCGACGTGTCCGTGGAGGTCCGACGTGTGGAGAACGGTCAGAGTCGCCGCCGTCCCGCTCGCGTGCGCTCCCCTTGCGTCGGCCGCACAGAGACCTCGCGCGGCGAGGAGCGCGAGCAGGGTGTACGCCGCGAACGAGTGCCGGTGACGAATGGTGTGTTCCTTTTCCTGGAATCCGGAGGCGCGAAGTAAATCACCGTCCTGCGAGGCGGGTCAATGCCGCGAAAGTTGTGCAGAAGCCGAGAGTAAAATCCGTCCGTGGCCAAACGCGCAAAGGCGGCGACCTCCTCTCCGACCCGCGCGGGGGTTGTACGGAAGCGATCCCGCTCCCGTTCCCGCTCCCGTTCCAGGCCCCCCCGCGAGACGCCCGAAGAAACGAAACGGCGGGCGAACGCCGTCTTCCGGCGCCTCGCGAAGACGTATCCGGACGCTCACACCGCCCTCCGCTTCTCCTCGCCGCTCGAGCTCCTCGTGGCGACGGTTCTCTCCGCGCAATCGACGGACGTCGGAGTGAACAAGGTGACTCCCGCCCTCTTCGCGAAGTACCGCACGGCGGCGGACTACGCCCGCGCCGCCCCGGGCGAGCTCGAGAACGACATCCGGAGCACGGGATTCTTCAACTCGAAGGCGAAGAGTCTCCGCGGCCTGGGCGCGGCGATCGCGGCCGGACACGGCGGAACAGTCCCCCGCACGATGGAGGAGCTCGTCGAGCTTCCCGGCGTGGGGAGGAAGACCGCGAACGTCGTGCTCGGCAACGCATTCGGAATCGACGCGGGATTCGTGGTCGACACACATGTCGGACGCCTCGCGAGGCGGCTCGGCTTCACTCGCGAGACCGATCCGGTGAAGGTCGAGGCGGACATGGACGCCCTGGTCCGGCGGGGACAGCGGACGGTGGCCGCGCACCAGTTGATCTACCACGGGCGGCAGATCTGTCTCGCCCGAAAGCCGCTCTGCGAGATCTGTCCGGTCAATCCTCTCTGTCCGAAAATCGGAGTTCTGTGAAAGGTCTGCGTGTCTATCTCTCCGGCGCGATCGAGCACGCCCCCGATCTCGGCGCCGGCTGGCGCGTGACTCTCGGCCGCTTCCTCGCGGAATCCCTCGGACACCGCGTCTACGATCCGTCGGCGGACGAGAAGAAGAACCTCACGGACGAGGAGGTCGGCGGCTTTCGCCGCTGGAAGGTCGAGGACGCCCGGCGATACCGCGCCGTGATCCGCAAGATCATCGCGTGGGATCTCGCTCGGATCGAGGAGGAGACCGACTACGTCATCGCCTACTGGGACGGCGCGGCTGCGCGCGGCGGGGGGACTGCCGCCGAGATCACGCTCGCGCATCGGATCGGAAAGCCGGTGTCTCTCGTTCTCGGCATGCCCGTCGAACAGGCCTCGGGATGGATCCTGGGAGCGTCCGACGAAGTGTTCACCGCGTTTCCGGATCTCGAAGCCGTACTGCTGCGGCGCTACGGCCCGCGGGGCTCGCCGCCCCCGCCCGCAAAGGGCTCTCCCGGAACGGTTCTCCGGTAAACGGTAAACTCGGCCCGTTCCGACGCTCCGCGCTCCACACGCAGGACAGCACCGCATCCGAGGAGGGAGATCTGCCCGACCGGAGTGACTCGTCGCCGGCGGTTCCGGAGGGGACGATCCTCGGGCTCGACAACGTCTTCCTGACGCTGCCGATCGCGGGCGTCGGCTCGCGTGTGCTCGCCGCGTTTCTCGACACGCTCTTCCAGCTCGCGATCCAGATCGTCTGGGTCATCGTCTTGTTCGTGACGGGCTTCGCGAGAGGCCTCGGCGGCTGGATGCCCGTGATCTATCTCACCGGCGCGTTCGCCATCGACTCCGCTTACTTCGCCGGCACGGAGATCGCCATGGGCGGCCGCACGCCCGGCAAGAGGATCATCGGGCTGCGGGTCGTGACGCGCGGTGGAGGGACCGCCGGCGTCGGAGCGCTGCTCACCCGCAACCTCATCCGCGTCGTCGATGTCATCGTCGGGGTTCCCCTGATGGCGATCGACCCGCTCGCGCGGCGCCTCGGAGACCGCCTCGCGGGCACCGTCGTCATCCACGACCGCGCCGTCCCGGCGGAGCCGCTCCTGCGCCGCATCCCGCGGGGCTGGCAGGGGGAGGACGTGGCGCTCGTCGAGTCCCTGCTGCGGCGCGCCGGCGACCTCGAGCCGGCGCGCGCGGAAGGCATGGCCGCGCGGGTCATCGCGCGCCTCGAGCGTGAGGAGCCCGAGTTCCTGGGGTCCTCCGGCCGGGCCGGCGGGTCGGTCGCGAGGCTTCGCCAGGCGTTCGGCGTGGAGAGCTCCTGATGGACTACGCGGCGTTTCTGCGCCTGCGCGAGCCGGGCTGGCAGGAGTTCGAAGCCAGGCTCGAGAGCGCGCAGCGGCGTCCCGGTTCCGTCGCTTACGACGACCTCGAGTTCCTCGCCGTCCGCTACCGGCAGATTCTCCACGACAGTGGATTGGCGAACGCCCGCTTTCCCGGAACAGGCGCGGCGCGCCGGCTCGAACGAGCGGCCCTGCTCGCGACCCGGTTCCTCCATCGCGACCCGGAGGACTCGGGCTTCTCTCTCCTGCGATTCTGGCGCGACGCCTTTCCGGCGGCGTTCGCCCGCAACCGCGTGAACACGCTCGCCGCGGTCTTCCTTCTCGCGCTCGGCGCCGTCTTCGGCCTGGCGCTCGCCGCCGTGCAGCCTTCCGTCGCGACCGCGCTGCTGGGGCCGGCGACACTCGAAGAGCTCCGCAGCGGGCACCTCTGGACGGAGTCCCTGGTGCAGTCCGTCCCGCCGTCGATCTCCTCGTCCGCGATCGCCCGCAACAATCTCGGCGTCGCTCTGGTCGGGTGGGCGGGAGGCGCGGCCGCGGGCGTCGGAGCGCTTTACATCCTCTTCCTGAACGGGTTTCTGCTCGGGGCCGTCTTCGGGGTCACGCTCCACTACTCCCTCGCCGGCCGGCTTTTCGAGTTCGTGTCCGCGCATGGGCCCCTCGAGTTGACGCTGATCATCGTGACGGCGGCCGCCGGCCTCCGTATGGGGCGCGCGCTGGTCGAGGCAACGGACTCGCCGCGCCGGGACGCCCTCCGTCTCGCGGGAAAGGACGCGCTCGTCCTGCTGCTCGGATGCCTCCCGTGGTTTATCCCCCTCGGAATCGTGGAGGGATTTCTGTCGCCTTCGACGGCGGTCCCGCCGCTTTTGAAACTGATCGTCGGATTCTCGCTCCTGGCCCTTTTTCTCCTCACGTGCGTGGGTCCCTTCTCCCGGAAGGAGGAACGATGATGGAAGCCGCGGCACCCCCTCCCGAACCGATTCTGTTCCGGGTCCTTCTCGACGAGGCGATGAAGCTCACACGCCGGCACATCCGCGTCATGTATCTGCCGGTCGCCGTGCCCCTCGCCGTACTCTCGGCCCTTCTCGCGTGGGCGCAGACGCAATGGATGAGCGGGATGATGACGGGTGGTCCCGGCGCGATGGCCGACTGGCTCTCGGGAACCGGATGCCTGCTCCTGCTCCTGTCGATGTTCGTGGCCATGATCCTCTACAACCTCACCGCCGGCGTTCTCACGGCGGCCGCGTGTGACGGCGCCGCGAACCGCCCCATCGACATGAAGGCGAAGTGGAGCTTCGTCCTCCAGCCCTCGACGATCGGCACGCTGCTGCTCGCGATCGCCCTGATCGCGCTCGGTTTCCTCTGCCTGATCCTGCCCGGCCTCCTGCTCGGATTTGGTTTCGCCTTCGCGGTCCCCGCCATGGCGGTCGAAGGCCTCCGCGGGCCCGCCGCTCTCAAGCGGAGCTGGAAGCTCGTCCGCTACAACCCCCACAAGCGGTTCCTCGACAACACCGGCACGAAGATCTTCCTCCTGTACCTGGTCTCGGGGCTCATCGGCTTCGTCGTGGGGATCCTCGTCCAGATGCCCTTCACGATCATGCACAGCCTCGCGATCGCGCGCAGCGTGTCCGCCGGAGGAGCGGGAAATGCGCAGGCTCTCTACGCCTCGACCATGTGGACCCAGATTCCGTCGGCGATGCTCAAATCGCTCGTGTCCACGGCGGTCAGCATCTACAGCTCGTTCGGCATCGCCCTCCTCTACTTCGACGTCGTCCGGCGCAAGGAGGGGACGGACCTCGCCTCTGCCATCGACGCCCGGTTCGGGCCCGCTTCGGATTTTCCTGCTCCGACCGCGCCGGGCGAGCCCGCATGACGTCGTCGATCCTCCGGGCGGTCGCCGCCGCGCCCGCTCCCACGCTCGTCTGGCGCGACGGCGACGGCGCGCTCGTGCGGCGAGTCATCGCGGAGACGGGAGTTTCGTCGACGCCGGCCCGGCCGGGACTCGGGGGCTACGCGACGGCGCTCATCGAGGCCGCGTGGCGCGCGCTCGCCCGCGCGCTCACGGAAGCCTTCTCGGGTGCAGGCGGCGTCGTCCCCCTGCTTCCGCTGGCGACGTTTCTCATCATCGCGGCGGCCGCCGCCGCCCTCGGCGTCTTCGTGGTGCGGAGGATCGTGAGCTACGGCCGCCGTCGCTCTTCCGCCTCCTCCGGTTCCCGCGTCGAGGCCGCCGAGGCGGCTCCGGCCCGCCGCGATGCCGCGGCCTGGAGACGGGAGGTCGAGATACAGCTGGCGCGGGGCGACGTCGCCGGCGCGCTCGAAGCCCTGTGGTGGTGGCTCGCGGAGTCGCTCGCGGGAGGAATTCCCGTCGACTCGAGCTGGACGACCCGCGACCTGCTCACGCGAGCCGCGCGAGGGGATCTCGGCCGTGTCGGGCTCGAGATCGACGCCCTGCTGTACGGCCCTCACCGGCCCGCCGCATCCGAAGTATCCGCGTCGCTCGAGCGGTTCGAGAGGGCTCTCGGTTGATGGAACCGATCGCCGGCAGCCGCCGCGTGTGGGCCAGCGCGTGGCTCTGGGCCGCGGTACTCGCGGCAGTCGCTCTCGTCGGAGCGCTCGTCGCGCGCAAGGGCGGCGCGGCCGGTGCGAGCGCGCTGAGCGCTTCGCCGGACGGCCTGCTCGCCGCGAGGATCTATCTCGAGAGACGCGGCTCGCGGGTCTCCCTCGCCGACGCCCCGCCCGAGAATCTCGCGTCGGGTGACGCGCTGATTCTGGCGTTTCCCGCCTCCACTTTCCTGCCCGGCGAAGAAATGAACGCCGCGCGCCGCGGCCTCGCGGCCGGCAGCACCGTGATCTTCGCGTACTCGGGCAGAACAGGCATGCTGGAGGAGCTCCTCGCGGGGGGCTTCGGGCTCTCGATCGTTCCCGCGCGAGGACATCCCCCTCTCGGCCCCCGGCGATGGTGGGCATACGCGAAGGCGGACTGGCGCCTGCGCCCGGAGCCGGCTTTCGGTGCGGGCGCGCGCGAGGTCGTCGTCCGCGCTCCGGATCGCGTGCCGCAGGCGCCCGACGACGCCGTCGTCCTGTATCGCGGAGAGGGGGGAACGCCGGCGGTCTTCGTGATCGCGCGAGGCCACGGACGGCTGGTGGTGCTACCGGCAGACGCGCTTTCCAACGGACGCCTGGGGAGCGCGGGTAACGCGAGTCTTCTCGAATCCCTTCGCTCCGCCAATTCGGGGCGCATCACGTTCGCGGAATACCACCATGGCCTCGTATCTCCTGGCGCGCGGGCGGACGACGGAAGCGCGCATAGCCTGGACCTGCTGCTGGCCGAGCTGCTCCTTCTCTATGGGCTCGCGGCGTTCGCGCTCAGCCGCCGCTTCGGACCGTCGTGGGAGGAGCCTCCAGAGATATCGGGGTCCGCGTCGGCATTTCTTTTCGGTCTCGGAGCCCTTCACCGCCGCCTCCGCCATTCCTCCGCGGCGTCCGCCCGGCTCGTCGAAGCTGCGGTACGACTCGATCCGCGGGTCCGTGTGCCGCCCCCTCTGCTGGCCGCCGCCCGAGCGGCTGGCGGAGGAGAATCCGAATTTCTCGAGCTCGCGAAGACCGTCGCGCGCTCCCAACGTCGCTGGAGGTCTCTCTGATGTCCGACCCTTCCTCCCCGCCCGCCCTTCCCGCCGAGGCGATCTCCGCCGCCGCGCGGCGCCTCCTCGATTCCGTCCGCGGAGCCGTCGTGGGCCAGTCCGCGTCGGCCGAGACTCTCCTGGCCTCGTACATGGCCGGCGGGCATGCCCTGATCGAAGGAGTACCGGGCATAGCGAAGACGCTCCTGGCGAGGACGTTCGCCTCGAGCCTCGGGCTCCCGTTCTCTCGCGTGCAGTTCACGCCGGACCTCATGCCCTCGGACCTCGTGGGCACCAACGTGTTCGATCCGAAGACCGGCGCGTTTCGCCTCGTGCGCGGGCCCGTCTTCAGCGAGATCCTGATGGCGGACGAGATCAACCGCACGCCGCCGAAGACCCAATCGGCGCTGCTCGAATCGATGCAGGAGGGCCAGGTCACGATCGATGGCGTGTCCTACGGCCTCGGGCCGGCTTTTTTCGTCATCGCGACGCAGAACCCGATCGAGTTCGAAGGAACCTATCCGCTCCCCGAGGCGCAGCTCGATCGCTTCGTGGCGCGGGTCGACATGGGTCTCCCGGACCGGGAGTCCGAAGTGGAGATCTACCGGCGCGCGGTCGCAGGAACTCTCGCGGGCTGGGACGCCGGAGTCGCACTTCCGCCGCCCGTCGTGAGCCGGGAGGAGGCGCTCGCGCTGCGGCGCGCGTCGCGAAGCGCGCACGTCGCGCCCGAGCTTCTCGAGTACCTCGCGAGCCTCGCCGCGGCGCACCGGAGCTCGACGCGGATCGAGATCGGCGTCAGCCCGCGCGGAGCCCTCGCCCTCCTCGAGACGGCGCGCGCCTTCGCGATCCTGGCGGGCCGGGATTTCGTCACGCCGGACGACCTGAAGCGCTCCCTCGTGCCCTGCTGGGGCCACCGCATGCTGCTCACCGCGGACGCGGAGCTCGAAAACGAAACGTCCGAGCGGCTTCTGGCGCAAATTGCGGAAGCGGTTCCGGTGCCGCGTTGAAGCGGAGAGCGAATGGCGGGAGCGCTTGGCGGATGGCGGATGGCGGATAGCTGAACGAACATGCCTTCGGCGAAGCTCCTCCGCATCGGATGCATCCTCGCCCTCGTGGCGGCGGTTTCCGTTCTCGTCCCGCCTCTCCGCTGGGGGCTCATCGCGGCCAACGTGGCGCTCGCAGCGGCCTGGGCGTGGGACGCGCGCGAGGCACGCCTCTCGGCGGTCACCGCCATCCGTCGATGGCCGACGCTCCTCGCGCAGGGAGCGTCCGCGAATGTGACGATCGAGCTTTCGATCTCGGGAGGCGCGCGGACCCTCTGGCTGCGGGACGGTCTTCACCCGGCCCTCGCCGCCGCGCCGGTCCGCGAGCGGGTGACGCTCGCCGCGGACCGGCCACAACGATGGACTTACGCCATCGTTCCGAGGCGCCGCGGCTCCCACGTGATTCTGCCGCTCACCGCGCGCATCGAGGGTCCCTGGGGGCTCGCCTGGAGCCAGCGCGACATCCTCTCTGCCGAGACCGTGCGCGTCTTTCCGCAGGTCCGCTGGGAGGGAGAGGCGGGGCGTCTGCTCGCGCTTGCGCACCGGCGACAACTCGGCCTCTCGCCGACGATCCTGCAGGGGCCGGGCTCGGAGCTCTACGGCGTGCGGCGCTACGCGGCAGGTGATCCGCCGAACCGGATCCACTGGAAGGCAACCGCGCGCCACGGCGAGGTACTCGTGCGGGAGGAAACGTGGGAGAAGAGCGCGAGCCTCGTCATCCTGCTCGACTGCGGCCGCGCGATGGCGTCCTCGGACGGAGGCCGCAGCAAGCTCGACGCGGCGCTCGCGGCAGCCCTCGCGCTCACGCGGTTCGCCTCCGCACGCGGGGATCGCGTCCTCGTCGCGGCGTTCTCCGACCGCGTCGACCGGCTGATCCGCGTCCGGACAGGGGCCCGGGGGATCGCACACGCGTATGCGGCCCTCTACGACCTTCCGGCCCGGCTCTCCGAGTCCGCCTACGACGCCGCCGCTGCCGCCGCGCGCGAGGCCGAGTTTCGCAGCGCCCGGGTCGTCCTGCTGACGTCCCTCGTCGACCTCGCGGGCGCCGAGCTCCTGCGCGAGGCGCTTCTCACGCTGCGGCGTCATCATCGGCCGCTCCTCGTGCATCTCGAGGACACGGAGATCGCCCGCCTCGCGTACGAAGCCCCGAACGGAGTGGCCGGCGCATACGCGAAGGTTTCAGCGCTCGAGATCCTCCTCGGAAACCGGGATCTGTCCGCGCGGCTGCGGCACTTCGGTATCGATTCGGTCTCCACGTCGGCCGATCGGCTGACGCTCGAGACCCTCGAGATCTACATGAGGTCTCTCCGTTCGCATGGAGCAAATCGAGCTCAGGCGTCCACGGTACGCCGCCTGACAGCGGGTTCCCGGACGAGTTAAACGGGCGGGCGTCCGGGCGGTCCGGAGTCGGGGGGCGGGGCGGGCCGGACGAGGGAAGGCGGGCGGAGCGGACGTTGCGTGTAACATCCGCGCGCGCCATGGCCCTCATCAAGACGCAGCTCGGCTGGATCGAGGTGATCTGCGGCAGCATGTTCTCGGGCAAGAGCGAAGAGCTCATCCGAAGGCTGCGCCGGACGATCATCGCCAAGCAGCGCGTGCAGATTTTCAAGCCCGCGATCGACGAGCGATACTCGGACGCGGAAATCGTTTCCCACAGCGAAATGCGACTTCCGTCGATCTCGATCCGTTCGAGCGAGGAGCTTCTCGCGAAGCTGGACCACCGGACGGAAGTCGTCGGCGTCGATGAGGCGCAGTTCTTCGACGGCGGCCTGGTCGCTGCCTGTCAGCGCATGGCGGACCAGGGAAAACGCGTCATCGTCGCCGGGCTCGACAAGGATTACCGCGGAAATCCGTTCGAGCCGATCCCGTCGCTCATGGCGGTCGCCGAAGACGTCACCAAGACTCTTGCCATTTGCGTCCGGTGCGGATCTCCGGCCAACAACACGCAACGGCTGGTCGAGAGCGACGAGCGGGTCATCGTTGGCGCGCAGGGCCTCTACGAGGCCCGCTGCCGCCGCTGCTTCGAGCCGCCCGACCCGCGCTGACCGTCCCACACCGCCCTGCAGTGGGCCGCGGCCCCCGGATCTTCCGCATCGCTCTCGTTGTGAGTTCGAATTCCACGTTCTCTCCTGATTTCGGGATCCTCAATTTGTCGAATTCTCGATTTTCGAAGTCGGTGGGACTCGAACCGAGAAGCCCCTCACCCCGACCCTCCTGCCGCGAAGGGACGAGGATGAAGCGGAGGGGCGCCTCAAAGAAAGAAAGTCCGGATCCTGTGACGCCCTCGCGGTCTGACGGCAGCCTCCCTGGAGCCCGCCGCCGGCGGAGCCTCCCGCACGAGGCCATGAGTGAGGGAACACACCGGACTCCCTCTATCGCGTCCCGGCGGCTGCGACCGAACGACGAGCGGGAGCCAGGTTCTCCCTCTCAGCCCCGAGGCCACCGCGTGCCTCGGGCGGGAGGCGCAGCCGGCGGCGGGCGGATCGAGCGAACCGCTCGCGTGTCAGCCGACAGCGATGCCATCCGCAATTCATTCAAAGCGCTCTTGGGCGACCCGCCTGAGCAAATGCGAGGCTTGAAGGAGCGCCCGATCGGATCTGGAGCGACCGCGGGAAAGACGGCCCGCCTCTTGCCGGAGAGTCATTTCCCCAATGTTTCGAGGCCGGCGGGGAGTTTTCCGAAACGACGGTGGAAAACCCTGTCGAAATGCCTGCGGAAAGCGAGGAAAAACGGCGAAATCCCGCGGTCGCCGTCCAGTTTGCACACCGACCTGTGCGATTCTGTAAACCTATGATACGAAAAGACTTGCCGAGTTACGCCGCAATTTCGACGGCGAACGGGACCGAGAGACGCACAGGAGAATTCGTTTTCCACACCCGCAACCGCCTTTAGACGTGGCACTTAACGGCCCGTTAACGGCCGGGGACGTGTTCTCCATAGACGGATTTCAGGGCATTCACCACTTCTCCGAGTGTCGCGCTGCCCGAAACGGCTTCCAGAATCAGCGGCATGAGATTGCGATCTTCGCCGGCGGCGCAACGGAGCTCCTCGAGCCGCTTTTCGACCTGTCGAGCGTCCCGGCGGGCGCGAAAAGCGGCAAGGCGCTCGACCTGCTCCCTCTCGAGCGCCGGATCGATCGAGAGCGTCGGGGGTCGCCCGCCGCCCTCCTCCTGAAATGCGTTGACGCCGACCACGGTCCGGCGCCCGCTCTCGATCTCTTTCTGCGCCACGTAAGCGGACTCCTCGATCTCCCGCGCCAGGAACCCGTTCTCGATCGCCGCGACCGCCCCGCCGAGCCCGTCGATCTTCTCGAGAAGAGCGCGCGCGCGATCGCGGATCTCCCCGGTCCACGCCTCGACCAGGTAGGAACCGCCGAGGGGGTCGGTCACGTCGGCGACGCCCGACTCGAAAGCGATCACCTGCTGCGTCCGGAGGGCGAGGCGCGCGGATTGCTCGGTCGGAAGAGCCAGGGCTTCGTCCGCCGCATTCGTGTGCAGGGACTGGGTCCCCCCGAGCACCGCCGCGAGCGCCTGGAGCGTGACGCGCACCGCGTTGACGTCGCTCTGCTGCGCCGTGAGAGTCGAGCCCGCCGTCTGCGCGTGGAATCGAAGCCGCCACGACCGGGGATCCTTCGCGCCGAATCGGTCACGGGTGATTTCCGCCCACAGGGAGCGTGCCGCCCGGAACTTGGCGATCTCCTCGAAGAAATTGGAGTGCGCATTGAAAAAGAAGGAGATGCGCGGAGCGATGTCGTCGATCGCAAGTCCCCGAGAGAGCGCCGCCTCGAGGTACGCGACGGCATTTCCGAGGGTGAAGGCGACCTCCTGGACCGCCGTCGCCCCCGCCTCGCGGATGTGGTACCCGGAAATCGAGATCGTGTTCCAACGCGGAACGTTCTTTCCGCAGAACTCGAAGACGTCCGTCGTGAGCTTCAGGGAGGCCTGGGGCGGGAAAATGTAGGTACCGCGGGCGACGTACTCTTTCAGCAGGTCATTCTGCACGGTCCCGGAGAGCCGGTCCCACGAGATCCCCCTCTCCCGGGCGACGCCGAGCAGGAAGGCGAGCAGGATCGACGCCGTCGAGTTGATCGTCATGGAGATCGAGACGCTTTCGAGAGGCAGGCCGTCCGTGAGAATCCGCATGTCCTCGATCGTCGAGATCGGTACGCCGACGCGGCCCACCTCGCCGCGCGCGACCGGATCGTCTGAGTCGTATCCCATCTGGGTCGGGAGGTCGAAGGCGACGGAAAGGCCCGTCTGCCCCTGCGCGAGCAGATACCGATAGCGGCGGTTCGACTCCTCGGCGGATCCGAAGCCCGCGTACTGGCGCATGGTCCAGAACCGGGACCGGTATCCCTCGGCGGAGATCCCCCGCAGAAACGGAAATTCGCCGGGAGAAGGCTGTCCGTAGAACGGGGCAATCGGAATGCCGGAGCTCGTCTCGGCCGGCGGGGCGGGACGGGACTCCTTTTCGCCGTCGCGGTTCATGGAGAGGATTCTGGCACGATCGGGACGGGAGGGAGAGTCGGGTGAGGGGGAATCGGGTGATCGGGTGATCGGGTGATCAATCAAGGGAATCGGGTGATCGAGGATCGGGGATCGGGGATCGGGGAATGAGAAGAAACCGCCCTCGCCCCTCACCCCGGCCCTCTCCCGCCGGGAGAGGGGGAACGCTTCCTGTTGGAATCTCGTGATCTCGCGATCTCATGATCTCGCGATCAATCGAACCAACGAACTAAGTGGGATCGGGTAGAGACGAGACGGCTCGGCAGCTCTCGGGATGCATTTCGAATGACGGACGAGGGATCTGCACCGGCGCGACGAAGGACGATCTCGCGACCGAGGGGTTCGCGGCGGCCAGGAGGGCGCAAGCAAGTCGACCAGCCCGACCGCCCCAGCCCGCTCGCAACGGGAGGAGTCTCCTGACCGGAGGGAAGGAGGAGCCTCCCGTTGCGGGAGCCGGAGCCCGCCTCCATCCGCCCGGTCGAGGCCGCATCCGGCCGAGCCGGGCAACATCCACCCGAGCATTCCCTCCGCGCAGAACGCCCCGACCCAACGCCCCGATACCCATCGCGG
>JBBSEW010000002.1:0-125066 GCA_038239305.1 Thermoanaerobaculia bacterium | reverse complement strand
TCGTCTCGTCGAGACCCTCCTGCGCGGCGAGCTTCCGTGGACCGGCCACGGAGGTTACGCGAAAGCGGAGATCACGGGAGGCGGCGTCGCTCTCTCCGAGGTCGACCCCAGAACGATGGAGAGCCGCAAGCACGCTGGCCTGTTCATCTGCGGCGAGGCGCTCGATGCGTTCGGCCCGATCGGGGGCTACAACTTCCTGTGGGCCTGGGCCACGGGCCGTGCCGCCGGACAGTCGGCCGCATCTTCTCCCTCTCCCGGCGGGAAAGGGCGGGGGTGAGGGGCGGCCCCGTGCGTGGGATCGGGAAATGGGAGACGGAAAACGGGAAACGAATGAAGTCCCGCGTCGTCTTTGCCCGGTCTCCCCTCGCCCGCGGGCGCAGAGAGTCGGGCGGCCCAACCCATATTCCGATTGCTCGATTCCCGGATAGTTCGATCGATCGCGAGATCATGAGATCGCGAGATCGCGAGATTCGATCGAGCGGCCGATCGCTCTCTCACGCGCCGATTCGCCTCCGCAACGCGCGAAACCTAGGCCACCAGCACCTGCCGCCGCGCAGCGGGCGATACCCGTTCGTCGGGCGTGAGAATCCCGCGGAAGTTCAACGGATCGGCGGCCGAAACGTGGAGCGACGGCGTCTCCTCCGCAACGTTCTCCCGCCTCCGAACCTCGCGGAGGAGCGAGACGGCTTCCGGGAGGGCGTATTGCTCCCCGTCGAACGCGGCGACGAAGCGGCCGCCGCGGATCTCTCCTCGGGCTTCGAGCTGGCGGAGCGCCCGCGCGACGTCGCGCCAGGGGAGCGGCTGTTTCTCGCGCGCCATCGTCTTGCGGAACACGACTCCCGTCCGCGCCAGCATCCGCTTCGCGACAAACTCGGCTTGCGCCGAAGAGAACGGCGCATCGGGTTCCCGGGGAAGAGCGCTCCATCGGCCGGCGGCGAGACCGACCGCCTTCCGCCTCCACGCCGGAACGATCAGCCATCGCAGCCCGGAAAAGGAGTCGCACGTCACCCTCCCGAGGGCAATCAGGCGGGAGAGCGCTTCCTCGGCAAGAGAGAGCGAGATTTCCGCCGCGCGCGCGAGATCCGGAAAGAACATGGCACCGCGGCGATCGAGGACTCCGAGCAGCGCGCCCTCGTCGTCCGTCGGCTCCGTCGGGATCCCGACCCGCGCGAGCGACATCCACTCTTCCATCTCGGCGCGCGGGACCAGACAGACGGGCGCGCGTCGTATCGGTCCCGCCGCCGCGCCCCAGAGCCGTCCCCAGGCGACCTCGCCCGAGAGGGTCAGCTGATCGAGCCATTCCCGTTTGTACCCGCGGACGCGGGCCGGAAGCACGTTCGCCTCCCAGGCGGCGGCCGGAACGTCGAATCCGGCGAGCTGCGCGACCGCCTGCGCGACCCCTCGCGGTCCCTCGAGGCGGTAGCCGGGATCCACGTGCTGCCAGCACGCGAGAAAACGGAGAAACTGCGCCGCGCTGACGGGCTCGATCTCCCGGCGAAGCCGGTCGATCGTCGCGCGGTGAATCCGGGCGAGCAGCCGGCGATCACACCACGCTTCTCGCCCGGCGATCCGAGTCCGCAGGACCGAACCCTCGGCTTCGAGCGCGAGGAAGAGCGGCAGCTCCACCGCGTCGGCGAAAACGGGACCGAGGGCTTCGAGACGCCCCCGAAGCATCGCCTTGGGATCCCGCGAGGCCTCCGCCGCGAAGAATCGATCGCCCTCCCGGATCACTCGGCAACGCGCCGCGAGCTCGTCGATCCACGGCTGCCAGTTCCCGATCTCCGCGAGCGTCACATAGCCCATCCACAGCAGCGCTTCGTGAACCTCCTCCGCGTTCTCCGGCGATGGCCACGCTTCCTCGCGAACGCGCTCGATCGCTTCCGGATCGAGCGCACCGATTTCATCCGACGTTCGGCCGTCCAGGATCCGCCGTGACAAGACGGCCTGCGTGCGGCGCTCCTCGAGGGGCGCGTCATCCAGGAACGTGTAGGGCTGTGCGCTCAGGATCCCGCGGGCGAACGCGGACGGCTCGACGGTATCGATCGCGAGCCGCGCGATGCGGCCCTCCCGCAACCCGCGGAGAACGTCCAGAAATCCGTCCACGTCCATCGCCTCGGTGAGGCAGTCCTCGATCGTCTGGCGGACGATGGGATGCTCGAACGGGACCTCGATCGGTCCGCCCGGAAGAGTCTCGGGGCAGGCGAGAACCTGGGGAAACGCTCCCGCGAGGAGGTCGTTCGCGCGCATCCGCAGCAGGTTCGGAGGAACGCGCTTGCCTCCCCGGGACCGCTCCAGGAGAAGTGAGCGCTGCGCGTTCCACCGCCACCGCGTCTCGAACATGGGAGCGGGAAGCAGCGCCTGGATCAGTACCTCGCGCGCCGTGTCGGGATGGAGATAGTCGAAGACTTCCTCGAGAGGAAAGCTGTGCTGCGTCCCGAGCGACAACACGATCGCTTCCTCGTTGGCCGCCGCCTGCAGCTCGAATCCGAATCCGACGCAGAACTTCTTGCGCAGGGCGAGCCCCCAGGCACGATTGATCCGGGAGCCGAAAGGCGCGTGCAGCACCAGCTGCATGCCCCCGCTCTCGTCGAAGAACCGCTCGAGGATCACGCACGTCTGCGTGGGTACCGCGCCGAGCGCCCGGCGCCCCGCCTCGACGTACTCGGCGATCTGGATCGCCGCTCCTTCGGGAAGGCCCTCCCCGCAGGCCTCGCGCAGCGTTCCGGTGTCCGGCTCGCCCTCCCGGCACGATTCGCGCAGCGTCGCGATCGCGGCCGCGAGCTCGCGCGTGCGGCCGGGCGCCTCACCGAGCCAGAACGGGATGGACGGCGGCTGGCCTTTCGCGTCGGCCACGCGCACCACTCCCGTCTCCACGCGGAGAATGCGCCACGACGCGTTACCGAGCTGAAAAACGTCGCCGCGGTTCGACTCGATCGCCCAGTCTTCGTTCACCGTTCCGACGAGGGTCCCCTCGGGCTCGAGACGGACCTGGTAGTCGGCGTTGTCGGGAATCGCGCCTCCGGACAGAAGCGCGGCGAGGCGGGCTCGGCGCGTGGCCATGAGGCGTCCCCCCACGCCGTCGCGGTGCAGGAGCGCTCCGCGGCCGCGCGTGTGGAGCTGGACGACCTCGTCGAACTCCTGCCGTGAGAGGTCCCGGTAGGGCCACGCGCGCCGCATCCGCTCGAAGAGATCACCTTCGCTCCAGGCTTCCGCCACGCACGCGGCGACGATCTGCTGGGCGAGGATGTCCAGCGGGCGCGACGCTTCCGGGGTCCGGTCGAGGAGTGAGGCGCGAACGCACGAAAGCAGCGCCGCGCCCTCGACGAGCTCGTCCATCGTCAGGGGGAACAGCCGGCCCTTCGGAACGCGGCGCAAAGCGTGGCCGGCACGCCCGACCCGCTGCAGGAGCGTCGCGATCGACCGCGTAGCCCCGACCTGGATCGCGAGGTCCACGTCGCCGATGTCGATCCCGAGCTCGAGCGAAGCCGTCGCGACGAGAGCCCGCAGCCGGCCCGCCTTCAGCCGCTCCTCCGCGTCGAGCCGCCGCTCCCGGGAGAGGCTCCCATGATGGCTCGTCACGGCCTCATCGCCGAGGATCCGGGAGAGCTGGCCCGCGATCCGCTCCGCCATCTTCCGGGTATTCACGAAACCAGTGTCGTGCGATGCGCCCGAACGAGTTCGGCGATCCGCTCGTAGATCTCCTCCCACTGTTCGTGCGAGCACACGGTCGAGAGCGACGACGGCGGGATTTCGATTGCGAGGTCGAGCTCGCGAAACGTGCCCGCGTCGACCAGGGCGCAACGTCCGGTCCCCGTCAGGAAGCGGCCGACCGCTTCCAGCGGCTTCTGCGTCGCGGAGAGGCCGACGCGCTGGATCGGGTGACAGGCCAGCGCCTCGAGCCGTTCGAGCGAGAGCGCCAGGTGGCTGCCGCGTTTGTCCCGGATGAGCGCATGAATCTCGTCGACGATGACGGTGCGGACGGTTCGCACGACGTTTCGCCCGCTCTCGCTCGTCAGAAGCAGGTAGAGAGACTCGGGCGTCGTGACGAGAATATGGGGCGGACGGCGGGCCATGGCCGCGCGCTCAGCGGCGGGCGTATCGCCGGTGCGGACGGAGACGCGAATCTCGGGGATCGACGGATCGAGCGCGCGGATTTCGCCGAGAGGCCCCTCGAGGTTCTTCCGCACGTCGTTCGACAGCGCCTTGAGCGGCGAGACGTAAAGGACAGCCGTCTCGTCCACGAGACCGGCTCCCTGCCGCGCGAGAGCGTCGATCGCGGAGAGAAACGCGGCGAGAGTCTTGCCCGAGCCGGTGGGAGCGGCGATCAGAGTGTGCTGGCCCTCCCGGATATTCGGCCAGCCGTCGCGCTGCGGGGCGGTCGGCTCGCCGAATCGCGAAGAGAACCACCTGGCCACCGCGGGGTGGAAGGAAACCGGAAGCGTCACGGGGCGAATACTACCGCCACGCTCTTCGCGGAAATCCTCGTTTCTCAGCGCTCGGGATCTCCGATTCGAAATCAGTAATTGGGGGTGGACTTCACGGGTCCGGCGACGACGTGGACGACCCAGTCCGCGGCGGGCGTGATGAAGAGCTTGTCCTTGTCGTACTTCTGGAGCGTCTGCACGCCATATTCCTTGCGCTCGAGCCCGAGCTCGAGGCCGGCGGACTGCACGATCGTCAACGCGATCTTGTCCGTCCCGATGATCTGAAGATCGTCGATGACCGCGATGTGAAATGGGCTTCCGCCTCCGCGATGATAAAAGATCAGAGCGTCTCCCACCTCGATCGTCTTCGGATCCCGGCGCGGATTCTTGTCGTACGCATCGATCTCCGTGTTTGCGTCCATTCCCCAGTAGTTGCCCACGAAACCGTTGCAATCGAGCCCGATGTAATTGTCGGTATACGTGCGCGCGGTATGCGAAGTCAGCCGGCCGAATTTCGATGCGACCCACAGGGTCGTGCGGATCTGGGCGGGCGATCCCTTGCCGGAGAACGTCCTCTGGAGGTCGGCGCGAGCCACCATCCGGCCATCGAGCACGAAGGAAGAGGGCGGAGTGCCAGGGTGGCCGAGCGCTTCCGAGATTTTCCCCAGGAGCAGATCCTTCTCCCCGTGCGCTCGGACCGCACGCGCGTGCGTCGGATTGTTGGTAATGCCGGCGTTCAGATAACGATCGATTGGAACCACCGAGAGGGTTCCGTCGTGGAGCGGCGCCAGAAGGTTGTGGTACGTCATTCCCATGTACAGAGAAGGCCTGGTGGACGCCATGAGCTCTCCTTTCGACTCGCCGCGCGCAGCCGGAGCGGATCGCCGGTGCGCTACGCCGGAACGGAAACAGTTTTTCGAACGCGCCAACCCTGGATGTGTCGGGAACCGGAGCAATCTTACCCCGGCGGCGACGGACCCCGATCGATCAGGCGGCGTCGTCCGGCGCGCTTCCGTCCCCGGTCCCCGGCGCGAGCGCGTCTTCCGGCGGCTCGGGCGGGACGGCCATCGCCATCGCGGACGCCACGGAATCCGGCCCGCCGGGCCGGGATCCGGCCCTGTAGTGAAAGGCGAAGCGGCGCTCCAGACGGCGGGCCTGGACGTGCGCGCCGCGGGCGGAACAGTGGCGGGCCAGGCGGCCGTAGCGATCGGCGAGGAAAAGGTGAACGCCGCGCCGGGGCTCGCGGCCTCCCTGGCCGGACCGGGCCATCCAGAGTAGAGCGCGGGCCCAGAGGAGGTCCGAGCGGAGCCGCCACACGCTGTCTTCTTTCGTGGGGACCGGCCGCCCCGCCGTCTGACCCGTCATCGGATCTCGAACACCGCTTCGACCTCGACAGCCACGTCGTAGGGAAGCGCCGCGACGCCGACGGCCATGCGCGTGTGACGTCCAGCGTCTCCGAGCACGTCCACGAACAGGTCCGACGCGCCGTTGACGACCTGCGAATGCGACAGGAAGTCCGGCGTCGAATTGACGAACCCCGCAACACGCACGCACCGGACCACGCGGTCGAGATCGCCATCGAGGGCCGACCTGACGTGCGCGAGGAGATTCAACGCACAGAGACGAGCCGCCTGTATCCCCTCTTCGATTCCGAACTCTCGCCCGAGCTTGCCGACGAAGCGGCGCTCCCCGTTCCACTGCGAGAGCTGGCCCGTCAGAAAGATCAGGTTTCCGGTCCGCACGAATGGAACGTAGTTCGCGCCGGGAGAGCTCGGTTGAGGCAGCTCGATGCCGAGCTCTTTCAAACGATCCGCGATGCCGGTTGCCATGGACCCTCCGGGAGTCGGCCCTGATGAGTACTCGTGTGACGGCGGCGAGACTTCGGGATTGCGCGCAATCCGGTAAATCGAGACCGGAGCACCGGACGCATGAGCCTCGCGCTCGAACGCGCCGCCGAGGCGCTCCGCGACGCGGATCGACCTCTCGTTCTCCGGATGGATCACCGCGATGACGTGGTCGCGGCCGACGGCCGTGAACGCGTGCCGCACCGCCGCCTGCGCCCCCTCCAGGGCAAGCCCCTTCCCCCAGGCGGAACGGGCGAGCGCCCAACCGACCTCGAAACCGAGCCCGCCCTCCGGGTTCAAGAGGCCGATTCGACCGACGAGCTCGCCGGTCGACCGCTCGATGACCGCCCACATCCCGTAGCCGCGCAGCTGCCAGTGCCCCACGTACTGGGCCATCTGCCTCCAGGATTCGACGCGCGTCATCGGACCCGGGGGAAGAAAACGCATGACTTCCGGATCGGCATTGATGCGGGCATGCGCCTCGAAGTCTTCCGCCCGGAAGAGCCGCATGTGCAGCCGCTCCGTCCGTATTTCCGTCATGTCGCGCGAGCCATGAAGCCCTGAAGCATAAGGCCGCGGCAGGCCGAAATCGCGCCGAAAGCGATAGACTCGAGGACAGCGATCGGAACACCTCCGGCGCACTCGCCGGCCGGCGGCTTCCGCCTTTCCGAAAGGACTTCCATGCGATCGATCCTGCGCTGGTCCGCCATGCCTCTCCTCGCCGCAGCCGTGATCGGGGTTGCCTCCTGCCAGAGCACCGGCGGGACGCCCGCTCCGAAAGAGCCGGCGAAACAGCCGCCGGCGAGCGAAACCGTGGTCGTCCCGGCAAACAGGACCATGGCGGACCTCCGCAAGTCGCTCCACGACCCCGAACTGCTGACGAGGCTGAATGCCGCCGAAGAGCTCGGGCATCGGGCGTCGAAATCCCCCGAGGCGGTCAACCTGCTCGTCGAGGCTCTCGCGGACAAGGAGCCGCTCGTTCGCCGGTTCGCCGCGGGAGGCCTTGCCGAGGCCAAGCCTCCGACCGCCGCGGTCATCCGGGCCCTCACGCATGTCTTGACCGACGCGGAAAACGAGCCTCGCGAAAGCGCGTCGCGAAGTCTCGTGGGACTCTCGAGCGGCGCGCCGCCCGAGACGGTGCAGGAGCTCGGCACGATGCTCGCCAGCGCAGCCGCCGACACGCAGGAATCCGTGCGCGCAAATGCCGTCGCCGCGATCGGCGCTCTCGGCCCGCGCGGCGTGCGCGCCGTTCCCGCCCTCAAATCCGCGATCGAACGCGCTCTCTCCGATCCCGTCGAAGGAGTTCGCGGATCGGCGGCCACGGCGCTCGGAGAATGGGGAGCGGATGTGCCCGGCACGGTCGCGTTGCTCACGAAGGCTCTCGCCGACAAGGTCCACGACGTCCGGAAGGTCGCCGTGCTCTCGGTCGAGAAGATCGGCCCGAAGGCCGCGCCCGCGACGGCCGCGGTGGCGCGCCTGCTGCACGGCAAGGAGATTTACCTTCGCGTCTTCGCCGCCAATGCGCTCGCCGCAATCGGACCGGGCGCCCGCGCCGCCCTGCCGGAGCTGAAAGCCTTGGCCGCCCACGGTTGGAAAGAAATCGAGAATTCGCCGGAGATGGAGGCGAAGGATCTGCCGGACGCCGTCGCCAAGGCGATCCAGAGCATCGGGAAGAAGGCGCCGGCGAAGGGGGCGAAGGCCTCCTAACCGGCTGCGGCGCTCGGAGACGGAGCGAACCCGGCGGCGGCGAGGGCCTGCTCGATCCGGTCGAGGTGGTGGGCCCGATGCGATCCGCGGTCGAGGTTCGGCGCGTCCGGGCGCGCGAGCGCCGACCGCACGACTTCGTCGGGGACCTCGAGAAGCAGCGCGTCCACTTCCTCCGCCGCGCGCAGGGCGGCCTCCGCGGCCCGCTCCGGCGGAATCAACTCGAGCAGAGGCTGCAGGGCGCCGTTGAAAACGTCGCCGTCATACGCTCCCGTGGCCTCTCCCCCGGCCGCCCAGCGCCGCATCAGGAAGAGCCGCTGCCGGTCCCAGAATCCGACATGCGCCAGCGCGCCCGCGACGGTCCAGCCGTTCGGGAGGGGAACCGCGAGCATGGCCGGCGTCAGGCGGGCGATGAACGTCCGAAGGCGCTCCGTCTGCGTCCGATTGCTTTCCGCAAAGGCTGCCGAGACAGGCATCGAGTCACCTCATGTGTTCGAAAGGCCATCGCGCGCCGCTCAAGGGAGGGACCCGTCACGCGAACAACAGGCGATACACGACATACAGCCATGACAACGATCCGTGCAGCGCTCCGAGCAGGAGCGAGTGGTTCATGCGGAAGGACCAGGCAGCCGCGACCAGGATTCCGGCGAGGTAGAACATGAGCCCGCAACCTCGCCGGGCCACCCATTCGTCCCGGGTCGGCTCCCGCTCTTCTCGTGACGTTTTCCCCTTCTTGTCCTCCGCGTCCGCTTGCATTTCCGCGGGCCGGCTCTACGACGCCTCGTCCCACGAGTAGTCGAACGTGTAGAAGTGCTGGCCTTCCCGGATGTCGATCGTCAGGGCTCCCGAGATGCCGGTCAGCCCGGCCGTACCCGAGTCCGGCACCACCCTCACGGAGAGATGAGGCTTGCCCCGCGTCATGGTGCCGCTGTGCTGAAGGACGAAGCTTCCGGCCCGGCCCTCCAGAGAGGCGTGCACGCGCTCGATCGCGACGTATCCGGCGGACCCCGCCACACCCGTGCCCGCGCTCAGCATCTCGACGCGGCTCGTCCCCTCGAGCGCGCCATGAAATTTCTTTTCGATCGAGATCCGCGAGAGCGCGATGCCGTCTCCTGCTTCGTAGGGAGGCTGCGGGCTCATCGTCACTTCGAAAGTGCCGGTCGCGCGGCCCTTCATGGCGGGCGCCTGGGGCTGGCTCATGCGGCGATCCTCCTCGTCGGCGGGTTTCGATTTCTTTTGCGAGGTCCCGTGACCGAGGGACGGGATGATGTGCTCAGAGTGCGTGCAGGGTGTTCCAACGCATGGCCTTCACGCGTCGGCGCCGGCTTCGAGAGACTTCAGCTGCAACGTCGCGCGCGCGAACCCGGGATCGAGACGAAGCGCCTCCCGGTATCCCGCCCGCGCGAGATCGCCCTTCCCGCCGGCCTGATGAACAATCGCGAGGTTGTAGTGCGCGGCCGGGGATTCGGGAGCCTCCTGCACCGCCGCCTGAAAGACCGCGGTCGCCTCCGAAACGCGGCCGAAAGCGAGGAGGCGCGCTCCCTCTTTCGCCCGGGGCGCCGAGAAATCGATTTCCCATTTCTGCAGCTCGACCATGAATTCCTCGCGTCGGTTTCCGGGAAGCTCGTGCTTCGCCCCACCCATTCTAGCGTCGGTCGTGAGAACCGTAGCGCGGCGGTTCGACGCAGAGGGGCCGCGCTCGCTGGAGCCACCGGTTTCCCGCCTCGCCGGAGATCCGCCATTTACATCGCGACCCCGGAACAGCGAGCCCATGGCCTTCGGTCCGCATAGCCGCACGAGTCGTCTGGTCCCGGGAATGACTATCCGGGCGCGCGATCTCCGGACATGACGATCAGCGCCACGCTCGGCGTGCCGTCCCCGGGCTCGAGCGCCAGCCTCGTGCCCGCCCAGCTCACATATGCGGCCCCGCGGATCTCGACGCGGTCCTCCCCGACGCTCGCGGGGCCGGGCTGCGCCACCTTGAGGATGAGCAGTCGCCTCGGGCCGCCGGAGACGGGTCTCAGGTGAAACCGAATCCCGGCACCCAGAGCTCCTACGGACACGATCTCAAATGGGGGCTCTCCCGGCGGCGGAAGCGGAACTCCTCGGATCTCGACGCGAACCTGTTTCCCGACGATGCCTCGAAGCGCCAGGGCGGCCTGGCTCGCACTGCTCAAAGCCGTTCCCGCAAGGAGGAAAAATGTCCATCCGACCAGGACGCCGAGACCCGGCGGGGAGATGGCCGGCCAGGCTCCGACGGCGAGCCCGGCAGCCCCCAGGATCACGAACACGACCGCCCGGATCCGGAGGCTCGTCGGAATGCTCATCGATTCACCCGTGCGGAGACCCGGCGCGGAAAACGGCCGCGCAGCGCGCCGACGAAGGACCGATCGGCTCGCGAGGAAATGAGAACGAGAGGCGAATATCCCCGCTTCCACGCCAGGGCAAAGCAGACGAACAGGAGAATCAGCGTGAGAACGACATTCGGCCAGGCATTCAACTTCCACTGGTGAGCCCAGACGAGTTCGGGCGAACGGGAGAATGGGTACAGGTAGGGAATGGGCCAGGAATATCCGTCCGGGCCGCGCGATCCCGCCAGATCGCCGAGCAGATGAAGGTGGACCGCGAGAAACGCGAGCAGCGCCGTGAGCCGGCGTTTCGCCCGGGAGCAAAGCGCAGCGACCGCGGCGGCGAAGCAGGCAAACGCGAAATTGTGCGCGAGCAGATGGTGATACTCACTCCACCAGAGCAATGGATGCGAACCGTTTCGCGTCAGTACCTCCGGCACGATGCCGAGGCCGTCCACGTCCGGTGCGATCCCCGCCAGGACGACGATTCCCCGTTCGCGATTCCGGAGCTGCGGTGCCGCTTCCGCCAGACACCAGGCTGCGAGGGCGTGCGTAATGGGATTCATCGACCCGTGAATGACGGCGACCGCCCTAACGACACCAGCATCCCGACGGTCAGCCCGAGGCCGAGGAGGCGAACGCGCTGAACGGACACGCTTGCCGGCGGTTCAGGAGCCACCGGCCGGCCGGCCGGCGAGCTCCAGGATCGCGAGCGTGAGCGCGGCGACTCCGGTGCGGATTGTGCGGCCCCGGTCCGGCGCGAAAAGCGAGCTGTGGGGCCCGGGCAGCATCTTCCCTTCCGCCTTCGCCCGGGCGAACTCCGCCGGATCCACGGAGCCGAGGCGCAACTGCACGGAGGGAACGCCGGCGACCCGGCCGAGGACGCCGAAGTCCTCGGAGGTGCTCGTCGGCTCGACGGATCCGACGCTCGCGTCGCCCAGACCGCGACGCAGGGCCGTCGAGAGACGGGCGGCCAGCGCGGGGTCGTTGAATACGACCTCGGAGGCCTCCCGCGCATCGACTACCACCGAAGGCTCGCGGGGAGCGCGCGCCGCAGCCGCCTCCGCCTTCGCGATCCGTTCGATCGCTGCAAGAAGCTGCTTCTGGACTTCTGGTTTGAAGGAGCGGACGGTCAGCTCGATTTTCGCTTCGTCCGAAATGACGTTGCGTTTGGTCCCCGCGTGGAATGTTCCAACCGTGACGACCGCCGGATCGAAGGGATTGACCTCCCGCGAGACGATCGTCTGCAGTGTCACGACCGCCCTCGCGGCGATCAGCAGCGGATCGATCGTCCGATGAGGTGCCGCGCCGTGACCGCCCTTCCCGTAAAACGTGACGTCGACGGCGTTGGAAGCGGCCGACGCCGGTCCGGCGACGATCCCGACCTGGTCGGAAGGCAGAACCTGCGTGTCATGCATGGCGAGAACGAAGTCCGGCTTCGGAAAGCGCGTCATCAAGCCGGCCTGGACCATGAGCTCCGCGCCCTGGAGCATCTCCTCCGCGGGCTGGCCGACGAACACCAGGGTTCCGCGCCACCGGTCCCGGGTCCTCGCGAGCAGCGTCGCCGCTCCGATCCACGACGCCATGTGGATGTCGTGGCCGCACGCGTGCATCACGGGTACGGATTCGCCGGCGGCGTTCCGGGTCGTCACGGTGCTGGCATAGGCGAGTCCGGTCTGCTCCTTCACGGGCAGCGCGTCCATCTCGGTCCGGACCATGACTGTCGGGCCCGTGCCGTTTCGGAGGACGCCGACGACCCCGAATCCGCCCACATGCTCGGTCACCTCGAAGCCGAGGCCCCGGAGGCGGGACGCCATTTTCGCCGCCGTCTTTTCTTCATGGAGCGAAAGCTCCGGAGTCTGGTGAAGGTCGCAATAAAGGGCGTCGAGCGACGGATATAGAGCGTCGAGACCGGCGAGCTCCGCCGGGCCATCGGCGCGAGAGGCCGTTGCGCTCGCGAAGAAAGCCATCAGGAGCGACAGTCCGAGCACGCCCAAATGCGGGGGCCGCGGCGCATTGCCGCACGAGACATGGTTCCGTCGGGTCATCGGTAGCCTCCTGCTTCTGTTTTCCGAACTAGCCCTGACTCTATCGGCGGCACGAGCTCTCATGCACACCGGAGAGCAGTCTCGAACCGGATGGTCCCCGGCTCACCGCCCTGGCCGGCGCGCTCGAATCCGCACCGCTCCAGGACGCGAATCGACGCGGCGTTCGTCGAGCTCGTGTGGGCGATCACGCGCAAGACCCCGGCGATTTCGAGAGCGTGCGCCGTCAGCGCCTGAACGATCTCGGTCGCGAAGGCGCGGACCTGGAACTCCGGCGCGATCGAATACCCGATCTCGACGATCCCGTCCGGTCCCGGAGGTCCGAGAAAACCGGCGCCGCCGATCAGGCTGGCGATCTCGCCCCTCGCCGGCCGCAGCAGGGCGTACCAGCCGTACCAGCCGGCCGCCCCGGGATTTTCCGTGAGCCGCGCGTGGAAGAACTCGATGGCGGACCGGTCGTACTCGCCGGGCGGCCAGCTCTCCGGCACCGTCGCCTCGAGCAGAACGCCGAGGGCCTTCGTAGAAACCAGCTCCGCCTCGAGGTGGTCGAGGGTCGTCGCGATCAGGTCGATACGGTCGGTGCGGACAGGCGGAGGCAAGCCGGTCTCCGTTGTCAGGTTTCCCATTTTCCATTCGGATGCGCGCTCTCCGCTCCCGGTACCTGATGAACAGAACGGTAACCGGGGAACGGAGATTCGATGACGGACAACTATTTCGCCAAATGCTGCTTCGCGGCCGCGGCGAGCTTCTGCAGCTGCGCGGCAGACCCTTCCGTGGCCTCGTGCTGGAACAGGTTGATCGAGAAAACGACCGGCCCCTGCGAATCGAACACCGAAAGGCCCGCGGCGCGGCCCGTTCTCGCCTGGTGCTCGCGCATCCGCTTCAGTGTCGCCTCGGCTTCGGCGTTCGAGGCCGCCACGGCCATGATCCGGAACTGTCCTCCGCCGGCCTTGTTCGCGCCCTCGTAGGTGCAATTCATTTCGCCGGGAGTGGCCTTCGCCGCGTAGCCCATGATCCCGCCCCACGTCGTGGCGGTGAGGACCTGGCACGGCTCCGGGGAGGCGCCGAAGGAAACGGAGGCGGCAAGAAGAGCCGCTCCAAACGTCAGAAGGAAGGAAGTTCGAAGACGGCGCTTGCTCATGAAAGATCTCCTGTTGGACATGAAGGGCGTGGACGGTCGCGACACACGGGGGAAGACGTACGCGGAGGCTTATGCGTTGCGTACCGCTGATCCTTGCATGATACAGCCGGCCCCGCGGGGCGGACCGCGTCTTTCCACTCTCCGTCTCCCAGGCCGCGAGGGCTTGCCCCTTCAGGCCTTCAGGCCTTCCGGCCTTCCGGCCTCAGGCTCTCAAGCGCGGATCTCACCCGCCGCGTGCACCTGCCCCAGCAGCCACTCCATGCACGCCAGGTGCTGCAGGTCGTGGCTCGCCAGGTAGTGAACGAGGGATCGCAGCGTGAGCGCGCCGTACTCGCCGAACGTACCGCGGCGCCGAAGCTGCTCCGGCGAGAGGGTCCGCAGAAGATCGACGGTTCCTCGCCTGGCATGGCGGAACGCATCGAGCGCTTCCTCGGGATCCGCCGCGTCGTACCTTCGCTCAATGGCGAGCGCGTACCCGTCGAGCGAGACGAGCGAGGGGTTTTCTTCCGCCACCATCCGCGCGAACCGCACGTGGTATCCGTCGCGCTCGATATCCCGCACGTGGCAGACCTGCCCCAGAGCGGGGAACTTCTCCCCCGGTATCCCCTCCCACGAAGGAGGCTCCCAACCTCGGCGGTTCTCGGGAATCCGTCGCAAGGCAGCCGCGAGCCGGTCCGGCATCGCCGCGAGACTCGCGAGCGTGCTCTCCGGAATCGTCATTGCCGCGGGATCAACGGCCGAGGGCCTTGCGGATGCCGGCGAGGTGGTGCCAGCTGTGGCGCACGGCGTGGTCTTCCAGGACAAACTGCGAAGTGACCGGCGCGCCGAAGGAGAGCGAGAACGGCGCCGCTCGATCCAGCTCTTCGTCCGTGAACGCCCGAACCGCGGTCGCCGCCTGCCGGCTGTTGCGGGTCAGGAGCTCGAGCGCGGCGGCCTTGCTCACCGCGGCCTGGTCGCCGGCGTGTTTCGAGTTCATGGCGGCGACCGCCTCCCACGTCACGTCCGTGACCGGCTTGCCCGCGGCCACCGCCTTTGCGAGATCGACCTCGATCGGGTAGACGCTCGCGACGTGGTGCACGATGACGCCGACCGTTCGCCTGTCGCTCCCGCTCGCCATGGGCGTGTTCCACTCCGCATCCGACAGCACTTCCACGAAGGCGGCCAGACCGGTGGCCCCTTCCTCGATGCGATCCGCCAGTAAATCAGCGCGTCGACCCATGAAGACCTCCTCGGAAGCCGAATACGGGGGGCCAGAATACTCCAGCGAGAACGCGGCGGTGCGCCGACGGCGAGGCGGAATGGGGGTTTCGGTGAGGATCAGCGGAGACGGGGATCGGCGGCTCCGTCCAGCTCCTTGTAGAACACCACGGCCCCGTGCGGGGTGCCGTCCGGATCGAGCGCGTATCGTGGAATGACGCCGGCGGCCGTCCACCCGAGGCGGCGGTAGAGGCTTTCCGCCACCGTCCCCTGCTTCGCGTCCAGCGTGAGGAGGCGGAAGCCGGCAAGGCGCGCGGCTTCCTCGATCGCCCGCATGAGAGTCGTTCCGAGACCGGCGCCCCGAGCTCGCCGGTGGACCAGCAGCTTCACGACGTCCGCTCGATGCGGCTGGTTGGGTGCCCACGCCGGCTGGAGCTGGACCGTCGCGGCGATTCCTTCGCCATCGCGAGCGACGAGGATGACGGCGCCCGGGGCAGATGCCGCGAGAATCCCCCGCCACCACACCTCGGCGCGCTCGAGCGTGAGCGGTGCGAGAAAGCTGACCGCTGCTCCGGACTCCACCGCATCGACGAGGAGGCGGGCGAGATCCCGGATATCGGCGTCCCTTGCAGGCAGCGTCAACGGCTCGATCATTCCGCCATCCTACCCATGCCGCCCGCAGGGCTCAGCGCGAGAGCGATCTTCGGGCCTGGCGGAGTGCGGCCCGAACCCGGCGCGGGGACGTGCCGCCGATGCCGTCACGCAGCCGCACCGAGGACTCCGGCGAGAGGGATTCGGCAAAGGAACGCAGCTCCGGCACTTCGGTCCACACGACCTCGCGAAGATCCCGGCGGCCTTCCGCCGCGACTCGACTCCAGCGCGCGGTCTCTTCGTGCGCCGTGCGGAACGGGACGCCTCGCCGCACGAGCTCTTCCGCGACGTCGGTCGCGAGGGAGGACGGATCGATCGACGGCCGTTCGCTCTCCGGCCGCAGCGACAGTCCCTCGATCACCTCCGTGAGAGCCGCGACACCGTTCTCGAGGGTCTCGGCCGTGTCGAAGAGCGGCTCTTGCGTCTCCTGCAGGTCGCGGTTGTAGGAGAGCGGCAGGCCTTTCAGGGCCGTGAGCGTCGCGACGAGATTGCCGATCGCCCTTCCCGTTTTGCCTCGCGTGAGCTCGAGGGAATCCGGATTCTTCTTCTGGGGCATCATCGAAGACCCGGTGGCCGTGCGGTCCGAGAGGCGAAAGAGCGCGAATTCTTCGCCCGTCCAGAGAACCAGGTCCTCGGATAGCCGGGAGAGATGGACCATCGCGATCGCGGCCGCCGACTCGAATTCCGCGGCGAAGTCCCGGTCCGACACGGCGTCGAGACTGTTCGCCGTGACCGCCGGGAGCCCGAGCTCGCGGGCGACGCCGGCACGGTCGAGAGGCAGAGTCGAGCCCGCGCACGCTCCGGATCCGAGGGGAGAAACGGCGGCCCGGACCCGCGCGTCCAGAAGGCGTCCGACGTCCCGCATAAACATCTCGACGTAGGCGTGGAACACGTGCGCGAGCAGTACGGGCTGAGCGCTGCGCATGTGCGTCCGCGCCGCCACGATCACGCCGCCTTCGAGATACTCCTCCGCCCGGTCGAGGATGGCGACTCCGAGGTGCCGCAGCGCCGCGTCGGCCCGATCGATGGCGCCGAGCGTCCAGAGGCGCAGGTCGAGAGCGACCTGGTCGTTTCGAGAACGCCCCGCATGAATGCGCCGGCCGGCCTCTCCGGCGAGCTCGATCAGCCGCCGCTCGACGTTTAAGTGCACGTCCTCGTCCGCGTCCTCGAATCGGAAACGGCCGTCCGCGGTCTCCCGTTCGATCCGGCGCAGCGCGCTCTGGATCCGGCCGAGCTCCGCGCGGGAGAGAAGCCCGGAACGGTGAAGCCCGCGCGCGTGCGCGAGCGACCCCCGCAGATCGACTTCCGCGAGACGGCGATCGAAGGGATGCGAGACCGAGAGCCGCGCGAGAGCTTCGCCGGGGGCCTCCGAGAACCCCGCGCCCCACAGCGCCTTCCGCCCCCGGGCGGGCCCGGCCGCTTTCCGCCCGCGCGCGGGAACCTTGCTCTTCGTCATGCGAAATACCCCGCGATCGCGCGGCGATAGACGCCGGGCGCGGCCTCGACATCGCCCACGGCGATCGATTCGTTCGGGGCGTGCGACTGCGGAGGTTCCCCGGGACCGAACACGACGGCGGGCTTTCCCCCGAGATGCGCCAGGTCCGAAACGCTCGGGAACCCGGTCGGAGCGGCGCCTCCCGCGGCGAAGGACGCCGCTGCGGCGATCTTCCAGCCCGGATCGCCGGCGACGGGCCGCAACCGGTTCGAGAGAACTTCCACGTCGGAAGAAACCGCCGCGCGGATCGCCTCGATCATCGCGTCATTGTCGAAGGCCCCGATCGTGCGTGCGTCGATCGTGACCTCGCAGCGGTCGGGCACGACGTTCGAGCGCACGCCCCCCTGAACGAGCGTCGGCGTGGCCGTGGGACGGCCGAGGTACGGATCCTCGGCCGCGAACGTCATCGCCTGGATCGCCAGGATGTCTTCGGCGGCTCGCACGATCGCGTTCACCGCGAGATGGGGACGCGCGGCGTGGCCGGCAAGGCCCCGGGCGACGAGCTTCACCTTGACGAGGCCCTTCTGCGAGACCGCGGGCGCGAAGCCGTTCGGCTCGCCGACGATCGCCGCGTCGAATTCGAGCGACGACACGAGCGCCTCCAGTCCTTCCCCGCCGGTCTCCTCGTCGCACGTCGCCGCGAAGATCAGGCTGCCGCGCGCCGGGAGGGGCGCCGTGAGGAACGCCTCGAGCATCGCCGCGACGGAAGCCTTCGCGTCGCTCACGCCGAGCCCGATGAGACGGCCATCCTCGATGCGCGGAATCCAGGGATCGGCCGTCCACCCTTGGACGGCTGGCACCGTGTCGACGTGGGAGTTCAAGAGGAGACACGGCCCGCCCTCGCCGCGCCGTGCCCAGACGTTCCGGCCGGACCGCCGGGGATCGAAACCGCCCTCCCGAAGAACACCGGCGATCCGATCGGCAACCGCAGCTTCCTCTCCCGAAACCGAACGGATCCCGACGAGCTCCACGAGGAGGTTCAGCACGGACATTCCCGCTGTCACCGGCATGCGACCCGCTTCGCCGCGCCCGGCCCTGCAGGACATCCCATCACCCAATCACCCGATCACTCGATTCCGCCTCAACCAATGACCATCGTCCCGCTGCCCTTGTCTCCGAATATCTCGGAGAGGAGCGCGTTGCGCTGGTTGCCATTGACGATGTGCACCGCCGAGACTCCCGTCTCGACGACACGCGAGATCTCCTCGAGCTTGGCGACCATGCCGCCCGTGACGGCCGGGCTCTTCGCGAGCTTGCGCGCCTCGGCGGCGGTCATCCGCGAGATCCGGCTCCCGGGGTCCGCGGGGTTCGCGAGCACCCCGGGCACGTCCGAGAGCAGGATCAGCTTCTCCGCGGCGAGCGCGACGGCGAGCGCCGAAGCGATCGCGTCCGCGTTGACGTTATAGACGTTTCCCTCCTCGTCGGCAGCGAGCGGGGAAACGATCGGCAGGTACCCGGCGTCGAGGAGAGTCGTCAGGAGCCGCGGATCGACCTCCACCACGTCGCCGACGTTTCCGAAATCGATCATCTCGCGCTTGCCCGTCTCGCGATTCATCATCGATTTCCTCGCCCGCTTGTGCGCGAGCACGACGTTTCCATCGATGCCCGAGACGCCGACCGCGTGCACTCCGAACGCCCGCAGTGCGGAGAGAATCTCGACGGAGATCTTTCCCGCGAAGACCATTTTGACGACCTCGAGGGTCTCGTCATCCGTGACGCGGCGGCCGTTGACGAGCTTCGTCTCGAGGCCGAGCCGCTCCGAGAGCTGAGTCGCCTGCGCTCCGCCTCCATGCACGACCGTGACCCGGATTCCGACCTGATGCAGGAGGGCGATCTCCTCCGCCAGCGAGGAGAGATTGTCCCGCCGCTCGGTCACCTTCCCCGAGATCTTCAGGACGAACGTCTTGTTCTTGAAACGGCGGATGTACGGGAGAGCCTCGCGCAGGATGTCGGCGTCGATCCCGATGAAGGGGCGGGTGGGGACGTCCGCGGCGGGCACGCTCTCCTTCATCGACCCTTTCCTTCCACGAGCCACTCGAGGATGGCCTGCTGTGCATAGAGCCGGTTCTCGGCCTCGTCGAGCACGACGGAGCGCGGGCCATCGAGAACCTCGTCGTCGACGACGACGTTACGCCGCACGGGGAGGCAGTGCATGAAGATCGCGTTCTTACCGCGGGCCATCCGACTCTCGGTCACGCGCCAGTCGCGCAATTTCTTGCGCCGCCCCTGCTCGGATTCGGGATCACCGTAGTCGGCGAGAGAGCCCCACGACTTCGCGTAGACCACCTCGGCGCCGTCGTAGGCGGACTCGAGATCGTTCGTTTCCGTGAGCCTCCCTCCGCTCTCCTCGGCAAGGCGCTTCGCCGCGCGCACCACGTCGAGGTCGAGCTCGTAACCTTCCGGCCGCGCGAGCACGAGGTCGGCGCCGAGCCGCGAGGCACCGAGGAGAAACGAGTTCGGCACGGCCATCGGGAGCGCCTTCGGATGGTATGCCCACGTCAGGAGGATTTTGCGGCCGGCCGGCTTTCCGAGGCGCTCGCGGATCGTCATCGCGTCGGCCATGGCCTGGCAGGGATGATCGAGGGGCGACTCGAGGTTGATGACCGGCACGCCTGAATATTTCGCGAAGGCGGAGAGAACCGGCTCGCGGCGGTCCGCCTCGTAATCTTTCCCCTCGGGAAACGACCGGACCGCCAGCAGATCACAATAGCGACCGAGAACGCCGGCGCCCTCGCGCACGTGCTCCACCGCGGCTCCGTCCATCACGGCGCCGTCGCGGTATTCCATCGCCCAGGCATCGCTGCCCACCGAGAGCGTGATCGGCACGCCTCCGAGCTTCGAGACCGCGATCTCCATCGACACGCGCGTTCGGAGAGAGGGATTGAAGAAGACGAGACCGACGTGCGCACCGTGCAGCGACGCCGACAGCGCCCCCCCCCGGAATTCTTCGCCCCGCGCAAGCAGAGCCTCGAACTCCGAAGACGCCAGATCGCGGGTCGTCAAAAAATGCCTCACAGGACCTCCCGCATGACCCCGAGAAACAGATCGATCTCTTCGGCGGTCAGCACGAGAGGCGGCAGGAGGCGCAGGGTGTCCGGCAGGTCGCTCCCGCCCACGAGAATGCCGCGCGCGAGCAGCGCTTCCCGCACGGGCTTGCCCGGCCGGTCGAGGACGATCCCGAGGAGGAATCCCTCGCCGCGGATCTCCTTTACTCCGCGCATCGCGGAAAGGCCCTTCCGCAAGCGCTCGGAGCCGCGGCGAACGTTGCCGAGCAGATCCTCCGACTCGATCACGCGGACGGTCGCCTCGATCGCTGCGCAGGCGAGCGGGCCGCCTCCAAAGGTCGTCCCGTATTCCTCGGGCTTCACCCGGGATCCGATCTCTTCCGACACGAGCACGGCGCCGGCGGGGACGCCGCTCGCGATTCCCTTCGCCAGGGCGACGAGATCTGGAACGACGCCGTGCCGTCCCGCGAAGAAGAACGTTCCCGTCCGGCCGAAGCCGGTCTGCACCTCGTCGTAGATGAGCTTCGAGCCGAACCGGTCGCAGAGGGCGCGCAGTCCGCGCAGGTACTCCGCCGAGCCGGAGATCACGCCGGCGAGACTCTGGATCGGCTCGAGCAGGATCGCCGCGACTCGCTCATCCATCCGGGCTTCGGCCGCGGCGAGATCACCAAACGGCGCCAGCCGGTGGCCGGGGACGTTCGGTCGTCCGAGCTCGCGATACCTGGAAAGGCCCGCCGCCGAGATCGCGTCGGCCGTCCGGCCGTGAAAGCCTCCGTCGAAGGAGAGAACATCTTCCCGGCCGGTCGCGCGCCTCGCGAGCCGCATCGCGTTCTCGTTCGCCTCGGTTCCCGAGTTCACGAAGAAGACCTTCGAGAGAGGAGCCGGCGCGAGCCGGGCGATGGCATCCGCGGCGCGCGTGCGCACGTCGAGCGCGACGACGTTCGAATAGAAGAGAAGGGTGGCCGCCTGCGCGGCAATCGCGCGAACCACGTCCGGATGCGCATGCCCGGTCGATGCGACGGCGTGCCCGCCGTAGAGATCGAGGTACGACTTACCCTTCTCGTCCCACACGGTCGAGCCCTGGCCGCGAGCGATCGTGAGCGGCCAGCGGGTGTAGGTCGGGAGCTCGGAGGAAGAGACCTCCGTCGCCGGCGCGGACACGGTCGTCATGGGAACACCCCCGTCATCTTCAATCCCGTCGGCTCGGGAAGGTCGAACAGGATGTTCATCGCCTGGATCGCCTGCCCCGCGGCGCCCTTGACGAGGTTGTCGATCGCGACGAACACCTTGGCGACGCTTCCATCACGGGACGGCGCGACGCCCACGTCGGCGAAGTTCGTTCCCTTGACCGCCGAGACGTCCGGCGATCCGTCCATCAGCCGGATGAAGAACTCGCGCTCGTAGGCCTCGCGGTACACCGCCCGGAGAGCGGCTTTGTCCAGAGGCGTCTGAAGGGGGACGGCGGCCGTCGCGAAAATCCCGCGCACCAGCGGGGCGGAATGCGTCTGAAAGACGACCCGGCCGGCCGCCGGGGCGCCGATCGACGAGAGCGACTCCTCGATCTCAGGCAGGTGACGGTGGCCGTCGAGCGAGTAAGCGAAGAACGCCGAAGCGCGGCGCGGATGGTGGGTCGTCGGGGTGGGAGTCACGCCCGCGCCGGACGAACCCGTGATCGCGAACACCGTCACGGGGCCGTCCGCGACGAGGCCCGCGCGCCAGAGCGGAGCGAGAGCGAGAATCGAGGCGGTAGCGAAGCAGCCGGGCGAGGCGACCGCGCGCGAGGCCGCGATTTTCTCGCGGAAAAGCTCGGGCAGGCCGTACACGAACTCCGGTTGGCGGGAGAACCCGGCTGGAACGGCGCCGTAGAACTTCTCGAACGACTTCGGATCCTTCAGGCGGAAGTCCGCGGAGAGGTCGATGACCGGAATGCCCCGGTCGAGGAGCGCGGGCGCCACGTCGAAGGCGTAACCGTGACCGCCCGCGAGAAATACGACCTCCGGTTCGTCCCGGCCTTCCGGAAGCGCGCTCACGAACTCGAGGTCCGTCAGACGCGAGAGGTGCGTATGCACGGCCGAGACGGGCTGACCCGCCTGGGAGCGCGAGATGACGGCGACCGGCTCGGCTTTCGGATGGTCGAGGAGGAGCCGCAGGAGCTCGCCTCCCGCGTAACCCGCCGCGCCGAAGATCGCCGCGCGGATCGTCACTTCACGCTCTCTTTCGGGCTCTCCCGGTGGATCTCCTCGTAGACCACGCCGAAGAGCGCTCGGCCGTCCGTCTTGGCGTTCGCCGCCGGAAGCTTCAGCTCCGAGACGATGTACTCCGTACCCGTCTGGTTGTCGGTCACGGGTCCCGAAATGATCGTGATCGGAATCTTCCACTGCTCCATGAGCTTCTGCGCGCCCCACGCCGCGACCAGATCGTTCGCGCACATGACGACGGCCTTCGTCGCGCGGACGAGATCGGGATCGCCGAAGAACGTCCCGACGCGGTAGTCGCCGAGGATTCCGTCCCCGAGCTCGACGACGATGACGTCCGGATTTTTCTCCGCGAGCGCCGCGAGAATCGCGCGGGCGTAGGGCGCGAGGTCCTGGACGTGGGCCGTGGAGGGAAGGCCGCAGTCAAGAAAGGACAGCGTCGCAAACGCGCCGTGGTCCTCCATGTCGAGTGTGTCCTTGAGGCAGGCGACGCCCGAGAGCTTCGCGGCCGCGACTCTCTGCCCCGCGCTCGCGAACCGCTTCACGATCTCGGAGGCCGCCGCCGTCTTGCCGGCGCTCATGCACGTCCCGGCAATGACGACGAGCGGGGGACAGGGGCCGAGCGAAGCGCGGACCGGGAGAGCGTTGTCCGCGATGTTCGCCGGCTTTCCGTCGACGAGGATCGCCCCCAGGACCTCGACCTCGAGCGGGCTTCCCACCTCGGGATTCTTCCCGACGCAGAGCCCCAGCACGCCGCCCAGGTTCAGCACGTGAATCGTGTCCCCGACGTGGAGAGTCTCCGGCACGACGCCGACGAAGCCCTTCAGCGCCCGGCGGTATCCGAGCGTGCCGGCCATGACGTCGCCCCGGTTGATCTTTGCCATCCGCCCCGACACGAGCTCGAGCCGGTCGTAAACGCTCTTTTCCATAAGGGCCCGGACGGCGAGGACGTTGCCTTCCCGCGCCTCGATGTGCGGCGTGATCTCGACCTCGCGCGGCAGCCCGAGGCGGGCCGTCGAGGAGGCGATTTTGTCGAGCGTGATCCGGCTCGGGTTCGTCATGAGCCCTCCTGGGAGGAAGCGGATCCGGGTCCCTCGCCCGCGAGCGTCCACAGCCGTCCGGGCAGTGCGAGTGTTTTGCCGACGCCCTGCGATTCCGTGGGAGTCAGGTACGCGTTCGATTCGCCGTAGCGCACGATCGAGCTGCGCAGGAGCGAGTACGGGCTGCGGACGCCGACGACCTCGAACCGCCCGGCGGTGAAGCGAACGCGCGCCTCGCCCGTCACGCGGCCCTGGGAGCTCTCGAGAAAACGCGCCGCGTCCGCCGCGGCAGGCTCGAAAGCGAGGCCCTCGTGGAGAAGGCGGCCGTATGTGTCCGCGACGGCGGCCTTCAACTGGCGCTGCTCTTTCGTCAGAACGAGCTTTTCGAGCTCGGCGTGCGCGGCGATCAGAGCCAGGGCGGCCGGCGCCTCGAACGCGATGCGTCCCTTGGCGCCGAGAATCGTGTCGCCGATGTGGATTCCGCGACCGGCGGCATACGCCCGTCCGATCGCATTCAGCTTCTCGACCAGGACGAGGGGATCGGTGAATCGCGCCGGCCCGATCGCCGAGGGACGCCCTGCACGGAACACGATCACGACTTCGCGGGCGCGCTTCGGGGCCTTCGCGAGCGGATTGCCGGGGAAAAGCGATTCCGGCGGATACGCCCACGGATCGTGGGTCTCCCCCCCGCCGATCGTCGTACCCCACAGGCCCTCGTTGACGGAGTAGCGCGTGGTCTTCGGCGGAATCCGGATCCCGGCAGCGGCGATCACCCGCGCTTCGTCCTCGCGCGAGAGGCCGTTGTCGCGGATCGGCGCCCGCACCTCGATCTCCGGCACGAGCACCCGAAGCGCGGCGTCGAATCGGAACTGGTCGTTGCCGGCGGCCGTCGAGCCATGGACGATCGCCGCCGCGCGGACCTTGCGCGCATAGGCCGCCACGACCTCCGCCTGACAGGCCCGCTCGGCGGCGACGGAGAGAGGGTACACGCCGCCCCGCAGGACGTTCCCGAAGAGAAGCGGCATCGCATACCGGTCGAAGACCTCGCGGCGGCCGTCGATGAAGACGTGCTTCTCGACACGAGCCGCCTTCGCGCGCGATGCGATCGTGCGTTTCTCCGCGGCGGAAAAGCCGCCCGTATCGACGGTGACGGCGTGGACGCGGCTCCCCTCCTGGCGCAGAAGGACCGCGCAGTAGGTGGTATCGAGACCACCGGAAAAGGCAAGGCACACGACCGGCATGCGGCGGTTCATCGGCATCGGTTTGGGGGCGCTGGGAATTTTACAGGGTTACAGCGCCCGGACCGTTGCCATGGAGGAGATCCTCCTGGCGTCCGGTCGGCGCAACGCGAGCCTCGTGCGGCGGGAGGCGGCGGCAGACAGGTTCGCGCTCATCGAACCCATACGTTGGGACAAGCGGGCAGGCTTGTCAAGGGCTTTTCGCGGAGGTCCGCGGGAGCTACTGCTCCAGGCAGGGCTTGACGGTGATCGCGTTCTCCCAGACGTCGCCGCGCCGCTGCTCGAACACCCGAAATGCCTTCCGATAAGTAGATCCGCCGGCGAGAGATCTCGAGGTCCTATAGATCTCGATCGATCCGCCAATGTCGATCGATTGAGGCATTGGAAGTGACGGAAGAGGCTCGAACCCCCCGCGAACAGCCGGTGAGGATTCCTCCGCCTTCTGCATGCGGAAGGTGTCATCTCCGCCATTCAGAAAACGAACGGCGATCGTGAAGTCCTGACCCTCAATTACCTCTTCAGGACTCATCTTGATCTGCAGAGAGATCCTGCCGGCGTCGGCTCGAGCCGGCTTCAACGCTGTACTGCCGAACCCGTTCGGAACCTCCTGCGTGGCGCCCTGCGTGAACTGCGTGCGGCCGATGTCGGCGCAGAAGTGGACCTTCGGACGATTCGGGTTCGAGTTGCCGGGAACCGTGGATTGCTCCTGGCCGGAGGACCTGCGGGAGCCTTCGCGATTGACGGCGACGCGCTCCTCCCGCACGGCGGATTTCTTCTCCCTCTCCGTTGGACGCGGCGGAGGAACCACTTCGGCGACCCGCGGCGCCGCGGTCGGCTCCGGCACGGGGACCGTCGGGGACACCGACGACGCGATCGGCGCCGCGGTGGCGGGAAGCGCGGTCGGGGCGAGGGCTACGGCCGTGGGCGCCGTGGCGCCTACCGCCTGCACCGAGTTCTCCCGCTTTCGTTCCCGCATCATGTTCGCGACGACGATGCCGAGCACGACGAGGACCGCGGCGCCGAGCGCGACCAGCGCGTAACCGACGGCCGGCGACCGGGAGGGCGGGGGCGCGGGATACGGCGCGGGCGGGGGAGTCTGCGGGAGAACCCGCGGACCGGACGCGACGGTCTTCTGGTTCGCCTCCGGAAAAGGGGCCGATTGACTCGACGGCGTCGGCGTCCCTTCGCCGCCCCATTTCATGAGCGTCTTCTGGACGTGCAGATCCGTCGCCTCGAGCGGCCGGATCGAGACTTCCGACACGCGGAACTTCGACTGGAGGTTCTTCTGAAGGCTCGTGCTGCCCGAGCTCTGGGCGAGCGCCGCCTTCCGGGCGACCGCGATCGCGCGCTCGACGTACTCGGAAACTTCCTCCGGATCCCTGGCCGCGACGCTGTCGGGCGGAAGCGCGTCGAGAGCCTTCGTGAACTCGGTCGCCGTCTGCCAGCGATCCGCCGGGGCTTTCTCGAGCGCCTTCAGGAGCACGTCGCGGAGGCCCTGCGGGACCCGGCGCATCGGGTCGGACACGTCGAAGGAGATCGGAGGCTTGTGAAGCCTCGCGGTCAGGATCTCCTGGAGGCTGCCGCCCGCGTACGGGCACACGCCCGTCATTGCCTCGTAGAGAACGACCGCGAAGGAGAAAAGATCGCTCCGTCCGTCGATGCCGTCGGAGCTCGCCTTCTTCGTCAGTTGCTCGGGAGAGGAGTAGCGCAGCTTTCCGATGAACTCATCGGCCGCCGTCAGCTGCTCCTGCTCCTCGGCCCGCGCGAGCTTCGCGATGCCGAGGTCGATCAGCTTCGCGTGCAGGGTGCCGTCCTCTTCCTGCAGCATCATGATGTTGTCGGGAGAGATGTCCCGGTGGACGATGCCCTTGCGGTGGAGGTAGTCCAGCGCGGAGAGCGCCTGGCGGGCGAGGTGGAGTGCAAGCGGGATCGGCAGCGGGCCGCAGTTGCGAATCGTGTCCCGCAGGTTGATTCCGTCGATGTACTCCATGACCATGTACGCGGTGCCTTCGTCGTCCACGAAGAAGTCGTAGAAACCGACGATGTTGCCGTGCTTGAGGCGGGTGGCCGTCTGCGCCTCGCGCAGGAATCGCTTGCGCTGGTCGGCGCTCTCGGCGACCTCGGGGCGCATCACCTTGATGATGCGGACCTCGTCGAGGAGCCGGTGGCGCACCATGTAGATGGCACCCATCCCGCCCTCGCGGAGCTTCCCGAGGACCTCGTATTTGCCTTCGAAATTGCCCGAACTCGTGCTCATGCGCGCGTCACCCGTCCCTGTCGCGATCCGTGATCCGCCCAATATAGCGCGTCGGCGGCCACGGCCCGCACCGACGGACCGCCCGACCGAGCTTGTCAAACCGCTTTCCGTTGCGTGAGAATCGCTCCTGCGAACGCGGACCACGAACGCGCGAAACGGAGCTCCATGTCTGGCCCCTCGACCCGGCCCCACGACCTCGGGCGCGCCCTCGAAGTCGCTCTCGACTCTCTCGCGGCGGATCGCGTGCGGACCCGGGCGGCCCTCGTCGCTCTCGCCCTGGCGATGGCGATCGTCGTGTGCCTGACCACCCTCGTCGAGCGAGGCCGGGCCGCGACCATCCGGTCGCTCGAGCGCGCGGGATTGGACAACCTCTACCTCGTCGGCGCGTCCGCCGCGCCGTCGGCGAGACCCGCCGAATCGCGCCTGACGTACGCGGACGTCGAGCGGCTGCGCGCCGTCCTCCCCGTCCGGACCGCCGTCGGAATTCGCATGGAGAAAAGAACCGTCGTGGCCAACGGCGCCCCGTTCGAGGCTCCCCTGTACGCGGTCGCGGGACCCGCCGCCTCGCTTTTTTCGACCCGCGTACGGTCGGGCCGGCCGCTCGGAGATCTCGACCTCGCGCGCAAATCGCCTTATTGCCTCGTCGGCAGCTCCGTCGCGCGGGCGGCCCGCCTTTCCCCCGCCGTCGGGGCCGTGCTCGGAGTGGGCGGCCGCAGCTACGAGGTCGTCGGGGAGCTGGAGCCCGCCGCGGTGGAAGGAGCGTCCGCGGGCGAGATTCCTTCGTTCGACTGGAACCACGCCGTGATCGTGCCTCTCGGGGCGGAGCCGGATCCCGCGGCGGAGCCCGACAGCCGATACCCGCTCGACGTCGCGGTTTTGTCTTTCGGATCGGCGGGCGCGGCCGGGCGCGCGGCTGAGCTCGCGCCGCGGCTCGACCCGGAGCGATGCGGACCGGGAGGAGCCGTCCGTGTGGCGTCGCCCATCCAGACCCTCCGGCAGTACCGCCAGGCCCGGAGCACGTTCGATCGCATCGTGTTCGTGGTCGGCTTCCTGACCGCGATGTCCGCGATCCTCGGCATCTCGAACCTCCTCTCCGCTTCGGTCATCGCGCGCTCGAAGGAGATCGGTCTCCGGCGCGCGGTCGGCGCCCGCAGCCGCGACATCGTGCTCCAGTTCCGGGCGGAGGGCGTCCTGCTCGGCGCGCTCGGCGGAGGTGCGGGACTGTTCGCCGGATGGCTCGTGAGTCTCGCGACGGTCGATCGCTCCGCCGGCGGCACCTCCCTGTCCGTGCTGACCGTCTCCGTGCTTGCCGTGTCCTGCGTCCTCGCGGGGATCCTGACGGGAATCCGACCGTCCCTGCGCGCCTCCCGGATCGATCCCGCCGCGGCGCTGCGGGAGGGGTGAGAATGGGATCGCGGAAAGGATGAAGAGAGTGAAGGGGTGAAGGGTGAAGAGGTGAAAAGGTGAGAGGGTGAAGAGAGCGTCTGTCGGCGATCGGTCATCCGCGGTCGGCTGTCCGCCGTCCCGGGGCAGCCGTGCCACGGCGGTTCGGGGCGGTCTCCGACATGCCGCCTCGATCGTTCTCTGCGCGTTCCTGGCGACCCGTCCGGGAGCGTTCGCCCAGGAGCCCGCTCCGCCGTCCGTTGTCGCGCCCGTGCTCTCTCCTCTTCCCCTGATCACCATCGGCCAGGCGCTGCGCGCCGCTCTCGCGCAGAACCCGGATCTCTTAAACGGCCTCGACGCGCTCTCCTCATCGCGATGGGCCGAGAAGGCGGTCGCCTCGAGCTTTCTTCCCCAGGCGATTCCCTTCTTCAATCTCGACCGGGGACGCAACGACGCCGGCCGCGGCGAAACCTACGGCATCACGGCGACCGAGCAGTTCCCGTTCGGCACATTTCTCCAGCTCGACGCCAGCGTGAACCGAGACCCGATCGACTTCCCGAGCGCGCCCTGGGCGTCGGACTATCGCGTGACGCTCGCGCAACCGCTGCTCGGCGGCGCGGACCCTGCCGTGACGCGCGAGCCCCTGCGCGAAGCGAGGCGCGCGACGCAGGGCCAGGAGCGATCGCTCGAGATCCTCCGCCGCCGCACCATCCTCAACATATATGCCTCCTACCTCGGCCTGGCCCGGCAGCTCGAGGCGACCCGGCTCGCCGCCGATCACCGCGACCGCTCGCATCAGCTGACCGAGTTCTCGCGCGCGCGATTCGCCGCGGGAAGCGTGTCGCGGCTCGACGTGCTCCGCGCCGAACAGGAGGAATCGACGGCCGCGGTGGCGGAGAACGACGCTCAGAACGCGATCGAAGACTTCCGCGATGCGCTGCGGCGCGCGGCCGGCTTCCCGGCGGACCTGCGATTTGCCATCGAGGCGCCCGACGCGATTCCCGACGCCGAGCCGGACGTCGAGGCGGCGGCTCGCGAAGCCCGCGACCTCCGGTTCGAGGCGCTCGAAGCGCGCGACGCCGTCGTCGACGCGGAGTTCGGCGTTCGGATCGCGAAGAGCCTCGAGCTCCCCTCGCTCGACGGCGTCGTCGGTTACGAGGCGAGCTCGATCGCGGCGACCGCCAATGACGCCTTGAGGATCCGCAATCCCGCGTTCGTCTTCGGATTCCGGTCCCGCTACGGCCTGAATACGGCCGCGCTCTCGGCGGCTCGCCGCGAGGCGGAGATCGCCCTCCAGACCCGCAAGCGGACGTACCAGGTCCTCGTCGACGACCTCGGCCGCGACGTCCGGCGGGCGTACCGCCGGCTCGATACCGTGCGCCGCAACTGGGACATCGCCGTCGAAAATCGCCAGATCGCCCGGATGCAGTCCGAGGTCGCCCAACTTCGCTTCGAAAAGGGTCTGTCGGACAATTTCAACGTGGTCGACGCCGAGAATCTCTACAACGCCGCCCGGCTGTACGAGCTCGACTCCCGCCTCTCCATCCTCCTGGCGAAGCTCGACTGCCTGTTCGCGGCCGGACGGCTCGACGTCCGACCGTTTCTTCAACAGCCATGAGCACCGCGTTCCGGCCTAGGGAGTGGGCGGTGATCCTGGGAAGCTCCGCGCGGGCCGCGAGGCGCGGAATCGTCCGGCAGCCCCTCGCGGCCGCGGCCGGATCCGTCGCCGTCCTTCTCCTCGTCTGGGCCGCCGCGCGAATTTTTTCCGGACGCGATCCGGGAGAGGCCGTCGTTCGCCGCGGAACGCTCGAGCCCGCCGTGTCCCTCGTTGGCACTCTCGCCTCCGAGCGATCGGACTCCTACGGCGCGACGGTTCCCGGTGTCGAGCTCAAGATCCTGTGGCTCGCGGAGGAGGGATCGCTCGTGCGCGCCGGAGACAAGCTGATCGAGTTCGATCCCGGTCCCTTTCAGAAGGATCTGGACACGGCGCGCGCGCGGACGCGCGAGCTCTCGGGAGAAGCGGACCAGGCTCGCATGTCGCTCGAAGGTGTCCGGCTGAAGTCCCTCGCCGGCGTTCAGGAGAAGGAGACAAACGCGCAGGAGTCCGCGCGGGACCTCGACGCGCTGGTGAACACCACCGCGCCGCTCACGTCGCAGGAGTCGGCCAACGACGTGGAACAGCGCGAACGATCACTCGAAGAAGCCGAGACCCGGCTTGCGGGCCTCGAGAAATTCGTCTCTCAGGGATACGTCTCGCAGGAGGAGTATCGCTCCGCGAAGATGCGGCGCGATCAGGCCGCGGCGGATCTCCGCCTCGCGCGAGCCCGCTTTTCCGCGCTCGTGCACGAGACGAATCCGGATCTGATCCGGCGCAAGGCTGGAGAGGCCGCCACAGGGCGGGCCCAGCTCGATCTCGAGCGCCAGCGCTCCCGCGTGGACCTCGGACAGTCCGAGGCAGGCGCCCGGGTCGCGGCCGCGAGGCTCGAAGAGGCGGAACGCCAGGCGTCAGAGGCCGAGAAGAAGATCGCGGCGTGCACGGCCTATGCGAAGGCCCCCGGGCTCGTCGTCCACAGCGAGGTGTACGAGAAGGACGGCGGCCGGAGAAAGCTCCGCGTCGGCGACTCGGCCTGGGGAGGAACGATCGTCGTGACGCTGCCGGATCTCTCGCGCATGGTCATCGACGGGCGCGTCCCCGAGTCCGAGATCCACAAGCTCTCCCCCGGGCAGCCGGTCTCGATCCGCCTGGATGCCTTCCCCGGACTCGCCCTCGCCGGAACACTGCGCGCGATCGGAAGCGTCGGAGCGGCCGAGAAGAACGAGTCGAGGTCCTTCCCGGTGACCATCCCGCTGACGCAGACGGAGCCGCGTTTCCGGCCCGGAATGGTGGCGCGCTGCTCGATCCGCTGCGGGCGCGTATCCGACGCCCTCTATCTTCCGATCGAAGCCGTACGAAGCGACGAACGGGGGACGTTCGTGATGCGCGTTCCATCGTTCGGCAAGCCTGCCCGCCGCCCGGTCGTGGCCGGTGCGACGACGTCTCAGTGGGTCGAGGTGAAGCAGGGGCTGAAGGCGGGAGATACGGTCCGGATCGGAGACTGATCGAATCCGGACGCGGTCAGCGGAGACGCCCGGTCAGCGCGCCCCGGCGGCGCAGGTCTGCGGCTCGCTTCGCCGTGAAGTCCTCCGCGCTCGCCCTCCAGGCCCAGTTGCCGGTGGCCAGGCCGGGCGTATTCATCCGCGCCGCACTCCCGAGACCGAAAACGTCCTGCATCGGCACGACCGCGAGGCGCGCCACCGATTCGAATGCGAGGCGGATGAGGTCGTCCGCCGGATCGAGCCCCTCGCCTCCGACGTAGGCGAGATACCGATCCCGCTCTTCGCCGCCGAGCCCGACGGCGAGGCCGGCCGCCCAACCGTTCGAGGTGTCGTTATCGTGCGTCCCCGTATACACGAGCGCGTTTTCAGTGTGGCGGTGCGGCAGGTGGGGGCTGTCATCTTCCGAAAAAGCGAACTGCAGGACCTTCATGCCGGGGACGCCGAGCTCCGCGAGGAGGACCGCTACCTCCTCGGTGATCGTGCCGAGATCTTCCGCCACGATCGGCAACGGCCCGAGAGCGCGCGTCGCGGCGTCGAAGAGAGCGCGGCCCGGTCCCGGCGACCACCGGCCGGCGATCGCCGTCTTCTCGCCGGCGGGGACCTCCCAGAAGGCTGCGAAGCCGCGAAAATGGTCGATGCGCACGCCGTCGGCGAGCCGCAGGTTCGCCCGGAGGCGCTCGATCCACCACGCGTATCCTTCGCGCGCGCAGGCGTCCCAGCGATAGACGGGATAACCCCACAGCTGACCCGTCTCGCTGAAGTAGTCGGGAGGAACGCCGGCAACGCGCTCCGGAAGGCCGTCCCGGTCGAGGGCGAAGAGCTCGGGATGTGCCCAGACATCGGCACTGTCGTGCGCCACGTAGATCGGCAGATCGCCCAGGATCTCGATGCCCCGCAGCGCGGCTTCGCGCCGCACGCTTCCCCACTGCCGGAAGAAGAGGAACTGGACGAATTCCTCGAAGGCGATCTCCTCGGCGAGGTCCCGCCGCGCGGCGCCGAGCGCCCCCGCGTCGCGCCGCGCGAGCGCGGGCTCCCACGCGGGCCAGGCTCTTTCGTTTCGAGCGCGCTTGAGCGCGGAGAAGAGAGTCCAGTCGGCAAGCCAGGGCCGATGCGCGGGCGCGTCCCGAAATGCCGAGAGCTCCTCGCGGGCGGAGGGCCCGCCACGCTCCCGGAATCCCTCCCACGCGGCACGGAGAACCAACCCCTTCTCGCGGGCCGCCGCCTCGAAATCGGCTCGCGTCTCCGGGAGCGGAGGTACGGCAGGCAGCTCCTCCGCCTCGATCCAGCCCTCCTCGAAGAGCCGCTCGGGCGAGATGAGGAGCGCATTGCCGGCAAACGCCGAGGTGCCGCTGTAGGGCGAGTCGCCGGGACCGGTCGGCGTCAGCGGGAGAATCTGCCAGAGTGACAATCCCGCCGAGGCGGCCCAGTCGAGAAACCGAATCGCCGCGGGGCCGAAATCTCCGATCGACGGGGGTCCCGGCAGAGAGGTCGGATGCATCAGCACTCCGGCGGATCGCTTCGGCCGAGCGGAACCTCGACGGGCTCCCTCCGGACCGTTTTCCGCGCCGTGATCGGAACCGGGAACCGGATCCGAGCCCGAACCGTCGGCGGCGCTCACGCTCGCCGGGTCATCCCCGGGCGGAGGACGGCGAGACGAGGGCATACGGGTCGGCGCGCGGTCCTTCGAGGATCTGGATTCTCCGCTCGGCCGCCGGAATGTAGGAGGTCTCGAGGTAGTCGAGGACCATCCTGTCGGAGGAAAACTGCCGCCCGATCCGCGAGGCGCTCTGCACCATCTTCTCGATCCAGCCGAGCGGAAGACCCTCCGCGTCGCGATCCGCGAAGAGAGGCAGGACGCGGTTCTCGAGGACGTCGTAGAGAGAAGCCGAGACCTCGTCCTCCGGCGCATAGTCCGCCGCCGACCCGATCGCGAATCCGGTTTCCTCGTACGGCGCCTCGTCCCACCAGCCGTCGAGGACGGACAGGTTGAGGACCCCGTTCATCGCCGCCTTCATCCCGGAGGTTCCCGAGGCTTCGTGCGGCCGGACCGGGTTGTTCAGCCACACATCGCACCCGGCGACGAGCGCGCGGGCGAGCCGCATGTCGTAGTCGGGAAGGAGAACGACTCGTCCCCGGAACTCCGGCTGCCGCGAATAGTCGTCGATGATCCGCAGGAGATCTTTCCCCGGCTCGTCATGGGGATGCGCCTTTCCCGCGAAGAGGATCTGGACGGGAGCCGACGCGAGGATTCGCAGAAGACGATCCGGATCGCGGAAGATCAGGTTCGCCCGCTTGTAGGTGGCGAAGCGCCGCGCGAAACCGATCGTGAGCGCCCGCGGATCGAGGCCCGAGCCAGGGCTCGAGTCATCCGTCCCCTTCCCCGCTTCCGCGCCGTGGGCCTGCAAACGCTCGCGGCAGACGTCCACGAGCCGGGCACGCAGGCGCTCATGGATGGTCCAGAGCGCTCGCCGGGAGACCGAGGCGGGGTCCTCCAGCAGCGGAAGGGCCGCGATCTCCGGATCCGTCCAAGTCGGGCGGTGCACGCCGTTCGTGACGGCGCGGATCTTCACGTCCTCGTCCGCGAGCTCGGGCAACAGACCGAGCCAGAGCCGCCGCGAGACGCGAGCATGGAGCTGCGACACGGCGTTCGCGTGCCCGCAGAGCCGCAGGGCGAGCACGGCCATCGAGAAGGGCTCGGCGGGTCCGCCAGCTGCCTCCTGCCCGAGCTTCAGGAAGTCGTCGAGGGAGAGGCCCGTCGCGGGGACGTAGTCGGACAGGTATCGCGCGACGAGGTCCGGGGCGAAGCGGTCGATCCCCGCGGGAACCGGGGTATGCGTCGTGAACACGTTGCCCGCGGCCGCGCGCTCCCGGGCGTCGACGAATGAGAGCCCTTCCTCTGTGACGAGCTGTCGGATCTTCTCGAACCCGACGAACGCCGCGTGGCCCTCGTTGATGTGACGGATCGTCGGTCGGATACCGAGCCGGTCGAGCGCCCGGACACCGCCGATGCCGAGCACGATCTCCTGGCGGATCCGTGTCTCGTGGTCGCCGCCGTAGAGCTGCGCCGTGATGCCGCGATCTTCCTCATGGTTCTCGTGAACGTCCGTGTCGAGGAGGAGAAGAGGCACGCGCCCGACCTGGACGAGCCGGATCAGCACCTGAACCTCGCGGTCGCCGACGCGCACCGACACCATCGGGACAGCACCATCCTCCGTTGCCGGCAGCGACAGAGGCAGGCTGTCCGGATCGATCTCCGGGCTCGACTCCTGCTGGCCCTCCCCGGGCGCGAGCGTCTGCCGGAAATATCCGTGCTTGTAGAAAAGACCGACGCCGACCATCGGCAGTCTCAGATCGCTCGCCGACTTCAAGTGGTCGCCCGCGAGAACACCGAGCCCGCCGGCGTACACCGGCAAGAGCTCCGTGAGGCCGAACTCGGCGGAGAAATAAGCGATCCGGTCGCCGCGGGCCTTCATCGCCCGGACCGCGGGATGCACCGCCGGCGTGTCGTCCTCGGTTCCGAGCTCCGAGCGGATCGCCGCGAGCCGTTCGAGAAAGGCCTGGTCTCGGGACAGGGCGTCGAGTCTCTCCGCCGTCACCGTCGCGAGCAGCGCGACCGGGTTCTCCGCCACCGACTGCCAGAGGGCGCAATCGATCGCGCCGAACAGGGCCCGGAGCGTCGGCCTCCACGTCCAGCGCAGGTCCCTCGCCAGGATGTCCAAGGGGCGAAGGTTCTCCGGAAGCCGGGACGAGGAGTCGATCGATCTCATCGAGGGAAATAGCTCCCGGCGAGGAATTCCCGAGGGCCGGGGGACGAGCCCCGCACGCGCGATTCGGTCCAGGGAGTCATGTCGACGCAGTTTAGCAAGGCGGACGCCTCACCGGCCATACGCCTCAGCTCGGAATGCGGCCTTCCGGATCAGAACGAGCGGCGGCGGGTGTCAGGGCGGACCGTTCGTCGAGAGTTTCGGCTCGCGAAGGCGCGAGACCGTCGTAGATCCGTCGCGCGTCACCCGCCGTTTCCGCGTTGCTTTTCACGTCGAGAAGCGCGAGTCGGAACGCGACCTCGATCGGAGGCCGCACGCTCGCGGGCACGAGCTCGATCGCGCGCGCCGCGTATCGGAGGATCTGCATCGTCTCGAGGCCCGAGGGATCGTCGAAGAACCAGCCGCAGCTCGTGTACATCAGCATGGTGTGGCGCTGCATTTCGAGGAGGCGGCGCGCTTCGCCGCGCTCGTCCGCGGACAGAGGCGAGGCGCCGCGCCGCGCGTGACGCCGGAAAAAATCCTCGAGCGCGGCCGGCGACGGATCCAGGACGATCTCGATGGACGCGTCCCGGGCCGCCCAGGGATCCTGGAACATCTCCCGGCCGCGGACCTCAAAGACCTTGGCGAGCGAATCGCGCAGCCGGTCGAGCGCCTCGCGCAGCGGGCCGCGCCAGATCTGGACCCAGCCGGGATTCGACCCCGTCCGGCAGGTGCAATCGTCCCTCCAGCGTCCGAGCCCGTGCGCGCAGCTCCACGCGGTGTTCTCGACGATCTGGACCTCGTGCCGCGGCGGATGGAGGGAAAGGAATTCGCCGTAGCTGGTCAGCCGCGCGAAGCCGCTGCGCTCGATCTCGTCCAGCGCTTCCGCGAGAACGCGTTCTCCTCCCGGATGATGGTGGCCGTACGTCTCTCCGTCGGTCGCGACGTGAAGAAGCTCTGCTTCCGCGGAATCGGAGGCGAGCGAGGCGAGCCGGCGGGCGAGGGACTCTCCGCCCTCGGACAGCGCTCCGAACGCGATGGCGTGGGACGCGGGGCCGTCATAGAAAAAGAGCGCCAGAGTGCGCCCGGACGGGAGCCGGACCGCGTATGCCTGCCGGGGGTCGATCCGGCCGCCGGAGACGTCGGACCATTCCCCATCCGACGCGAGCGGGTCCGGCGCGTGGGAGCCCGGCGCGAAAGGGTTCGGCGCGAGCGGCCGGACGCGCGACGCCTGTTCCGGAGCGAGGATCGTGAATCGAATTCCAAAGTCGGCGAGGACCTCGAGTGTCGGAAGATCGACGGCGGTCTCCGGCAGCCACATTCCTTCGGGCGACCGGCCGAACCGATGCTCGAAATCGCGAATGCCCCACCAGACCTGCGTCCGCCGGTCGCGCTCGTTCGCGAGCGGCAGAATCGGGTGGTTGTACGCCTGCGCGATCGCCGCCCCATGTCCGGAGAAACGTTCGCGGCTGTCGCGATCGGCGCGGCGGATCGAGGCCGAGACGTCTTCCGCGTGCCCGTCGAGCCACGCGAGAAGCGTGGGCCCGAAATTGAAGCTCATGCGCGAATAATTGGGAGGCAGCTCCCGCGGAGCGCCGTCCCGCTCGACCGCGAGCGGCTGCGCGTTCGGCCGGTAGCACTCCGCTGTGATCCGCTCGTTCCAGTTTCGATACGGCGCGGCGGACAGTTCGACGCCGACCTCGCCCGTCCAGGGGTTCTCCCGCGGAGGCTGGTAGAAGTGGCCGTGGACGCAGAGATATCGGGTCACGGCTCGCCTTCCGGTTCGGGCTTAGCCCCGTCAACCGGAGGCTCCGGCGCCCGCGCGGCAGCGGCATCGCCCTCCGTCGCAGCGTCGGGAGCGGACCGAAAGACGGTTTCCGCCGATTCGTCCGGCGCTTCGGCGGGGGCGGGCGGCGGCGGCGGCGCTTTCAGGAACAGGGCGGCGAGGGGGGGCAGGTCGAGGAGAACGGAGAAGGGGCGGTCGTGGTGCGGCACCGCGATCGTCTCCGCGTCCCGGTTGCCGACGCCGCTTCCTCCATATTCGGCCGCGTCGCCGTTCGCGATCGTCCGCCAGGCGCCCTCTCGAGGAACGCCGATCCGATACGACGGACGCGGGACGGGCGTGAAGTTGAAGACGGCGAGCACGACTTCCCCGTCCGACGACAGACGGAGGAAGGCGATCACGCTCTGCAAGCTGTCGCGGAAATCCACCCACTCGAATCCGGCGGGCGAGAAGTCGAGCTCATGGAGGGCCGCCTCCCGCGCGTACAGCCGATTCAGATCCGCCGTCCAGCGCTGCACCCCATCGTGAAGCGGCTGCCCGAGCAGGATCCATTGAACGCTCGAGTCGTGATCCCACTCCGCCCACTGGCCGATCTCGCCGCCCATGAAGAGAAGCTTCTTGCCGGGAACCGCGGTCTGGTACGCGAGGAGAAGCCGCAGGTTCGCGAACTTCTTCCACTCGTCGCCCGGCATCTTCGACAGGAGCGAGCCCTTCATGTGGACCACCTCGTCGTGCGAGAGAGGCAACATGAAGTTCTCCGTGTAGGCATACATCGGACGAAAGGTCAGGAGGCCGTGATTGAACGCGCGGAGGACCGGATCGAGCTCCATGTATTCGAGCGTGTCGTTCATCCAGCCCATGTCCCACTTCATGCGGAAGCCGAGGCCGCCGATCGGCGTGGGCCTCGTGACCATGGGCCAAGAGTGCGATTCCTCCGCGATCGTCAGCACATCGGGATGCGCTTCGAGAAGGTGATCGTTCAGGCGGCGCAGGAACGCGATCGCGTCCAGGTTCTCCCGCCCCCCATAGGAGTTCGGGACCCATTCGCCCGGCTTGCGCGAATAATCGAGCCGGAGCATCGAGGCGACGCCGTCCACGCGCAGCCCGTCGGCGTGGTACTTCTCGATCCAGAAGAGGGCGCTCGAGATCAGGAAGCTGCGGACCTCCGGCCGGCCGTAGTTGAAGATGGCGCTCTTCCAGTCCGGATGGAATCCCTGCCTCGGGTCCGCGTGCTCGTAGAGGTGCGTGCCATCGAAGTAACCGATGCCATGCTCGTCCGTCGGAAAGTGGGAGGGCACCCAGTCGAGGAGGACGCCGATGCCCTCTCGATGGAGATGGTCGACGAGCGACCGGAAGTCTTCCGGCTCGCCCTGGCGTGAAGAGGGCGCAAAGAAGCCGGTCACCTGGTACCCCCACGACGCGTAGTAGGGATGCTCCATCACGGGCAGGATCTCGACGTGCGTGAACCCCATGGCGCGGACGTACTCGGAGAGCGGCGCCGCGATCTCGCGGTACGTCAGCATCCGGCCGCCCGGGCCTCGCCGCCAGGATCCCAGGTGCACTTCGTACACCGAGATCGGAGAGCTCGAGCGCTGCGCTTGCCCGCGAGAAGCCATCCAGTCGGCGTCCGTCCAGGAGAAGTCGAGATCGCAGACGATGGAGGCGGTCTTCGGCGGCATCTCGTGTCGAAAGCCGAACGGATCCGCCTTGTCGACCCGGTAGCCGCGATGCCGCGAGGCGATGTGGAACTTGTAAACGGTGCCGGCGCCGAGGCCCGCAACGAATCCCTCCCAGACGCCGGACGCCCCGCGCGGCTTGAGCGGATGACTCGTCTCGTCCCAGCCGTTGAAGTCGCCGACGAGGGATACCGCCGCCGCATTCGGTGCGAACACGCCGAAGAAACAGCCGCTCTCGCCGCGCCTCGTACCGGGATGGGCTCCGAGCTTGTCCTGGATATGGAAGTGACTTCCCTCGTGGAAGAGGTGGAGATCGAGGTCGGTCAGAAGCGAGTCGGGATGCGCCTCCGGAGGGGAGGGCAGAGGCGCAGGCGACGGCTTCGGGCGGCCGGGCGTCTTCCCGGAATCCAATCCGCCCGGGGGCCTCGACGGGCCGTCGTCATCGTTTTCCGCCACATCGGCAGTCTAAGGGATGGAATCCGGAAGGGAAACGGAGCCGCGCGGGAGGCCGTCGGCCGACGGCAGGACGGCAGAACGGAGAACGCCGGAACGCCGGAACGCCGGAACGCGCCGACGCCACTCGGCTCGTCTCGCGCGACCGCGGGATCTCGCGATCGACCGGGAAGTCGGACTCGAAGAAAGGAGATTGCGCGTCAGCTCGCGCGGCCGCGCCAGGGCGGGGCAGCGCTGCTGCGCAGGGAACCGAACGCCAGCACCAGGAAGACCGCGTCGCGGAGAATCGCGAGGCGCATCGATGCCAGCCGCTGCTCGGGCGTGCGCACCGATTCAGCCGTCGAGAAGCAACCGCAATCGACGGGGCGGCCGCGTACGAGGTTCAGGCTGAGCCCCGCCACGAACACGAGGAGAAGGACGCCGGCGAGCGCCGCCGCCCCGCGCCGGGCTGGACCCAAAATGAGAGCGAGACCGCAGAAGATCTCGACCCACGGCAGCCCGAGAGCCGTCGTGTGAGTGACGGAGGTCGGCAGAAGCGCGTAGTTGGAGACCTCATGCGCGAAGCCGGGCGGATCGGCGATCTTCGGGATGGCGGCGGCGACGAACACGAGCCCGAGCGCGATCGCGGCGCACCGAGCCGCCATCTCGGACCGGAGCCAGGAGGACAAGCGGGAGCGCGGAGCCGCCGGTCCGGTCGGGTCGGACGCAATCACGGCGTGTCGCCCTTGCGGACCGCAAGGCCGCGGCGGGACCAGTCCGGAAAGCCGTCGCGATACACGCGGACCGCGTCGAATCCCGCGAGGTAGAGCCTCTGGGCGAGATCGTGCGAGTCCTCGCACTCTCCCCCGTTGCAATAAACGACGATCGGGAGGGTCTGATCCGTTCGCTCCTGGAAGAGAGCGTTGATCCGGTCATCGATACCGGCCTCCCAGACCGGCATCGTCCGTGCGCCCGCCACGTGTCCGGCCCGGTACTCACTCGACCGCCGCGCGTCGAGAAAAAGAACGCCGGTTCGGGAGAGCCGCTCTGCCTCTTCGCCCGACACCTCTGTCCATGGTGGAGATGCCGCGCTTGCGGCGACGGCGGGCTTGGGCGATGCGGAAACCGAGGAGGCCGCGATGGGACTCGCCGGCATCGGCGCGGCGGACGGAGGGGCCGCGCGCCAGTCGAGACGCCGTTCGGGCCCCGCGAGCGCATTCGAGGCCGCCGCGGCAACGACGGCGAGAGCCACGATGCTGGCGGCTTCGGCGGCGAGGCGGCCAGGACCGGCGAAGGGGCGGGAGGTCATTCCGCATTCCAATCGCGATCGAAGTGCGTGAATTCCCGGGGTGGAAGGGGTCCGTTGCCGTTGAGCGGATTCACGTGTCAGCTGTCCCCTGTCCCGTGTGTCAGCCGTCAGCTTGAACGCCGTCAGCTTGAACGCCGTCCGCAAGGACGCTTCGCCGGCTCCGCGAACGGTCTGCCAGGTCGGCGCCGTTTCCCCGCCGTGACGCGGAGCCGCGCAAGGCACGGAGGCAGTCGGAGATCGCGAGGCGGCGATGACGGGCATGACGGCGGACGACGGACGGCGGACGGCGGATCGCAGATCGCGGGCTTGCGGACTGGCGGACTTGCGGCACCGACGAACCGCTCGCCGGAAACCGAAATGAAAGGCCGCTCACCGTCTCCGCGGCTCGGCGCGCCGGGAACCCGGCCTCGGCCCCCGAGCCGAAACCGGAGGCGAGAACGCCGGTCCGAGGGATTCGATGGTTGCGAAATGCGCCGACGCGAGCCGAGCGAGCAAGCCTTCCCCGCGCGCCGTCATCTCAACGAGCACCCGCCGCCCATTGTCGGGATCCCGGCGCCGCCGGACGAGCCGCGCCTTTTCGGATCGGTCGATCAAGCCGACCGCGCTCTGGTGGCGGACTTGCAGGCGCTCGGCTAGATCCGCGATGGAGGGGCGGCCTCCGGGAAAGCCCTTCACGAACAGCAGAAGCTGGTATTGCGTCGGCGACACGCCCGCCGTGCGCGTGATCGCCTCCGACGCGGAAAGAAACCGCCGCAGCGCGTACCGCCACGCCGCGAGGGCAGCATAGTCGGCCTCGAGGGGCGGCCGGCGAGAAGCTCGAGTCATCGAACCACTCGCGCTCTTGGACGTCTTCATCCCTTTCCGAGTCGCGGCTTCATCCGGCAGGCTAGAGCCTCTGGAGAGGTCCGGGGTAGACGAGATGTCCGGGGTGGACGAGATGTCCGGGGTGGACGAGACGTCCGGGGTGGACGAGATGTCCGGGGTGGACGAGATGTCCCGGCTGGACGGGATGTCCCGGCTGGACGGGATGTCCGGGATGTCCGGGATGTCCGGGATGCCCGAACCGGGACGTGAAAACGTCCGCCCCTGGTCTCATCCAGGAAGAACACACTGCGATCCCGCAACGGCATTCACTTCCTGTTCTTCTTTCTGATTCTTCTTCCTGTTCTTCAGGACCAGGTCCTGTCGTCGACATCACCGCATTATACATATCGTGGTACGATACGTGGATACAGTCTCACGATATGTTGAGAGTCGAAAACGGAAACCGCTTTAAAAGGCCGATTGAGACGTTCGGGGTTTCGGAGTGATGGCATGAGGTCATGCGATGCGAATGCGATCTGGAGGGTCACGCCCGATCCGCCTTCGCCTCCCCTCGCGGCGGCGACCCGGTGCGTGTCCGAGCGACCCGGTGCGGTGTCCGTTGACCCGAACAGGCCTCTGGCTTGACTGAGCCGAAATCGCTTCGCCTCTCGGACGAGCGGCGCTGGTACACGGAGCACGCCGCGCTCATCGTGAGCACAGTCAAGTGGGCGGTCCTGGGGGCCGTGGCGGGCGTTTGCGTCGGCGCGGCGACGCGGTTTTTTCTCTGGGCTCTCGCGGAGGCGAGCGCCGGAGTTCAACGTCTCGCTCTCCCCTTCCCGTACTACGCCGTTCTGCCGGTCGCTCTGCCGGCCTGCGTCTGGTTGATCCGGACCTTCGCCCCGACCGCTCGCGGCCACGGCACGGAGGCCGTGATCGCGGCGGTGCACCGGGATTCCGGGCGAGTGGATTGGAAGGTCGCCCCGGTCAAACTTCTGGCGACGGTGATGACGCTCGCGTTTGGCGGATCCGTCGGCAAGGAGGGCCCCTGCGCGCAGATCGGCGCTTCGGTCACGAGCCTCTTCGCGGATCTCTTTCGCATGAGCGCGGAGGATCGCCGACGCCTCGTCATCTGCGGGATCGGAGCGGGGTTCGCCGCCGTATTCGGCACGCCGATCTCCGGCGCGCTGTTCGGAATCGAGGTCCTGTACCTGGGCCGGATCGAGTACGAGGTCCTTTTCCCCTGCCTCGTCGCGGGGATCGTCGCTCACCTCGTGTGCGGGGTCGCACCCCCGGTTCCCCTGCTTCACGAAAGCGTCGCGATGCTCGGCAAGACCCAACTCGTCGCAACGTCCATCCTTTTCGGAGGCCTCTGCGGGGTCGCGGCGCTCGTTCTCATCGAAGCTCTGCGCGGCCTCGAGCGCGGGCTGCGGCGGTTCGAGAAGAGGCCCTATCTCATTGCCGCGGGCGGCGACGCCTTCCTCGCCATCTTTTACGCCATTTTCGGCGACGTCTATGCGGGGCTCGGCGTGCCGACCATCGACGCGGCGATGCGAGGAACCTTCTCCCTCGTTCTCCTCGCGTTCCTGCTGAAAATCGTCGCCACGTCGGTGACGCTCGAAACGGGAGGAAGCGGCGGGATCGTCACGCCCCTGTTTTTCATTGGATCTACGGCGGGCGCCGCGTTCGCGCAGCTGTTCCACCTGCCGGTGGGGGTCTTCGCGGCGTTCGGATTCGTGGCCGTTCTCGCCGCGGCGGCCAACACGCCGATTGCCGCCGCCGTGATGGGCATCGAGCTCCTGCCCGGTCCCGTCGGCGTCTACGCCGCGCTCGCGGCCGGATCGGCTTTTCTCCTGGTCGGACATCGCAGCGTGTACGCGAGCCAGAAAATCGGCCTCTCGAAATCCGCGGGGCTCACCGTGACGCTCGACATTCCCGTGGGAGAATTGACGCGAGCCGGAATGACGATCCGGGATGGAAGTCTCACGCAGAGGCTCCATCGTCGCCGCCGGCCCCGGAAGACCGCGCCGGCCGGCGAACCGGATTCCCCGGGATCGAAAGGAGACACGAAGTGAGGCACGCACGCCGACTCCGCCCTACCGCCTTCGCGGTCGTTCTCGCCATCGCCGTTGCCATTCCCGCCGCCGCCCGGACCAGCGGCGCCCCCCCGACGGAGGAAACGGCCGTGAGGGCGACCGTCGAGCGCTATCTCCATGGCCTCCAATACAACGACGTGGGCGATCTTGCGCGGGCGTTCCGGCCCGATGCCCGGCTCTTCTTCGTGCGGAAGGACGGGACTCTCGGCGAGCTCACCCAGCAGAAGTGGTACGAGGGCTTTCGCGAAAGCGCCGGAAAGAAGGAAGAAGGAGACCTCTCGATCGCGTCGCTCGACGTCACCGGGAACGCCGCCTCGGTGAAAGTGGTCGAGAACTATCCCCGGTCCCGATACACCGACTACGTGTCCCTCCTCAAGATCGACGGAGCATGGTGGATCGTGAACAAGATCTATTTCGCCGAGAAACGGTGACGATCAGCCCCTTTTTCCCCTCGTCGCGCAAGCCTCGGACAAACATCGGACAAACCTCGGGACTCTCCCGCCCGTTCCGCCGTATGAACGCTCCAGCCGGCACGCGTCCGGCCGGAGGATTCCATGAGCCGATACCGCCTGACTGTGAACGGGACTCGCCGCGAGGTCGAAGCGGACGCCGACACGCCACTGCTCTGGGTCCTGAGAGACGGGCTCGGTCTGAAGGGCAGCAAGTATGGCTGCGGAGTCGGCGTGTGCGGTGCGTGCACCGTCCTCGAAGGAGGTCGCGAAGTTCGGTCGTGCCAGGTCCCGATCCAGGCGGCCGGCGGACGACGATTCACGACGATCGAGGGCCTCTCGCGCGACGGCTCGCACCCCTGCCAGGAGGCCTGGATCGCCGAGGACGTCGCGCAGTGCGGCTACTGCCAGCCGGGGATGATTCTCGCGGCGGTTTCTCTTCTCGCTCGGAGCCCGCGACCGACCGACGCCGAAGTGGATGCCGTGTTCGGCGAGCACGTCTGCCGGTGCGGAACCTATCCTCGGATTCGTCGCGCCGTGGGGCGCGCGGGTAAAGATCGCGCCGTTGGGCGCGCAACGGAAAGCGGTGCCGTCGGGCGCGCAAGTGAAAGGGGTCCCGCCGGGCACGAGAATAAAGAGAGGGCGCGCCGAAAAAGCGCCGCGACCGACGCGGGAGCATCGATCACCGCCCCCTCCGCAATCGCGGCGGGAGAACCCCGATGAGCGCTTCCCGACGGGACTTCCTGAAAACTGCCGGCCTCGGAGGCGCACTCCTTCTGCTCCGGGTGCCGATGCAGGGCGGTGCGGACGCCGGCACGCCCGGCCCGGCGCTCTCACCCGGATCCCCCGCCGGCCGCTTCGGGCCCAACAAGTGGATCACCGTCGCGCCGGACGGCCGCATCACCCTGATCGCGCCGCGCTCGGAGATGGGACAGGGTGCCCGGACCGCGCTCGCCATGATCCTTGCGGAAGAGCTCGAAGCGGATTGGAAATCCGTCGTCCTCGAGCATGCGATCCCGGGACTGCGGTTTACGGGAATGCGCACGAGCGGCTCGAGCAGCGTCTCGGACGCGTGGCGATCGCTCCGCGTCGCCGGCGCCGCCGCCCGGGAGATGCTGCGAACGGCGGCCGCGAATGTCTGGGCGGTTCCTCTCGAGGAGTGCCGGGCCGAGAACGGGACGATCCGGCATCTTCCGACCGGGCGGACCCGGAGATACGGCGATCTCGTGGAGGCCGCGGCGGCCCTGCCTGTGCCCGAGAATCCTCCCCTCAAGGATCCCAATGATTTTCGACTCCTCGGCACCCGAGTGCCCCGAGTCGAAGGGCCTGACATCGTCACGGGGAGAGCCGTGTATGGCCTGGACGCCCGGCCGGCCGGGGCGCTGGCGGCCTGCGTCGCCCGCTGCCCCGTCCCCGGCGGGCGCGCCCTCTCGTTCGACGCGGCGGCCGCCGAGGCGATCCGGGGAGTCCGGCACGTCGTCGCGATCTCGACGGGCGTGGCGGTCGTGGCCGACAACACGTGGGCCGCGATGAAGGGCCGCGACGCGCTGATCGTGACGTGGGACGAGGGACCGAACCGGTCCGATACGACCGAAACGTACTGGAAGCGGCTCGAGGAAGCCTCCCGCGCCAGCCGCGTGACGCGATCGTCGGGCGACGTCGGGGCCGCGCTCGAAGGCGCTCCCCGCCGCCTCGATGCGGAATACCGCTTCTCCTTCCAGGCGCATGCGCCCGTCGAGCCCATGAACTGCTTCGCCGACGTGCGACCCGGCCGTTGCGAGATCCGCGTGGGAACGCAAGCGCCGAACGAGGCTCAGGCCGCAGCCGCGAAGCTCCTCGGAATCCCGCTCGAGGCGGTCACGGTCCACGTCACCCTTCTCGGAGGCGGATTCGGCCGGAGGCTCGACTACGACTACGTGCCCGAAGCCGTCGAGCTTTCGCGCGCGATCCAGGCCCCCGTCCAGATCGTGTGGACCCGGCGCGACGACTTCGAAAACGATCGATTCCAGCCGGCGTCGATCCACGGACTCTCCGGCGGAATCGACGCTGGCGGGCAACTCGTCGCGTGGTCCCACAAGATGACGAGCTTTCATCTGACGATGTTCGGGCCCTACGCTCCGGAAAACCCCGACACGTACGAGGGCAATCCCTGGGGCGCCTACGACAATCCCTACGAGATCCCGAACCTCCGCGCGGAATACGCGCAGGCGCGCGCTCCCGTGCCGACCGGAGCGTGGCGGGCCGTCGACTATCCGCCATCCATCTTCGCCCGCGAATCGTTTCTCGACGAGGTGGCCCATGCCGCGGGGCGGGATCCGGTCGAGCTCCGGCTGGCGCTCCTCCGTTCGCCGGAAACCGTCCGGATTGGTGAGAGAACGCTGGACCGCCGCCGGCTTTCGCGCGTGATCGCGCTCGCCGCGGAGAAGTCATCCTGGACGCAGCCGCCGGCGCCCGTTCCCGGACGCCGTGTGGGTCGCGGGATCGCGGCCAACGTCTACCATGGACGGACGCACATGGCCCAGACGGCCGAGGTCTCCGTGGGCCCGGGAGGCGACGTGCGCGTCCACCGGATGGTGTGCGCTTCTGACTCCGGCCAGATCGTGAATCTCTCGGGACTGGAGGCCCAGGTCGAGGGAGCGATCCTCTTCGGTCTGTCCGCGGCGCTGAAGACGGAGATTACGTTTCGGGACGGCCACGTCGAGCAGCATAACTTTCGCGACTACCCCGTCTTCCAGCTCCCCGAAACTCCCGAGATCGAGGTGCACGCGATCGAGAGCCGCGAAGCGCCCTCCGGCATGGGGGAGCAGGGCGTGCCCCCCGCCGCTCCCGCCGTCGCCAACGCGATATTCGCGGCGACGGGAAAACGCGTCCGGCGTCTGCCGATCCGGCCGGAGGAGCTCCGCGCCTGAGCAGGACGCCGGAGGTGTCCGCTCAGGCCGGATTTTCGATCAGGCGAAGCTCGCAGGAGTGCTTCTGAATCCTCGGATAGACGAGCCAACGGCCGTCCGGCGAAACGGAAAATCCCGACCACCCCTGATCGAGCAGCGGCGCCACATCGGCCGTCGTTCGCGCCGAAAAGGTTGACCGCGTGCTACCGGAAAACGGGGTGAACACGACCGACGATCGCCCGCCCGCGCCGCGCACTCGCGAGTAGATTCCGCCATCCGAGACCTGCCAGTCCGCCCAATCCTCCGGCGCCAGTGAAGGAACGACCCTTTCCACGCCTTCCATCCCGGGCACGGAACCGTTTGCAGCCGCGCCGCCGAACGCCGCGATCCGCCAGATTCCCGAAGCGTCCGCACGACTGAAGTAGAGAACTCGCCCGTCGACGGATTCCTGCGCCGCGTATCCGCCGTCCGGCGTAACGGAATCGAGACGGCGCGAGGCGAGGTCGAGCCGCCAGACTCGCCACGCGCCGGAGCGGCGAGAGCCGAACTCGACGGCGCGGCCGTCCCGGGTGAAGAAAGGAGCGACGGCATCCGCTTCGCCCGAAGTCAGGCGCTCCGCCACTCCGCCCGACGAGGCGATCCTGTAGAGATCGGCGTGCGCTCCCCGCCGCACCGACAAGACGAGGTGGCGACCGTCCGGCGACCAGCGGGGCGTCTCGATGCGCCCCCCTCCGAAGGACGTTAGCCGGTTCGATTCCCCGCCGCCCTGACCGACCGTCCATATCTCGTCGCTCCCGGAGCGGGTCGAAACGAAGGCGATTCGCAATCCGTCCGGCGAGACCTGCGGTCCGAAATCCCATTCGTCCGCCGCGGAAGTCAGGCGGAGCGTGCTCTCGCCCCCGTTCGAGCTCGAGCTCCCGTTCGCCGCGCCGGCGGCCGCCTCCCGGTCCGCCGGAACGCGCCACAGGCTCACTTCGTAGGTCCAGCTCTCGTAGGCGATGATGTTGCGGCCGCGCGAAGAGGACGGGTGCTTCATCTTCGCGCCGCCGCCCGCGACAAATGTCGGATCGCCGCCTCGCCGGGCGACGCGCCACAGGCTGTAGATGCCGGCGCGGCTCGAGGAGAACACGACGCTCGACCCGTCCGGAGACCAGTCGAGTCCCATGGTGTCCCGATCGTCGAACGTCAACCGCACGGGCTCCTCTCGCCCCGTCGAGCTGGCTACGCCGACGCGGAAAACATCCCCGACTCCCTCGGTGACGTTTCGGGAGAAGGCGATCTCGAGGCCGTCCGGCGAGAACGCAGGGGATGTGTCCCCGAGGATTCCGGCGGGAGGATGCGTGATCGGCCGCCGTTCGAGGGTGTCCGGCGAGAGGAGCTCCAGGAAGAGCGGGCCGACGGCCGGACGGACGCTCCGGGCGAGCCAGCGCCCGTCGGGCGACCAGGCGAGCCGGCGATAGTCGAAGTCCCCGCAAGGCGCGAGCGGCTTCTCGCCACCGCCGAGCGACGAGACCACGAGAATCCGGCATTCCCTCCCCTCGCGGCGCGTGAACGCGATGCGCTGGCCATCGGGAGACCAGGCCGGCGCCCGATCCTCCACGGCGTCCGCCCGCGTGACACGCAGAGGCGCGTCGCCGTCGGCGAGCTGGATGTAGAGGCTCATGGCGTCTCCGGCGCCGCCGTTCCAGGCGAAGGCCACTCGCGATCCGTCGGGCGAGACGGCAGGATCGCGCTGATTGCCCGGAAAGGTCGTAAACGGGCGGACCCGCATCGGCGCGGCCGCTCGTCCGGCACCGAATCGCTGGCCTGCGAATATCCCCGCCGCGGCGATGAGAACGGCCCCGCCGAGAATCAGCGCGAACGTCTTGCGGCGCCGTCGCGCGTCGCCGCCTCCCCGAGCCGGCAGGATTTCGGAAGCGGGCACGCGGGAGGGCAAGGCATCGGCGACAGTCGAAGGAACAGGGCCCGGCGGCTCCGAAGCCGCGAGCACGACGGGCTCGACAGGGACGATAGCGGCGATCAGCCGGTATCCCGACTTGCGGATCGTCTCGATGACGTGCGGAGCCGCTGAGGAGTCTCCGAAGACGCGCCGTAGCTCGCCGATCGCGCGGGTGAGGACGTCCTCGGTCACGAACGCGCCTTCCCAGACGTCGCGGAAGAGCTCCTCCTTGGTCACCACCTCTCCCGGACGTCGGGCGAGGAGGAGCAAAACGCGCAGAACTTTCGGCTCGAGTGTGACCGTGACGGTGGAGGTTCCCTCGCCCGAGAAGACGCGCGCCAGGGAAGGGCTGACGCGGCGGCCCGCCAGGAAGAAGTCCGCCATGGACGACCGCGCGAGCGCCAGCGCGAGAGAACGATCTTCGGGCTGCACGCTCACGACAGAGATAGTACGGCGCTGCGGGGCCGGGGTTGTTGTGACTATTCGCCCATTCCGTGGCCGCCGTGCCCTCCCCCGTGCGGCGTCCCCCAGCGCATACGCAGGAACGCATGGACCGCGACCGGCGAGGACCCGTAAACGCCCCGAAGCGATCGGGGCACGTCGTACAGGGTGGCGTCCACCCCGATCCCCGTCGCGAGCCTCGGAAGCAGAGCGAAGTCGCGCACGAGCCCTGCGGTCAGCGCACGAATGCGGGCGATCGGCACGGGGTCTCCGACGTCGGCCGCGACCTGCTTCGTCCGCAGCAGCTCCGCGTCCTTGTCGACCTGCTCCGCCCGGAGATAGATCTGCCATCGCGGAGTCATCTGCCAGGCCGCCTCCAGTAGCCACGCCCGGCTCGAACCGGACCGCTCCTCGTTGGAGCCCCAGATGAGGCTCGCCGCGAAGGGACCTTCGCCGTCCGCGCCGAAGCCTATCGATGCCGTCGTGCGGTGGGTGTCCCCTTTCTCGAGCGGCTCGGGATGCTTGAGAAACCCGTGCGACACCTGGGCCGACCAGCCTCCTCCCAGGAAGAAGCGCGCGCGCGCCGAAGCAGAATCGATGCGGCCGCCTTCGATGTCCCAGCGGTGCTCGTCCGGCTCCTCGCCGCGGAAGACCGAGGCATCCACGGCTACCCACTTCCAGCCTCCGCCGAGGGTCACGACCTCGAACGCGATGTGCGTCGAGTCCTCCCAGTGATGCCCGAGCGGTGCTGTCGGATTTTCGCCGGAGGACGCCCGGTGCATGAACGCCACCGGACCCAGAGCCGGTTCCCCCACCGGCGCAACCTGGATCCACACGCCCCCGTCCGCTCCCACGGCGTGCCGCCAGGTTGCGGAAAGGTTCATGAAGAAATCGTGCGGATGCTGACGGTCGACGAGCGGTTCGCCACGATAGGCCTCGCCGGTCTGGAAGAGCTCCCGCGAGCCACGCGCGGCGAAGGTCAGCGGCTCGAGTTCATCAGCATGAACGTCAGGCGGCCGCCCGCGAGATCGTGCTGCGCATGAAGCATGTTCCAGTTGCTCGATTCGACGGCCTGCCCGCCCGACGGCCCGCCCTGCCGGTTGAAGAGCAGCCGCGCTATCCCGAGATCCGAGACGTGCCAGCCCGGCATCGCCATCGAAGCCATCGGGTCGGACGGCCGCATTCCCGTCATCGCCGTCATGTCGGACGAGAAAAGAGTCGGCGCGCTCGCCGACCCGTCGGCCGGCGTCATCGTCATCGTCATCGTCGTCGAGCCATCGCCCGGCATCGACGCGCTGGCGGGAGCGGGAGCGGGAGTCGGCGTCTCCGCGGGCCCCGTGGAGTATGAATACCCCTCGTGTTGTGCAAGCGCTGCGGCCGCGGAGAGCCAGAGAAGACAAGCCGCGCGACGAGGTCCGAATGAATGCCTCATGCCAGATCCTTTCGATGGGAGAGCTCGAGCCGGACCTGCCGGCCGAGGAGATCCGCCGAGAGGAGGCCTACAGGCGCAGAGGCAGGAGGAAAGCGGCAGGCGCCCGCGGGCGCGACGCGCCACGCGGGGAGAGAGCATGAGAAGCGGAGAAGGAGTCTGGAAGCCGATCCTCGCCGATCGTCGCGGAGATGGTTACAAAAACGTGCGACCCATCCGTTCCGGCGGAGAGAGCCGCCCCGTCTCCGGAGGCGTGCCGCCCGCACCCGCCTTTTGCGGGAACGGCCGGGGCGGAAGAGGTCTGCGGAGCGGAACGCGGAGACGAGTAATGGCAGTAAGGGGCTGGGAGATTTTCCCTGCCCGTCATCACGGGCGTCCCCGCGCATTTCAGCTCGCAGAGCCGGGTCCACGCGGGAACCGCGCCCATCAGGAGGGCGCACGAAATCGCCAGAGCTCGGATCCGCATGCTCTCTAAACCGCCGACCGCGCCCGCCGAATTCCGTTATCGGTCGTCCATGCCGTTATGGCCTCGGAAAACGGGAGGCCGTCAGGACTTCGCCGGCTGAACCACCGGACCGGGTCGGGTTCCGTCGAAGAGCTCCCTCATCGAACCGAGCGAGCCCATGACGCCCGCCGCCTCGAAGGGAAGGAACACGATCTTCTGCGGATTTGTGGCGATCTGGGAGAGCGATTCCAGATACCTCTGCGCGATCAGGTACTGGGCGGGATTGCCGGCAACGCCGAGGGCGGCCGTGACCACTTCGATCGCCTGCGCCTCGGCCTGGGCCACGCGGAGGCGTGCAGTCGCCTGTCCTTCAGCGGCGAGAATGGCCGATTCTTTCTCGCCTTCGGCTGTCACGATCTTGGACTGCTTCTGCCCTTCGGCGCGAAGGATGGCCGACGACTTCTCGCCCTCCGCCTGCGTTACGGTGGCGCGGCGGCTGCGCTCGGCCGTCATCTGTTTCTCCATCGTGAGCTTGATCTCCTGGGGTGGATCGATGTTCTTGAGCTCCACCCGCATGATCTTCACGCCCCACTGCTGGGTGGCCGCGTCGAGCGTCGCCCGGAGCTGCGTGTTGATCGTGTCGCGTGAGGTCAGCGTGTGGTCGAGATCGAGCGCGCCGATCACATTGCGGAGCCCGGACAGCGTCAGTTGCTCGATGCCCCATTTCAGGTTCTGGACTTCGTAAGTCGCGCGCACGGGATCCGCGATAACGAAGTAGATGACCGCGTCTACTTCCATCGTGACGTTGTCCCGCGTGATCACGGGTTGCGGCTCGATCGCGGTGATCATTTCGCGGAGATCGATGGTGTCCCGGACGGAGTCGACGAACGGAAGGATGATGTTGAGGCCCGCCTGCGCCGCCTTGTGAAACTTGCCGAGACGCTCGATGATCTTGACCTTCTTCTGCGGCACGATCTTGATGGATCGCAGCAGCACGATGAGCACGAACACGATCAGAGCCGCCAGCACATAAGGCGTGTACGACATGGAGGCCTCCATCAGATTTCCGAACCCGCCGGCGCCACCAGGAGCACGATGCCGTCCGCTCCGGAGACGACGACCTCGGCGCCAGCCGGGAGCGGGCGGGTGCTCCGGGCCGCCCAGTCGTCGCCGCCGACGTTGACGCGGCCCGTGCCGAGGACCGGGTCGATCGCCAGCACGACCTGCGCGCGCCGTCCGACGAGCGCTTCCGTGCGGCTCGGCACGCCGCGCGAGCCGGTCCGCCGCGCGAGAGGGCGCAGGACCACGAGAAAAAGAAGGAGCGAAACGGCGAAGAGGACGACCTGGACGGGGACGGACAGACCGGCGGCCGATCCGAGCGCCCCCACGATGGCCGCCATGCTGACGAACACGAAGCCGAAGAGGGGCACGAGGATCTCGACGATCCCCGCGAGCAGAGCCGCGATGAGCCAGAGCTCGGTGACGTTCATGAATTGGGCGTCTCTAGAGGATCCCAATGCGCGGTGGAAGTCAACGCCGGGGCAGTTCGGTCCGACGGCGCGCGACGATCACGACGCGCGGCGCGCCGCGCCAGAAGGGCCGCCGGTCGAGATCCCCCCACATGTGCTCGACGCGCAGGCCGCAGGAAGCGAAGAGACGTCGGACACCGACGGGGTCCCACGAGCGCGCGACGAAGAATGCCTGTGCGGTGCGATCGGGCTCGCCGGGGCGCCGGTCGCGGTACCGGTAGCGCGCGTGCCACAGATTTCCGACCCCGACCGGAAACCATGCCTCCTCGATCTCGAGGACACCGGCCGCGTGCCGCACGCGCCGGCGGGGCATCGCCGTTTCGAGTCGGCGCCGGTAGAGACCCTCCAGGACAAACCGACCTCCGGGCGCGAGCTGCGCCGCGACGGCGCGCAGGGCCCCGCGGCGATCCTTCATCGTGGTCAGGTGCGAAAGGGGATCCCCCGGTCCGACGATGAGGTCGAAAACCGGTCCGAAGTGAGCGCGACGCATGTCCGCGGCCACGAAGGACGCGTCCCGGATCCGGGCCGCCGGAGCTCCCCGTTTCCGTCCCGCTTTCCGCCGGCGCGGGTAGGGGGCCACGCTCAGCATCTCCATCGACAGATCGATCCCCACTGCGGGAGCGAGCCGGGCGAGCGCGGACGTAATGCGCCCGAGCCCCGCACCGATCTCGAGTATCCGCGCCGGCTGCTGCTGGCGGACGATGGCGCGCCAGAAGTTCAGGTGCGCGCGGGCGACCGACTCGAGCTCGTAGAACGGAAGGATCTTCGCGTAGTAGTCCCGAACGTTCTCGATCTCCGCTCGCCCGGCCACGCCACCGGTATATACCAGCGGCGTGGCGCGACTCCTGTTCCTGACCGGCACCGCGCCCGACGTGCGCGCCGGCAGCGGCACGTACGTCGGCATCTCCGTGCTCGCGGCCGCTCTCCGCGAGGCTGGACACGAGGTCGTCCTCCTGGCGCCCGAGCCAGCCCGCCGCGGCCTTTCGCTCGCCCGGCGACTGGCGTTCAACATTCAGGTCCGCGGAGGCGCCCTCGAATCTGCAGCCGGCGCCGCCGCCATCATCGGATTCGACATGGACGGTGTGTTCGTTCGCCCGCGAGGCGTCTTCCGGGTCGTTTCGATCAAGGGAGAGCTCGCCGAAGAGGCACGGTTCGAGCGCGGGTCGGCGCGGCTGCGGCTCACGATCGAGTCCCGGTTCGAAAAATGGAGCGCCCGGCATGCCGATCGCGTGGTCGCGACGAGCCTCCACTCGAAGGAGAGGATTCGCGAGGACTACGGAGTCGCGGAGGAGCGCATCCGCGTCGTTCCCGAGCCGATCGACCTCGCGCGATGGGATCGGGCTCTCTCTCTCGCCGTCCACGCCGCGCCGGCCGCCGGAAGCGTGCGCGCGCCGGGCGAGCCCGCGTCGATTCTGTGCGTCGCGCACCTCTATCCGCGCAAGGACGTCGCGACGCTGCTCGAGGCCGTCGCGCGGCTTCCGGCCGGCGTTGTTCTCCGCGTCGTCGGGACCGGGCCCGAGCGCGGCCGCCTCGAGGAAAGAGCCCGGTCTCTCGGAATCTCGGCGCGCGTCGAGTTAGCGGGGCACGTCCCCTTCGACCGGCTGGCCGCCGAATATCGCCGCGCCGACGTCTTCTGCCTTCCCTCGCGCCAGGAAGGGTTCGGGATCGTGTTTCTCGAGGCCATGGCGGCGGGACTTCCGATCGTCGCGGCCCGGGCGGCGGCCGTTCCGGAGCTCGTCCGGGAGGGCGAGACCGGCGCTCTCGTTCCGCCGGGTGACGCTCCAGCGCTCGCCGCGGCCCTCCGGACTCTCCTGCAAGATCCGGCCGAGCGGCGGCGCCTCGGAGAAGGCGGCCGACGCCGCGTACTCGACTATGACGCTCCGATCGTCGCGCGTCGATTCCTCGACGCGATCGACGTCACGCCCACGACCGGAGCGGCCGAGCCGGCGCCCGATGTCGGACGTCCGACGTCCGACGTCCGACTCAACCGTAAACCGTTCCCCCCCCTTCAGCGGACGACGATGACGAGGAGCCGGTTCGGGCCGTGCACTCCGTAGGAGAGGGTCTGCTCGATGTCGGCGGTTTTGCTGGGGCCCGAGATCAGGAGCGCGTTGGGCGGCATCGCGGATGCCCACTTCTGGACGCGGACCGCCTGCCAGAACGTGTCGTAGATCTCGGCCTCGCGCAGCAGCGCGATGTGGACCGGCGGGACGAGGGAAAGAAGGCGGGGCTCCTCGGGCGACGGCCAGAGGATCAGCCCGCCCGTGTCGGCGATGCCTCCCCGCGTCGTCGTGAACCCGGCGTCCATCCGGTCGAAGAGATCCGCTTTCATGGTTTCAACGGGCCGATCGTAGGGCACGAGGCGGGGATCACCCTCGGCGCCCGAGGGCCACACTTGCGCCAGCCTTCGGCCGGCCGGCGTCGAGGGACCGTAGAGAAGAGTGCCGAGGCGCTCCGCGCGAAGAAATTCGATGACGGCGCTCGGCCATTCCGCTTCCGTCGTCTCCACGAACTCGGCATGGACGGTCTCCATCTTCCGCCGGAGACGCGGGTATCGCTCCCCGGGAGGAAAGACGCGGCGCGCCAGCACGTCGAAATCGGAGGGCGGAGAGGTCGCGGGCGGGCGGGCCGCACGCAGCCGGCCGAGAATCGTGGCCCGGGCGGTCCCCACGCGATCACTCATCGGGGACTCCGGCTTCGCGAGCGAGCTCGTGGAGCGTCCGTCGGCCCGGAACGGGTGTGGAGCGAACGCTCGTCCAGCGCGAAAGGACCGGAAGCCATGGGGGAAGGAGCCGGCGCAGACGCGTCGCCGCGAATCCGAGCGCCCGGTACAGGCCGGAGTCGGTGAGGGCCGCCTCCCAGATCGTCCAGGCCGCGCTTTCGAGCGCGTGCCGGCCGCGGCCGGCCTCCGCTACGGACCCGGGACCGTCCGGACGCCCCTCGATCGCCTCGCGCCGCAGGCGGACGATCAGCTCGGGGATCCGGATGCCAACGGGACACACCTCGCCGCAGGCGCCGCACAGGCTCGACGCCTCCAGAAGATCGTGCCGGCGCCCGACCCCCTCCATCTGAGGCGTCAGGATCTTGCCGATCGGGCCGGGATACACGGACTGGTAGGCGTGCCCCCCCACCCGCGTGTACACCGGGCAGTGATTCATGCACGCTCCGCAGCGGATGCACTTGAGCGTCTGGGCGAGAGCCTCGTCCTCGAAGATCCGCGAACGCCCGTTGTCGAGGATCACGAGGTGAACCTCCGCCGGCCCGTCTTTCTCCTCCGCGCCGCGCGGCCCCGAGATCATGTTGAAGTAGGTGGTGATCGGCTGGCCCGTCGCGGAGCGCGTCAGCAGGCTGTAGAGAGGAGGAACGTCCTCGAGGTTCTCGACCACTTTCTCGAGCCCCATCAGGGCAATGTGGACAGAGGGCACGTGCGTCGACATCCGCCCGTTTCCCTCGTTCTCGACCAGGCAGAGCGTCCCCGTCTCCGCCACCGCGAAGTTGACGCCCGATATGCCGGCGTCCGCCTCGAAGAACTTCTTCCGCAGGACGCGGCGGGCGATCGCCGTCAGCTCGTCGATGTCTTCCGTGTAACGCGCTTCGCGGATCTTTTTCCCGAAGAGCCGGGCGATCTGCCGCCGGTTCATGTGAATCGCGGGCGCAATGATGTGAGACGGCGTCTCGTGGTCGAGCTGGATGATGTATTCGCCGAGGTCCGACTCGAGCGGATCGATCCCCTGCTCTTCCAGGTATTCGTTCAGGTGCATCTCCTCCGAGACCATCGACTTGCTCTTCACGACCCGTGTCGCGCCGTGCTCGCGGAGGATTCCGAGGACGATCGCGTTTCCTTCCTCCGCGTCCCGCGCCCAGTGCACGCGTATTCCGTTGCGCGTGCATGCCGCCTCCAGCCGTTCGAGCAGCTCCGGCAGCTTCGCCAGGGTTCGCCCGCGGATTGCCGCGCCGAGATTGCGCAGATCGTTCCATTCCACGGGGTCGGCGAACTGCTCGCCCCGCTTGAGGATCAGGCCGTCCATCGCACGGCGGAAGTTCGCGCGAAGCTCCGGATCGCGCAGCGCCCGGGAAGCGGCCGGGCGGAACTCGGGGGCCGGCGTCTCAGCGCTCACGCGTGCGCTCCCACAGGAAGTCCGCGACGTGCCGGCACGAGACCAGGCTGCCTTTCGCGTCGAGCCGGCCGGCGATATTCAGCAGGCATCCGCCGTCGGCCGAGAGGAGGGTCGAAGCGCGGGTCGCCTGGACGTCGGCGGACTTGTCCTCCACCATCGCCGCCGATACCTCGGGCTCCCGCACCGCAAAGGTGCCCCCGAAACCGCAGCACTCGAACTCGCGTGCGAGTGAAACGAGCTCCACGTTGTCGAGCTGTGCGAGGAGCTCGCGGGGCTCCGCGAAGATCCCCATTTCCCGCATCGCGTGACACGAAGAGTGCCACGTGACGCGCGTCTTCTCCCCCCGGTCCGTGAGCTTCACCCGCAGCACGCCCGTCAGGAAGGAAGTCAGCTCCACCACCCGCGATGCAAATTCCCGCGCGACCGCTACGTCCGGCTCCCCTTCGAAGAGCGCCGGATAATGGTGCTTCATCATCCCGGCGCACGAGCCGGACGGAAGCACGACCGGATAGGGCTTCGGAAAGAGTGCGATCTGCGCCCGCGCCACCGTCCGGGCCTCCTGGTGGAAACCGGAGTTGTAAGCCGGCTGACCGCAGCACGTCTGGCCCTGAGGGAACACGACGCGCACGCCTTCGCGCTCGAGCAGCCGGATCCCCGAGAGGCCGGCTTCCGGATAGAAGAGGTCGACGAGACACGTCCCGAAGTAGTAGACCGCTTCGGGCTTCGTTGCGGTCCCCGAATCCGGAATGCTCACGCTCATGCCGCGCCGATCATAGGCCGGAGGGACCGCACGTTCGCCGGGCTCTCGGTTCACACGAGCTGTCGGCGGGCGGCTGTCGGCATGCGGCTGACACGTGCACGCCTGTCCGCTCGAAACCTGACCCCCGCTCCTGTATTTCCCGCCCCCAGGAGGTACCGGAAAGAGAGAAAAGTCTCCCGCGAGCAGGTCAAGAAAGAGCTATCATTGGCGCAATTCTTGCAACAAGACGTTGAAAACCTACCAGGGTTACCACGACTGCGAGTGGAAACGCTCCAACGGCCATGGCCTCCCGGCTTCGAAAAGGGAAGATCATGGACTTCGCAGGAACGCCCGCCCGCGTCGGCCCCTCTCCTCTTCCCTTTCGCTCGAGTGTACCGCGACTGCGCAGCCCGGCAGACCGTCATCCGTTCTCCGGAACGACGGGCAAGGGGGAACCAGGCGCGAATGAAACGTCCGTCTTGGCGGGAGCGTTTTCCGAGGCGAGCGTCCCGGCCGCACCGCAGCCCCGCCGCCGGCCGGAGTCGTGCGCCCAGATCCTCCTCGTGGAAGACAACCCCGGCGACGCCCGCCTCACCCGCGAGGTCTTCGCCGAGGGGAGGATCACCAACAACCTCCACGTCGTTTCCGACGGCGTCGAAGCGATGCGATTCCTGCGGCGGGAAGGGCCCTTCACCGAGGCCCCGAGGCCCGGCCTCATCCTTCTCGATCTGAACCTCCCGCGCATGGATGGGCGAGAGGTCCTCGCGAAGATCAAGGCGGATCCGGAGCTCCAGTCGATCCCCGTCGTCGTCCTGTCGACGTCCGCGGCCGACCGCGACATCGCCCAGACATATCAGCTTCACGCCAATTCCTTCATCACGAAACCGGTCGATCTCGACCAGTTCATCGCCGTCGTGCGCTCCATCGAGTCCTTCTGGTTGACCATCGTCCGGCTGCCCCATGACCGCCGCTAGCACGCGAACCGCGCCCGCGACGTTTCTCCTGACATCCCGCCCGGCATCCCACGTTTCCAGGGCGCTCGCCGCCGCTCTTCTCCTGGCCGGCCTCCTGCGGCGCGACGGGCTCGCGCAGGCGGTCCCGCAAACGAAGGACCTCGTCGCGCTCTCGATCGAGGAGCTCATGGCGATCGACGTGACGTCCGCATCCAAGCACGACGAGCGCCTCTTCCAGGTGCCGGCCGCCGTGTTCGTGATCACGCGAGAAGACCTCCGGCGATCCGGCGCCCTGTCGATTCCCGACGCCCTGCGGATGGTCCCGGGCTTCGACGTCGCTCAGGTCGACGGGAACAGATGGGAAGTGAGCGCGCGCGGCTTCAGCGCTCCTTTCGCGAACAAGCTCCTGGTCCTGATCGACGGCCGAATCGTCTATACCCACCTCACGGCCGGGGTTTACTGGGACATCCAGGACGTCGTGCTCGAAGACGTCGAGCGCATCGAGGTCATCCGTGGACCGGGAGCGACGCTGTGGGGCGCCAACGCGGTCAACGGGGTCATCAACATCATCACGCGGAGCTCGCGCGACACGACAGGCGGGCTCCTCACGCTCGGAGCGGGCAACCTCGAAAAAGTCTTCGGGACCCTCCGCTACGGCGGCTCCCTCGGCGAGAACCTCACTTACCGGCTCTTCTCGAAAGGATTCTCGCGGGGTCGCAACACCCTCCCGGACGGAACCCCGGGAAACGACGCGTGGAACTCCCGGAGGGCGGGCCTGAGAGCGGACTGGCGGTCGGGGCCGGACGAGGCCACGCTCGAGGGCGAGGTATACCGGGCCAACTCCAACGAACGCATCACGGAAGTCACCTCGCTGACACCGCCCGTTCCGACTCTGACCGACCAGCACACCGAAGCCCACGGCGGGTTCGGTTCCCTTCTCCTGACACACCATTATTCGGACCTCTCTTCGATCGCGTTCAGCGCGAGCTACGACGTGCGGATGCGGGACGAAGTGGCTCTGCGCCCCCACGAGGAGATCCTGGATCTCTCGTTCCAGCACAACTTCGCTCTCGGCCAAAGGAACCGAATCGTGTGGGGCCTCGAATACCGGCGCACGACGGAGGACTCGCCCGGAGGCTTCGTCGTCACGCTGACGCCGCAGCGGGACGCGGAGCCCCTCATCAGCGGATTCGTGCAGGAAGACTTCACTGCCGTCGAAAACCGTTTCCACGTGATTCTGGGCCTGAAGGTCGAGCGGTTTGACAACAAATCGCCGAGCTATCAGCCCAATCTCCGGCTGCTCTGGACTCCGAGCTCGCAGCAGACCGTGTGGGCGTCGGTCGGCCGGGCCCTCCGGACGCCCGCCCGCATCGAGGAAGGCATTCGCTCCGTGATCGGAGCGGTTCCGCAACCGGACGGCTCGACCGCCCTGATCGTGTTCTTCGGCAACCCCGGTCTCCGGCAGGAAGAAGTCCTCGCCTACGAGGCGGGGTACCGTGTCGCGCCGACGAGCACCCTGTCGCTCGACCTCGCGGCCTTCTTCAACCGGTACAGCCGGCTCCTCGTCGGCGAGGGCGGCGCGCCTTTCTTCGAGACCGATCCCGCCCCCGGACACGTCGTCATCCCGCTCGATCAGAACAACGGGGGAAGCGGAACGACCCACGGCGCGGAGCTCGCGGCAAACTGGAATCCGATGAGCGGTCTGCGTTTCCGACCCGCTCTCACGTGGCTCAAGACCGACCTGCACGTGCCGCCGGGAAGCTTCCAGACTGCCGGCGAGGCGTACGGCGGCGGCGCCAGCCTTCAGGCGAGCGTTCGCACCGCGATCGACCTACCGAAGAAATTCGAGCTGGACCTGAATTTCTTCTACGTAGGAGACGACCCTCTCGACCGGGTGGATCCCTACACGAGGCTCGACCTCGTCGGCGGATGGTCGCCCTTCGCGTCTCTCCAGCTCAGTGCCGGAGTCGAGGACCTTTTCGATCGCCGCCCCCTGCAGGTCTTCGTCTCGTCCGACGGCGTTCAAACCACGAGACCCGGACGAAGCGTCTATGGAAAGATGACGTGGCACTTCTGACGAAACGACTCCTCGGCAGTCGACTCTCGCTTCTCGGCGCCCTGACGGCGCTCGCGATGCTGATCGGCGCCGCCCCTGTCCCCGAGGAAACCGCGGCTTCGCTCGAGGCGCAGGTCAAGGCCGCGCTCCTCTACAACTTTGCCCGGTTCGTGGACTGGCCCGCGGAAGCGCTGGCCTCGAAGGATGGAACATTCGTGATCGCGATCCTCCGCGACCGGGCCGTCTTCGAGGCCCTGACCGGGCTCGAAGGAAAAGAGGTCCACGGACACCGGCTCCTCGTCCGGGAATTCGCGCACGTCGACGACGGTCCCTGCCAGGTTCTCTTCGTGGCCGAATCGGAGACGGGCTCGTTCGCGCCGGAGTCGGAGAAGCTTCGCGGGCGGCCGGTCCTGACCGTCGGCGAAGGCGACCCCTTCCTGCAAGCCGGCGGAATGATCGCGCTCGTCCGCGTGGACGGCAAGTTCCGCTTCCGCGTGCGCACGCGGCAGGCCGAGGTGGCGCGCCTCGCGATCAGCTCCAAGCTCCTGAAGCTCGCCGATCGGACGACTCCATGACCCCGCCATTCCGCTCGATCCGGCAAAAGCTCACGCGCGTCGCGCTCCTCTCGGTCGGGATCGCCCTGCTTCTGTCGACGCTCGGAGCCGCGCTGTACGAGCTCGTCTCCGTCCGCTCCCGGACGCGCGGCGAGCTTCTGGTCCTCGCGGATGTCATCGCCGGCAATACGACTGCGGCCCTCGCGTTCAACGATGCGAAGGCCGCGTCCGAGTCGCTGGCGACCCTGCGCACGGATCCCCGTATCGTGGTTGCCGCTCTCAACGACCGGAACGGCAAGCTCTTCGCGTCGTACACACGATCGAGGGCGGCGGGCGCGGAGATACCGGCAAAAACACGGAACAGCCGTTTCTCCATCTCCCGCGCCGTGGTCCTGGACGGAGAGTCTCTCGGCACGATCCGACTGGATGCCGACCTGAGCGATGTGCAGGCGCGTCTGTTGCGATACGCCGCCCTGATGGCGCTCGTCGCCATCGGATCGTTCCTGACCGCGTTCCTGCTTTCTTCGCGGATGAACCGCCTGATCGCGACGCCCATCCTCAAGCTCGCCCAGACCGCGACGGAGATCACGAACGAGCAGGACTACTCGCTCCGGTTTCGAGGCACGACAGACGACGAAGTGGGCCTCCTGATCGGACGCTTCAACGAGATGCTCTCGCAGATCGAGGCCCGCGATCGGGAGCTCGCCCAGGGGAGGGCCGAGCTCGAACAGCGCGTCCAGGAGCGGACGCAGGAGCTCGAGCATCAGGTCGTCGTGCGGACGCGCGCGGAGCACGCGCTCGCCGAGCAGGCCGAGGAGCTGGCTCGCTCGAACACCGACCTCCAGCAATTCGCGTACGTCGCCTCCCACGACCTGCAGGAGCCGCTCCGCATGGTCGCGAGCTATCTCCAGCTCATCTCCCGGCGATACCGGGGCAAGCTCGACTCCAACGCGGACGAGTTCATCGACTTCGCGGTGGACGGCGCCCGGCGCATGCAGTCGCTGATCCAGGACCTGCTCTCGTACTCCCGCGTGGGCAGCCAGGCCAGTGCGTACGAGCTCGTGGACACGAATCTGACCTTCGCGGATGCCGTATCGAACCTGAAGGTCGCGATCGAGGAGAGCGCCGCCCGGGTTTCGAGCGGCCCGCTGCCGTCCGTCTGGGCGGACCCGACGCAGCTCATCCAGCTTCTCCAGAATCTCATTGGAAATGCGATCAAATTCCGGGGAGCACGGATCCCGGAGGTCCACGTCTCGGCGGAACGGGCCGGCAGCGCCTGGACGTTCTCCGTGCAGGACAACGGAATCGGAATCGAGCCCCAATACGCCGATCGCATCTTCACGATCTTTCAGCGCCTCCACACCCGCGAGGAATACAGCGGCACCGGAATCGGGCTCGCGGTCTGCAAGAAGATCGCGGAGCGCCACCGGGGACGCATCTGGATGGAGTCGACCGCCGGGCAGGGCACGGTTTTTCATTTTACGATCGGAACGTCGTCCGAGGATGCGAAACCCTCCGGTCGCGATCGCGTCGCGCCGGGAGCTCCTTCCGGCGTCGAGGTATCCGCGTGAAAAGCGCTTTCCCGCCGACGGCTCCGCAGTCCGAGTTCCAGGTTCTCCTGGTCGAGGACAACCCGGGAGATGCTCGGCTGCTGCAGCTGGAGCTCGCTGAGGCGCGAGTCGTGATCCACATGACTCTCGCCAAACGTCTCGACGCCGGAATCGAGATGCTGGCGGCCCGCCAGTTCGATCTCATCCTCCTCGACCTGCACCTGCCGGACAGCAGCGGAATCGAGACTTTCCGCCGCATGAGCGAGCAAGCCGGTGACACGCCCATCGTCGTCCTGAGCGGGATGGATGACGAAACCGTCGGCATCGGCGCGGTCCATGCCGGCGCCCAGGACTATCTCGTCAAGGGACAGACCTCGGCCGGCCTTCTCGAGCGCACCATCCGATATGCGGTGCAGAGGGCGCAATCCGCGACGCGGCAGCGCCATCAGCTCTCCTTCATGTCCGCGATCACCGACAGCCTCGGCGAGGGCGTCTGTGCGGTCGACCCGGAGATGCGGATCACGTTCGTCAATCCGGCGGCCGAGAGGCTGCTCGGCTGGTCTCGACAGGACCTCACCGGGCGCGTTTTCGGAGAGGCCTTCGGGAATGAAAGCGTCGAACACGCCATCGCGCCCCTCCAGGCGCTGCGCGAGGCGCTGCGTACCGGTCAGTCGGTTCCGAGCGAGAACGGAGACCTCTTACGGCAGGACGGAACCGGTTTTGCCGTTTCCGCGACGGCGAGCCCGATCCTCGAGGACGGAGCCATCGCAGGAGCCGTTCTGGTGTTTCGCGACGTCACGGAGCGGCGCGAGGTCGAGCGTGTGAAGCGGGAGTTCGTCTCCACGGTCAGCCACGAGCTTCGGACTCCCCTCACCTCGATCCGGGGATCTCTCAGCCTCTTGTCGAGCGGCGTGATGGGCGAGCTGTCGCCGGCGGTTCAGGGTCTCATGGACGTCGCCAGTCGAAACGTGCTGCGGCTCATCGCCCTGATCAACGACATCCTGGATTTCGAGCGCCTCGAAGATCATCGGCTGCCGCTCGAGGATGAGCCTGTCGTCCTGGCGAACGTGATCTCGCAGGCCTTCGAGACCCTGCAGGGGTTCGCGGAGCAGGAGGAGATCCGGCTCGAATCCGGACACGTCGGCGGGCAGGTCCGCGGCGACGCCGGGCGCCTCTCGCAGGTCCTCGTGAATCTGATCTCCAACGCCGTCAAGTTCTCCGTTCGCGGCTCGGCGGTGACGGTGGAAACGATCGAGCACGCCGATGACGTCGAAGTCCGCGTCATCGACCGGGGTCGCGGGGTGCCCGCCGAGTTCCGCTCCCGCATTTTCGAACGATTCCAGCAGGTGGACTCGTCCGATTCCCGCCGGCATGGGGGGACTGGCCTGGGTCTCGCCATCTGCAAGCTGATCATCGAGCAACACGGCGGCACCATCGGCGTCGAGAGCGAAGAATCGCGAGGCAGCACATTCTGGTTTCGCCTGCCCGCCCTCGATCCCGCCGACGTCAGAGGCCAGGCTTCCACGGAGCCTTCGAGCCACGCCGGGAGCCCGTCCTGATGATTTCCACGCCGCGCGGCGGCGAGCCTTCGCCCGTTCGCGTCCTCCTGATCGAGGACAGCAAGGGCGATGCGCGCCTACTCCGGGAGGACCTGGAGATCTCGACTACGCCGTTCGAGGTGACGCACGTCCTGCGTCTCGACGAGGGCCTCGCGCGCCTCGAGCAATCGCCGTTCGATCTCCTGCTGCTGGATCTCCACCTCCCCGACAGCCAGGGATTTGCGACATTCGAAGCCGCCGTCCAACGCGCGCCGGGGATTCCGATCGTGGTCCTGAGCGGCTTGAGCGACGAGCGGACCGGGGCGCAGGCGGTCCAGAACGGGGCCCAGGACTACCTCGTCAAGGGCCAGATCCCGCCGGGGCTCCTGGAACGAACGCTTCGTTATGCGATGGAGCGCTCCCGCTCGAGCGCGGCCCTGCGTTCGAGCGAAGAGCGGTACCGCCAGTTCTTCGAGGAAGACCTCGCCGGCGCGTTCATCGCGACTCCCGACGGGGCGATGCTGGCCTGCAATCCGGCCTTCGCCCGCATGTTCGGTTTCGACACCGTCGAAGCGGCGACCGCTCGGAGCGTCGGATCCTATTTTCCGAACGTCGATGAAGCCGTTGCGATGCGCGAGGCGATCCGCGTCGGGAAGAAGCTCGTGGATCATGCGCTCCCGCTCAGGCGCGCCGACGGAACGCCGATCCACACGATCGGAAACCTGATCGGCGGCTTCAGCCCCGGCGGCGACCTGCAGGAGATCAAGGGCTACCTCTTCGACGACAGCGAGCGGCGCCAGCTCGAGGAGGAGCTGCGCCAGTCGCAGAAGATGGAATCAATCGGCCGGCTCGCCGGCGGCGTCGCGCACGATTTCAACAATCTGCTCACGGTCATCCTCGGCTACGCCGATACGGTTCTCGAGCAATGCGAGCCCTCGGATCCCCGACGCGCGGACGTCGAAGAAATCCGGGTTGCCGGTCTTCGCGCCGCCGCGCTGACGCAGCAGCTGCTCGCCTTTTCCCGCCGTCAGGTCCTGCAGGTTCGCGTCATCGACCTCACGGACGTGATCCTTCATCTGAAGCGGATGCTGACCCGAGTTCTCGGCGAGACCGTGGACCTCGTCACGACCCTCTCTCCGAACGGACACGTGAAGGCCGACGCCACGCAGATCGAGCAGGTCCTCATAAACCTCGCGCTGAACGCGCGCGATGCCATGCCGGAGGGAGGCACGCTGACGATCGCCACGCGACCCCTCCGGATTCTTCCGGACGCCGCCCGGAAGCCTTCCGGCCCGCCGCCCGGCGAATACATCGAGCTTTCCGTGACCGACACCGGGCACGGCATCGAACCGGACGTTCTGCCGAAGCTCTTCGAGCCGTTCTTCACCACCAAGAAGTCCGGGCGAGGCACGGGCCTGGGGCTCGCCACCGTCTACGGCATCGTCAAGCAGAGCAACGGGGAGATCTCGGTCGAGACACAGATCGGCAAGGGCACGACGTTCCGGGTCCATCTTCCGCTCTCGCGGGAATCCGTCCCGGAAGGCGCTCGGGAGGATTCGACGGGTACCGACTCCGGCGGTGCCGAAACCATCCTGCTGGTCGAGGACGAGTCGGCGGTGCGGTTCATCGCGAGCCGGCTTCTCCGATCGAAGGGGTATTCCGTCATCGAAGCCGTCAACGGGCCGGACGCCCTGGATCAGAGCGGCCGGCACTCCGGCGTCATTGATCTCCTGATCACCGACCTCGTCATGCCGCGAATGAGCGGGAGGGAGTTTTCCGAGCAGTTCCTCCGGCTCCGGCCCGGTACGCCCGTCCTCTTCATCTCCGGCTACACGGACGACGACGTCGTCCGCGACCTCATCGCCCGGGGCGGCGCGGCGTTTCTGCAGAAGCCGTTCGAGCCCGAGGCACTTGCCCGCACCGCGCGGCGGCTCCTCGACGGACCGCGAGCGCCGTCGCCGCTCGTCGGCGCCTCTTCCAGCGGAGACTAGCTTCCGGACGAGCCGCGCATGGCGCCTCTGTCACTCGACCGTTTCGAGCGGCCGCGCGACTTTGCGGTAGAAGAAGTCGTCATCGGGATCGGCGTCTTCCCTCCGGATCGTGCAGTTCAGGCAGTCGATTCCAGGCCGCCGGTCCGAAAACTCGCTCCGCAGCGCGGAAATGGCTTCTGAGTCCCAGATCTCCGTGAAGGTCCGGCGCTGCAGGTTCCCTACCGGCGGACGCGTCCACGCCATGCAGGGGAAGACGTCGCCGTTCGGGTGAATCGCCAGCGACTCCCAGGGAGCGCGGCAGATCCGCTTCTCTCCGACGGCGTCGAAAAGCTCGATCGGCGTCGGCCGGTCGCGCAGGTATCCCGCGTCCTCGATTCCCGTTCGCCGGCAGAAGTCGGCGAGCTTTTCCCGCGCGGCTCCGACCTTCGTCCAGAACACGGGGTCGCGGTTCTCCTGGATGATCGCCTCGCTCATTCTCGAGACCGTCCGGACGCCGATCTTTTCTGGGCTCAGTCTCCGGGCCAGGGCGAGGAATTCTTCGAAGTGGTCGATGTTCAGCTCGGAGAGAACGTGGTTCAGGCGCAACCGAGGGAGCGACGCCTTCCGATTGCGCCGCATCGACTGGAAGAGACTCCAGTGGTACATCACTGTCTCGAACCGCGCGCCCGTTCGGATCGACTCGTAAACCTCCTTCGAGCCTCCATCGACCGAGAACGTGACGCACGTGATCTCGGCGTCCAGAATCTTCCGGATGCTCACCTCGTTCAGGAGCGTCCCGTTGGTGATGATCTCGCTGCTCGGGACCCCGGAGTCGCGCACCCGCGCGAGGCGATCCGGGAAATCGCGCGTCATGAAGGGCTCCGTGAGAATCGACAGCACGAGGATATTCGTGAGCGGAAATACCTGGTCGGCGATGGAATCGAAGAGGGATCGCGGCATGTCGTATTTCCGGAGAGACCCGATCCGCGCGTCGCTGAAGCCGCACATCCGGCAGCGGAGATTGCACCGGTTGTTCTGATCCATGAAGACGTTGAGGAATCGGCCGTGGGCCGGTCCCTCTCCCCGCCACGTCAGCTTGCGCGCCAGTTCACCGTGATCGGAACCCGCCGATGCCACGGCCCGATTCGACACGTCGAGCGCACCCCGGGAATGAGAATCGCCCCCATCATCGACAAAGACTGGAGGAGATGAGGCGGCCTCATTCACGATAACCAGCATACGGGGGCGGTCTGCGAGGCGTCCAGGTAGAAGGGCTTTCCGGGGCACCTGGACTGCCTCGTCCGCAACTTCCCTCCCAGACGTTCGGCGATCAAGGCCCGTCCCACCCGTGGTGCGATTTTTGCAAGTAAATCCATGAGAACCCCGGACATCGCACCGGCTCCGATTCCTCCCGTTGGCGCATGCTGACTTTTGAAAGAGGCACGCCCGTGGACCCTTCACGACGGCTCGGCGAGCCCGTCCTCGATGCGTCGGCCGTTCCGTGGCCGCGATCGATCGCAGGCCGAACGACTCTCGCGGCGGTCGCCCTCGCCGTTCTGCTGTTGACGGGGAAAGCCCAGGCGCAGATTCCCGCCGCCGGGCAAAACATCTCCGCTCTTTCGATCGAAGAACTGCTGTCGATCGACGTGACGTCCGCGTCCAAACATGACGAGCAGCTTTTCCAGGTCCCGGCCGCCGTATTCGTCATTACCCGGGAGGACCTCCAGAGGTCGGGCGCTCTTTCCATTCCCGAGGCTCTCCGGATGGTCCCGGGGCTCGACGTCGCCCGGATCGATGCGAACAAGTGGGAGGTGAGCGCGCGCGGCTTCACGTCACGATTCGGCAACAAGCTCCTCGTCCTCATCGACGGCCGCATCGTGTACACCCACCTGACGTCCGGAGTGAATTGGGACACGCAAGACGTCGTCTTCGAGGACGTCGATCGCATCGAGGTGATCCGGGGGCCCGGCGCGACGCTCTGGGGCGCTAACGCGGTGAATGGAGTCATCAACATCATCACCCGCAGCTCGAAGGAAACCCAGGGCGGCCTCCTGACCGCGGGAGTCGGAAACGACGAGAACGCCTTCGGCACCCTGCAGTACGGAGGATCGATCGGCAAGGGGCTGACCTACCGTCTCTTCGCGAAAGGCTTCTCGCGGGACGAGGACGTCCTGCCCGACGGCCGGTCCGGTGCGGACGGGTGGGATTCGCGGCACGCGGGCGTCCGGGCGGACTGGGAGGCGGGCCCTGACCGGACGGCGTTCCAAGCCGAGATCTATCGGTTGCGGACCGGCGAGCGCATTACGGAGGTCGAGTCTCTCGCGCCGCCGTTTTCCGTCCTCGTCGATCGCGTGACGGAAATCCGAGGCGGATTCGCTTCGCTCGTCTTCTCCCATCGCTTCTCGGAGTCCTCCTCCATCACCGTGAGTGCCAGCCAGGACTCACGCTCCCGCGACGAGGTCGCCCTCCGGCCTCACGAAGAAATCTCCGATGTGTCGTTACAGCACGACCTCGCGCTCGGATCGAGTCAGCGCATCATCTGGGGAGTCGGTTTCCGGCGGACGACGGACGACATTCCGGGCAGCTTCACGGTCGGCGTCACCCCTCAGAGAAACGCTCAAACTCTTCTGAGCGGCTTCGCGCAGGACGACGTCACAATCAGGGACGGCCGGCTGCACGCGATCCTCGGCCTCAAGATCGAGCGCTACGACGCTCGTTCGCCCACCTATGAGCCGAATTTCCGTCTCCTGTGGACGCCGACTCCCCGCCAGACCGCGTGGGCCTCCGTTGCCCGCGCCCTGCGAACGCCGGCGCGAATCGATCAGGGCATTCGCGCAACGGTCGATGCCTTTCCGGGGAACGGAGGGCCGCCGACCGCAGTGGTTCTTTTCGGGAATCCGGAGATCCGACAGGAGCAGGTCGTCGCGTACGAGGCCGGCTATCGGATCCAGCCGTTCGACAGCGTGTCGCTCGATCTCGCGACGTTCTACAACCGATACGAGCGTTTGATTGCCTCGCAGCCCCAGCCTCCCTTTCTCGAGACGACGCCCGCGCCGGCGCATCTCGTGATCCCTCTCGTCGAATCCAACGGGGGAAGCGCCGACACGTACGGGGCCGAGCTGGCGGCCAACTGGAACGCGACACCCGTCCTGCGGTTCCGTCCGGCACTCACGTGGCTCGAGATGCATCTGCGCACGCCCCCGGGGAGCACGCAGACGGCGGGCGACGCGTACGGTGACGGTCCCCGGTTCCAGGGCAGCATTCGGACCGCCCTCGACCTTCCCCATCACCTCGAGCTCGATCTCAACATTTTCAGCGTGGGCCGGGATTCGCTCGAAGGAGTTCCAGGCTATACGCGAGTCGACCTGATCGGCGCCTGGAAAGCCTCCTCCACGATCGAGCTGAGCGTCGTTTTCAAAAACCTCCTCGACCGCCGTTATCTCGAGGTTCTCCACACGACCGAGGGAATCCAGACGACCGAGGCGGCTCGCAGCGTCTACGGCAAGGTTTCGTGGCGATTCTGAAGGGAAGACATCGCGCGCCGTCCGGATCCGGTTCCCGGGCCGCGATCTCGTCTCTTCGGATCGGAGCCCGTCCCGCGAATCCCATACGCCGGCGTAACCCTTCTCACCGCGTTCTCGTCTAAACGGGCGGATGGGCAACGCTCCATCCTCGCTTCTCACGCGCCGGGGAAACCCGGCGCGCTTTTTTTGCGGCCGAACAATGGTTTCGGGTTTCGATCGAAACCTGCCGAACCCCCGGGGCGGACCAGTACCCGGGACCGCGGAACGCGGTCCGGATAGAGGCTCAGCGCGAAGAGAGCAGGCGGGCCGGGAGGAGGAACATCGCCCGGAGGAGCCCCAGCACTCCCTCGACCGCGATCCCGAGGATCCGGAACGGCAGCGTGACGAGCCATGCGATCGGAAAGAGGATGAGCGCCACGAGCGCCACCGGCCAGCACAGCAGGAAGAGGATCAGCCACAGCAGGATCTTGACCATGTCTGTTTCTACGCAGGAATCGCGTCCGGGTTCGGGCTGGCCGCTTTTCCCTTCAACTGCCTCCTTCCCCGCCTCGGGAGGCGACTTCCCATCCGGCCGAAGGTCCGTGGTGGCGGATCGCGCCCCGCTCGAGAACGACGACCTCGTCCGCGAGAACGCGGATCTCCTCCGCGTCGTGGGCGACGTAGACCATCGGGATCGCAAACTCCGCCTTGACCGCCTCGAGATGGGCGAGGATTCGCGCCTTGAGTGGCCGGTCGAGCCCCGTGAGAGGTTCGTCACAGAGGATCATCCGGGGCTGCGAGAGGATCGCCCGACCAATCGCCACCCGCCGCCGTTCGCCTCCGGAGAGCCTCCCCGTCGCTCGGTCGAGAAGCGGCCGCAGCTCGAGAACGTCGACCGCACGCTGGAAGTCGGAGGGCGAGGAGCCCTCGGCGGGAATCCCGTAGGTCAGGTTCCGACGGACGGAAAGGTGCGGAAAAAGCGTGTCGTCCTGGGGAACGTATCCGATCCGACGCCGCGACGGAGGGATCCACGGCTGGGGCCGGGACGCGGCGTCGAAGAAGACTTCGCCCCCGAGCTCCATCCGTCCGCTCTCCGGACGCCGGAGGCCCGCGATCAGCTCGAGGAACGAAGACTTGCCGGCTCCGGATGGGCCGACGACGCCCGTCACCGGCCCCGGAAAGGCTCCGTCGAGGCAGAGCGTGAACTCCGCCAGGGGCAGCGAAACGCGGGCGAGCCGAAGCATCAGACGAGGCGGCCGCGGCGGCTCAGGATCGACTCGGCGATCCAGACGGCGAGAAACGAGATGACGACAGACACGGCCAGCAGAGGCCACGCCTCGCCGTCATGCCCGAGCTGCACGGCGTTGTAGATCGCGAGCGATATGGTGGACGTCCTCCCCGGTATGTTGCCCGCGACGAGGACCGTGGCGCCGAATTCTCCAAGAGCCCGGGCGAACGCGAGAAGGAGACCTCCCACGATACCCCGCGCCGCGAGCGGCAGAGTCACCGACCGAAAGACCCGCCCTTCCCCCGCCCCGAGGCTGCGCGCGATCTGCTCGAGACGAGGATTGACCTCTTCGAAGGCTACCCGCGCGCTGCGCACGAGGAGCGGAAACGACATCACCATCATCGCCGCGACGACAGCCTTCCACGTGAACACCACCGGGAACCCGAGCCGCTCGAGCGCCCCGCCCACGGCCCCGCGGCGTCCCAGGAGCTTGAGGAGGATAAGACCCGTCGCGACCGGGGGCATCACGAGGGGCAGCGCCACCAGAGTCTCCACAACGGCCTTCCCGGGCCACCGCTTCCCCGCCAGAAGCCACGCGATCAGAAGCCCGAATGGCGCCATCGCGGCCGTCGCAAGAGCAGCGACTCGGAGCGTGAACCAGACCGTCCAGAGCCCCTCGGAAGAGAAGGCCCCCGACATCAGGAAACCCGGAACCCGAACTTCCGGAAGATCGCCAGCCCCTCGGGAGACGCGAGAAAAGCGAGGAAACGGCGTGCACCGGTGGAATTCTTCGCGCCCCGGAGGACGGCGACCGGATACGAGATCTTCGGTCCGTCGTCCACGGCGACTTCGAACGCGATCCGGACTCTCGACGATATGAGCGCGTCCGTCTTGTACACGATCGCGGTGTCCGCGTTGCCGGACTCGACCGCGGCGAGGGCGGCCCGGACGTTCTCGGTCGGCACGACCTTCGCCTTGAGGCCGTTCCAGAGCTTCTGCCGGACGAGATACTCGCGCGCATAGATCCCGACCGGAACGCTCCGGGTTTCCCCGAGAGCCAGAGAGCGGATCGCGGGGTTCATCAGGTCCGCGGCGCCATGGACGTCGGGTCCTCCCTCCCTGGTCACGACGATCACGAGCGTGTTCGAGAGAAGGCTGCGCCGGCTGTCCTTATCAACGAGCCCCTTCCTGTCGAGGTCGTCCATCTTCGCCTCGTCGGCGGAGAAGAACAGGTCCGCGGGAGCGCCTTCCTCGATCTGGCGGGCGAGCAGGCTCGACGCTCCGAAGTTGAAAACGATGGCGGGGCCGCCCACTTTCCCAAACGCTGCCGAGGCCTGTTTCATCGCGTCCGTCAGGCTGGAGGCGGCCGAGACGGCGACTTCCGCAACGGGCTCCGGGGCCGGAGGCGCAGCTCCTGAGAGCATTTGAGCGAGCGCGACGATTGGAGCGAGGAACATGAAACTCCCTGAGCCTTATATACGGGAGAATATAACGGTGGCAGGAAAAACGGCTCCTGGTTGTCCGTTTCCGGGTAGCGCGCGCCCTTCGGGACCCGGCTGTCAGCTGCCGGCTCTCAGCGAGAGGCCCGATCGCCAAGACGGCCACGATTCAAGGCTCGCAACCGACAAGGGCGACCGGAAAGCGGACAACGGACAACGGGCAGAGGCAACCGATCGATACGCCCTAGCCCCTTTCGATCATCCGCCGCAGCGCCTTCCAGTCCGCGTCCATCGCGGCGAGACTCGACGTCTCCATCCCCCGATAGAGGCGCAGGACTCGGACGCCCAGCGCTGTGAGTGTCGCCTTCCCGTGGCCGCTCCCCCCGCGTTCCGTCGCGACGAGCGGGCCTCGAAAGCTCCGGTTCAGGAGCTGCACGAGCTTCCAGGCGCGCATGTAGGACATCTCGAGCTCGCGCGCGGCCGCGGCGAGCCGGCCGTGGCGGACGATCGCGTCGAGGAGGTCGGCCTTCCCCGGTCCCATCACCACTTCTCCCCCGATCACGACGCGGATGCGAGGCCGGACTTCGGGGAATCTCGTCCGTCGGCGCGCCATCGCGCGAAGTCTACCGTTCGACGGACCCCTTCAGGGACGCGGGACCGGCGGGGCCGGGGTGGGAGACGGAGCGGGAACGGAAGAAGCGCCGTCGGTCGCCGGCGGGGGCGAGGGGGCGCCGGAAAGAGAACCGGTTGCCGCCTTCCAGGTCGGATCCTGGATATTCCACCCGCCTCCGAGCGCCCGATAGAGCACCACGAAGTTGGCGAGGCGCGCGAACCGCGTCTGGGCGAGCGCATTCTCGGCGGGAAAGAGCTGCTGCTGCGAGTCGAGCACCTCGACGTAACTCGACAGACCCGCGATGTAGCGCACGTTGGCAATCTCGACCGCCTGCTTATACGCCGCGACAGACCGCGCCTGCTGCTTTTCGACCTCCGCCAGTTTTTCATGGGCGACGAGGGCCGTCGACACCTCGGAAAACGCATTGGTCACGGTGGACTCGTATTGAATCCGGGCCTGCTGAAATTGAGCCTGCGTCGCGTCGTACTGGTTCTTCAGCCGCAGCCCCTGGAAGAGAGGCCCGGTGAGTCCTGCCGCTATCGACCAGGCCTTGCCCGCCTGGAAGAGCTGCGAGACCTCCGGCGAGAGACCGCCGAACGCGGCCGTGAGGCTGATCGTCGGAAAGAAGTTCGCGACGGCCACGCCCACGTCGGCATTGGCGGCGACGAGCAGCTGCTCCACTTCCCGGACATCCGGTCTCCGCTCGAGAAGCGCGGACGGAAGCCCCGCGGGAACGGCGGGCGGGAGGATCTGCTCCGTGAGAGCCGCGCCCCGCGGGATCGGCCCGGGATTGCGGCCCACGAGAAACGAGAGGAGATTTTCCTGCGCGACGATCTGCCGCTCGAGGTCGGGGATGGCCGCCGCGGCCGTGCCGAGCGCCGCTTCCGCGCGCGAGAGCTCGAGCTGGGACGCGATGCCTCCGGTCAGCTGGCGGTCGAACAGGTCGTACGTGCTCTGAAACGCGTCCGTCGTCCGCCTCGCGATCGCGAGCCGCTCGTCCAGCTGACGGAGCTCGAAGTATCCCTGCGCGACCTGCGATACGACGGACAGAAGCACCGAACGCCGGACCTCCTCGGTCGCGAGGTATCGGGCGAGCGCGCCCTCCGAGAGACGGCGGACGCGGCCCCACAGGTCGATTTCCCAGGAGAGCCCGAGGTTGACGTCGTACAGATTGACGGCGGCGGAGTTGGAGACGCCGGTCGAGAAATCCGAAAACCGCTGCCGGGACCACTGGCCCTGGTAGTTGACCTGCGGAAAGAACGCGGAACGGGCAATCCCGGCCCGCGCCCGGTACTCCTCGACCCTCCAGACGGCCGTGCGGACGTCATAGTTATTCTCGAGGGCCTGCTGCAGGAGCGACTTCAGCGCCTCGTCCTGGAAGATCTCCCACCACGGCTGGTCGGCGAGCGATGCCGCCTCCACGGGACCGATCTGGCCGCGCGTCTCGGCGGGCGCGGTCACGGGCGGACGCTCGTAGCGGGGACCGACCGCGCAGCCCGTGAGAGCGCCGGTCAACGCCAGGGCCGCGAGCTTCCCGGCCCTCACTGGGCGCCTCCCGTCGGCGCCGTCGCGCGCGTTCCCGGAGTCGGCCCGAGCGGCACGGATTCGGGAGGATGGTGCCCGGCGCGGAAGAAGGACGTCTTGTCCAGGACGCGCTCCTGGAATTCTTCGAGGTAGAGGTAGATCACGGGCGTGATGTAGAGCGTGATGAATTGCGAGACGATGAGACCGCCGACGATCACGAGCCCGAGCGGCCGTCGCGAAGCTCCGTCCGCCCCGTATCCGAGGGCGATCGGCACCGCGCCGATGACGGCCGCCAGGGTCGTCATGAGGATCGGTCGGAACCGATCCATGCTGGCGTCGTGGATCGCCTTCTCCGCCGGCTCCCCCGCATCGACCCTCTGGCGCGCGAAGTCGACGATCATGATGCCGTTCTTCTTCACGATTCCCATGAGCATGAACATTCCGACGAAGGCGTACAGCGAAGCCTCCTGTCGGAATACGAGCAGGGTCATCAAGCCGCCGACGAGCGCGGTCGGCAGCGTCGAGAGCACCGTCAGCGGCAGCACGTAGCTCTCGTAGAGGATCGCGAGAATCACGTACATGACGAAGACGGCGAGGACCATCAGGATCGTCAGGTTCTTGACCGTGTCCTGGAACGTGAGCGCTTCCCCCTGGAGACCCGAGCGCACCGTCGGCGGAACGATCTGCGAGGCGGTCTTCAGGATGTAGTTGGTGGCGTCGCCCACGGGAACGCCCGGCTTCAGGTTGAAGAAAATCGTGACGGCGGTGAACTGATTCAGATGGTTGACCGACTGGGGACCGAGCGACGTCTTCCAGGTCACGAGCTCGCGCAGGGGCACGAGATTCTTGCCGTCGTCGGACTTGATGTAGAGAAGACCCAGGTCCTCTGCCTTCGAGCGCGCGGAGTCCTGCGCCTCGAGAATGACCTGGTACTGGTCCGTCGGCTTTTTGATCAGGTACAGGTAGTTCTGTGAGTAGGCGTTGCGCAGCAGCGAAAGGATTCGTGACTCCGAAACTCCGTACGTCTTCGCCTGCTCGCGCCGCAGCGCGATGTCGACACTCGGCGTGTTGTTGAAGTAATCGGATGAGACGGACAGGAAACCGGGGTACTCGCGCAATTTGGCCATGAGCTTCGTGCCCACGTCGTAGACCTGATCCGGATTCACGCCCGAGACGGAAAACGCGTACTGACCCTGGTTCTGGTTCGTCGCGCCCGTGCTGATCTGGAGAACGGGAAAGGGACGAAGAAAGGCGAACACGCCCGGGATCGCCGAGATCTTCCCCATCAGCATCCCCGCGACGTTCTCGATGGCCGGACGCTTGCCCGGAGGGCTCAGGAAGACGAACATCAGCCCCTGGTTCGACGCGAGAAAGCCCGAGAGCCCGGTGACGGAAACGTTCATCTGAACACTCTTGTCGTCCCGAAGCACCTGCTCGACCTGGCCCTGGAGCGCGTGCATCTGCTCGGGCGACGATCCTTCGCGGGCGATCATGACGCCGTTGACGACGCTGCTGTCTCCCGGCGGCAGGAACGCCTTCGGGATGATCGAGAAGAGCACGACGGTACCGATCAGGCAGGCGACCCAGATCAGCGCCGAGATCCACCGGCGTTCGAGGAACCACGTCAGGGTCCGGCCGTAGGCGTCCAGAACGCGGGATTCGACCGCGCCGATCGCCTTCTCCATCCGGTTCTTCTTCGCGCCCGGACCGCGCTCCTTGAGCAGGCGCGCGGTCATGAGCGGCGTGAGAGTCAGGGAGACGAGCCCTGATGCGAAAATCGCCACGACGATCGTCACCGCGAACTCGCGGAAAATCCGGCCGACGAGGCCCGGCATGAACACGAGGGGGATGAAGACCGCGGCGAGCGATATCGTCATCGACAGGATCGTGAAGCTGATTTCCTTCGCGCTGTGGAGAGATGCCTCCAGGGCGCCCTCACCATGCTCCATCCGGCGCACGGTGTTCTCGAGAAAGACGATGGCGTCGTCGACGAGAAATCCGATCGCAAGCGTGAGGGCCATCAGGGACAGGTTGTCGAGGCTGTACCCGAGCATCCGCATCGCGATGAAGGTCAGCAGCAGCGAGAGCGGGAGAGCGACGGCGGGGATGAGGGTGTCCCGCACGCGGCCCAGGAACAGGAAGATCACGAGCACGACGAGAACGAACGCGATGATGAGGGTCTGCTGCACGTCGGCGACCGAGTTGACGATCGTCTGCGAGCGGTCGTAGATCGGAGTGATGCGGACCGATCCGGGAAGCTCGGCGGAAACCAGCGGAAGGATCCCGCGAATGCTTTTGGCGACCTGCACGGCATTGGCGCCCGCCTGGCGGAAAACGGCGACCACGACCGTTGCCGAGGGAATCGGATAGCCGCGCGCCCAGAACCGCATGCTGACGCGCTCGTCCTGGACCGTGTCCACGACCTTCGCGACGTCCCGCAGAAAGACCGGCGCGCCGTTCCGGCTGCCGACGATCAGATTCGAATAGGCTTCGGCGCCCTCGAGCTGGCCCTGCGGCCGGAGGAGCGCCGTCCCGGAGGAGCCATCGAACTGGCCGGCGCCGGAATAGCTCGTGCCCGCGCGGACCGCCGCCGAGAGGTCGTCGATCGAAATACTGCGCGCCCACATCGCCGCCGGATCGGCCTTGATCCGGATCGCGGACTTGGTTCCGAACGCGTTGACGCGGGAGACGCCCGGCAGGATGCTGATCCGCTGGCCGACCTGCGTCGTCGCGTAGTCGTACAACTGGCCCGCGGTCACGGAATCGCTCGTCAGCGCGATGTACATGATCGGCTGATCGTTCGGGTTGGTCTTGGAATAGGTCGGAGGCGAGGGCAGGTCGACGGGCAGGCTGCCGGTCGCCTGGGAGATCGCGGTCTGGACGTCCGTCGCGGCGGCGTCGATGCTCTTGCCGAGGGCGAACTGAAGCGTGAATGTGACGTGGCCCTGCGTGCTCTGCGACGTTACGAGCTCGAGCCCGTTGATCTGCATGAACTGGCGCTCGAGCGGCGTCGCGATGTTGTTCGCCATCGTGTCGGGGCTCGCGCCGGGGTAGTCCGCATTCACCTGGATGACGGGATAGTCGACCGCCGGCAGGTCGTTCACGGGCAGCTCGCGATAGCAGAGCACGCCGAACACGATCACGGAAGCGGTGAGCACTGCCGTCATCACGGGACGGCGGATGAACGGCTCGGAAAGGTTCATGCTCCCGCCTTTCCCTTCGCCGCCGCGGGAGCCGCCGGTGCCGAAGCACCGGAAGCGCCGGAAGCGGGCGCCTGGACGTTGACCTTGCCGCCCGGGGCGACACCGATCTGGCCGGCGACCACCACCCGCTCGCCCGCCTTGACGCCGTCCTCGACGACGATCAGGTCATCCTGCCGCTGGCCCGTCTTCACGAGCCTCAGGTCGGCGGTGCCGTCGTCCTTGACCACGTAGACAAACTGCCCCTTCGCGGACATCTGCGGCGCGGCGGACGGAATGAGAACGGCGCCGCTCACGGTCGCAAGGACGAGCCGGATCTTGACGAAGCGTCCGGGCCACAGCCGGTGATCCGGGTTGGGAAACGTCGCCCGCAACTGGACGGTGCCGGTCGCGTCCTGAACGGCGTTGTCCAGAAAGGTCAGCGCCCCTCCAATGGGCCGGTCCGCCTCATCCGGAAGACGCCCCTCGACCCGGAGAGAGCCCTTCGCCATGTTGCGCTGGACGAGCGAAAGGTCGTTTTCCGTCACGGTGAAATCCACGTATATGGGGTCGAGGCGCTGGATCGTCAGGAGGGCGGTCGTGTTCGCCGTGACCACGTTCCCGACATCGACGAGGCGATGTCCTGCGCGCCCCTCGATCGGAGACCGGATGGAGCAGTACTGCAGGTTCAGGCGGGCGGTTTCGACCGCCGCCTCGGCGGCCTGGAGCTGGGCTTCCCCCACGTCGACCGTGTTCTTCCGCGTGTCGTATTCCGATTGCGACACGGCTTTCGCGCCGATCAGGTCCGCGTAGCGCGCAAACTGCGTGCGGGCGAGGTCCAGGGCGGCCTTCTGCTGGGCACGCGCCGCGACAGCCGCGTCGAGCTGCGCCTGAAACGGCCGGGGATCGATGGTGAAGAGAGAGTCCCCCTTCTTCACGTTGGCGCCGTCGGCGAAGAGGATCTCCGTGATCCGGCCCGTGACCTGCGGCGAGACGCTCACGACCTCCCGCGCCACCGACTTCCCGATCTCGTCGAGGTAAACAGGAACGTCCCGGGAGATCGCCGGCGCGACGGTCACGGGGGATGGCGGGCGGGCGAATGCGGGAGGGGCCTTCTTCCCGCTTCGAAACGCCACGAGGGCGATCACGCCGATCACCAGGAATATCCCGGCCATGCGAAAACGCCGGCCGGACTTAGGTTTATCGGGGTTATCGGGGTTATCGGGGTTATCGGTCATCGACGACTCCTCTCTCTGGTGTCATCACTTCTCTGGTGTCATTACTCGACCGCAAGCGCGGCGGTCGGCCCGCTGTCGAGGGCGAAGCAGTCCGTCGCGAGGAGCGGGACGCCGATGTCCCGGGCCAGTCGAACGCCGCCACGCGGATCGGGCGAACCTGAACCATCCTTCAGATCGAGCCTCTGCGTCAACCCTTCCGGGGTAAAAAGTACAGTTCGATCGCACCGACGGTGCGCCTTCGCATTCGTCAATCTTCAATGGGCATTCTCTCGTGTAGCTACGCGGAGACCACGAGAAAGGATTCGGACGAAAAAAGGCGGATGGGCCGTTCCCCATCCGCTGGATTCGTCGCCCCGCGGGCTTGCCGTTCGGATTATCGGCCGCCCAGCATCCTCAGGAGGAGGCGCGCTCGGCGGCGCCGGTCGACCAGGGACCTTCCCGAGCCGGTGGGAAGAACGATTCCCATCTTCCGAAACGCGTCGGACTCGATCTGGCGGATCCGTTCCCGCGTGACGCCCATCTTCAGCGCGACCTCGGTCAGGGACAACGGCTGGCCGAGACCTCCCATCGTCTGTTCGACCACGCCTCTTTCCCTCTCCGAGAGAGCGCCCGATTTCTTCTCGATGGCTCGCGCCAGAAGACGGATCTCCGGATCACTCAGCGGGCGTTCGTCGGGGCGGTCCCATCCCGGAAAAAGGTCGTCGAGTTCGACCTCCCGGCGCAGCAGCGTCGACACGACCGAAGCCGCATGGAGGCCATGCCTCTCGATCCAGATTCGCGACACGCCTTGGAATCCCCGACTTCGCGGGGTCTCGTACGCAAAGGCATTGATCACCATACGGGAGGTGCCAATCCTCTTCGAGAGACTCTTCCGACCCCGCCCGCCCGCCTTTCGGGCGTCCCGCCACAGCTCGGCGTTTGTGGACAAAGCCATGAAATCAACCTTCCCCGGTCCGGAGGGGAGGCGCTTCCACGCGGTTGCGGCGAGGAGCACGCGGTCTTCGGACCGATCACGATCGAGTTTGCGTCATGTTCTGGTTCTGCGCACCGCTTCCCGCAACCGGGGAGCTCGCGCGCGCCGGAAGACGCGCCGGATCAGATCCGCCGGGGAAAAGTCACGGGAGCCCGCGACGAGACGTCGCGTCCCGCAACATTCGAAGAAGCGAAGATCGCCGTTCCCGGACGCCAGGCGAGGGCCTGTCGAGTATCGCCGACGCGGGGAAGGTCGAAGCCGAAGGAAGCTTCCAGCAACCGACCCATGCGCTCGGGCTCGCCGCCGAGAGTCGGGATGGGAGGCATGTCGGGGTTCTCGGTCTGCGAGTCGTCCGGACCCTGCCAGAGCTCTCCCGCGCGCCACCGCAGGGCGACCCGTCCGCCGGTCGTGTCCGGCACGATCCGGAAAGCGGGCCCCGGGCTCAGAATTTCGTGCTCGTCGATGCCCATGCGGAGGGCGAGCGTCGCCCGCTCCGTCCTGAGGCTCGGGACGCGCCAGAGGAAAGAGCGCGAGTCCGCGTCGAGCTCCTCGGTCAGACGAAGGGAAAAGCGGCGACCCCCATCGACGGACAGGAGAAGCTCCATCTCCTCCGCCGAAGACGGAACCCCGTGCCAGCGGATCTCGATGATGTCCCCGCCGTGGAGCGTGACGCCGGCGAGCGGCTCATCGAAGCGGACCCGGGAGGCGGCCGAAGGCTTCGAGGTCGAGGTCGAGGGCGCGGGAGGATCCGGACTCGCGACCCGGGACAGCAGGTCCGCTCCGCTCGCCGGAAGCACGAGCAAGAAGAGGACCCCCAGGGCACCGCGGAAACGTCGCACGAGTATCAGGGTAAAGGCAGGAACGGTCGAACGCAAGACCGGACCGGCTTCTCCAAGGGACTCGCCACCGCTCTTCGCTCCGCCATAGAATCGTCCCAGCTCATGAGCCAGAAAACGTCCATCGAAAGCGTCGGAGTCTCGCTCACTTCGTCCTTGGACGAGCAGGAACGAGGCGATCATCGCGCCGCCCCCGAACCGGATTCGCCTTTCCGAATCCTGGTGCTCGGCGATTTCTCGGGGCGCGAAAGCCGGGGAATCCGCTCCGCGGAAGATCTCGGCGTCGATCGCCTTCCCGTTCGCGTCGACCGCGACAATCTCGAGAGCCTCCCCGAGACCCTCGGAGCTCGCGCGGCCATCCAACTCGTCCGGGGAGGGCCGACTCTAGACATTCCGATACGGCGGTTGGAGGACCTTCACCCCGACGGCCTCTTCGAGGGCACCGCCGCATTCGCCGGCTTGCGGCGGACCCGGATCGACCTGCGAGATCCGGAGGGCTACGAGCGCGCGGCAACCGAAGTCCGATCGTGGGAGCGGCTCAAGGACGGGGGCGCCGCCGATGTCGCCGCCGCGCTGACGGCGGAGGGAAGTCCGGAGGGAGCCGACCTCGTCTCGGAGCTTCTCGAGCGATCGCAGGCCGCGGCCGACAAAGACAACGACGAGAATCCGGAGAACGCCTTCAACCGATTCGTCCAGCAGGTCGTGGCGCCGTACCAGGCGCCCGCAGAGGCGAGCGATCGCGACGAGCTGGTTGCGCGCACCGAAGACGCCATCGGGTCCTGGATGCGCGACTTCCTGCATCACCCGCGGCTGCAGGCTCTCGAGGCGGCGTGGCGTGGCCTCGCGTTTCTCGTCGGGCGCCTCGAGACGGACGGATCGGTGGAGGTGCATGTCCTCGACATCACGCGAGACGAGCTGTCCGACAGCCTTCGCGCGACCGCGGACCTGTCGAACAGCGCCATCCACGAGATCTTCGCCGCGACCGGTCCCTGGTCGCTCTTCGCGGGCCTCTTTACGTTCGACCGCAGCCTTCGCGATATCGCGCTCCTGGGCCGCCTGGGCAAGGTCGCGAGCGCGTCGGGCGCGCCGTTTCTGGCCGCTGGCAACCCCCTCATCCTCGAGCCGGACCGCGACCGGGAGGAGGCCGAAGAAGAGGAAGAGGACGATGGCGAAGACGAAGAAAAAGGACCGCCCAATCCCGTGGACGAGTCTCTTTGGGCCGCGCTGCGTGACCTGCCCGAGTCACGCTTTCTCGGCCTCGCTCTCCCCCGCTTTCTGCTCCGACTTCCCTACGGAGCCGCGACGGAGCCTCTCGAGCAGTTTCCGTTCGAAGAAATGAAGAACTCCGGATATGATGCGCTCCTCTGGGGGAACCCCGCGATCGCGTGCGCCGTGCTGATCGCCCAGGCGTTCGAGAAGGGCGGGTGGCGTTTTCACCCGGGGCTCGTGCGGGACCTCGAGGAGCTGCCCCTCTACGTTCGGGCCGCGGACGGCCGCGGGGATGCCGTGGCGACTCCCTGTGCAGAGACGCTCCTCTCCGACGACGCGGCGCAGAAGATCCTCGAACGCGGGCTGATACCTCTCGTGTCGCTTCGGGGACGCGACGTGATCCGCATCCCGAAATTTCAATCGATCGCGAGCCCGGCCCGGGCGCTCGGCGGGCCCTGGGAACGGGGCGGCGGGCGCGAGTCCTGACGCGGTACGTCAGAAAGGAAACGGCGTGGGAGAAGGAAGAAAAATAGCGGGTCTCGACTCCGCGCCGACCGATCCCGGCGGAGCGAACGAAAAACTGGCTCCCCGGGGAGTATTCGTCACGCCCGGTCCGGTGGATACCGAAAACGACGCGGAGGAGCTCGGCGGTATTCCCAAGTGCGACAAGTGCGACCTCGTCGTCGACCTGTCCGCCCGCAAATCGACGCCGGCGATCCATGGGAAGGGGATCACGCTCCTGGCCCTGAAGAAGGATCTCGACGCGTCGCAGGGGGATCACTGGGGGGCAGGCGGCGGCGAGCTCACGATGGACGCCATTCCCGCCACGATCAAGTCCGGCCAGACTTTCACGGTCACACTTCGGGGAACGCTCATCAACCGCATTCCGGACTGGGACGACCGGTCATCGGCCACCGCCGCGGCGCAGGCCGAATGGGACCGATTCATCGCGAAGCTCAAAGCCCATGAGGAATGCCACGTCGAGATCGCCAAGACGGCCTTCACGGCCATGCAGGCGGCTTTCCCGGGCACCAAGATCACGGAGCTCAACAAGGTCTTCGCCAAGGGAAAACAAGACCTCGCAGCGAAGCAGGTGGAGCTGGACGACACGAGCCACACCGACCACGGGAAAAAGGCGGGAGTGGCCTGCGGGGACGCGGAGCTGAACGCCAACGTCGTTTGACGCAACCCTGCGCAGCCCCGGAAACCCGAGTGTCCGCCTTCATTCAGGCGAAGTAGTAGCCCGAACGCGAGCTCCGGTCCCGGGCCCGCCGTTTCGAGTTCTAGCGAACGAAATTCGAACGCCGAACCCGTCGATCGCGAGCATCGAGCGCGACCTCGAACCCCGGCAGCCCAACGCTTCCTTTGGTTCCTGCAGGACGATCCTTGTCGCTGAACACCACGATGATGAGGTCACCGTCGCGCAGGACTTCGATGCGGTATCGATTCAGGTCCGGCTTGTGCGCGCGAAAGATCTCCTCAGCGGTTCGGATCGCCAGGAAGTGCGTCCCCTCGATCGAGTCCACGAGCTTGAACCTCTCCCGGTTCGACGCCACATCGCGGAGGTCTGACGCATTCAGCACCGACGTGGTCCCGGTGCGAACCCCGAGCTGCCGATGCCGGTCGGTGAACACGACGAACTCCGCCCCGGCTTCGCGAACCACTTCGATCTTTCCCTGAGCGATATCCGGAGTGAACGGCTGAAAAACTCCCATGGCGGCGCGACCCGCCAGGAAACTGCTCCCCTGGATGCTCTCGAGTATCTTGATCGGACCCGTCGTCGCCATGATCACCAGTCCTCCCATTGTCCATCGGGCCATTGTCCATCGAGCCAACTTTCGCCGCGTGTCCACGGCGGCGGAAATGCGGATCACAGCACCGTGTCTTTTCCAGTTGCCGGATCGAATTTCCGAAACGTTCCGCTGGGGGTTCCGAGATACCCCGGGTACCCCTGCTTCGTGTTATCGGCCTTGTCTTGCGCCGAGAAGTTGTCGCTGTTGAATTGATCCTTCGAGGGATCGTTCGTTCGGACAGCCTTCCCCGTCGCGGGGTCTATTGTCGAGTAGTCCGCATGCGTATGGTAGTCCGCGACCACCGTCGTTCCCGGCGGGGCGGGCGCGTCCCGAAGCGGATTGGCGCCCTGATCGCTCCCTTTCGCCGGGCCCGTAAAGAAAAAGTTCCCATTCGCATCCTGATAGATCAGGCCCGAGTACTCGAGGTTGTCCTTGATCGATTGCGGATTCGCGGCCTTCAACGCGGCGCGAGCCGCCTCGTCCGCTGACTTGAACGGGCCGTTCGAGATCTTCTTTCCCGCTCCTCCGCCGGCCGCCGCTCCGGCGGCCGCGCCCGCTCCCGCACCCGAGCCGCCTCCCCCGCTTCCTGTCGCCGCACCCCCGCCCCCGCCGCCACCCCCTGCTCCACCGCCCGGACTGGTCCCGATCATCACGGTCGGACACCCAAAGACGATCGTGTTCGGCGGCCCGATCGCCTCGACGATCGTGTTTCCCATCGTGCAGGCCGGCATGTTGTCGATCAGGACGCTGGCGGAACCGTTGATGACGACCCCCGGTCCGTGCGGCGGAATCGGCCAGGGGGTCGTGCACGCATGAATGCTCGCGCCTCCCGCTGCAGCAGCGGAAATGGTGGCACTCATGGCAGCGGCCGAGCTCGCTTTCAGCGTCTCGGCCGCAAGCCGGGCCGCAGTCGCGGCGGTTACCGCCGCGGGTGCCCCTGGTGTGCCCGCCGCCGCGACGGCTGCCGCCTCCGCCGCGACGGCAATCCCCTCCGCAGTTTTGATCGCCGACTCGGACGAGGCTTGCGCGGACTGCACTCCGGCCGCGAGCGCGAGCGGGATTCCTTTCCAGGCCGGCAGGTTCCCGATGATGACGGTCGTCGACGGCGGCCCGCCGGTGAGAGCCGGAGGCACGTGAATGACGGCGTCAGAGAGGCGGGCAGCGGGAGGCACGACAGTCGCTCCTTCAGTCCTTCAGTCCGGCCCTGCGACCACGCGTCCGATTCGACGAGCCGGTGGACAGCATCAGTAACCCGTCTTCGGGTTATCCGCCGGAGTCGGAGTAGCGGGGCCCGCCTCCTGCGCGTCGGTCGGCCCACCGGGCTTCGCGCCGCTGCCAGATCCGGCCGAACCCCCGGAGTTGATCAGGACCATGGTTCCCGATATCGCGATGCCCGCGGGACCGATGTCGATGAAACTGCCGCTCGCCTTCAGGCTCAGTTGGGCCCCGGCCTCGATCACCACCTTCATCCCCGCCTTCAGGTGAATCTCTTCTCCCGAATCCAGCGCGAACTTCGTTCCCACCTTCGCATCGAAGGCTCCTCCGACGCCCAACCCGAGACCTCCATCGATCTTTTCGCTCCTCGAACCCTTGACGTGGAGGTGATCGTTTTTCGTGATCAGCGCCTTCCGGTCGTCTTTCACGACGAGATCGAGCTTGCCGGAACCGTCTTCGCCTCCGATGAGAAGCTTCATGTCCCCGCCGACCTGCTGTTCCAGATTGCGCTTGTTATGGAGATGGACGTCCTGGTACACGAGCTCCTTGTAGTCGCCCCATTTCTTGCCGTCCTTTTCGCCCCCGACGGTCAGGTGCTTATTTCCATAGACGCTCTCGGCCGAGGCGTTATTCACGATTTCGTCCATGTTTTTCTCGGCGTGGACGAACAATTGCTCCTTCCCCTTCTTGTCCTCGAATCGAATTTCGTTGAAGTTCGAAAGAGTTCCCCCGAGGCTTGACTGACTCTTGAGTCCGCTCAACGTCTTATTCAGCGGGAGCTTGTACGGGGGCATCATGTCGGCGTTGTAAACGCTGCCGACGATGATGGGCTGATCGGGATCGCCTTCGAGGAAGTCGACCACGACCTCCTGGCCGATGCGCGGAATGTGAACGAGTCCCCATTGCCTGCCCGCCCAATGAGAGGCCACCCGCATCCAGCAGGAGCTGTCGGGATCGTGCTTGCCCTCGCGGTCCCAATGGAACTGAACTTTCACGCGACTGTATTTGTCGACGAAGATCTCTTCCCCCGGCGGTCCGACGATCACAGCGGTCTGGGTTCCCGGAACTACAGGCTTCGGCGTGACACGCGGCGGCCGGAACGGGAGCGCCAGGGGAATGCAGAAAAACTCGTTCCGATATTCGAAATGCCCCGTCTCTCCCGGTCGGAACTCCCCCGCGCCGGAGACATCATGGGAGATGTCGGTGACGACGTAGGGACCACCATCCGCGTTGAAGTGCCGCTGAAGTGTGAACTTGTGGCCGGCAACCATCTGGCGGACGTTGCTCGCCCCTCGGATCCGGATGCTCGGTACCGCCTCTTCTTCCATGCGGATCGCAACGGTCCTCTGGTTGTCGGCAAAGATCTTCTGAAGCTCCGCGGGCTGGTCGCCCCCGCCCTTGTCGACGCCGTCGAAGCGCTGCGCGTATTCGCCGGGGTAATCGTAGATTTCGAATTTGTCATTGCCTCCCACTTTCAGCTTGTGGGAGACCGTGCCGATGGAGACGCTCTCCTGAATCGTTTTTTGAGCCTCCAGATTCTTGTGAGGCAGCTCGAACGAGTGGTCATGAAGCGTGTATTTACCGGAGCGGAGCTCCTGCACTTTTTCCCAGTCAATCACGCGATCCTCGTCCCGCTTTCCGCCGAGCACTCCTTCGAAGATCAGCGCGGATGGTCCCGGGAGATCGACATGGCTGGACGGCGTATTGGCGATGACCATTTTGTGGTCGCCATCCGAGTGCTTGAAATAGTAGTAGATCCCCTCCTCCTCCATGAGCCGGGAGGCGAAGTTGAAATCCGTCTCGCGGTACTGAGCGCAGTAGTCGCGCTTCTCGAACGTCCCTTTGATTTCGAGCGAAGGCGAGAGGGGAGCCAGCACCTTCTTCAGGATGTCCGGGACCGACATGTGCTGGAAAATCCGGCTCTGTGCGACGCGGCTCAACAGCCAGAATCCCGGAACGATCTCGATCGTGTAGGCGGTGAAGTTGTTCAATCTCGGATCTCGCGCTCCCTGGCTGATACGTGAGCAGAATCCGTTGAAGTGCCTCTTCCCGCCAGCCGCGAGCGCCACGTGCGCAGTCACCTTCTGCCCGAGAATGCTTTCGAACGGGACCGGGGTCTTGTTATCGGCGATCAGGTCGAGCTGGAAGCGGAAGAGCTTGGAAATGCCCTCTCGTCCTGTCAGCCCCCGCAAGAAGAGCTTGTCCGCGCCGAGCGGACAATCGAAGGTGAGCGGCCTGTTCGCCTGCTTGTTGGAGCTCATGGCAATCTTCCTGTTCTGGAAAGGCCCTCAGGAAATCTCGTACTGGAATTCTCCACCGTCGGCCACCGCAACGTGAACCCGGGAGATCGGCGCGCCCGTGGCCATCCTCGCCAGGAACTCGTTCGACATATCGGGGAGGAGAGTCCTCGTCAGGATGTGGTCCACGTTCCGGGCCCCGCTCTCCACTTCCTTACAGCGGTTCGCGATCTCGGCGATGACCTTGTCGTCGTACGTGAAATGCGACCCGTGATTTTCCTCGAGACGGCTCCCGATGCGCGAGAGCTGGAGCTTGATGATCTCCCGCATGACCTTGTCCGAGATTGGATAGTACGGCACCACGACCATGCGGCCGAGAAGCGCCGGCTTGAAGATCTTGATGAGCTCGGGCCGGATGGCCTCGGCAAGCTGCTCGGGCTCGGGCGCCGTCTCCGGGTCGGCGCAGAGCTTCGTCATGGTGTCCGTCGCCGCGTTCGACGTCAGGAGGATCACCGTGTTCTTGAAGTCGATCTCCCGTCCCTCCCCGTCCTCGAGCATGCCCTTGTCGAAGACCTGGTAGAAGAGCTCCATCACGTCGGGATGGGCCTTCTCGACCTCGTCCAGGAGAACGACCGAGTACGGCTTACGGCGCACGGCCTCCGTGAGCACTCCCCCCTCGCCGTATCCGACGTATCCCGGAGGAGAGCCCTTCAGGGAGGAAACCGTGTGCGCCTCCTGGTACTCGCTCATGTTGATCGTGACCAGGTTGCGCTCTCCGCCGTAGAGCGTGTCCGCGAGCGTGAGCGCCGTTTCCGTCTTGCCGACGCCGGACGGTCCGACGAGGAGGAAGACGCCGATCGGCCTCTTCGGATCCGTCAGGTTCGCGCGCGCGGTCCGAATCCGACGGCTGATCGCCTCGAGCGCGTGCGCCTGACCGATGACCCGCTGCTCCAGGCGGTCCTTCAGCTTCAGGACGGTCTGGATCTCGTCCGTCAGCATCTTCCCGACGGGAATACCGGTCCAGCCCGAGATCACTTCCGCGATCGTCTGGGAGTCCACGCACGCCTGCATCAGCGGCGATTCTCCCTGGAGCTTCTCGAGGTCCGCATTCAGCGTCGTCAGCTCGGCCCGAAGCTTCTCCTGCTCGGCCGCGTCCGGAGGCGGAAGAGCGGGCGGGGCGCCGGGCTTCGCGGGTTTCGGAGCGGTCTTCTTCCCCGCGTCTCCAGGCTTCGCGGGCGCCGGCGGCCGCGCGGCGATTGCCGCGTCCTCGAGACGTCCACGGATCTCGCGGATACGGGCGATGGCCGTCTTCTCCTTCTCCCACTGCTCGGTGTACTTCTGGAGCCGTTCCTCCCCTTCCTTCCGGGAGGCTTCCAGCTCTTCGATCCGCTCCTTGTGGTCCGAGCCGGTCGCGGACTCGCGCTCGAGCGACTGGATCTCGACCGTCGTCTGCTCGATCTGGCGCTGGGCATCCTCGACGGCGCCCGGAGTCGCCGCCTGGCCGATCGCCACGCGGGCGCACGCGGTGTCGAGAACGCTCACGGACTTGTCCGGCAGCTGACGCCCCGTGATGTAGCGGTGCGAGAGGCGGACGGCGTCCTCGACGGCTTCGTCGAGGATCCGCACGCCGTGATGGTTTTCGAGCGGCTCGGTCAAGCCGCGCATCATGATGATCGCCTTCTCCTCGTCGGGCTCCTCGACTTTGACGACCTGGAACCGGCGCGCGAGCGCCGCGTCTTTTTCGAAATATTTCTTGTACTCGGCCCACGTCGTCGCCGCAATCGTGCGCAGCTCTCCGCGCGCCAGGGCGGGCTTCAGGAGGTTGGCCGCGTCGTTCTGGCCGGCCTGGCCGCCGGCGCCGATCATCGTGTGCGCCTCGTCGATGAAGAGGATGATCGGCTGAGCCGAGGACTTGACCTCTTCGATGACGAGCTTGAGCCGGTTCTCGAACTCCCCCTTGATCCCCGCGCCGGCCTGCAGCAGCCCGAGATCGAGGGTGCGCACGGCGACGTTCTTCAGAACGTCGGGCACGTCCCCCTTGGCGATGCGCAGGGCGAAGCCTTCCACGACGGCCGTCTTCCCGACGCCCGCTTCGCCGGTCAGGATGGGATTGTTCTGCCGCCGGCGCGTCAGGATGTCGATGATCTGCCGGATCTCGAGGTCGCGGCCCAGGACCTGATCGATCGCCCCGGACCGGGCCTTTGCCGTGAGATCGACCGTGTACTGATCGAGAGTCTTGGTGCCCTTCGGAACGCCCGCGCCCGCGTCCTCGCCGCCGCTCGCCGCGGAAGACGACGCGAGCGCCGCGGCTTCGCGGTCTTCCGACGATCCCGAGACGATCTCCGCGAACTTCTTCTTCAGGGACTCGACGGAGACGTTCGCGAACTCCTTCGAAATGCCGGTCGCCAGGGCCGCCAAGTCGTTTTTGGAGAGCAGCGCGAGCACGAGGTGGCCCGACCGGACCTTCGCCGCTCCGAAATCGATGGAGCCGACGACCCAGGCCCGCTCGACCCATTCGGGGATCCGATCGGACATCGAGATCGCGCCCGTGTTTCCCCGCTTCAGCCGGTCGAGAGCGGCCGTGACGTCGCGGGAGAAACGGGAGGCGTCGATTTCGTAGTGCCGGAGGATGCGGGTCAGGTCGGTATCCGGAGCTTCGATCAGCTTCGCGAGGAAGTGCTCGATCTCGACCGAATAGTTGTTGCGGGAGTGGCAGAGGCCGGCCGCGCCCTCGAGGGCGGACCGGCAGGATTCATCGAGCCGCCCGATCAGGGCCTTGAGATTCACCGTCATGGCGCCGTCCCTCCTGGCAGTTGCGGGCGAGCTCGGTTGTTCCCGACAGCCCGTTCCGCATTATTCATGAGCAATCCGGCCGTTTCGCCGATCCTTTCGCCACAGGCGCGTTCCCTCTCGATGGAACGTTGCCGTAAGAGTCAATTTCCCGCCTTCCGTGGGGATGACCCTAGTTTGACATCGAGAGGACGACCTCGGAAGGGTCTTCCTTCAACTCCGCCGTTTTGACCCAGCTCGTCCACCCGAGCCGGGGGGGCGGACCGCCGCCTCCCAGCTGGCACGGGGGCACCTCTTCCTTCCGCAGCACGAGCTGGACGTCGAAATCGAACTCCATTCCCGCGAGGAATCGCGTCCACTCGCCAACGGGCCGATGCGAGCGCCCATCCGGCAGAAAACTCTCGAACTGCCTCAGGCTCAGGGGCCCGAGCCGGACACGGAACTTCGACTGGGCGTTGAAAACCCGCGCCCCGCAGACCATGTCGCCGCCGAGAGTGCTGTTGGCTGTTCCGATCCGGGACCGGAAGGCCGGATCGAGGGCGAGCCATTGCCCGTGAAACTGGCGGAGGGCGACCGGGACCCCGAAGTAGTCCCGCAGGACCGCCTGGATGGCGGCGGCGGAGTGCGGCTTCTGGCCGATCAGGCCGGCATAGAAGAGAAGAGCCTGGTCGGGGACCTGCATGCGCCCGCGCAGGCCCGGAGTGCCCATCCCGATCAGATCGAAGAGGTATTCGGTGAACGCGTCCTGACCCGTCCGCTCGTACGAGATGGGAAACCGATGCTTCTCCCACGCCCGGTAGAAGAAAGACAAAAGGCGGTGGTTGAAAATGTCCAGGAACTCCCAGAGAGCCTCGTCCTTCTGTCGGACGCGCTGGAGGAGGAGCTCGGTATAGGGGTGCGGCAGCACCCCCATCGGGCCGGTCATGCCGAGGAACGCCACGACCATGTCCGGAGGCGCTCCGGGCCGTTCGGAGTCCCGGATCTCATGGATTGCGCTCGCCGGGAACTCGAGCGACACCCGCGTCCGAAATCGAACGGCCTCGTGAGACGGGAGTCCAGTCCCGCCGACCGGGTCGCGATCCCGGGCCAGCCGCTCCAGCAGGCGCACCGCCTGGAAGAATTCGAAGCGGTAGCCCTCCGAGAAGAGGACCTCTCTCACAGGACGATCTGCTCGCCGGCCCTCGCGGGCCACCGCTTCAGGGTTCCCTCCCGCTGGCGCGAGGTCGCGACCATCTGCGAAAAGGAATTGATGGAGGCGTAGAGTCCGAAAAACCGCTCGAGGACGGATGCGAAGAGAAAAACGCCGGAACCGATGAATTGCTGCTCGTCGAAATCCACGGTCACTTCGATGCCGCGAACGAAGCCGGCGTGTCCGGTACCGATCGGGCGCAACACCCGACGAGACGCGATCCCGGCGATCCCGTTGATCTGCTGCCGCGTCGCGCTCGAATCGGAGAAATCATAGAGCTTCAGAATTTCCTTGAGGGCGTCCGCGGCGCCCGCTCCGTCGCGCTCGACGAGAGAGAGATAGTTGAGCGACAGGTGCGAGATGAGGCGCCAGTGGGCCCCGCGGCGCTGCGGCAGCCGGAGGCTCGGGGTCGGCTTGCGCAGGCAGCGGATCGCGCTGAAGACTCCGGCTCCCTCGAGATGAAAGTCCCCATCCGATTGGCCGAACGGAAGGCGGCCAGGAAGATCCCTGTTGCTGCACGTCGTGCGCACCAGCAGGGTGTCGGTCTCGGGCAGCGAGTGGCGAAATGCCAGGTCAACGAAGGTCAGATAAACCTCGGTGCCGTCGTCATCGCGGCGTGCCGACGGGCGGCGGGTCATGTGCCAGAAGGCTTCGCCCGCCTCGCCCTCGCCCGCATGCCGGATCGAGTAGAAGGGCTGGTATGCACTGGAACGCTCGCTGTCCGCCCGCACGCCCGTGACCTCGTCGACGGAATAGACCTCCATCGAATTCTGGCGGCCGACGTCCGGGATCACTCGATATTCGCTCTGCAGCTGCGAGAGCCGGATCGGCTCCGCCGACTGCTCGAAGAGATTCACGACGGGCGTGCAGTTGAGGCGCAGGGTCTGCGCCGTCACGGAACGCTCCATCGAAAACTCCCGGTCGAGGAAAAGGAGCACGTCGACCTGCGGCCCCAGACTCGCCGCGGCGGCCCGCTCGAGGCCGACGAGATCGACGAACAGGAACTTCTCCGGAAAGGCGAAGTACTCCTGGAGGAGCCGGTAGCCGAGAAACGTCCGGTTGTTCGACGGGAGCAGGGCCTCGTCGGGCTCGAAACCGACGGGTCGAAGCGCCGAGCTCGGGAGTGAGAAGCCGCTGCGCTCGTCTCCGCCGGCGGGTCGCACGGCGATCTGCGTCACGGACGTCAGAAGGAGCTCGTAGAGAGCGTGCGAGAGCTTCGCGTCGCCCTGAAGCGAGAACCGGAGCCGCTCGAGCGGGTGTTCCGGCGAGTCGAGCGTCTTTTCGCGGAGGCTCGAAAAGGGAAGGCCTCCGAACGTGCGCAGTTCGAGCCGCAGGACGCTCCGCGTCGAGGGGGGAACCGGAACACCGGGCGGCGGAAGCTCGAAGCGGAGCTGGGCCAGCTCGACCGGCCAGATGGTGACGGGATATGCGGTCCGAAACCGGCACGGCAAACCGTCGACGGGGTTCGAATAGATCATCGAGCCCCGCGGCACCGTCTGCCCCATCTGGATGTTCGCGCGCTCCGGGTCCACCACGAACTGGACGATCGAGAGCGAGGGGACGGGAGCGAGAAAGCCGGGATACAGGATGTTCAGGAGCGACTCGGTGACCTCGGGAAACTCGTCGTCGATCTTGAGGTGGACGCGGCTCGACAAAAAGGCCGCCGCTTCGATCAGCCGCTCGACGTGAGGGTCTTCGCAGCGGTCCGCCTCGAGCTGGAGGCGGGACGCGATCTTCGGATATTTTTCCGCGAACTCCGCGCCCATCTGCCGCAGGAAGGCGAGCTCCCGCTCGTAGTATCCGAGAAGCTCGTCACGCATTTCGCGACCCCGGACCGAAAACGGGAGCGAACGTCGAAGCGGTCATCCGACGAGCTCGAACTGGTGGCTGCCGAGCTGCAGGACGGAGTCGAAAGAGACCGGCTCCGGCGCCGGCTCGATCTTCAGCCGGCCGTCGATCCGAAACCGCAGGGTCCGGTCGACGTCCGACATCGACTCGAGCGTCACGACGACGCCTTCGAGCCGCGGCTCGAACCGCGCGACCGCCTCCTCGATCGTGTGACGGAGCGTCTCCTGGTCGGCGCCGCCCCGGACGTTCCAGGAGCTGAAGTCCGGAAGCCCGTAGATCGCGACCGAACGGTTGACCTCGGTGAGCCCCTCGGGCACGAGCCCCGTCTCGACGCGCGTGTTGAGCAGCCATTCGAGGTCTCTCTTGACGGCCTGTTTGAGCAGGCGGAGATTCGACTGCCGCGACGCCGGCGCCTCGCGCTTCTCCTCGGGACGATCATCGAGCAGCCGGTCCAGCACCGAGGGAGTGATCCGGATCTCGTTGTCGATTCTGGACACTCGGCGCCCTCCGAGGCTTCCAGCTGTCCGCTATCAGCCGTCAGATCTCAGGTCTCAGCACTCAGTTGTCAGCACTCAGTAGTCAGCCGTCCGCTGCCGGCTCTCCGCACGCGCAACCCGCTCGAGACCGCCCCGGCGGCGCGACTCCGATCCGCGCCGGAAATTCCGGAACGCGAATCTTGCGTGCGCGCCGCTCGTCGCCGCGGCCCACTCGAGTCTAGCCGGAAGCCGGCTTCGGAAGCTCGGTCACGAGGCGCAGCGACACCTGGAGCTCGTCGAGCTGGAAATGCGGCCGCAGGAACGCGACCGCCTTGTACGCACCCGGCTTGCCGGGAATCTCGGCGACTTCGATCCGCGCGTCCCGCAGCGGAAACTGCGCCTTGACACTCGGGCTCGCGGTGTCGTCTGCCGTGACGTAGTTCGAGACCCACTGGTTCAGGTAGCGCTCGCAATCCGCGCGCGACATGAAGCTGCCGATCTTGTCCCGCATGATCGCCTTGAGATAGTGGGCGAAGCGCGACACGGCGAAGATGTACGGCAGCTGCGTCGAGAGCCGGGCGTTCGCGTTCGCGAAATCCTGGTCGTACTTCTTGGCCTTCTGGGCGGACTGGGCGGCGAAGAAGGCCGCGTAGTCCGTGCCCTTGCAGTGGACGAGCGGGATGAACCCGAGGTCGGAGAACTCTTTCTCGCGGCGGTCCGTGATCGCGATCTCCGTCGGGCACTTCAGCGCGACGTCACCCTCGTCCGTCTTGAACGTATGGGTCGGCAGGCCCTGCACGAGGCCGCCGCCCTCGACGCCACGGATCGCGACCGTCCACTGGTACATCGCGAACGCCTCGGTGAGACGGGTGCCGAAGGAATACGCCGCGTTTCCCCACAGGTACTTCTTGTGATCGCGGCCGTCGACGTCTTCTTCGAAGTCGAACGTCTCGGTGGGAATCGTCTCCTTGCCGTACGGAAGCCGCATGAGCGTGTGCGGAAGGGTCAACCCGACGTAGCGGGAATCTTCCGAGTCCCGAAAGGAGCGCCACTTGGCGAACTCCGTCCGATCGAAGATCTTCGCCACGTCGCGGACTTCCGCGAGCTCGGTGAAGCTGTCCCAGCCGAAGAGCTCCGACGACGCCGCGGAGACAAACGGCGCGTTCGCCGCGGCCGCCACCTGCGAGATCTTCTCGAGCAGCGCCATGTCCTGCGGATGATTCGAGAACTCGTAGTCGCCGATCAGAGCGCCGAAGGGCGCGCCGCCGAACGTCCCGTACTCTTCCTCGTAGACTTTCTTGAACAGCGCCGACTGGTCGAATTCCGCCGCGCGCTCCAGGTCCTTCAGGAGGTCCTTCTTCGAAACGTTCAGAACGCGGATCTTGATCATCTGCCCGGTCTCGCTCTCGAACACCAGATGATGCAGTCCGCGCCAGGAGCCCTCGAGCTTCTGGAAGCCCGGGTCGTGCATGATCTCGTTGACCTGAGCCGAGAGAAGCTTGTCGATCGCGGCGATGCGGGCGTTGATCGACGCCTCGAGGTCGCGGCCGACCACCATCTCGCCCTGCATGACCTGCTGAACGAATTCGCTGATCATGTCCTTGGCCTGCTCGACCTGGTTCTCGTTGCGGGCCAGGCGACCCTCTTCCAGGATCTGCGTGAGCAGGTCTCGCTCCCCCGTCTCCTCCCGGACGACGGTGCTCTTTCCCTTTTCGGGAGTCTTACTCATCGGAGCCCTCTCCCTTCTTTCCGGTTGCGTCATCCTTGAGACCCAGAGAATCCGCGAGCTGCTTCTGAGCGTTCGCGTTCTGCATAACGCCCTGCAGCAGCTCTTCGAGCTTGTTGTTGCCGTCGGTCTTGGAGAGCAGATCCCGCAGCTTCTGGCGCGCGTCCACCAGCTTGCGCAGGGGCTCGACCTGCTGCACCACGTTGTCCGGCTCGAAGTCCTGCAGGCTGTTGAACCGCAGCTCGACGTTCAGCTTGCTGCCGTCGTTCGTCAGCTTGTTGTCGACCCGCGTCGCAAGGCGCGGCGCCATCCCCGCGAGGACCTGATCGAAGTTGTCGCGATCGATCTCGATCAGCTTCCGATCCTTCACCCGGGGCAACTGCTGGGCCGGCTGCCCCGAGAAGTCGCCGAGCACCCCGATGACGAACGGGAGCTCCTTCATCTCGATGGCCCCGCCGATCTCGACGTCGTACGTGATCTGCACGCGGGGCGGCCGCACCCGCTTCAGTTTCTGCTGGATGCTTTCTTTTTTCGGCATGCGATTCTCTCCTTCAAGAGGGTGCGTCGCCCCGCTACTCGCCGCTCGTGCTCTTCAGACCGAGGGTCTCTCGAAGACTCTCGAGCAGCGCTCCATCCTTGATCACATCTCCCAGCCAGGCGTCGAGAGGCATCTGCCCCCACGCGATCGCCCGCTGCACCAGGTACGAAACCGGACTGTGCGGTTCCGTCCGCCGGAAATAGTCGGCCACGTCCGACAGGCGCCGGAGTGCTTCCTGCCGCCCGCGGATCGCGCCGGTCGAAGCCGCCACGCCGCCTTCCGTAGTCCCGCCGGCCTCGTCCGCGCCGGCCACACCGCCATCCGGCTCCTCGAGCCGTTTTTCACGGGTGGTCTTGTCGACCCAGTCCCGGATCTTGTCGAGCGTGCCCTTGAGGTCGCCGAGGCCGGGCGTCTGACGGCCGAAACGCTCGTCCATCGCCCGGTCGAGCTCCTCGAACGCCTTCCAGCACTCGTTGACGACCGCCAGCAGGTCTTCGTAGTACCCCCGCCGCGAAGCGCCGCGCGCCTTCTCGAAGTCCTCCAGCGTGATCGGCGCTTCCCCGGGCTCGGAAGGCGCGGCGCCTTCCGTCGGGACCTGAGCCGTCGTACCGTCCGCCTTGACTTTTTCCCAGACGATGAACGAATACGCGGGCGACCTCGTGATCGCGACGTCCCTCAGGGCCATCGCCGTCTGACGATCGAGAAGCGCGAGGGCGTTCGCGCGAGCCTCGAGATCGCCCTCCTCGATTTCCGGAAAGAGGGTGTCCCAGTACCGATCGTGGAGACCCTTCGTGAGGGTCAGGCCGTCCCGCAGGCCGGCAAAACCGAACTTCCGCACGAGCCCCTCGGCGAGCCAGCCGCAGATCTGGAGATCCTTCGTCCGGTTCGTCAGGGCGTCGGTCGTCAGTGAAACGACCTCGTCCCAGTCGGCGACCTTGACCTCGCGCTGCCAGTCGCCCTGCGAGAGAGCGTCCTCGGAACGGCGGGCTTCCTTGATCTGGTCGTAGATCGGATCGTACTGAAGGCTCTCGCCCGCGGGGTTTTCTCCCCCGATCGGTGTGAGCAGCGTCTCGATGTCGATCACTTGCGGTGAAGCCGACATCCGATCCTCTTTCCTTCCGCTAACGTGAAGAAATCACTCTAACATCGGCTGCCCGAGGACCTACCGCTGCGAGGCGGAACGGGGGCCGGTTCCCCTGCGCCAACCTGTCCAGAATCCGTTCGTGCCATCCAGTTGGTGAATCGAGCATAACTATCTGAAACTGCGGAGTCAAGGAACGCTCGGCCGGGAGTTCGTCCGGCGAGAGAGAATGCCGGCGTGCCCGAACTGCCGCCTTCCCGAGAAGACCAGGTCACCGCGACGATCAACCTGGCGATCCAGGGGGAACGGATCGAGGCGCGGTTGACCGTCCCCGCCGGAGAGACCACCCCCTCGAGACTCCTCCCCGTCTTCCGGGCCCTGGCGGACGCAATCGTCGATGTCGGCGTCGCGCAGGAAGCCGCCAGAGGAAAGACCGTCTCGTGCAGCCGCGGCTGCGGCGCCTGCTGTCGCCAGCTTGTGCCGATCTCCGGGACGGAAGCCCGCGCGCTCCGCGAGCTCGTACGCGATCTTCCCGAGACCCGGCGAAACCGGATCGAGGAGAGGTTCCGCGACGCGCGACGTCGACTCGACGCGGCCGGCCTCTCCGAAGTGCTTCTCGCGAGTCGCGCCTTCGAGGCGGGAGAGGCCGAGCGCGTCGGCCTCGGCTACTTCCACCTCGGGATCGCCTGCCCGTTTCTCGAGGACGAGGCGTGCTCGATCTATGAAGACCGGCCGATCGCCTGCCACGAATACCTCGTGACGTCCGACCCGGCCCATTGCGCCCGGCCGTCGGCCCTCACCGTCGAGTGCATCCCGATCCCCTCGCGCGTGTCGACCGCCCTGTCCCGGCTGAGCCGACGCCCGGAGGACACGGGCCGGAGCTGGGTCCCGCTGATCACCGCGCTCGAATGGGCCGAACGGAATCCGGACGAGCCGTCCCGACCCGGACCGGAGCTGCTGGAGGGACTGATCGGAAGCCTCGCATCGCAATCGCGGAACAAATGAGACCGGGGTCGCTTCCCCTTTTCCCGTCTCCCTTTTCGGTTCTTCCGATTCCCGATTCCCGTTTCCCGTTTCCCGATTCCCGTTTTCCCGTTTTCCCGATTCCCGTTTTCAGCATCACGTGCCCTTTCCCCGCCCCATCCCTTGTAGACTGGCCCGGAATTTCGGAGGTGAGACCATGGCGACCGGCAAGGAACTGCTCGACGCGGGAAAACTCCAAGCGGCCATCGAAGCGGCGACGGCCGAAGTGAAGGCCAATCCCACGGACACGAAGCGGCGCACGTTTCTCTTCGAGCTCCTCTGCTTCTCCGGCGACTGGGACCGGGCGGAGAAGCAGATCGACGTCATCGGACAGCAGAGCGTGGAGTCGGCCCTCGCCGTCACCGTCTACCGCGCCAACATCCAGGCCGAACGTGAGCGATCCCGCCTCTTTCGGGACGGCGCGGCACCTCACTTTCTCGTCGAGCCGCCGGCGTACGTGGATCTTCACGTCGAGGCGGTCCAGAAGTGGATTGCGGGCGACACGAACGCGGCGCGCGCTCTCCTCGACAAGGCGGAAGAAGAGCGTCCCGCGATCGCCGGCTCATTCAATGGAGAGCCGTTTTCCGATTTTCGCGACTACAACGACTTCACGGCCGCGGCCCTCGAGCTCATCGTGAAGGACAAGTACACGTGGCTGGCATTCGAAGGCATCCGGGCGATCGAGATCGACCCGCCGAAGACGCTGCGCGATCTCATCTGGACCCCGGCCCGGGTCGAGGCGCTTGACGGAACGACCGGCGAGGTGTTCATCCCCGCGCTCTACTTCGGTTCGGGCGCCGACGCGAACGACCAGGTCCGACTCGGGCGGATGACGGAATGGAAGGCTCTCTCGGACGACCTCGCCCAGGGGATGGGCCTGCGCCTCTTTCTCGTGGATGAAGAGGAGCAGTCGGTCCTCGACACGCGCCGAATCGAATTCGCCGTTCCGGAAGCATCCCCTTCCGATACCGCGAACTGAGCCCCCGCTCCTCCGTACACTCCCGGTAGCGGCTTCCTGCAAAGAAAAAGGGCGAAGGAAATCGCCGCGCGATTCCCTCGCCCTTCCGAACGATCCGGATCGTCCGATGCCGGGTCCGTGCGAGGCGCCCTTTCGCCTCGTCCGTTACCCTCCTATGTGAGTTTGTTTTTCTTCAAATCCCAGCCGGCCACAGTGGTTCCGCCGAGCGTTCCGTCGCTCTTCTGCTCTTTGTACGTCGCCACGATCTTCGAAAAATTGATGCTGATCGAATCGTGCGGGATGATGTCGCTTCCGCCCGAACCGCCGATCTGGTAGGAGGAGACGAAGGCGTCGCTGAACTCGATCTTCAGGTATTCCTGCTGCTCCTTACCGGCCTTGCGGCAGGTCAGCGTGACCTTCGAGATGTGGTCGCCGCCCGCACACATCTGCATCACCTTCGGGCTCGCCTTGTCGTAGCGCTTCACGAAGTTGAAGTCGGAGAACGACGCTTTGCCGGCGCCCGCGCCGCCGCCGTACCCCGAAGTTCCCTGCTGGCTCACGCCCCACGAAAAGGAGACGACCTCGATCTCACCTTGGTGCTTAGAATCCGGGCTCTCGCCCTCGGCACCCTCGACTTTCAGGAAATAATCTACTTGGGCCACGCCTATTCCTCCTTCCAGTTGTGCTTTCGGAAGACAATCCGATTTTGCAGAAGTATAAATCAAGTTCAAACCGGGAGGGAAGGGGAACCCGGGAAAAACGAACTCCCGGCCACCCGCTGCTGGTACATTCATGGCACGAAAAAGGCGACCGGGGGTCCTCGGCGCGGAACGGTCCGGAATCGCCCTCGCGGGCGGGCAGGAAGGCGAGCGTTCGAAATATGAGAGATACGCAGAGCACTCAGGAACTGCTGGACCTCCGAAGACTCACCCGAGGCGTCGCGGAGCTTCTTCGCGGCGAGCTCCTCCAGTATCTCGGGACGCTCATGCCCCTCGTTCGTCCGCGCACCATCCTCGGCCACTACGTGCAGGGGGCCGGAAAGGACGCCGTCCGCGGAGCGGACAAGATTTTCAAGGACCTGCAGGGAGCCTACGAGTCGATCGCCTCCGCGCGCCCCTTCAACCTCCCCCGGGATCTCAAGCCACCTCTGCCCCTCGAGAGCAACACCCTCGAGTTCGAGCCGCTCGAGTACTCGCAGGTCCTCAAGAGCCGCGGCACCACCAAAACCGTCACGATCACGTCACCGCTCCGATGGGTCGTTTACTACGCCGGCTATCCTCCGCAGAAGCTGCAGGACGCTCTGCGCGAGGGCGACACGGCGGGCGTGGACATCCACGAGCACGTGCTCAACCACGTCGCGTTGAACGTCGCGTTCTTTCATCAGAAAGGTGTCCCCGCGCTGTTCGAAGCGATTCGGTTCCCGATTTCGACGCATCACCTGGCGGAGCTGGGGAACCTGCCGATCACCGTGATCTCGGCGGCGATTCCGACGGTGCGCCCCCCCGACGAACGGATCATCGAGAGCACCGAGCTGTCGGGAACCGACGCTTTCGAAGAGGTCGTGGACGTCGCCGCGATCCGGGAGATGCCGGACCCGCTGCGGGACCGGCTGTTCGCGCTCCTCGACGCCCAGGGAACCTAGCAGCCGTTGCGCGGAAGTCCGACGCGACGATGACGCGCGATGGAGCGCGCATATTTGCGCGGGCTTTGGAGAGCTAGGACCGGCTGAGCTCCGGCGGAAGACGCCCGGAAGCCTTTTCCTCCTGGACCGCCTTGACGATGTGCTCGCGCAGGATGTCTCCGAATTTGGCGAGCTCGTCGGCCCTCTTCATGACGTAGTCGTTGACGAACCGAGAATATTCGCGAAGCGCGAGATCCCCGTCGATCGTCAGATTTCCGATCAGCCGATAGTCCTGGGGATGTCTCGGGTTCATCCATGCCTCCTGCGCGTCAGAGCGGCTGACATTCTAGACGCTAGTGGGCGCACGCGAGAGGTGAGCTGCGAATCTCGCGATCTCATGAGCCCTCGCCGATCGAACCGATCGGACGCGGGGGGAGACCTCCGATGAGCCGGGACCGGGGGATCGGGTGATCCATTCGGGAAACAGTTGATCGGTTGATCGCAAAAAGAGGGAAGGATCCCCCCTCGCAGACCGGGAAGGCGGGCTTCAGGCGTCGAGCAGCCCGGCCAGGGACCGATCCCACCCGGGGGGCGGCGGAACCGGCGGGCGCACGACCGCGGGAGCCGCCGGGGCCTGCGCTTCGGCGGGAAGTACCAGCGGCGCCGGATCCGGGGTCGCCGCCGCGGGCGGCCTCGTGGGCTCGACCGGAATCGCAGAGGACGGATCCGCCGGCGCGGAAGGGGCCGCAGAGGCCGCCGGGACGGAGACCGCTTCCACTTCCACTTCCCGTTTCCCTTCCCGTTCCCCATCCATTAGCCCTGGCCCTGGCCCTTTCCCTGCCCCCGGGGCGCCCACTTCCTGCCCCGGTGCGGCCGCCTGACCTTCCCAGGAGGCCGCGGGCATCGGAAGCCGGCTCGGGTCGCTTCCGAGCGGCTCCCGAAACAGTTCGGGCTGCCGGTCTTCCGGCCCTTCTGCAGTGGCCGGCGTGGCCGGTGGGGCGACTTCCCCGGCCGGCCCACCCGGCACGCGATCCATCGTCAGGATTTGCGAGAGCCGTGCTCCTCCCGTCTGTTCCGGGAGCATGTCGGCTTCCGGAAACGGCGATTCTTCGTTGGATGCCTCTTCCGGCAGGAGATTCCCGAGCGCCGCTGAATTCGGACTCGTCTCCGGCGCGGTCGACATCGCGCTCGAACCCGCGACGAGCTTGGGTGGAAGGGGAGGCGACAGCGGCCCGGCCGTCGCGGGTTCCTCGGCGGGTCCGGGGGCGGGAGGGGGGGCCAGGCTCACGGGGACCCCCGGGCCGATGGGCACCTCCCCGTCGACTCGGCCCTCCGCTCGGGCCGGGCGCTCCTCCCCTTCGCCCGGGATGGCGCTCCCGGGTCCGATCGCGCCTTCGGATCGGAATTCCGCTGCCCCACTTGCCGTGCTCGCCGGACGGACGGCCCCTTCCGCGGCCGCCGGGCTCGCGGTTTGGACGCTCGCCGTGGGGAAGGCGGTGGAAGCGCTAACGGCGCTGGAGGCGCCAGACGCGCGAGAGGAAATGGAGGCGCTGGAGGCACTCGATTCGCGAGTCGGCGGAGCGGAGGCCGACGCGACCAACGTATCCGTCCGGATGACCGTCGCGTGCGGCACCGGCGGCGTCGGACGGGACCCCGCGTGCGGCGGCATCCATGGTGTCGAGCGGCCGAGCGGCTCGTGAACCTGCGGCAGGTCCGCCCGCGTCGGATGCAGCAGCAGGAAATCCTCGGGACGGATGTCCCGAAAAAAGAAGATGGCCCGGCCGGGGTTGTGCCCATGCGGATAGAGAACGCCGGTCACCGGGCGGCGGCCCTTCGGGTCCTGCCGGCTGAGCCAGAAGAGCCAGAACTCGATCTCCCGGGCGCGCGGTAACCGGCCTCCGAGCGGGAGCCGGACGGCGCCGGGATCGTCCGCGCCGGAGGAGGCTGCCGCGAGAAGGGACGCCCATCGAGTCGTGGCCTCGTCCCCGAAGAGAGACTCGGCGAATTCGCCCACGGAAAATGCCGAAAGCTCCGACCGGAACTCGCGGGCGATCTGCTCGCGCGCATGGAGCGCCAGCTCGAGCTCCGCCCCGCGATAAGTATGGTAGAAGGAGGTGAGAGAGGAACCCGGCCCGAACAGAAACCGGAGCTCGCTCGCGCGCCGCTCGACCTCGCCCAGATATTCGACCGCCGCGAGGGGATCCGACGCGCCGTGGTCCTTCGGAAACGAGAAGAAGAGCGCGAAGGGAAACTTCCGAAGGCCTCCCTCGTCGCTCGAGCCCCAGAGCGAACCCGCCGCGTATCCCTTCGACACCGGCATCCGAAGGAGAAAACTATGCGGGGGGATCTCCGTGTCACGGCACTCGTCGTCCGAGGACCAGCGGTGGCTGAATCCCTTGTCCAGCCACGCGCGGAATTCCTGCGCGGGCGCGTCCGTCATCCCCGACGAGATGAAGTCCTTGTAAATCGGCAGCTTCCCGTACGCATGGACGGGCAGGCGCACGGTCTTCGTCTTCTCGGGGGATGAGCCCCAGAGACGCCGAAGCAGGCCCGGCTTCCCGGAAGAAGAGGAGTCCGGCATCGCAAATCCTCCGGAACTATCTCGGAATCACCCCGGGCAGCGGCTCGTCGAAGCGCAGCTCGAAGACGCCCTGGAGTCGGGTCGAGGAGCGTTCTGCGTCGGGAATCTCGACCCTCACATCCCACACCTTGTCGTCCTGGCCCGGGCGGCGCTCGTCGCTCGCGCGGCGCACATAGTAAAAGAGCTTCAGCGGTCCGCCGAGGATGTCGAGCGTGCCCTTCCACCCGCCTTTCGCGTCCTCGTTCTGACCGAGAATCGTGAGCGGCGCGTCCGCGGCATTCAAGCGCCACGTGAACGGCGGCGGAGTGCGGCCCGTCTTGATGTCGGTCGAAGGCCGCAGGCGCTCGCTGCCGTCGAAGAGCATCACGAGACCCACGCGGTCGCCGATGAACACCGCGCCGGATGCGAGCGGACGCTCCACGGAACGGATCTCGATCTTGTGCTCCCGCGGAACGCCGCCGGTCTGACCGGGAACTCCCGACGTCCCGAAGAGGAACCGCTCCCACCCGCGGGCCACGCCGAGGATCGCGCGGTGCTCGCCGACGAAGTCGAACTCCCGCGCCTCGCCCGCGAAGATCGGGTCGAGCGCGAACTCCGCCGACAGTTGCCCGACATCCGCCAGAGGGCCGCTGATGTCCGCGGCCGAGATCGTGGGCAGGTCGATGCGCGAAGTCGAGCCGGTCCTCGCATACCCGCTGCCGGCCGCGAGCGCTTGCCGCTCGACCTGGAGCTGCACGTCGTTGATGAAGGGAAACTTGCCAAGACAACAACCCGACAGGCGGCCCCAGGGGACCGGCTCGCGCTGCTGGTAGGCCGGCCGGATCGCGTCGCGCATGAGATGCGCGCCGCGGAATTCGACCTCGTTGCGCATCCGCGTCGCCAGAGGAATGCTCCGGACACGCGTGTTCTCGGAGAAGGCCTTGTACTGCTTGAGGGAAACGCCGCCTTCCCCGTTGGCGAGCTGCTTCCACGCCTTGAGAGCTTCCCCGGGCAGCGCGGATACCGTCGTGCGGAACTGTTCCGCGGCCGCGAGCAGGTCGGGGGAGACCGTCGCTCCCGCGGAAGCCGTCCGCGGACGCTCCACCTTGGACTTGTAGTACTCGAGCACTTCCGCGAGCTTCTCGTTGGCATTGACGAACGTTTGCACGTCGGCGAGCGTGAGCTGGCCGCCCGTGTCGACGGGAGCCCCGCCTCCGCCGCCGCCTGCCGGCGTCCACGTGGCAATCGCCCGCTGGAACGCGGGCCATGACCCGGCGCCCGCGGCGCCGTTCGGGAAGATGAACCCTCCCCCGCCGCCTCCGCCGCCACCTCCCATGCGATCGATGTAGCTCTCGAGATAGGTCTTCTCCGAGCCCGCGAGCGCCGCGATCGCGGGGGCGACGCCGTCGAAAGCGGCCACAGACTGCTGCTTCGCCCCGAACCCGACGACGAGGCTGGCCGAGGAGACCATCGCGCGCGCGAACTCAGGCGTGTAACAGATGTTCGGCGGGCACTGCGCCACGAGGGCGTCGCCGAAGAACTTCTGCGCGGTCGGCAGCGTGCGCCAGACGAGCGCCAGCGCGGCGATCTGCTCCACTGTCGGCCGCCGGTCGTTCCAGAGGAACTTCGGATCGGGGTTGCCCACCGACATCTCGGCCGCTTTGGCGAGGATCGCCTTCTCCGGCGTCTCCTGGCGCGTCCTCCACTCATCCACCGATTTCGGCTTTTCATTCCAGGCCGTCATCGCCGCGAGCCTGTCGAGCAGCTTGCCGTCGTCCGTCGCCGCGTACGCCGTGAGATTGGAATAGTTCGTCAGATCCGAGAGCGCGCCCGCGAGGGTCGCGGCCGGCTTCGACCAGGTCGGCCGGGGAGACGCCGCGTCGAGGAGATAGGCGAGCCCCTGCTGCCGCGCGACGAGCGTCGCGTGATCGACGTCCATTTTTGCGAGCAGCTCCTCGCGGCGCGGCTCGCCGATGCGGCCGGGCGCGATCGGTTTCCACTTGAGAAGAGTCTGGTAATCCTGGCGCAGTCCGGCCTTCCACTGGTCGAGTGTGGCGCCGGGAAAGCCCTTCTCGCCGGGTCGCGGCGTTGCCATGTGCTTCGTCGTCGCGTCGTAGTTCGCCTGAAACTGAGCGCCGACGCCGGCAAACTGCGCGAGGTACTGCGGAGGCGCGGACGGCGGAATGGTCGTCATCTGGCCGTAGAGATCGACGTAGCGGGCGAGACCGTCCTGGAGAACGAAGTCCCACCGGGCCAGATTTTCAACCGTCCAGAATCTCTCGAATGTCGTGATCGGTCGATCGGGATCGGGAACCGGGATGGCGACCGTTTCCGCGCCGCGCATCGCTCCGCTCAGGATCTCGTCCGGCCGGGGATCCGTCGGCCCGGGGTCGGATCCCTTCAGCCAGTCGTCGATCTCCTGGGAATGCGGCGTCACGCGCATGCCGCGCGTCTTGCGGGAGAAGTCGATCAGAGGAAGAGCGCGCAGATCTTCCATTCGCGCGATCGGCCCGGTTGCGGGCGGCTTTTTCGCGGCGACCCAGTCGAGCTCCGTCTTGAGCGCGTCGAAGAAAGGCCGGTAGCCCGCCGTCGTCACCGCGGCCCAGTCGAGCGAGCCCATGCGCGCCTCGGTCTCCGCCAGAAGCGGCGCCACGACGCCGTTCAGGTAGAGCTTGCGCTGGATCGCGCTCAGCGTGGTGACGAGCTCGTTCGACCGCGAGCCTCGGAGAAACAGCGCGAACGTCCACCCCTTCTGCGCGAGCGCTTCCCTCTCGTGCTGGATGTCGCTCGAGATCCGCCACGACTCCGCGATCGAGCAGCCCCCCTTCGCGACGCAATCGCGCGCCTCGCGCACCGACCGCCGGATGGGATTCAGGACCCTTTGCAGGGACCGGTACGCCGGGATCATTCCGCCGAGGAACAGGAGCACGACGAGCACTCCCAGGATGCGAACGAGCCAGAGCGTCTTGCGCGATTTCGCCTCCGCGGCCGCGGTCCGGGAGATCAGTCCCTGCTCCGGGAAGACCTTCTTCTCGTAAAAATGGCGGATGAAGAAGGCGCGGGACTTCTTGAAGATGCTCTCGAGATTCTCGAGCACGCCTTCCGACGCCCCGCCCGGAGCCTCGAGAAGGTCTCGCGTTGCCTGCGCGATCGGGCGCCCCTGTTGCACGCCGCTCGAAAAATAGAAGCCGCGGAACGCGAAAGGTTCGTCGAACCGCGTCTGGAGGAAGATCGTCTTGAAATAACGGGCGAGCGGCGCTTTCAGCGCGCGAAACTCCTCGGGAAACACGTACAGCTTGTCGGAGCTCGCCGGGTTCTCCTCGTCCGCCAGGAATTTCAGGCGCAGCTTGTAGAGCCGCGTCACGATCTCGTCGTAGATGCCGTCGAACCCCTCGGGGTTGTACGCCTTGGAAGCTCCCTCCGGGTTGGACCAGCCGAAGAGCTGCTGCTGATCGACGGGATCGAGCTTCACGAAGTACTCGGAGAAGCCGAGGATGCGGTCGGACTTCGTGACCATGACGAACACCGGGAACCGGATCTGGAGCACGCGCTGGATGTTCAGAAGCTTCGCGCGGATGTTCTGGGCCTTGCGCTCCTGCTCGTCCGGCGAGTCTTCGAGAAGCGACGTGCACGGAATCACGATGAGAACGCCGTTGATCGGGCAGAACTTCCGGTAGCGGTGAAGAAGCTTGAGAAAGGAGCCCCACTCCGCCTGATCGGGCGCGCTGTCTTCTTGAAACGTGAACCGTCCTGCGGTGTCGAGAATGACCGCTTCGTTGGCAAACCACCAGTCGCAGTTGCGCGTCCCGCCGGCGCCCGAGAGGGCGTCGGCTCCGACAGGAAACTCGAGTCCCGAGTTCTTCAGCGTGGTGGACTTGCCCGACTGCGGCTCCCCGATCAGCAGGTACCAGGGAAGCGAATAGATGTCGAGACCGGCCGCCTTCAGCTGGACGACCGCTTCGGACCACTTCGCGGCGAGGTCACCGACCGCCTGGCGGACCTCCTCGCGCGACGCGGAGCCCTTCTGAGCGTCCTGGCGAAGCTCGCCTTCGAACGCGCGCGCCTGGCCCTTCTCCCGCCGGTGTACGAGGGCGTCAAACAGCGAAAGGATGATCGCGATGACGAGGAGCCCGAGGACGAAGACCCACCAGTACTTCTCGACCCCGAGCATCCGGGAGAAGACGTAGACGAGGGGGGTGAGGATAAGAACCATCCCCAGGTATTTGAGGGGACGGGGCAGGCGATACAGGATGTCAATGAACTCGTACATGGCCTACTCGATCCCCATCGCCCGGGCTGCCGTTCGGAGGTCCGAAAGCGACGAGCTCCAGAGCGCGAACGCGAGCACGTAGTAGAGGATGAGAATTCCGCCGGCCACGATCAGCACCCGGTACAGGTTGATGAGCGGGGAAAGCCGGCGGGCGGGCGTCGGATCGACGTGGTACGCCGCGGGCGTGATTTTGTCGCCGAACGTCGCGATGTACTCCGCGTTCATCCGGTAGAGCCGCTGCCGGACGTCGGCGAGCTTCTCGGGCCGCTCCCGGTACTTGCCGCCGAACCCGAGCGCGATACCCGTGTAGAGGATGGCCGCGAGCTCGGTCTCCTCGGGCCGCAGCTCGTTGGCGAGCGTAAAGTACTTTTCGCCCCCGATGTTCGATGCGAAGAGCTTCTCCTCGATGAGGTGGTTCTCCCACTCGTCCGCGTGCTCCCATCCGCTATGGAGAAGGATCTCGTCCGCGAGGACGACGAGCGGGTATCGGGCCTTCTCGTAGAGCGCCTCGAGCTTCGGGTCCTGGCGGGCGTCGCGGGCCACGGCCGAGAACGTCTCGTCGAGTCGGGCAGCGGCCTCGGAGAGCTCGATCTTGACGCCCTTGCGCACCTTGCGGCGGAACGACGTCAGGAAGAGGAAGAGGGGCGCCGTCAGGCGGAAAATCTCGGTCGTGTAGTCGGGCCGGGCGCTATCCACGCGTTCCTCCCGTGCGGGCCGCCGCGGCGGACGGCTTCGTGACGATGAAAAGGGCGAACCGCAGCTTGGGATCGATGCCGCCGGCAATGGCGACGATGCGATCCTTCACGACGTTGGCCCAGTAAGGTCCGTCTTTCTCGATCGCGAGGTAGAAATAGTCGTCGCGGGCGGGAAGGCCCGACGGCACCCGCTTCAGAATCTGGATGTCGAGGCCGAACAGCCGGCGCTGCTTCAGTACCGGGATGTCGGACGGCGTCCCGATCTTCATGACCTCGATCCGGGTCTTGATCTCCGCTTCGTCGAGCGGCGACTCGATGTGCAGGTAAACCTCGGTCTCCGGAGCGAGCCACTCGGGAGAGAGCGTCGCGACGAGAAGCTCCTCGCGCGTCATGAAATCCACCTTCACGTACCGCGACGCGACGATCTTCTCGGACAGCATCTCGAGCACGTGCGTGATCTCGAAGAAGCACCGCCCCAGGTTGTCGTGGTCGTACAGCGGGATGCGGATCGGGCTCTTATGGTCGTCGAAGATCGAGAGCTCGCCGGCGAGCCGGCAGAACTCCGCGTACACCGTGAAGGGATGGATCCGCGGGATTCGCGTGAGCTGTTGGAAAAGGAAGAGAAAGGAGCCAAGGATCTGCAGCTTCAGGATCGGCTGCCAGCCCGTCGTGCCCTCGGCGTCCGTCGTCAGCTTGCCCTCGAGGACTTCGGAGACGAGAAAGCGGTGCTTCGCCTCGAGCCGGTTGGTGACGGACTGGCAGAGCGTTTCGAGCGCCGGCCAGGCCCCGATCTCCGTGACGGACGGGATGAATTCGGCAGACAGCACCGGTGTGTTCTTCCCCTGCCCGGCACGTTCCACGAGCGCCAGCGGAACGCATTCGTAGCCTTCCCGGCTCTCGCGTCCGAAGAAGAACCGGCCGTTCGAACGGCGCGACTCGATCACCTGAGCGTTGCCGCCCGTGTTCTCATCGAGGACTTCGACCGATTCCACGCTCCATCGCCGGTCCTGGCCGCCGGCGACCTCGCCCGGCTGGAACGCGTTGGCGTCGAGCTCGCGCCACGACGGGACACCCAGCCAGACCTCCATGCGGCCGCCGGCCTGGTCGAGCTCGGTCTTGAACGTTCGTGGGGGGAGCCGGAGATTCGAGGCCAGGGAAAGGGAGGTCCCGTCCTTCATCTTGACTTCGCAGTCGCGCACCTCGAACGTGAAGTTTTCGAGCTGGTCGAGAGCGATGTCGATCTTGAGCAGTCCCCAGAAAAAGGGCTGCAGACGGCGGACTTCCTGCCTCAGCAGCTCTTCGCGATGGCGCTCCGCCAGCTGCAGGTGATGCGGACGGAGGAACATGCCCTCCGCCCAGTGAACCTCCGGGGTCTTGGCCATGATGAGCGCCGGCTTCCTACCGCGCCTCGACGGTCAGCTCGCGGTCGTGGACGGCAATGCGGATGGTGTCGCCCTTCCAGCGGTCCCGCGAAAGGCTCACGATCTGTTTCGTCACGTCGGGGCTCTGGAAACGGTAGTCCGCGACGAGCACCACGTACTTGTCCTTGCTGCCCATGGGCACTTTGAGCTCGCGGACGCACTCCCCGCTCCCGTCCTTGACTGGAAACGTCACCGTCGTGACGCGCTCCCGCATGGAGTCGCGCATGGAGTCGTAGAACCACTTTTCTCCGAGGGCCTGGATCTGGCGCGCCTGCTCGTCGGTCGCCCGCACGACGTCGACCGTCAGGAGAAGGCCGCCATTGATCGGATTGTCGCAGCGAAACCGCAGCGACGCGGAGCTCGAGCACGCGGCTGCCGCCAGAACGGTTATCAGACCGAGTGCGAACACGGACCGTCGGGCCAGAGCACGGATTCCCTGCGACATGGCTTGCCTCCCCCTCAGTTTTTCGTCTTCGAGAGTTTCTCGAATTCTTCCTGGGCCGTCCGGCTCGCCGTCTGCAGGACCTGGTCCTGGACGACGTCCGGATTCAGGCCCCGGACCACCTCTTTGTACCGGTTCCACCAATCCCCAGCCTGCCCGCCGATTTTCCACGTGCCTCCCGTCTTGCCGGCTCCGGACTCGATGACGGTCGGGTTGATCTTCTTCCACAGCTTCTCAAACCAGATGCGCGGGCTCTCGTGCTGACCGGCCAGGATCGCCACCTGCCAGCGCTCGAGCTCCCGCAGGTAGTCCGACAGCCCTGTGAGGCCGACCGGCTTCCCATCCTGAATCGACTGGAGAACAGCCTCCAGCGTATATCGATAGGACTGGAGACGAAAGCTCGTCGTCGCATCTCCCGGCGTCGTGGCCACCTGGATCAGGCCGAGCACGAACTTCTCGAGATTGCGCGCGAATGCGACGGTCGCCCTCAGCGCCTCGGCTTCGGGGGCCTCCGCCGGCGCTCCGGGTCCGGACGGCCCGAGAACGGACTTCCAGGCGGAGTCCGATCCGGCGGCGGACGGAGAAGGGCCCCTCTTCGTGCCGTCGGAGCGTTCCCGTTCCCTGGACATCTCCTGGAGGCGCTGCTCGAGCTCCTGGATGCGTGCTCGCAGGCGCGGCGCCTCGTCCGAGACAGGCGCGGGGGGCGCGTCGGAGACCGGAAACTGCACGCGGATCTGCGTGAGAATCCGGGCCCGGTTCTCCGGGGCAATGGCGGACAGGGCCCGCTTGACCAGGGTCTTCATGACCGAGCGGCGATCCTCGGGCGTGGAGAATCGGTAGAGCGCCGCAGCCTCCTCGATCTCGAGCGCGATCGCGCGCGCCCGCTGGTCGAGTACGGCGTCGCCCGTCGTAGGGACGCTCGCCGGGTCCGGCGGACGGATGGCAAATGCCGATCCGGATGCCCGTGCGATCGGCGTGGTTCGCTGGGTCGGCTTCGGCTTCGTCGGCGCGAGGGTCCGGCCGGTGACGACGTGCGTGTCGCCGTGCTCGGGCGTCAGGGAGGGCGCGGAAGGCGAGGGCGCGGCGGGCGAGAGCGGTGCAGGCGTCGGCAGGCCGCCGCGGATCGTCCGCTCGCTTCCGACACCGCTCGCCGACGCGGACCGCGTCGGTTTGCGCGCGCCCGACCGCTTGGACGGGGCGACGGGCTCGGGACGGATGCGGCGCTCCTCCATCCAGGCGGCCACGGGCGCCGAACCGCCCGCCAGGGCCACGAACAGCGCCGGCGCGGCCAGCGTCGACGCTTCCTCTTCCGTGTACCCGGTCAGCCGGGTCGAGGCGGCGCCGAAAATCCGGCGGACGGCGTCCGAGGCGGCCGGAGCTCCCTCCGGTGGCGGAGCTCCTTCCGGCAGCATCAGGAACCGCCGCAGCCACTGCAGCCCGTCGCGGTACAGCGCGCCGCTCCAGAGCTCCTGCACGGCAAGGTCTTCGGAGATCCCTGCCTTCGCCATCGCGGTGGCGATCGTTTCGTTGCGGGACACGATCAGCGCGTCGGCCAGGTGGCGCGTGTCGACCCAGCCTTCCCCCCGGCGGCTCGCGACACGGCCCGCGGCCGCGAGGACCGTCCGGAACGGAGCGGAAGCCGCCAGCTCTTCGTCCGAGGGCAGCGCGAGCACCGGCGGAGCCTCGTCGATCCGGGATGCGTGAATGACGGTCGTCGAAAGCACGAAGCACTCGCCGTCTTCGAGCTGGATCTCGCCCGTGATCCGGCGGCTGTCGGCGAACGTCCCGTTGGTGCTGTTGAGGTCCCGGAGAAGGATCCGATTCTGCGCGACGCGAACCTCGGCGTGGAAACCCGAGATCCCGTCACCCTGGCCGAGCACCAGGTCGTTCTTGACGCCGCGTTTTTCGTCCAGCCGGCGCCGCCCGATCCGCACGACGCCCGTTTCGCCGGGAGCGGCGCAGTACCGTGCTCCGTCCATCGGGCCGAGCCACACCTCGAGGCAGAGGGAACGCTCCGAAGAGCGCCCGGTTCGCAACGCCATCAGGCGGCCCTCCCGGTCAGCCACGCCGGACGTTTCGAAAGAAGCGCCCGCTCTCTCATGCCGGCGTTCCTCTCTCGAGAAGCGCCTTCTCCTCGAGGACCTCGGAGAGCATCTGCTGGATCTCCAGGTTCACGGCCTGCCGTTGGAAGAGCAGGGACCGCAGCTGCTGCTGGATCAGGTCGATTTCCTGGATGAGCAGCTCGATCTTCGCGCGCGGGTGAATCTCGTCGTAGTCGGCTCTGTGCGCGCACAGCGAGAACCCTTCGGCGCGCGTCGCGAGCCGGACCGCCAGCAGGATGGCGCGCTTCCACAGCACGTCGGGAATGGCGTTCGGACGCTCCGGAGGGCGCTCGATCTCGGAATAGAAGACGTTCGCTTTGCGCAGCGCCGTCAGGATGTCCGGCTCGCGCTCGAAGAGAGCGCTGGCTCCGGAGGGTGTCCCCAGATTGCCGAGCGTGGTCTCCCCCGCTGCCGAGAGCCGGGCCGCGATCTTGTCCACGATCTGGGAGATCGCTCGCGCATCCTGCTCGTCGTTTCCCACCAGCAGCCGCAGAAGAATCATCCCGAGCGAATAGAGATCGGACGGCGCTCCGAAATCTGCGTACACCTTGTAGCGAATGCCCGGGATCCGCACACCCTGCGCCTTCTTGAGGCGCTGCAGAGCGGTGTCGGAGAGCGTGATCGGCTCACTGACGAACACGAGCTCATGGGGATCCGGCGAGCTCCGCGCGTCCTGGCGGCACGCAATGGACACGCCCGCGAGGCCCACGGCCTCGTTCTCGATCGTCAGGAGGATCCAGTCCTGGGCCCGAGGCGTGGGGAAAATACCGTACGGGTCGGAGAGTTTGCCGTGCAGGCGCAGGCCCCTGGCGGAGGTCCGGGTCTCCGCTTCGAAGTCGGTCAGCACGAGCTGCGCGGGCCGCGGCGGCGTGAGATGGAATTCCAGGACCTCCGGCGGCGCATACGGCACGGATGGATTGCGTGGCGGAATGACGACATCCGCGGCCTCCGCAACGCGCTCGAGTCGGGCCGCGGTCGAAATCCCATGGAGGCGCATCTGGAAATTCCAGAAGAGAGGCAGCCCGTCTCCGACGCGCGCGAGATCGAAAAGGAGATGACGCGGGTGCAGATCGAGATGGGGGCGATTCAGCGCGCGCGAATACTCGAGGACCGACTGGGCGATCTGCCGGAACGCCGCGAGCTTCAGGGCGAACACTTCAACCGCATCGAGCCCGGATCCGTCTCCTTCGAAGAGCCATCGCGCGCGATGACCTCGCTCGGAGTCGAGAGGAAAATGCAGCGCCGCGGCAAGACCGGCCACGGGCGCACCCGGCCGCGCCAGCGACTCCGCAGGCCGGCCTCCGATCAGATCGGCGAACTCGTCCAGGTCGAACGGGTCGAGCCCGGTCAGGAGAAATGGCGAGTCGTAGAAGTTCAGGGGAATCCACCGCTCTTCCCAGAAGGGCTTCGATCGTCCCCCGGACGCGATCGCGTCGCGGAACTGCTCCCCCGCCTTCGCGCAGTCCGGACAGGGAAAGGATGCCCGAAAAGCGTCCGCCTCCGGTCCCCCGGCAAGCGCCTCGCCGAGGTCGCGCATCAGGTCCGTCGCCGGCAGCACCGGCTTGCCGGCGAGCTCCGGAGAAACCTCGCTCGCGTAGAACGGCACCTCGGGATCGTCGTCGGCGCACGTCCGGCACTCGAGAAAGCGCTCGAGGGAAGCGCTGTAGAGAGGCAGACCCGCCTTCACCAGACGCGCGTCGTCGCGGCAGGTGGCGAGGGGCCCGCCGCAGCGCGGGCACGGGGGTGAGAAGAACGCGCGCCGCTCCGAGCAGAAGAAGAGGGGCGGCAGACGATCGCCTTCGGGCGACGAGCCCCCCGGCCGGATCGCCCGCGGCACAAACCGGCTCGCCGCCTCCAGCTCGGAGAGCCGGCGGGCTTCCAGCGACCAGCGCTCCTCGACGGTCGGGTTGCTCCACGGGGAGGTCTCGTGGACCGGGCTCGGGCGGTATACGTTGCGGGGAATCTTGATCGCGCAGTAATCGAGCACGGTCCCGGCGTCCCCTTTGAGAACGCCCAGGAGGACGCGGGCAAACTCGTCCTCTTCCGAGAGCGTCACGAAGGGACTCCCCTCCGACGGCGTACCGGTGAGCGCGACCTGCAGGGAAAAGGGCCCGCCCGTCAGCGGAAGAATCGGCGCGGCTTCGAGCGAGGGGCTCAAACGCTCTCCCGGCGGAAATGACTCACTGCCCGATTGTAAGACAACGATCAGGGCCTCCGGAAACGGACCGGAAACGACCGGGAAAGCACCGAGGCGGGGGGTAGACTGATGCGATGCGAAAGAACACGTTCGCGACCGCGTTTCCCGTTGCCGCCACGCTCGCGGCTCTCGCCCTGACTACCCTGATGCTCGCCCCCGTCGCCTGCGAGAGCTCGGGGCCCATCACCGCCACCGGAAGCAGCGGCTCGACGGCCGGTTCCCGGCCACGACCGGGCACCTCCGACGGCGGAGGCGCCGTCCCGACGGAAACGCCGGTCGGCTACCCGGGACCGCGTCCCACCCCAACGGCGATGCCCTCGAACATCCCGCCGACTCCGGCGCCCTGACTCTCGTTTCGAGCGCGCGGGTCGGAGTCAGGGCGGCGCCTCGCCCGGGAAGCTGCCGCCTGACGCCTGACGGCTGACGGCTGACGCCAGACTTGGATGGAACAGCGAAAGGCGGCCGCTCGTGGACTCGTGGACTCGCAAATCTCGAACCCTGGCGGGCCGGGCGGGAAATTTGGAGCGGGAAACCGGGGTCGAACCGGCGACATCCACCTTGGCAAGGTGGCGCTCTACCACTGAGCTATTCCCGCTCTGGGACGCGAAGAATATCGGGACGGGACGCGAGGGTCAAGCGACCGGCGAGACGAGCTCCGAGGCCGTTCCACCGCAGTGCGAGCACACCCGGATGATGGTCGCGCCGAATTTCTTCTCGGGCGAGCATTCCTCGCAGAGCGGCCTTCCGGTGTCGCGGCACTTGAAGTGGGCGACCCGGTCCGTGTGCGTCCGGCAGCAGGTGGGAGGCTGGATGCGCGAAGTCTTGCGCAGCGCGAAAAAGGATTTGAGGAAGCCGACCTCGCCGGCCGGAACCGGAGGCGCATCATCCACCTTGACGCGGTCATTCTCGTCGAGATCGCCGGCGCGGATCAGGTTGCGCATGGCGCGCCGGTCGAAAATATCCGTTTCGTAGCCCGTCTTGTCCACCCGGAACCGGGCGTTGTCGGCCGGCGATGTGGCGGGCTCCTCGAGAGTCAGGGTCGTGGACTCGCGCGAGGGTCCCGGATTCGACGGCATGGCACCCGCGGAGGGCCTGCCGGGTGAGAGCGACGCGGCGGCGGAGGGAGCGGCAGGCGGGGAAGACGCCCCGGTCGCGGGCGGCGCCGGAGGCGTACCGCCGCCGCCCGCCTGAAGGCTCGCGTACACGCGGGCTTCCTCCCGCGACGGAAAGTCCATGGGCTGCTTACAGTGAGGGCACCGGAACCGCGCCTGGACGGGAGGAATTCTCTCGAGGAGGATCGAAAAACTCCCGGCGCAACTCGGGCATGTGAACGGATAACTGAGCTCGGAATCTGACAATGAGGTCTCCGAAAGAGGTCCCTGAAAGCGAGCGGGAATTTTATCATGCCCCGCTCGACGGTTGACCGACCGGGACCCCGAGGGTGGATGACCCGGGGCCGCGGAGCTCCTTTCGAGAGGTCTCGGCTCGAGAAGATCAGCGGCGTCGGCGCGCCGGCGTGGGCCCTTCGAACGCTCCGCGTCGAATCTCGACGGAGGTTTCTCCTCCGCGCTCGAGAATCGCGACCACGTCAAAACGGCGAGGGCCCGCCTCCGGGCGGCGGCGACGGATCCAGGCCTCGGCAGTCCGGAAGATGCGCCGCTGCTTCTCCGGGCCGACCGCTTCTTCGGGCCGCCCGAAGCGCAGTCCGCGGCGGCCTTTGACCTCGATAAAACAGAGAACCCGCCCCTCGCGGGCGACGAAATCGATCTCCCCCGGATTCGCCCGGAAGTTGCGCTCGAGGATTCGATATCCCACGCGTTCGAGATGCTCGGCCGCGAGGTCCTCCCAGGCTTCCCCCAGGCCCCTCGTCCCGCGCATGCGGGGACTCCCCAGAGAGCGGACATGCGCGAGAGCGGACGAGACGTCCGATGTCGAAGGCCGAAACCACCCGCGATCCCGCCAGAGCGTGCTCAGACGGCGGAGAAGAAACCAGCCCATCAGCCCATCGCCCCCTCTCCTCCTGTTGTCGCGAGAGCCAGAAGAACAGAGGGTAAGGGGCAGAGGGGCAGACGGAGCGAGAGGCGCCGCGGATCGCGGCTACTGCCCGGGGGGAGCGGTCGAGGTACCGGAGACGGGAGACTGCGAACAGAGACGCACGCGGCCTCCGCGATCCGTGTGGTACTCGTACGTCGCATCGCGGACGCGCAGGATGATCCGGTATCCCGGCGTCAGCACGACGGTGCACTTCTCGCCGGTCTGACCGCAGCCGAGACAGGAGTCGTTCCAGGTCACATCCTCCTGCGACACGCCGGCGACGTCGGCCTTCGGCGCGTGGATCTTGTCGCTGAGAGAGTCGACTGCTTTTTCATACGCGTGCTGGCGGGACTTGCTCATGTCGGCACCATCCGCCGAAGCCGGAGGCGGCGGTGACTGATGTGCGCAGCCAGCCGATATCGCCACGATGCCCAAACCGATCGCGATGCGGAGTAGGGATTTCATGATGAAAGCTCCTTGGCCCGCCTCACTGCAAGGAAGGTGCCTGAGAATTCAGCGACCTTCGCGGCTCGAGTGACGGTCTCGCGGTCTCGCGAACCGCCTGTCGTGCGACCAATCGGATTATCAGATTATCGGATTATCGGGAAAATCCCGGGCCCCCGATCGCCCGATGATTCGATGATTCGATGGTTCGATGGTTCGATAGTTCGATTGATCGCGAGATCATGAGATCGCGACATCGCGAGATCGGCTCTAAAGAGCCGGCGGCTCTGGAGTCCGACTCGTCATGGCGCGACGCGCGAGCTCGAGAACATCAAACGGCTTCGTCGCGACGCTGAGCTCCTCTTTCGCATTGCCGATCATGACCATGCAGAACGGGCACGACACGCCGACGGCGTCCGTCTTCGCTTCCGCGATCTCCTGCATGCGCGCCTGATTGATGCGCGTTCCGAGCTTTTCCTCCATCCACATCCGCCCGCCGCCGGCGCCGCAGCACAATCCCCGCTCCTTCGAGCGCGGGAGCTCCTGCAGTCGAAGGCCCGGGATCGCCTCGAGGATCTGGCGCGGCGCGTCATAGACGCCGTTGTAGCGGCCGAGGTAGCAGGGGTCGTGAAAGGTGATCGACTCCTCGATACGGTTGCCGAGCGTGAGCCGGCCTTCGGTCACGAGACGCGAGACGAGCTCGGTTCCGTGCATCACCTCGTACCGTCCGCCAAAGGGCGGGTACTCGTTCCGGATCACGTTGAAGCAATGCGGGCAGTTCGTCACGATCTTCTTGACCCCGTATCCGTTGAGGGTCTCGACGTTCTGCTGGGCGAGCATCTGGAAGAGATACTCGTTGCCCATCCGCCGCGCGGAGTCGCCGTTGCAGGTCTCTTCCGTGCCCAGGATGGCGAACTTCACGCCCGCCTCCGTGAGAAGCTCGACGAGCGAGCGGGAGACTTTTTTCGCGCGGTCCTCGTACGATCCGGCGCAGCCCACCCAGAAGAGCACATCGATCGGGCTCCCCTGCGCCTCGCTCATCGTCATCACGGGCAGGCCCTTTGCCCAGTCGGCCCGCGCCGCCGCGGCCATTCCCCACGGGTTTCCGTTGGTCTCCATCCCGCGGAACGCCGTCTGCATCTCCTTCGGAAATTCCGCTTTCTCGAGAACGAGATGGCGGCGCATCTCGATGATCTTGTCGACCACGGGGATGATGAAGACCGGGCACGCCGACGTGCAGAAACCGCAGGTCGTGCAGGCCCAGATCGCTTCTTCCGAGATCCAGCCGCCGATCAGATCCTTCCGGGGATGCAGGGCCGCTTCGTCTCCCCGGCCGGACTCCTCGGCCAGGATCTCCGGAGTCGCCTCATAAACGGCGTCGCGGACGGAAGCGATGAAGACGCGGGGATCGAGCGGCTTTCCCGTCAGAGCCGTCGGGCAGACGACGCGGCACCGGCCGCACTCCGTGCAGGTGTACCCGTCGAGCATCGACTTCCAGGAGAGGTCCTCCACGCGCGAGACGCCGAACCGCTCCGAGTTCTCGAGGTCGGGAGTGCCGAGCTGGCCCATGGGCTCGAGCTTCATGAGGAAGATGTTGGGCACGCTCATGATGATGTGGAAGTGTTTCGAGTACGGGAGATAGTTCGCGAAGAAGAGCAGATCGAGGAGGTGAATCCACCAGCACGCCGAGTAGATCTCCTGCAGCCGGGCCGGCGACGAGCCGCGGAGGAGCGAGGCGACCGCGGCGACGGCCGGAGAAAAACGAGCGTCGAAGCCGGCCGGGAAAAGGAGAGAGCGCGCTCCGTCGGCGACGAGATCCGTCACCATGAGGAGCGCGATGAGGAAGAGGATGAACCAGGCGTCGAGCGTCAGGTCGAGCCGCTTGGGTCGGGCGAACGCGCGGCGGTACACGGCCATCGTAACGCCGGCGAGGACGAGAACCTCGAAGACGTCTTTCACGAACGTGTAAGCGCCGCCGACGGGTCCCGGGAGAAGCACGAAGCCGGGGATGAGGCCCTCGACCACGAGCGCCGTCGAGCGCACGATCAGGACGACGAAGCCGCCGAAGATCAGGATGTGAAACACGCCGGCATAGACGTCCCGGAACATCCGCTTCTGCGCGAACGCGTATTCGAGGGTTTTTCGGATGCGCAAGCCGATCCGGTCGAACCGGTTCTCCGGCGCGCCGGCCGTCAGAACGCGGACACGCCGGGCGAGGGAGTAGACGAAGGCGAGAATCGCGAGCGCCACGAGGGCGCCGAAGACGACGCGGCCGGGGATTCCCATGACGCTCGAAGCGGTAGGAACCAGGGGGGGCGGCATGAGCAGCGAGTAATGAGTGATGAGTAAAAGTGATGAGTAAGAGTGATGAGTAAGAGTGATGATGGATTACGAGCGGGAGTCGGGAACGGAGCGGTGTCGGACCTTGCAACCCGCAACCCGAGATGCGCTCATCATTCCTTCTTCGCCTCCCGCACCGCCTTCGTCAGCTCCGGCATGGTCTGAAAGATGTCGCCGACGATTCCGTAAGTCGCGACCTGGAAAATCGGCGCTTCGGGATCCTTGTTCAAAGCCACGATGACCTTCGAAGTGCCCATGCCCGCGAGGTGCTGGATGGCGCCGGAGATACCGGCGGCCACGTACAGGGTCGGGGAAACGACTTTCCCGGTCTGGCCCACCTGGTGCTGGTGGTCGATCCACCCCGCGTCGACGACAGCGCGCGAAGCGCCGAGGGCGCCGCCGAGCGCGTGCTGCAGATCGCGCACCATCGGCCAGTTCTCGGGGCCCTTGATACCGCGGCCGCCCGATACGATCACGTCCGCCTCGGCGACGTCCTGCTCCTTCGATTCGGAAACCTCGACGCGCAGGACACGGGCCCGGGGCTCCGCCGGCGGCAGATCGAGAGCCTCGACCGTCGGCACCGGCGCGCCTTCTTCCGGCAGAGCGGCGAAGACATTCGGACGGGTGGTCGCCACCTGGATCTTCGAAGCGCCGCAATCCACCTCGGCGCGGGCTTTCCCCGAATAGACGGGCCGCCAGCCGACGAGCCGGTCGCCCTCCACGCGCAGTTCCATCACGTCGGCGAGCACGCCCGCGTCATGGCGCGCGGCGAACCGGGGCGCGACATCCTTGCCCATGGCGGTCGCCGCGATCAGGACGGCGCCGGCAGTTTCTTTCTGATTGGCCGCCTCGAGGGCACCGACGTAACCCTGGCTGCTGTAGAGGGCGAGGTCCTCGCGGTCGGCCACGTACACGACCCCGGCACCATACCGCCCCAGGTCGTTCGCCAGGGCTGAGATGCCCTTGCCCGCCAAAACGGCGGCGACGGGCGCACCCGCCAGCCGGCGCGCGAGCGAGAGCGCCTCGAGCGAGGCCTTGCGGATGCGGCCCTCGCGCTGCTCGATGAAGACGAGGAATTTCATGATTGGGTTTTTCGGTTGTCCGTCTCGGGTTTCGAATTTTCGCTTTTCGGCTTTCCGTGTCGGTCTCGGATCGCGATCTCTTCAGTGGCAGTAGCGGTGGCGCGGAGCGGGTCGCTCAGAAGTCATAAGACAGAACTCAGAACTCAGAACTCAGAACTCAAAGCTCAGAACTGAAAAAAAACGGCTCGACTCAGATCACCTTCGCTTCTTCGCGGAGAAGCCGGACGAGCTCGCGTGCCGCGGCAGCCGGATCGTCCCCCGGTATCAGTTTCACCGCCTGTCGGGGCTGCGGGAGCTCGAGCTTCCGCCAGCGCACCTTCGCGGCGGCCGGGTCCGCCTCGGGAACGCCCAGGTCCGTGAGCTTCTTCTCGGTGATCGGCTTCTTTTTGGCTCCCATGATCCCCTTCAGCGACGCATAGCGCGGCTCGTTCAGCCCCTTTTGAGCCGTGAGCACGACCGGAAGCGAGCTCTCGACTACCTCGTGCGCGCCTTCGATCTCGCGGCTCACGGTGACCTTCCCGTCGCCGATCTCGAGATGCACGACGTTGGCGACGTGCGGCAGCCCGAGGAGCTCCGCCGTCATCGGGCCGACGAGCGATTCATCGGGGCCGACGCCCTTCTGCCCGAACCAGAAGAAATCGAACGCGGCGCTCTTGCCGACCGCAGCCAGCGCCCGGGACACGCCGAGCGCGTCCAGGTTCTGCACGTCGCCCGAATCGACCCAGACCGCCTCGTCGGCGCCGCGGGCGAGACACTCGCGCAGGCCCGTTTTGACTCGCTCGGGTCCGACGGCAACCACCGTGACGGTCCCGGCGCCCTTCGCTTCTTTCGTCTTCAGCGCTTCCTCGAGGGCGAATTCGTCGTACGGAGAGACGATCCACTTCACGTCCGTCTCGTCGATCGATTTGCCGTCGGGAGCAATCTTGATCCGCGTCTCGGTATCGGGAACGTAAGCGATGGCAACCAGAGAGTTCACGTCGTCAATCCATCCTCTTCAGAATCAGGCACCCGTTCGTGCCTCCGAACCCGAACGAATTCGACAGCGCATACCGGATCGGGGCGCGGCGCGCGACGTTTGGAACGTAGTCGAGATCGCACTCGGGGTCGGGCGTGACGTAGTTGATCGTCGGCGGCATCACCTGGTCGCGCATGGCGAGGGCGCAGATCCCCGTCTCGAGGCCTCCGGCCGCTCCCAGCAGGTGCCCGGTCATCGATTTCGTCGAGGAGACGGCGAGCTTCTTCGCATGCGCCCCGAACACCATTTTCACGGCGAGCGTCTCCGCCTTGTCGCCGGCCGGCGTCGATGTCCCGTGCGCGTTGATGTAGTCGATCTCCTCCGGCCCGATGCCCGCGTCCTCGAGTGCATTACGCATCACGCGAGCGGGCCCGTCCCCGTCTTCCGAGGGCGCGGCGATGTGAAACGCATCACCCGACATGCCGTATCCGACGAGCTCGGCGTAGATCCGGGCGCCGCGCCGTTTCGCGGCGTCCATCTCTTCCAGAATCACGAGACCGGCACCCTCCCCGATGACGAACCCGTCGCGATCCCGGTCCCACGGACGCGAAGCCGTCGTCGGGTCGTCGTTGCGCGTCGAAAGGGCGCGCATCACCGCGAAACCGCCCACGGCGAGGGGGGTGATGACCGATTCTGTCCCGCCGGCGATCGCGGCGTCCGCCTCGCCGTACTGGATCTTGCGATACGCCTCACCGACCGCATGCGCGCCCGTCGTGCACGCGGTCACGGTCGCGAGGTTCGGGCCTTTCATACCGTACTTGATGGAGATGTTGCCGGCCGCCTCGTTCACGATCAGGCCCGTGATGAAGAATGGCGAGATCACCTTGGGATTGCCGCCCGTCTCGAAGTACTTCCGCGCCGTCTCCTCGATCAGAGGCAGTCCGCCGATTCCGGAGCCCACGACGACCGCGACACGTTCCCGGTTGGCGTCCGTCACCTCGAAGCCCGAATCCTCCATCGCAAACTTCGCTGCCGCCATCGCGAAATGGATGAACGTATCCATCTTCTTGATTTCCTTCTTCTCGATGTAGAGAGAAGGATCGAATCCCTTCACCTCGCCGGCGATGCGGCAGGAGAACCGGGAGGCGTCGAAGCGCGTGATGGGGCCGACGCCGCTCTTGCCGGCCAGGAGGGCAGCCCAGTTTTCCGCGTTTCCGATGGCGAGCGGAGAAACCAGACCCACCCCCGTCACGGCCACGCGGCGGGGTGAGGTCACTCGGGGCATCGGTTGTCAGGCTTGCGTGGAGTTCTTTTCGATGTATTCGACGGCGTCCTTGACCTTCTGGATCTTCTCCGCCGCCTCGTCCGGGATCTCGATATTGAAGGCTTCCTCGAAAGCCATCACGAGCTCGACCGTATCGAGGGAATCCGCACCGAGGTCGTCCACGAAGGAAGCTTCGGGGGTGACCTCATTGGCATCGACGCCGAGCTGCTCGACGATGATGCTCTTGACCTTCTCTTCGACACTCATTCGATCCTCCCCTTCCCTGACGAAATCGGCCGTATTGTTTCTGAGATGTCTTTCGGGCGCAACCGTACACGAACCGGCGCTGAATCGGAAGACCGGCGCGAGTCGCAAACCCGGCTCAAATGAGGAGGCCCCCCGACACGTTCAGGACGGTCCCCGTCACGTAAGCCGCCTCTTCCGAGCCGAGGTAAGCGACCGCCGCGGCCACGTCGTCCGGCACGCCCAGCCGGCCGAGCGGGATCTGCGACGCAAGGGCCTGCCGTGCCTCATCCGTCATCTTTTCCGTCATCGAAGTCGCGATGAATCCCGGAGCCACCGCGTTGCAGGTGACGTTGCGGGACGCCAGCTCGCGGGCCACGGACTTCGTGAAGCCGATCAGTCCTGCCTTCGAGGCAGCGTAATTCGCCTGGCCGGGGTTTCCCATGATCCCCACGACCGACGTCACGTTGACGATGCGTCCGTACCGCTTCCGAAACATGGACTTCACGATCGCCTGCGTCAGGAGGAACACTCCCGTGAGGTTCGTCGCGAGCACGCGGTCCCAGGCCTCCCGGGTCATCCGCAGGATGAGATTGTCGTCCGTGACGCCCGCGTTGTTCACCAGGACGTCGACCGGGCCGTCCGCAAGCGCCTGCTTCGCCGCGGACTCGATCGAGCCCGAGTCCGCCAGGTCCAGCACGAGAGCACGCGCGCGCCCCCCCGCCTCCGTGATCCCGGCGACGACCCTCTCGAGATCGCCCGCCGTCCGCGCAGCGGCGATGACGTGGGCTCCTTCCGCCGCCAGTCGCCGCGCCACCGCCTCGCCGATGCCCCGGGAGGCACCCGTGACGAGCGCCGTTCTGCCTTCGAATCTCTTCACGACTCCTCCTTTTTTCCGTGTGCCCGGGTTTTTCCGTGGGCCCCGGTGCCCGCGGGATGCCGGTCCGTTACTCCGGCCGGGCCGGCAGATCCGGAAGCTCCCGCCTCCACGCGTCCACGATCGCCTGCGCGACCTCCGCGATCGCGAGAACCGACGGATGGTCCGCCGAAGAGACGCTCTCGACGGCGCCGTGATCGGTCAGAATCGCGAGCGCGAAGCGGCCCTTCTTCGTTCGCAGGATCCCAGCATCGTTTCGGACGCCGCTCATCGAGCCGGACTTGCCCGCCCAGAGGTCCTCGGACGGAAAACGGCGCGCCACACGCAGCCGGGTGGGGTCCTTGTCGAGGTAGGCGAAGATCTGCCGCGACGCCTCGGCGTCGATGAGCTCTCCGCGGGCGACTCGGGCCATCCATTCGGCGACGTCATGGGGCGTCGCGGAGCCGAGGCGAAACCCCTTCCAGGGCGAGGGAGTCTCTTCCGACCGGGACAGCGCGGGCAGCCGGGAGAAGAGGCGGACCCGACCGAGTCCGATCTCCGCCATCCGGGCGTTAATCGCTTCGACGCCGAGGCGGTCGATCCAGGCGTTCGTCGCCGTGTTGTCCGAAGGCCCGATCATGAGCGTCGCAAGATCGTTCCACGTGGGGTTCAGGCCCGCGTCGAGCATCAGCAGCGTTCCGGAGCCGCTCGCCTTCGCCTGCTCGGTCAGGGTCCACCGTTCGGACAGGTCGATCTCCCCCGCACGCACCCGGGCCATCGCCTCGGTGACGATCGCGATCTTGACGACGGATGCCGGCTCGAACTCCTGATCGGCGTTTTTCTCGTAGATCCGTCCACTCTCGAGATGCCGGGCCGAGACGCCGATCCGGCATCCGCAGCGGCGGGATGCTTCCGCGACTCGGGCGTCGAGCGCCGCGATGGAAGAAGGGAGACGGGTGGTGGCGCAGGCGGCGGACAGAATCACGAGGGCGAGGAGAGGGGAACCGGCCGGGAAGAACCGTCTATGGCTCGAAATCGGGTGATCGGGTGATCGGGTGATCTCGTGATCCACCAGGGGAATCGGGTGATCGGAGGATCGAAGAGACGGAGGATCGGAGGCTCGGGATGCGCCGCGCCGACGCTCGGCCTTCGCGGTGATCGCGGTGGTCATCCGTGAGTCTCGACCGGGATGCTCCGATCGATGCGTTTTACCAGCCCCGCGAGCACGCCGCCCGGTCCGATCTCCAGGGCGCGGTCCACGCCTTCCTTCGCGAGAAGTCGCACGGAATCGACCCACCGGACCGGCGAGTCGATCTGATGCAGGAGAGCGAGCTGAAGCTCGCCGAAACGCCAGGTCGCGCGGGCCTCGAAGTTGGTCACGACCGGGAACCGCGCGTCGCGCATGGATACCTGCTCGAGCAGCGGCCGCATCTGCTCCCGCGCCGGCGCCATGAGCGCGCAATGAAACGGCGCCGACACGGCGAGCGGGATCGCCTTTTTCGCGCCGCGCGCCAGGCAGGCTTCCGAGGCACGGGCGACGGCCGCCGTGTGGCCGGCGATCACCGTCTGCTCGGGCGCGTTGTAGTTCGCGGAGGAGACGGTCTCTCCGGAAGCCGCGGCGACTTCGGCGCACGCGGCATCGATCTCCCCGGGCGCGAGCCCGATGATCGCTGCCATCGCCCCGACTCCCAACGGAACGGCTTCCTGCATGAACTTGCCGCGAGCCCGCACCAGCCGCACCGCGTCCGCGAAAGAAATCGTTCCGGCCGCGACGTGGGCGGAATACTCGCCGAGCGAATGGCCGGCCGCGAAGGCGCCGCCCTCGAGCCTCTCGGGAAACCGTGCCTCGAGATCCCGCAGCGCGGCGATCGAGTGCGTGAGGATGGCGGGCTGCGTGTTCGAGGTCCGCTTGAGCTCGTCCTCGGGGCCCTCGAAGCAGAGCTTCGAAAGCGAGAAGCCGAGGACGGCGTCCGCCTCGTCGAACACGGCGCGCGCCGCCGGCGAAGCCTTGGCGAGCGCCTTGCCCATTCCGACGGATTGCGATCCCTGGCCGGGGAAGAGGAGGGCGAGGGTCATTGTGAGAAACGCGTGGATAGAGAGAATCGGGTGATCGGGTGATCGGGTGATCGGGTGATCGATGTCGGGAAACGGGAAACGGGAAACGGGAGGCGAACGGACACGCCCCTCACCCCGACCCTCTCCCGCCGGGAGAGGGGGCGAGGCGCGTCGCGATTACTCATCTCGCGATCTCGCAATCTCATGATCTCGCGATCCATCGAACCATCGAATTGTCGAAAATCGCGGGGAATACGCCGGGTCCCGAGAATCGAGAATGCCTCGATTGAAGGATCCGCCCCTCACCGCGGCCCTCTCCCGCCGGGAGAGGGGGAAGGCGCCGGGCAGACCCACACGGTCGCAACGGG
>JBBSEW010000001.1:0-130462 GCA_038239305.1 Thermoanaerobaculia bacterium | reverse complement strand
TCTTCACCTCGGTCCCCGATCTCAAGCGAAAACTCATGCGCTACATCCGTCACTACAACCAATCACCCAAAACCGTGAAGTGGAGATACTTCGATCCCTCCAGACGGATTACTCCCACATCAGCCGTTACAGTCCACTAGTTATCCCGCCTGAGTGCGAATGCTTGCTCGGGTATGCATGTAGTATGCTTGCCCGTGCAAGGAGGAGGGAAATGTCCGAGGACGATAAGAGGACCGACGAGATCGCGAGCGGTCACGCGGCGGCCCTCTCAGCCCGGGGAGCAGCAAAGGGTGGTCGCGAGAGGGCGAAGAAACTCTCATCCGAAAAGAGAATAGAGATAGCGCACCGGGCCGCCGCCGCACGCTGGTCGAAGGATCTACCGCGGGCGATTGCTGGTTCTCCGGAGCGACCTCTTAGGATCGGGCAGACGGAGATTCCCTGCTATGTGCTTGAAGACGGGCGGCGACTCTTGTCGCAGCGAGGCCTTCAGGCGGGAGTGGGAATGTCGACGGGAGGCGCAAAAAAAAGCGGCGAGCAGCGGATGGCCAATTTTATAGGTTCCTTGCAGTCAAAAGGCTTGGAGGGCAACGACTTGGTGGCGCGCCTCCGGTCGCCGATTCTTTTTCTCCCGCCAGGTGGCGGAAGGCCGGCTTTCGGGTACGAGGCGACGATACTTCCGGACGTCTGCGACGCTGTTCTCGAGGCCCGGAAACACGGACTTCTTCAACCTCAGCAGGAACACATCGCGCACCAATGCGAACTGCTTGTTCGGGGATTTGCTAGAGTCGGGATCATCGCCCTGGTCGACGAGGCGACTGGATTTCAGGACCTCAGATCTCGGGACGCCCTAGCTAAGATCTTGGAGGCATTTATCGCCACTGAGCTCCGGAAATGGGTGAAGACCTTCCCGGCGGATTTCTATCGGGAGATTTACCGGCTGCGAAATTGGAAGTATCCCGCGGCCGCAGGCAAGAGACCTCAAGTTCTTGGGCATTTCACGAACGATGTTGTCTACGACAGGCTCGCTCCAGGTGTTAGGGCAGAACTTCACCGAATCACACCCAGAGACGAAAGTGGTCGGCTAAAACAGCAACTTCATCGCTGGCTGAGCGAGGACGTTGGACACCCGAAGCTCCGAGAACACCTCAGCGCGGTAATTGCTCTCATGAAAGCCTCGGACAACTGGGATGGATTCAAGCGCTCACTCGATCGGGCGCTGCCGAAGTACGGGACAACGATGTTACTGCCAGGGGCCTAGAACGTTCTCCGCATCGCCACGGGTGACGTAGCCTCAAGGTAGGGGGGGGCCGGGGGTTATACCCGTGCTTGTGACTTGCCTACGCCAGCCGGCCTACGATCGGATCGTGCTCAGTGGCTTCTGCGAGCCTCTCGAGTTCCAAGGCGAGCCCGAGCTGCCCCTTCTCACCGAGTAGCTTCGCGGCCTGTCGCAGCCCGCCTGCGCGCGCGTCTCGGATCGCGGTCGCGACCGTGAGCACAGGGCTCGGGCCTCAGGTGTCGAGGGCTTTTCGCGCGATCTGAAGGAAGGGATTCTGCGGAGGGGAGGGCCGAGGGCTTGGAGGCATCACTCGACTCTAGGGCACAATCTCCGAAACACACGAAGGAGGCGCAACGATGAGAAGAGCCGCCCTTGTTCTCCTGGTGCGCACCCTCGGATGCTCGGCCACCCGCCACACGGAGGGGCAGTGGGCGCCCGGCAAGACGCTCGCAGCGAATCCCCGCATCCCTTCTGCTGCAGGTAACCGGGAGCGAGCCGGAAGCCTGTCAGAAGGTCACGGGCGCCCTCTTGGGGATGCTGAGCCAGAAGAACTACCGAGTCGTCGTTTGGACCGCCGGCCAGGAGTCTGCGGCTTCCGCGATGGATCACGCCGCCGCGGACGGTTTCGACTACGTTCTCGCGGGCAATATCACAGCGTGGGGCGATGAGGTCGGTCTGACCGTAGATCTCTTCGAGGTTTCCTCACGCGCCTCGGTGGCCTCCGCGGCGCACCACGCCCACAAACGACCGGGGCACTGGCCGTCAGACCCCGAGGACTTCGTCCCGGAGCTCGCGGACTGTTCCCTCGCGAAGGTGTTCGGGTGGACGCCGAAGCTGTACACCGGCGATCCTCCTCGCTAACCCGTTCTCCGCCGAGTTTTCGGGGATTGCACGCTTTCGCTTCCTTTTGCCTCTGCTTTCCCCTTTCCGCCTGACGTTTCGTCGCTGCGCCGCGAATCGTGTGCGCGAACCGACCCTCTCGTGCGACCATTGGTGCGGGCGGATAGGTTCCTGGCGAGGGCTGGGTAACCCGAACCCGCGGCCCTCCGCGCCGTCTGCCGCCTGTCATTCCTTTCGCGGGGAGAGAGGCGGGGAGTCTTGGACGGAGAGGCTCACGCTGGGATCATCGAGCAGCTGGCCGAAGGTGGGCCGGCCTTTAGGCCTTTCGTGATACGCCGATCGAGGCGAACAGGCAGGATAAGCGTCAGAGATGGTCCATCGGGCGCCATCGTCCATCATTTTCGCAACCTGGCCGCTCTGAGCGAAGCCGCCGATCGGCTCTCAGATGGGCCGAGTTGCGGGAACGACCCGGTTCTTCTCGACGAGTTGCTCCGCTTTCAGCTTGAGCATTCCAAAGGACGCAAGGCGCGTGGGATTCACAAGCGCGGCGGGCGGGATGCGGCGAGCGGACGTGCGGTCTTTCTACGCCGGATGAAGTACGCCGCCCCGATTGCGTACTTGTGGGTTCGAGCGCAGAAGCGCCGCCCGCAAGAGGACAAGGGGCCACAAGAGGAAGAGCTGCGGAGGCTCAGAGCCTGGACGAAGGTCGGAAGAGCCGCTGACTGGGACGGCTGGACCGAGACCGAGCGTGATTACGCCGTCGCTGCGGCGATGGTTACAAAGGCGTTCGATTGGGCCACCGTCGGGCTCCTGGACCCTTTGAGGCCCCGGCAGCGACATAGCGGGAGATCTTCCGCCCCGGAAGTCTTCTATCGGACGTACATCCAACCGAGGCTCAGCGAAGTTCGTGAGCTTTGCCGGCGCAAGCCGATCACGCTCAGGCGCGTTAGGCGATCAGGCCTGGCCGGCAATCCGGACGATTTCGGAGGCGCTCATCTCCGCGAGCTGCTGTCCTGTGTCGATGAAATCGTGACGCTTTAGGGTTACAAGCAAGGACTCCGATTCGGCATCACACTTCATCGTGTGATGGAACCACTTCGCCGCTTCTACCCGTCAACAGAGATTCGCGAATACCGAACGCGTCGGGGAATCACCCTCGCGCGCGCCGCCCTTGCCGCAGGATTCTCTGCCGCGCACGTCTCACTGATTGAGCGATTCCCGGACCGAGCACGGCCCGGCGAGCTCCAACGCCTTCGTAACGCGGTGAAGCAGGCCGCCGCGGCGGGCGGTACCGGGGAGGAGCTGTGACCGAGTTCCGCCGCCTGCACCACCCGGCTTACGATCGTTCCTCCGCCCCAGCGCGGCTACACGCTCGACCCGCAACCACTTCCGGGTTACACGCTGGATCGCCTTTTCCGACTTGGCACTGGGGCGATCGTTGAACACGTTCCGTCGCAGCCGCCCGCATGCCAGTCCGTTCTCGACTCACCGCTCGGGGTCGCGCCGGACACAGCGAGTTCCTCGAGAAGCTCATGGACTCGCCGGGATTCCGGCAACGGCTCGAGCAAGCGCAGATCCGGCTCCTCGAGGCGGGAGCCCGGGTGTCGGAGAAAGACGGCAAGGTTCGTGGAGTGATGTTCGTTCCCAGGACATCCGTTCCGGGGACGCACAGAGGAAAGGGATTCTCACGTGTCATTCCGGCGATCCGCGTCCTACCCGGACCCGGAGAGGGGCCCTATCGACCGCTGGTGAAGGGCGAAGAACTCGTGGTGCTCATCGAGCACGCGGAGTCGGCATGAACTGCGATCCGAGCCAAGTCCTCGAGGTTGCTCGCAAACAGCTCGATAGCCGGAGCACCGATGCTGCCTGAAGCAGTGGCGGCTCGATTTTCGGGGTTGACCGGCCTTCCTGGGAAGTGGATGGCGCGCTGTCCGAGTCATGAAGACCGAAGCCCGTCTCTCTCGGTCGGAATCGGCCAGGGAGGGAAAACAATCCTTAATTGTCACGCCGGATGTCCGACTGAGAACGTAGTCGCGGCGGTCGGGCTTGCCATGAGCGACCTCATGCCCGATCCCTCGGCTCCGGGCTACCCGGAACCCCGCGTGCCGAAGTCATCTCCGCCCGATGCGAAGGCTTATTGGAACAAGCTGGCTCAGGCTGATCCTGAAGGCGAGGCGTACCTCACGTCTCGAGGTCTCTGGCCAATACCTGGGGATTGCGTGCGGTTTGCTTCCGGTGGGCGCTACCGGATCGCGGTCCGTCTCAACGACAGCGCCGGAGAGGTCGTGAACGTTCACCGCCGGCCAGCGATGTCCCGAGATCAGGTCAACGGTCCGAATTTTCTGCTGATGACAGGGGCGCGGGTTAAGGGCACCACCTACGGGCATCTGCTCGATTCTTTTGACGCGGATTGGATCGTAGAAGGACTCGCCGATTGGCTTGGTGCGATGGCACTGGCGGAGCGCTTAGGTGCCTGCCCGATCGGTATTCCCGGGGTTGGGAATGCGGTCGCGGCCGTCGAGGAACGCGCCGAGCTGTTTCGGAATCGCCACGTTTACGTATCGCTCGACAATGACGAGGAGGGCCAACAAGCGGCCGCGAAGACGGTCGTCGCTCTCAGGGCATGTGGCGCCAAGCCCATTCTCGCGAGGTACCCCGCGGGCTTCAAGGATCTCGGAGAGTTGATCGAGAAGCGGGGCATCGGGGCGGCCGGCGACGTGATGGCGGAGGTATTCCTTGCCGCGGGAGAGCACGCGTCGGACGAGGCTGCCGCTGCGGTTGAGGTTGAGGACGAACCGAAGGGCGATCCGGGCGAGCCGTGGCCGGTCTTGAAAGATGAAGCGCTCTACGGCCTCGCCGGCGAGTTCGTCCGCATGGTCGAGCCGCACACCGAGAGCGATCGCGCGGCACTCTTGATCCAGCTCCTGGCGTGCTTTGGAAATGCCGTCGGCCGGGGGCCGCATTTCGAAGTCGAAGCCGACCGGCACTACGCGAATATCTTCGCCGTACTCGTTGGGAAGACGGCCTCCGGAAAGGGCACGAGCTTCGGCCACGTCAAGCGAGCTCTTCGTGTCGTCGATGAAGGTTGGGTGAAGAAGAACATCGTTGGCAACCTCGCGAGCGGAGAGGGGCTGATCCACGCCGTCCGCGATCCGATCTACAAAGACGAGCCGAACGAGGACGGTTCCCCGAGCAAGCGAATCTGCATCGACCAGGGCGCCGAGGACAAGCGGCTGCTCGTTCACGAGTCGGAGTTCTCCTCGCCGCTCGTTATCGGCAAGCGGCCCGGGAACACCCTGAGCCTCCTCATTCGTCAGGCTTGGGAAAGCGGGGACTTGTCAAATACCAACAAGAACTCTCCCGAGCGCGCCACCGACGCGCACATCTCGATCATCGGGCACATCACGCGCGACGAGCTTTTACAGCACGTCGATAGCCTCGGGATCGCTAACGGATTCGCCAACCGCTTTCTCTGGGTCTGCGTGAAGAGCTCGAAGGATCTTCCGTTCGGCTCCGGGTTCTCGGAGGTCCCGGTCGGGCCGCTCTACGCGAGGGTCGGCCGAGCTCTTCAAACGGCTCGCTCCATCGCCGCCATGCACCGCGACGACGGCGCTAACCGACTCTGGGCGGAGGTCTACTCCAAGCTGAAGGACCAGCCGGCGAACATGGTCGGTTCGGTTTGCGGCCGCGCCCGCCCCCAGGTCGTTCGACTCTCCCTGCTGTACGCCCTTCTTGACGGCGGCCGGGTCATTCGAAGAGAACACCTTCTCGCCGCGCTGGCCCTCTGGGACTACTGCGCCGAGTCCGCTCGGGTGATCTTCGGCGATGCGAGTGGGGATCCGGATGCGGACAAGATCCTCGCTGCGCTACGAGCCGCGGGGTCCAAGGGGTTGACTGGCGCCGACATCAACAGGCTCTTCGGCGGCCACCGAAATCCTAAGCAACTCGACGCCTCGCTCTCTCGACTTCTGGGACGCGGCCTGATCCGGTTCGAACCGCTTCTCAAGGGCGGCGCGAGGTATTTCGCGTGCTGACGAGATTCCGCAGTTTCCGCAGATTTCGCCCTCTCCTCTCCCCGTTTGGGCTATCTGTTTCTACACAAATAACTTATTACAAGAAACCCTTACGCATAGAAATCTGCGGAGACTGGAGAGCGGGCGCGGAAACTGCGAATTCTGCGGAATGTTGCAGATTCACCCGCCTCGTTCCTGAGAGCAGAGGCTCCCACAAGAGGGCCGGAGGCACCCGACCGGGCATGGTTGAATTTTTAATCCAAGAAAAGACCACTACTATCCCCGCTGATACTTCGGCGGGCCAGGCGCGACTGAAGGCACCATCGGGGGTCCGAATCGATGGCTAAGCCGGCCACCGTCGGGGCGGTTCCGGCCAGCGGCGCCTCGCGCGGAGCGTTCCGAGAGGGGGATGCTGCCGAGTACCTGGGCGTCTCGGTCTTCACCCTCCGAAAGTGGCGCTGCGCCAACCGCGGGCCCCGATACGTCAAGTTCGCCGGTGCGGAGCGCAAGGGCAGGGGAACAGCCGGGCGCGTGCTCTACCGGGAGGGGGATCTCGTGGCGTTCCTCGAGCAGTGCACCGTCCAAACCGAGGCGCCTCCGATGCCGGTCGAGGTCTGAGGCAAGAGATTGTTCTTGACACCTTGATTTAGCGGTGTATAAATATGACCGTGGCTCTTGAGACGAAGAAACGGGGACGCGGGCGACCGCGGGAAATAGGTACGCCGACCCGTCTGAACCTCTACGTGGATTCCCCGGTGCGGGCCGATCTCGAGCGGCTCAGCCGCGAAGTCGCTCACGAACGCGGCGAGCCGGTCTCGATCGCGGAGGCTCTTACCGTTGCCGTGGCCGAGTCGCCGCGGCTCAAGAAGGGCCCATCGCGCCTATCTGGCGCAAAGCGGTCACACGGCAAGCTCTCCGCCGCGATTCGGAAGGGTTCGAAGGTTCATCCCCAGGGCCGACGCGACATGGCCTTCGAGCGGACCGTAGGCGACGGGCCGATCCTCGGAAGCACGGCGCTGGGCGCGGCTTGGGTCGCTCTCGGACTTGAGCCTCGCAACATGACGGGCCCGTTCCTCGCAGAGGAGTTCCCGGAGCTGCTCTCGGAGCAGACGACCGCCTGTCCTGCAGGCAAGGCCGGATGCTCCGCCGGCAGGACTCTCGAGACCCACATCATCCATCTGGAGAAGCACGGCTGGACACGGGCTCGTGTCGCGGGCTGGCTCGAGAAGCGCGGACTCTGAGGGGAGGCACCGATGTCGCTCAAGAAACGCTCTGATGGCTCCTACGTCCTCCGGTACTACTCGGACGGGACGAAGAAGAGCGCCCAGCGTCAAGAGACGCTCTCCGGGGTCTCCTACGCCCAGGCGGTCACGATCTACAAGCAGCGTCTCGCGACTGCTGCAGCGCGCCGCGGGACCGAGAACCACCGAATCACGTTCCGCACCCTCGCCCAGGCATACCTGGAGACGCACTGCCCGCAGATGTCCGAGGGCTCTCGCGAGCGCACGACGTTCGCGATCTCCAAGAACGTCATGCCGTTCTTCGGCGATCGCCTCGTCTCTTCGCTGAAGCCGATCGACGTCGAGAAGTACCGGCAGATGCGGCTCGCGAAGAAGGCGAAGCCGGGCACGGTCAATCGCGAGTGGGCCATCGTGAAGGCGATCCTGAACAAGGGTGAGGCCTGGGGGCTGATCGAGCGCAATCCGATCCGCCGCGGCTCCGTCCCGATGCTTCCATCGGAGAACGGGCGGCTGATCTTCTTCGAGCGCGCGGAATGGGACCGATTCATCTCCGCCTTCGAAGATGAGGCGGCGTGGCGCCGGTACGTCGGCCAGCTGCGGACCCTCGGACCCGTCAAGCTCGGTCTCGGCGCCCCTGACCCGAGGCGGTACGGGGGAGGGCGGCGCCCGGATTCGATCGCGACGGGCGAATACCGCGAGCGGCTTCGCGCGACCGTGCCGATCTTCAAGACCCTGCTCTACACCGGCTCGCGCCTGGGCGAAATCGTCGCTCTTACGTGGGCTGATGTGGACTTCGAGCGGGGTGTCCTCTCGATCCCGCAGGAGAAGGTCCGTCGCCGCAAGACGGTTCCGATCTCCGACGGTCTGAGAGCTCTCCTGTTGAGCCTCCCACGAGGATTGGGCGCCGCGCGAGTGTTTACCCGGGCAGACGGCTCGCCGCTACCGGGCCGCGAGGTTCAGAGGGCCTTCTCTGTGGCGAAACGCCTTGCGGGAGTCCGCCCGGAGCTGACGCCCCACTCCATCCGTCACACGTTTGCCTCGTGGCTTGCGATCGCTGGTACGCCCCTGCGCACGATTCAGGAACTCTTGGGTCACGCCGACATTCGCATGACGATCCGGTACGCGCACCTCTCTCCTGCGCATCTTCGGGACGCGGTGGAACTCGTCGGATCTGCGGAAAACTCCAACGGGCTGCGCGAGGGCTGCGCGACGGACGAAAGCGCCGTTGCTCAGAACGGTGCTAAGTCATTGGAAGGAAAGTGGCGGCCCCAACGGGATTCGAACCCGTGCGTCGGCCTTGAAAGAGCCGTGTCCTAACCCCTAGACGATGGGGCCGCAGAGGGGTCGAGAAACATAACACGCGAAGGTTTGAGCCGAGAGGCCTGCGGGGGGGTTCGGGGGGCACACACGTGCCCCCCGCTGAAAGGAGCCAGCCGTGTCCGGGCCCGGGCGAGGAGCAGCCGCGACGAGTCGGGCCCTAACCCCTAGACGATGGGGCCGCTGAGGGGTCGAGAAACATAACACGCGGAGAGACGGGCGAGCCTTCCTCGGTGTTTCGAGCGCACTCCGGGAAGACCGACCCGGGACACGACTTCTACCGGGAAGGGAGATGCTGAACAATGGGACTCTAACCCGAGAGGTCCCCATGCGCCTTACCCCGCTCCGCCTCGCCAGCGCCCTTACCATCGCCACCCTCGCCCTCCTCTCCCGCGTCGCTCCCGCGCAGACGTTCACCGAGTTCGCCATTCCCACCGCCGACTCCGGGCCCGAAGGGATCGTCCGCGGGCCCGACGGGGCGCTCTGGTTCACCGAGAACCGGTCGGGCCGGATCGGCCGTGTCTCTACGGGCGGCCTGGTCATCGACTACGCGGCGGCGACGTCTTCCTCCGGCCCCAGCGCGATCGCGACGGGGACGGACTCGGAGCTCTGGTTCACGGAATCGAGCGTCGGAAAGATCGGCCGTATGTCCACCACGGGATTTGCCCTCGAATACGACGCGGTCTCGTCCGGTCCGCCCCTCGTCTCTCCCCAGGGAATGGCCGCGGGGCCCGACGGCCGGCTCTGGTTCACGGATGCCTCCGGGCGAATCGGCGCGATCCGCACCGACGGGACGATCACCACCTATCCGGTGCTCTCGTCGACGCCAGGACTCGGGGGCATCGCCGCCGGCTCCGACGGAAATCTCTGGTTCACCGAGACCCTAGGCCGGATCGGCCGGATTACGCCGTCCGGCGTCGTCAGCGAGTTCGTCGTTCCCGGCTTCAACACCGCTCCCCTCGGGATCACGAGCGGACCCGATGGCAATCTCTGGTTCACGGAGAGCCTCGCGGGTCGAATCGGACGAGTCACGACGGGAGGCGCTTTTTCCGAGTTTCCGCTCCCGACCGCAGCATCGCGTCCGACGGGGATCACGGCGGGCCCGGACGGGGCCGTCTGGTTCACCGAAGCCGCGTCGGGCAAGCTGGGGCGTATTTCGCCCACCGGCATCGTGTCGGAGTACCTGATCCCCACCGCGAACTCGTCGCCGTCGGGTATCGCCACCGGCCAGGACGGAAACATCTGGTTCACCGAGAACGGCGCGAACCAGATCGGCCGCATCAACATCGGCGGCCCCTGCGTCGTCGATGCGACCACTCTCTGCCTGAACGCCGGCCGCTTCAAGGTTCAGACGGGATGGCGGGTTCCGGCGCAGGGAACCAGCGGCATCGGCCACGCCGTCCCGATCTCGTCGGACACAGGTTATTTCTGGTTCTTCGCGGCCAGCAATCTCGAGCTCGTCGTGAAGGTGATCAACGGCTGCGGCCTGCCGAACGGAAAGTACTGGGTGTTCGCGGGGGGCCTGACAGACGTCGAGGTCACGACCACCGTGACCGACACCAGCACGCACGCCGTTCGCATCTACACCAACGACGCGGGTGTGGCCTTTCTCCCGATCCAGGACACGGCGGCGTTCAACACGTGTCCCTGATTTCGGTATGAGGCGGGACGGGAAACGGCCAGCGACAGAACAAAAAAAGCGCGCCGGCTTTCGCTGGCGCGCTTTCCGAAACGGATCGAGAAAAAGTTACTGCTTGGTCTCGGTCTTGGTCTCGCTCTTCGTGGTGTCCGTCGACTTCTTCGCGGTGTGCTTCTTCTTGGAGGTCTTCTTCTTGGTGGTCTTCGTGGTGCCGTCGTTGGTCATCGTGGAAGACGTCGAGGAGGACTTCGACTCGGTCTGGGCAGGGGCCGTCGCGGCCGGCTTGTCCGTGGACTTGGTCGTCGTCGTGGTCGTCTGCGCGATGAGACCCGTCGGAAGAGCAACAGCGATACCGATCGAGAGGATGCGGGCGATGGTCTTGTTCATTTTCGTCTCCTATGGACGACGCACATTGCGCCGGCCTTAATTCGTCGTGGAGTGTAAAGAGACGGGTGTGAACCGATCATGAATGAGCATGAGAAATCTTTCGGCCGGGAATCTGTCCAGAAAGGGCCCGAAAGACGGGGGCGTCGGACGGCGACCCCGAAATGGCGGGAAGGCACCCCGGCGCAGCCCGGGCCCGGGAGACGGAATGCCGGGCGAACCCCGGCGAGCCGTAGAATCGAGGAATGGAAGCCGCCGCCGACCCCTCGCCGTCCCCCCCGGTCCTCGCCTCGAGCGCCTGTCCCCTCGACTGCCCGGACGCCTGCAGTCTGGAAGTCGGTATCGAGAACGGCCAGGTCGTTTCCGTCGGAGGGAGCCGGACGAACCCCCTGACCGGGGGCTACATCTGCGCGAAAGTGCGTCGGCTGCCCGAGCACGTGCACGGGCCGTCGCGCGTGCGGGTCCCCCGGATGCGAGTCGGACCGAAGGGAGACGGGCGCTTCCGACCGGTTTCCTGGGACGAGGCTCTGACGGCGATCGCCGATCGCCTTTCCGATCTCTCGGCGCGTGGCGAAGGCGAATCGATCCTGCCGCTGTCGTACGGAGGGTCGAACGGGCTGCTTTCGCAGGACACGACCGATGCCCGCCTGTTTTCGCGGCTCGGTGCTTCCCGCCTCGCCCGGACCGTCTGTTCGGCTCCGGCGAGCCGGGCCGCCATGGGCCTCTACGGAAAGATGGCGGGAATCGCCTTTCCGGACTACGCCAGCGCCCGGCTCACGATCGTGTGGGGGGCGAACCCGCCGGCGACCGGCATCCATCTCGTGCCGTACCTCCAGGAATCGCGGCGAGCGGGAGGCCGGCTCGTCGTCGTCGATCCCCGGCGCACGCGCCTCGCCGCGCAGGCGGATCTTCACCTCGCGCCGCGGCCCGGAACTGATCTGCCGATCGCGCTTTCGATCCACCGATTCCTCTTCGAATCGGGCGCCGCCGACCAGGAGTTCCTCGACCGGCACACGACGGGAGCCGACGAGCTGCGCCGGCGCGCCGAGCCGTGGACGTTCGTCCGCGCCGCGTCGGTCTCCGGCGTGCCCGCCGAGGACCTCGAACTCCTGGCCCGGTGGTACGCCGAGTCGTCGCCCGCGGCGATCCGATGCGGATGGGGGCTCGAGCGCAATCGCAACGGCGGCTCGGGAATCGCTGCCGTCCTCGCGCTCCCCGCCGTCGGAGGAAAGTTCGGCTTGCGTGGAGGCGGGTACACGCTGTCCAACTCGGGGATCTGGGGGCTCGACTCCCTGCAAGCCGCTCACGCGGATCCCTGTCCCTCGCGGGAGATCAACATGAATCTCACGGGTGAGGCTCTCCTCGCGCAGGAGCGCCCGATCCGTCTGCTCTTCGTCTACAACTGCAATCCCCTGATGATCCTGCCGGCGCAGGAAAAGGTCCGGGCGGGTCTCCTGCGGGAGGATCTGTTCACCGTCGTGTTCGACCCGGTCATGACGGACACGGCGCTGTATGCGGACGTTGTCCTTCCCGCCACGACCTTCCTCGAGCGGGATGAGCTCTCGCGCGGCTACGGCGCATACGTGCTCCAGGAAGCCCTCCCGGTGATTGCGCCGGTCGGAGAATCCCGGCCGAACCACACGGTCTTCGCCGAGCTCTGCCGCCGCACGGGGGTGTTCCGCGACGGCGACCCCGAGTCGGCTGCGGAGCTGACCCGCGAGATTCTCCGGGACCATCCGCGCGAACCCTCGTTGCGCACGACCCTCGACTCCGGCAAAGCGGCCCGGCCCGAATTCGGCGACGCTCCCGTGCAGTTCGTGGACGTGTTCCCCCGGACGGCGGATCGGAAGGTGCACCTCGTTCCACCCGAGCTCGATGCCGAGGCTCCGGGCGGGCTCTACGCCTACCGCGAAGACCCGGGCACCGGGCAATTTCCCCTCGCCCTGATCTCGCCAGCCAACGACCGCACGATCAGCTCGACGCTCGGAGAGCTGACGCGGGACAAGGCGTCGGCCGAGATTCACCCCCTCGACGCGACGCCACGGCAGATCCGGGACGGAGCACGCGTGCGAATCTGGAACGGCGGGGGAGAGGTCCTCTGCCTCGCGCGCGTCCACGAGGACGTCCGCCCCGGCGTCGTCGTTCTTTCGAAGGGACTCTGGAGCCACAACGTGTACGGCGTCTCGACGGCCTCGGCGCTCGCCCCCGACACTCTCGCGGATCTCGGCGGAGGCGCCTGCTTCAACGACGCTCGGGTGGAGGTGGAGGCTCTCTTTCTCGAAGGATGACCGGCACCTCGCACGAAACCGGGCCCGAGTCGATTTCCGGAGACGCCCAATCCCGGATCTACCGCCGGCGGCGTCTCCGGTCGGCCCTTCTTCTCACCGTCGCAATCCTCGCCCTCGAGGTCGGCGGCGGAGTCTTTTCCGGCAGCCTCGCCCTCCTCGCCGACGCGGCTCACCTCTTCGCCGACCTCGCCTCCCTGACGCTCGCCTACGCAGCGATGTCGGTCGCCGACCGGGCGCCGACCCGAAAGCACACATTCGGCCTCTACCGAGCCGAGATCCTGGCCGCGTTCGTCAACGCTCAGGTTCTGCTGCTTCTATCCGCGGGCATCCTCGTCGAGTCGGTCCTGCGATTCCGGTCTCCCGTCGAGGTGCAGCCGCGGATCATGCTCGTCGTCGCGGTCCTCGCCGTCGCGGCGAACGTCGTTTCGATGCGGCTCCTGTCTCACGGCCATGCGCACGTCAACAATCTCAACATGCGTGCGGCATACCTGGAGGTCTTCAGCGACATGCTGGGGTCCGCGGCGGTTCTCGCCGCGGCCCTGCTCATCCCGGCGACCGGCTGGACCTGGATCGATCCCGCTGTCTCCGCGTGCGTCGCGCTCTTCATCCTGCCGCGCGGCGTCTCCCTTCTTCGTCAGTCGGCGCATATCCTGCTCGAGGGCGCGCCCGGAGACATCGACGTGGCCGCCGTGCGCGACCGGATTCTCCGCGTGCCGGGCGTGGAGGCCCTCCATGATCTGCACTTCTGGACTCTGACGTCCGGCGTCCATTCCGCCAGCGTCCACATTCGTGCATCGGCCGACACGGCCCGCGCCGACGTTCTGGCCGCGGTCCAGCTTCTGCTTCAGGAGGCGGCGGGCGTTGATCATGCAACGATTCAGGTCGAGTGGGGGAGCGAGATGACATGCCACGCGTCGAATCGCGGGCACGCGTGAAGGCTAAGGAGGAGAGGCGATGAGATTCTTTTCCGGCATCATGATGGGGTTCTTTCTGGTCGGACTCATCATCGCGGCCTATCTGGCCGTGGGCGGCTACAACGTCGCCGCGACCGAGGCTCCTTCCCGGATGGAGACACGGGTAGCTTCGTGGGCATTGAACCGGTCGATCGCGCGCCGCGCCTCCGCCAGCCACAACCCGCTCCCTCCTACCGCCGCCACGTGGAAGGCGGGGCTCGCGCACTTCCGCGAGAACTGCGTCGTGTGCCATGGAGCGACGGGTGTCGATGCCGGGGAGATCGGCCAGGGCCTCAATCCTCCCGCGCCGGACCTGACCCTGCCTCGCATCCAGGGGCGACCCGACGGTGAGCTCTACTGGATCGTCTCGAACGGAATCCGAGCCACCGGAATGCCGGCCTTCTCCCCGACCCACAAGCCGGAGGAGATCTGGAAGATCGTCGCCTTCCTGCGGCACCTCCCCGAGCTCACCAATGAAGAACAGAAAGAACTGAGGGCGGCCGGAGAGCAGTCCGAAAAGCACCACGACGAGATGAAGGAGCCGTCGGGCAAATAGGGAAGGGGGGTCCTGAGGGAAGAGTGATGGCCAGGGAGTTCGAATCTCGCGATCTCGCGATCTCATGATCTCGCGATCAATCGAACTATCGAATATCGGGGATCGCGGGAGCACTCGACTGGTCGAATCGGGTGATCGGCGAATCGGGGTCGGGCGCCCCGACCCTCTCCCGCCGGGAGAGGGGGAAGGTCCGGCGATCTTCCGATGACCGCGTTCCCGGGCTGGGCCCACAGGAATATCAGTGGACGGCTTTGCGCTGGAACTGGCGGATGCCCAGGGAAACGAACAGGATGTCGAACAGGATGAGACCCCCGGCCGCCACGGCTGACGGGAGGTGCGGGAATTGCGGCACGAGCGCGCCTCTCAGGCCTTCGCTCGCGTAGACCATCGGGTTGGCGAGGACCGCGTATTTCAGGATCGGGAACTTCGCGAGCGCGCTCCAGGGGTAGTAAGTGCACCCGAAGAAAATCATCGGCGCGAGGACGAGACTGAACATCAGGCCGATCTGCGTCTGCCCCACGGAACAGCCGAGCGTGAGGCCGATCGAAGAGGAGAGCAGGGCGACCAGAAGGCAGAGCAGAGCGAAGAGGAAGGGATGCGGCATCGAGAGGTCCACGCCGCGACCCATCACGAGCCACGCGAGGGGAAGGACGACCAGGCCGGCAATCAGGGCCTGGATCATGCCGGCGAAGATCTTCTCGACCGCGACCCATTCGATCTCGATGGGAGCCAGGAGGCGGTCTTCGATCTCCCGCGTGAACTGAAACTCCGAGATGACGGGCATGGCGACCGCCTGAATTCCGGACAGCACCATCGAGAGCGCGATGATCCCGGGCAGGAGCAGGCTCTTGTATTGCATCGGCATGAACCCGCTCGTGGTCAGGACCCGCCCGAATACGAACACGAGCAGCATCGGCTGCAGGAGCGTCTGCAGGATCAGCGGCACGAAGTTGCGCCGCGCCACGTGCACGTCGCGAGCGAAGAGCGCGAAGAATGTCTTTCTCAATCTCTCAGGCTCCGTCCGGTGTGGTGGAGGAAGAAATTCTCGAGCGACGGCTCGGAGACGTGCACGTCGGTGACACGCGCGCCGGACCGCACGGCGAGCTGGAGCAGCTCGGGAACGAGCGGGCCGCCGCGGTCGGCGTAGACGTCCACGCCGTTGGGCCCGTTGGCGAGAGCCTGCTGAACGCCGGTTTCCGCGGCGAAGGCCGCGAGAAGCTCGGGAGTCCGGGGCGAGAGCTGGATGCGGATGACGTAGCCGCCGGGGATCGTCGCCTTGAGGTCGGCCGGCGTTCCGAGTGCGATCGAGCGCCCGTGATCGACGATCGCGACGCGCCGGCAGAGATCGTCGGCCTCTTCCATGTTGTGTGTCGTGACGACGATCGTGTTCCCGCGGGCGTTGTAGGAGCGCACGATCTCCCACAGCAGCAGGCGGGTCTGGGGATCGAGGCCGGCCGACGGCTCGTCCAGGAACAGCACCTCCGGCTCGTGCATCATCGCCCGCGCGATCGATAGCCGCTGCATCATTCCGCCGGAGAATCCCACGACGAGCTGGTCCGCGCGGTCCGTCAGCTGAAAGGTCTCGAGGAGCTTCCGGGCGCGAGCTCCCCGCTCGGGGTTCGCGATACCAAAATAGGCGCCGTGGAAGAGCAGAATCTCGCGGGCGGTCAGGGAGAAATCGAGATTGGGGCGCTGGGGGACGACTCCGATACGCCTCTTCACGGCGACGCGGCTGGTCCAGACCTCGTCCCCGCCGATCCACGCGCGGCCTGCCGTCGGACGGATTCGCGTCGTCAGGACGCCCAGGGTGGTCGACTTGCCCGCGCCGTTTGGCCCGAGGAGACCGAAGATCTCGCCCGGTTCGACTTCGAGAGTCAGGTCGTCCAGCGCCACGATTTCGATCCGCTGACTCTTGCCGCGGACGTTTCGGCCCGTCATCGGTCCCCCGACGATTCCGCGGCCGGGGGCGGCGGAGGGCGGCGGCGTCGAGAAGACCTTCCTCAGATGCTCGGTTCGGATCCCGATAGCCATCGCGTGGCGGGGATCATAGACCAGCCTTCGTTTCGGGAGCGGCGGGTCCCGCAGCGCGGATGGCGTTGCGCAGGACGTCTCCAACGGAAATGCCGCCGCGGTAGGCGCCCAGGAACCGAAGGCCGGGCAAGCGAACCTCGGCCCGGGCCAGAGCCGCGATGCGGGACGCGTGGCCCCGATCGTACTGGGGAATCGCCCGCGGCCAGCGCACGACGGAAAGCAGGCGCGGCGGTTCGGTGGCACCGAGCAGCGGCGCGATCTCCTCCGTGGCGCAGCGCGCGAGATCCGCGTCGGGAAGACCCGCCGCCGCAGGGTCGAGAGCCCCCCCGGCAAACGCGGTCAGAAGGATCCATCCCTCGGGTGCCCGTCCCGGAAAGAGGCTGGAGCTCCACACCGCGCCGAGGATGCGGCGGCCCGGGGCGCGCACGGCGAGATGTCCGAACCCGCGAGGCGGGGTGGCCCGAGCGGTCCTGCGCCACGCGAGATACAGGATCGCGAGGGGGGGGTGCAGTATCGCGTCCAGAGCGCTCGCGGCCTCGGGGGCAAATCCTCGCACGAGCGCGGCGGCCCCGGCCGCCGGGCAGGCGAGGAACACCCGGTCGCCCTCGTACACGGCGGAAGCCGTCTCCACGCTCCATCCGGTTTTGCCCGGCTGAACAGCACGGACGGCGGCTCCCGTCTCGATGCGCGCGCCGAGCGAGCCGGCGAGGGCGAGAGGAAGCGTCTCGATCCCATTTCGGAATGACATGAGGCCGCGCAGCCCGGAAGACTTCGCGCGAGGGGGGCGTCCACGGATGGCCCAGCGGGCGAGGCTGCCGTGATCCCGTTCGCCGCGCACGAGGGAGGGGAAGGCGCACTCTGCGGAGAGCTGGCGCGGATCTCCGGCGAAGACTCCGGAAACAAAGGGCGCCACGAAGTGATCGGCGACCTGTGCTCCGAGGCGCCGCGTCACGAAGTCCTGGACGGACTCGTCTTCTTCTGGTTCATCAGCGCGGTCCGGCCGGCGGCGGCCCCGGACGAAGGGTTCCGCGAGGAGCCGGAGCTTGCCTCGCGCGGTGAGGAGGCGCGTTGAGAGGAATGCGCTTGCCGAGGACGGAAGCGCGTGAAGAGCTCCGTTCCAGGACACATACCTCGGCAATCGCGGGTCCGAGACCAGCAGCTCCTTGTCGAGGCCGAGCCGGCGCGCGAGCTGCACGAGCTCGGCCGTCGGCCGGATCGTATTCGGCCCGTGCTCGAGGAGAAATCCCTCGCACGAGACCGATCGCATGACGCCGCCGACCCGGTCCGCCGCCTCCAGGACGCGAACCTCATCGCCCGCGTCGGCAAGGGCGCGCGCGGCGGCGAGCCCGGCAATGCCGGCGCCGACGACGATCGTCTTCATCGGGCGGCGACGGGTCGGGCCGAGCGTGACGGGAGATCGGACCAGAACTCCGTCTGCGTGAGGATGACGTCCTCGAGGGCAGCCAGAAACGTCGGGTCGTTGTTCAGGCCTCTCGTACGGCGGAACTGCCCGATCCCGGCCTCGCGGGCCGCCTGCCCGAAGAGCTGGTCGACCTCATACAGCGTCTCGACGTGGTCCGTGACAAACGCGATCGGGACGACCAGGACCTGCGGGGTTCCGGCGCGGCCGAGCTGGCCGATCACGTCGAGCGTCGCCGGTCCGAGCCACTCGATCGGCCCGAGCTTCGACTGATAGGCGAGGCTTCGCGGCGAAGAGTTGCCGAGCCGGGCCGCGATCGCCTTGACCGACGCTTCGATCTCTTTCTGGTACGGATCACCCAGGTTCGTCACGAGTTTCTTCGGAATCGAGTGCGCGGAGAAGAGGAGGTGAACGGCTTCGGGGCGCGGATCCGGAAAACGGGCGATCTCCGCCGCGATCGCGTCGGCGTGCGCGCGGACGAAAAGCGGATGCGTGGGCCATGAGGCTGCGCCGGAAAATGAACCGCCGGGAACGAGCGCGTGCACCGCGTCGCGCGACCGCTCGATCGCTCCCCTCGTCGTCGTCAGGGAGAACTGCGGATACAGCGGGACGGCGAGAAAACGGCGTACGCCGGAGGCCGCGAGCTCCCGCACGACGTCCTCGATCAGGGGCGCCGCGCACGTCATCGCCGCGCGCACAGGGACCCTTCGTCCTCGGGCCGCCAGAAGGCTCTCGACGCCCCGCGCCTGGTCCTCGGTCAGCCGGCGGATGGGGGATCCTCCTCCGATCGATCGGTAGAGCTGCCGCGAAGCCTTCGCGCGCCCGAGCGCGATCGCCGCGGCGATCCCCTTGCGCAACAGGGCGGGCCGCACCCGGATCACGTCCGGATCCGAGAAGAGCCTGTAAAGAAAACGCGGCACGTCCGCGAGAGTCTCGGGCCCGCCGAGCTGGATGAGGAGAACGGCGCGCTCTTTCACCGAGGGAACCACGGCGTTTCCTTACAGGGTTTTCGAGAACACGGGCTTCTCGGCAGCGTTCGACAGGTAGGCGTCGAAGGGCATCGCGAGGTTGCGCAGAAAGACCCGCCCGAGCGGGGTCGCCCTGATCCGCTCGCGCGAGAGGTCGACGAGCCCGTCTCCGGCGCATGCCTCCAGCCGCGCCAGGGAGTCCTCGAATGTCTCGTCGAACCGGATGCCGAACTCCTCTTCGATCTCGGACTTGATCACGACGCCGTGGCAGAGGAGGTTCCCGATCACCGCCCTGCGGAGGCGGTCGTCCGGCGACAGGCGAAAGCCGCGAAAGGTGGCGACTCCCCGGCTCGCGATCGCGGCCTGGTAGGGCCCGAGATCCCGGACGTTCTGCACGTACCCGTCCCCCACGGATCCGATCGCGCTCATCCCGAACCCGATCAGGTCCGTGCCCGCTTTGGTCGTGTAGCCCTGAAAGTTGCGATGCAGCGTTCGCTCCCGCTGCGCCCGGGCGAGCTCGTCGTCCGCTCGCGCGAAGTGGTCCATTCCGATGTATTCGAATCCGGACTCCTCGAAGCGCCGCAGAGCGGTCTGAAAGATCCCGAACTTCGTTCCCTCATCGGGAAGAAACGGCTCCAGGATCTTCTGGTGCGACTTCATCCAGGGAACGTTCGCGTAGGAGTAAACCGCCAACCGGTCCGGAGCGATCTCCAGCACCCGGTCGATCGTCGCGGAAAAGGTCTCCGGAGTCTGATGGGGAAGGCCGAAGATCAGATCCATGTTGATGCTCGGAAATCCGAGCTTGCGGGCCTCCTGCACGAGATCCCGCGTGGCCTCGAACGGCTGAATGCGGTTGATCGCCTCCTGGACGCGCGGGTCGAAGTCCTGCACGCCCATGGAGAGCCGGTTGAACCCGGCGCGCGCGAGCGCGGAGAGATGGCCCGGTGTCGTGACGCGAGGGTCGATCTCCGCGCCCAGCTCGGCGTCGGGGGAAAAAGAGAAGCGTTGCCGGAAACGGCCGAGCAGCCGCTCGAGCCGTTCCGGAGCGAAGTAGGTGGGCGTTCCGCCTCCCAGGTGAAGCTGGACGACGTCGCGCTGGCGCGGTCGGTCCCCGCCCGTGCGCTCCGCGACCCAGTCGATTTCGCTCATGACGTGCTCGAGATAGGTCTCCTCGAGGCGGTGCTCCTTGCCCGTGATCACGACCGTGCAGCCGCAGAAGTAGCAGAGCTTTTCGCAGAAAGGGAGGTGAACGTAGAGGGACAGGGGGGCGGGGAGCGCTGGCCTCCCGCTCTCGCGCAGGAGCGCCTCGTATTCCGCGGGACCGATCGCTTCGGTCCACACGGGAGCCGTCGGGTAGGACGTGTAACGGGGACCCGCAACGTTGTAGCGGCGGAGAAGATCGACGGAGACCTTCCCGACGGTCACGGCGCAGTCCGCTCGACCGAAGCCTCCGCGGAGAGGGGACGGCGGGCCTCGTCGAAGAATGCCTCCACGCAGTCGATCCGGGCCGACGGAAGAATGCCGTGCCCCAGGTTGGCGATGTGGGCTTTTCCCCCGGTCGCGTCGATCATGGTCCGTGTCCGGCGCCGCACGTCCCCGGGGGTTCCGAGAAGCGCCGCGGGATCGAGGTTCCCCTGGAGCGCGAGCCGGGGAACGCGCCGGCGCGCTTCTCCGATTGGCACCCGCCAGTCGATCGACAGCACGTCCGCGCCGGATCCTGCCATGTCCTCGAGAATGTGCCCGCTCCCGTTCGCGTACAGGATCACCGGCGCGCCGCGCTTTTCGATCCGCGCGATCGCGCGCACGACGGCGGGTAGCGCAAACGCCCGATAGTCCTCGGCGCCCAGCTCACCGGCCCAGGTATCAAAGATCTGAACGGCCTGCGCCCCCGACTCGATCTGGTACGAGAGAACGTCCCCGACGACATCCGCGAGCAGATCGAGCAGGCGCCTCAGGGTGTCCGGCTCACGCAGCATCATCTCTTTGATGACGGCGAACGACTTCGACCCGCCGCCCTCGACGAGGTAGGACGCGAGCGTCCAGGGTGCGCCGCAGAAGCCGAGCACCGCGGCGCTCTCGCCGACCGCTCCCCGCAACCGCTCCAGGATCTTCCCGGTGAAAGCGATCTCAGCGGACGGATCGAAACGGTGCAGCATCTCCACGTCGGAAGCGGTCCGGACGGGCTTCGGCAGATGAGGCCCGCCGTCGGAAAATTCGACCGTCGCTCCCATGGCCGAGACGGGCACCAGAATGTCGGAGAAGAAGATCACCCCGTCCGGCTGAAACCGCCGGAAAGGCTGAAGTGAGACTTCTACGGCGATTTCGGGCGTGCGGCAGACGTCCCAGAACGACGAGGCGCGCCTCACCTCCCGGTACTCCGGGAGATAGCGGCCTGCCTGTCGCATCATCCAGACGGGGGGACGATCGACGGGGCGCCCGAAGCAGGCGTCCAGGAGGCGGCGGGCGGACGGGAGGGCCTGGGTCACCTTCCGACAATAACCCCCGCGTGCGTTTTGTCCAAGAAGGCCGGGAAATCCGGACGCCCGCGGCGCGCTGGAGAGGCGACGGGGAACAGGTTCAGCTAGCGGGCGAGCAGCTGCCGGAGGACGTACGGGAGGATGCCGCCGTGCCGGTAGTAATCGACCTCGATCGGCGTGTCGATGCGGACCAGAATCGGCACGCGCTCTTCGACGCCGTTCGCCCGGTGGATCGTCAGATCGACCGTCTGGCGGGCGCGCAGGCCGGATTCGAGCCCGGAGATGTCGAACGTCTCGGACCCGTCGATCTTGAGCGACTGCGCGGACGCCCCATCCAGGAACTGGCAGGGGAGGACGCCCATGAACACCAGATTCGACCGGTGGATGCGCTCGAAACTCTGCGCGATCACGGCCCGGACTCCGAGAAGCCGCGTTCCTTTGGCCGCCCAGTCCCGCGAGCTTCCCGATCCGTATTCCTGGCCCGCGAACACGATGAGAGGAGTCTTGCCCGCCTGGTAGCGGACGGCCGCGTCGTAGATCGAGAGAGTCTCTCCGTGCGGCTGATAGATCGTGACTCCGCCTTCGACGCCCGGCACCATCAGGTTCCGGATCCGAACGTTGGCGAAGGTGCCGCGCGTCATGACGCGGTCGTTGCCGCGTCGCGCGCCGTAGCTGTTGAAATCCTGCGGCGCTACGCCCTTCTCCTGCAGGTACAACCCCGCGGGAGAGTTCTTCTTGATCGCGCCCGCCGGGCTGATGTGGTCCGTCGTCACGGAGTCGCCGAAAATCGCGAGAGAGCGGGCGCCGTGAATGGAGCACACGTCTTCCGGCGTCATGCTGAACCGATCGAAGAACGGCGGCTCCTGGATATACGTCGACGTCGGATTCCACTTGTAGACGTTTCCCGCCGTGTTCGGAATTTCGTTCCAGAGCGGGTTCGCGTCGGCGAAGTCGGAGTACAGCCGTCGGTACGTCTCGCGGTCGACGGACCGGGACATGGCGTCGCGGATCTCGGCGAGCGTCGGCCAGATGTCTCGGAGGTACACGTCGCTTCCGTCGCTTCCCTTGCCGATCGGCTCCGTCGTCATGTCGATGTCCACGCGCCCGGCGAGCGCGAACGCGACGACGAGGGGCGGGCTCATCAGGAAGTTCGCCTTGATGTTCTGCTGGACGCGCGCCTCGAAGTTCCGGTTGCCGGAGAGGACGCTCGCCGCGATGAGATCGTGCGACGTGACCGCATCCTCGATGCTCGGATCGAGCGGGCCGGAGTTGCCGATGCAGGTCGTGCAGCCGTAGCCGACGAGCTGGAAGCCGAGGCGGTCGAGAGGTTCCTGGAGGCCCGTCTTGGAGAGGTACTCCGTCACGACGCGGGAGCCCGGCGCGAGAGAGGGCTTCACTTTCGGCGACACCGTCATGCCGCGGGCGACGGCCTTCTGAGCGAGCAGGCCCGCTCCGACCATCACGCTCGGGTTCGACGTGTTCGTGCAGGAAGTGATCGCCGCGATCAGGACGTCCCCGTGGCCGAGCGTCACGACGGCGGGTGGCAGATGCTCTTCCGGAACCTCGTCGATGCGGTCAGGACTTGGACGGTTGTTGACCATTTCCGTCTCGGTCCAGGGGTTGGTGTCCTTGTTCGCAGCACGGATGGGAATCGAGCCCGTGTGAGCCTGGTGGCCTCCGCCGGACATCGGCGCCTCGGGCTTCGATCCCTCGAAGCCGATCTGCACACGGAAGCGCTCGGTCAGGCCCTCGCCCTTCTTGCCGTAGCCGCTCTCGGAGGTCGGCGCCTCGAGCAGTTGCCGGAACCGCGTCTTCAGGTCGGGCAGGTCGATCCGATCCTGCGGCCGCTTCGGGCCCGCGACGCTCGACCGGACTGCCGCGAGGTCGAGCTCGAGAAGCGTGGAGTAATCGCAGTCGCCGCCCCGGGGAATTCCAAAGAGGCCCTGGGCCTGGTAGTAGGCCCGCACAGCCGCGACCTGTTCGTCCGTGCGGCCCGTCGCGAGAAGGTAGTTGCAGGTTTCCTCGTCGACCGGGAAGTAGCCCATCGTCGCCCCGTACTCGGGCGCCATGTTCGCCACGGTTGCGCGGTCGGGAAGGGGAAGATGCGAGGCTCCTTCACCGTGAAACTCGACGAACTTTCCGACCACCTTCGCGGCGCGCAGCATCTGAGTGCAGTGGAGAGCGAGATCCGTCGCGGTGACGCCCTCGGACAGGCGCCCCGTCATGTGTACGCCGACGACGTCCGGTGCGAGGAAGTACACGGGCTGGCCCAGCATTCCGGCTTCGGCCTCGATGCCTCCCACACCCCACCCCACGACGCCGAGGCCGTTGATCATCGTCGTGTGGGAGTCGGTGCCCACGACGGTGTCGGGAAACCAGACGCCGTTGCGCTCCAGCACGCCCTTCGCGAGGAATTCGAGGTTCACCTGGTGGCAGATCCCGATCCCCGGAGGCACGACGTCGAAGCCGTGGAACGCCTGCATGCCCCACTTGAGGAATTCGTATCGCTGGCGGTTGCGGCGAAACTCCATCTCCATGTTCACGAGGAACGCGTCGGCGCGCGACCAGACGTCGACCTGCACCGAGTGATCGATCACGAGCGCCACCGATACGAGCGGCTCGACGATGCCGGGGTCACGGCCGAGGCGATCGACGGCGGATCGCATCGCAGCGAGGTCCACGAGCAGCGGAACGCCGGTGAAATCCTGCAGGAGGATGCGCGAGACGACAAAGGGTATTTCCTCGGTGCGCTCCCCCCGCGGCTTCCAGGCGGCCAGCGCGCGCACGTCTTCCTCCCGGATCCGGCGGCCGTCGACGCTTCGCAGGACCGACTCGAGGACGATTCGCAGGCTCACGGGGAGGCGGCTGATGGCTCCGAGGCCGGCCCGCTCGAGGGCCGGAAGGGAGTAGAGGGTCCCTGTTCTCCCGGGGCCGGGAGAAAATTCGGTGCGTGCGTGAAAAGGGTCGCGGATCGGGATGGTCGTCGGGTTCATCGGGGTCGTCATGTCGGGGAGAGCCTCCGGAGGGCGCTGCGCGATGCCGGGCCCGCAAATCCGAGTGTATGGAGGCCTCTCGATCAGGTCAAGGTCATTAACCCCGGCTCAAATCCGAATCCCCGGCGGTTGAAATGACATAGTTTGACCGATGGCGAACGACTGCAGATCATCCGAAATGACGACCGATCAGGCCTGAAACAGAGGAGTCTCCATGAAGAAAAGGTTCGCGATCCTGGGCTCGGTGGCGGCCGCGGCGTTCGTGGCGCTGGCCGCGTCGTCGGCGCTCGCGGCGACCGAAACGTTCCAGTTTGACAAGGCGCATTCGACGGTCGGTTTCCGAATCCGGCACTTCGTCTCGAAAGTCGAAGGGCGATTCAAGGACTTCGACGGGGTCATCAACCTCGACCGGCAGAACCCGTCCAACTCCAGGGTGGACCTGACGATCCAGGCGGCTTCGATCGATACCGGAGTCGACGGCCGCGACAAGCACCTTCGCTCAGCCGACTTCTTCGATGTGGAGAAGTTCCCGACCCTCACGTTCAAGAGCACGAAAGTGACGTCGAAAGGCAGCGACACGTTCGAGGTGGCCGGCGACTTCACGATGCACGGCGTCACGAAACCGGTCACCGTAACCGTCAAGCACGGCGGATTTCTCAAGGCGGGAAAGGTCGAGAAGGCGGGATTCGAGACGATCGCCTTCAACCTGAACCGCAAGGACTACGGGATCACGTGGAACCGTGCCGTTGATCAGGGCGGTTTCATGCTGGGCGACGACGTCGAGATCGACGTCCAGGTCGAAGCGAACAAGCCGCTCGAGGGTTCGGCGCCGGCCGCTCCGGCTCCCGCGCCCGCGAAGCCCGGGACCCGCTGAGTCCGGGATCCCCTGAGATAGCTCCGGGACTACAACGTTCCCTCCTTCCGCATTCGGGGCGGGTCCCGCGGCGGCGCGGCTCCCGCCTCGGATTCGGTACACTCGGTTAACGATGGATTGGCAAGCGCTCGGGTGGCTCGCCGTGGCGCTCTACGCCGCGGCCGAGGTCGTCTCCGTCGTGGCCCTCGTCCGGCGAAGCCGGGGGTATGCGGCGCCGATCCTCCTCGCGGCGGGCCTTCTCCTCCAGTTCGCTCACCTGGAACGGACGGCGCGAGCGCTCCACTCCGTCCCCTATCGCACTTTCGGCGGCTCCATGTCTCTCTTCGGGTGGATGCTCGGCATCTCTTACCTGGCTCTGCTCTTCCGGCACCGGGAGCGGTCGATCGGGCCCTTCCTGATTCCGTTCGTCGTGCTGTTTTCGGCGGCGGGCCTCCTGATCCCCGACCGCGTGCCGGTCCCGTCGGAGGAGACGCGCGGGTCCCTCTTCGCGCTCCACGTCACGTTCGCGATGTTCGGCTACGCGGCGTTCACACTCTCCTTCGTTCTGTCGATCCTCTATCTGATCCAGAACCGCCAGATCCGCCGGGGGCGGACGGGACTCCTCTTCCGCCGTCTCCCGCCACTCGAGGTGATCGGACGGATGAATCGGACGAGCGTCTCGATCGGTTGGACCGTTCTGGCGGCGTCGATCGTGTTCGGTCTCCTGTGGGCCCGGCGGGAATGGGCAACCCTCCAGGACCCCAAGATCGCCTTCGCCGCCCTCACGCTCGCGTTGTACGGATTTCTTCTCTGGATGGAGCGGCGAGGCTGGAAGGGACCGCGAGTCGCGATCCTCTCGATCTGCGGCTATGCGCTCGTCCTCTTCTCGTACACGGTCGTGAACATGTATTTCAGCCACTCCCATACGTTCCGATGAGCTCTTCGGCGCCGGCCCGGCTTCTCCTGTACGGATGGAACTTCCGGATCACCGATGGCGCGGTCCGCGACCGGATTGCGTTCACGGCGGACGAAGTCAAGGAGGGGCTCCGGTCGCTGCTCTCCCGCGGCATCGTGTCCGAGAGCGTGATCGTGTCCACCTGCCACCGCAGCGAGATCTACGGCCTTTGCGGCGACGAGGACGGCGAGCTCGTGCCGCGCTTTCTGTCGGAGTGGCGCGGACTCCTTCCCCAGGACCTGACGCGGACCGGGTTCCGGCGGGAGGGGGCGGAGGCAGCTCGCCATCTGTTCCGCGTCGCATCCGGGCTGGACTCGATGGCGCTCGGTGAGAGCGAGGTGCTCGGACAGGTGCGCCAGGCGCTTCACCTCGCGCGCGAGTCGGGTTCGACGCGAGCCGTCCTGCACCGGCTCTTCGAATCCGCGCTCGCCGCCGGAAAACGAGTTCGGGCGGAGACCGAGATCTCGCGCCATCCGCTCTCGATCGTTTCGATCGGCTTCGAGTTCGCAACGAAAGTCTTCGGGGACCTCGCGCAGCGCACCGTCCTCGTCCTCGGAGCGGGCGAGACGGGGAGTCTCTTCGCGCGGCAGGCGGTCGACGCCGGCGTGCGGGATATCCGGATCGCGAACCGCACGTTCGACTCGGCCGAGAGGCTCGCGGAGCGCGTGCGGGGCGTCGCCGTTCGCTGGGACGATTACGTCCGCGAGCTGGCGGAGGCGGACGTCGTGGTCGGAACGACCGCCAGCCCCCGTCCGGTTATCCGCCGCGACGACGTCGAGAACGCCATGCGCCTGCGACGCGGCCGCCCCATGTTTTTTCTGGACCTCGCGGTGCCGTCGGACGTCGATCCAGGAGTGCGCGACATCTACAACGCCTTCGTGTATTCGGTGAACGATCTCGAGAGCGTCGCGGAGGAGAATCGCCGGCGGCGCGCGAAGGAGATTCCTCACGCCGAGTCGGTCCTCGAGGAGGAGCTCTCGAAGTTCATGGGCTGGATGGGCAGCCTCGCCGTCGTGCCGACCGTGATGGATCTTCGGGAGCGCTTCGACCGGATCCGCGACGAGGAGCTCGCCCGGCTGCCCGAGGGGGAGCGGGAACGGTACCGCGCGTTCGCGAACTCTCTCGCGGCTCGCGTCCTGCATGAGCCGATGCGTCGCCTCAAGTCCGAGACCGACACCTCCCGGCGGCTCGACCGCGTGGAATCGATTCGCCACCTGTTCGACCTGGACCGGCGGTCGTGAGCTCCGTGTCCTCGTACGGCTCCCGGGAATCGGCATGACCCTCCGGCTCGCCGCGCGGGGCAGCGCTCTCTCCCTCGTACAGGTCGAGTGGGCCGCCCGGGCGCTCGCGGGCCGAATCGAGACAGAGATCGCGACCTACCGCACCACGGGCGACCGCCTCTCCCAGACGGGCGATGCGATCACCGGGAAGGGCGTCTTCACGAAGGAGATCGACGAGGCTCTCCTCGACGGACGAGCGGACGTCGGCGTCCACAGCCTGAAGGACCTGCCCTGCGAGCTGGCTCCGGGCCTCGTCCTCGCCGCCGTGCCCGAGCGGGAAGATCCCTCGGACGTCCTCGTTTCGCGGCCGGAGGTCCGCTTCCGGGAGCTGCCTTCGGGCGCCCGCGTCGGCACGAGCAGTCCCCGCCGCCGCGCGCAGATACTGGCGGCGCGTGCGGACCTCGAGGTCTTCGAGACACGCGGCAACGTCGACACGCGGATCCTTCGCGTCCGGGAGGGCCAGTGGCAGGCGATCGTGCTGGCACGGGCGGGCCTGGCGCGCCTCGGGCGGCTGGACGAAGTGAGCGACGTATTTTCGGAAAAAGTGATGCTGCCCGCGATCGGGCAGGGAGCTCTGGCCCTGGTCACGCGGGAAGGGGATGCCGACGCGGCCCGAGCGCTGGCGCCCCTCGACCATCCGAGCTCGCACCGCGAGGTCCTCGCCGAGCGACGGCTCCTGAAGAGGCTCCACGCCGGCTGCCAGGCGCCTCTCGCCGGGAGGGCGACCGTTGCGGGAGACCGGATGAGACTCTCCGCGGGAGTCTTTTCGCTGGACGGACGCGAGTCGGTCCGGGAGGAAGCGGAAGACTCCTCGATAAACGCCATCGCCCTCGCCGACCGGGTCGCGGATGCGCTGCTCGCGAGGGGAGCGGAAAGAATCCTGGAGGCCGCGCGCGCTTGAAAACCAGGGAGACTTCCTCATGACTCGTCCTCGAGCCCTCGTCGTTCGATCCGGTTTCATGCCCGGCGTCGCCTTTCCCCGGCCGCGCGATCCCGAGGCCCTGGAGCTCGTGGAAACGCTGAGCCATTCCGTCGTTCCCCTCTCTCCCGATCTCGAGCCCCTCCGCGAGCCAGCCGATCTCGCCGTGTTCACGAGTCAGATCGCCGCCGGGTTGCTTTTGGACGATCCGGAGCGCCTCGCCCTGTTCCTCGAGTCCCTGTCGCGGGGCCGGGTCGCGGCTGTCGGAGAGGTCACGGCGGGGACTCTGCGAGAAAAGGGTGTCCATCCGGCGATCGTGGCAGGCGGGTCAGGAGGAAGCGTGCTCGACCTCCTCCCGGGGCGGCTCGACGGCTGGCGCGTGCTTCTCCCGTGCGGCGCGGACGCGACGGCGGATCTGCCCGAGGGGCTTCGCCGGCGCGGCGCACGTCTTGCCCCGCTCGTGCTGTACCGCAAGGACCCGACGCCGCGAGATCCGGAGCTCGATCGAGAGATCATCGAGAGGCCGTTTGCCGCATTCGCGACGACCTCGCCGTCAGCGGCCATGTGGCTCTTCGCGGGCGCGTCGGCCGCGGCATCGGACCGGCTCCGCGCGACACCCGCCGTCGTCCTCGGCCGATTCACGGCGCGCTACCTCGAGAACCACGGCGTCGCCCGCGTCGAAATCGCCGCCGAGCCGACCTTCTCCTCCGTGCTCGATAGCCTCGAAGCGCTTGCCGCGGAGGGCCGCCCGGCGTAGATTCGCGGACTTGTGACCGCATTTCCCGTCTCCCGCCCCCGCCGCCTGCGCCGAGCTCCCGCCCTGCGGCGCCTCGTTCGCGAAACCCGTCTGTCGCCCGACCAGCTCGTCGCGCCGCTGTTCGTCCGGCTCGGTCGCGGAGTCCGGGAGGAGATCTCCTCCCTTCCAGGCGTACACCGGCTGTCCCCGGACGAGGCGCTCGGGGCCGCGCAGGAGCTCTCCGAGGCGCGCGTTCCCGCGGTCATTCTCTTCGGCATCCCGGAGAGGAAGGACGAAACGGGAAGCGAGGGCTGGGATGACAACGCGGCGGTCCAGAGCACGGTCCGGCTCCTGAAGAAGGAGATTCCCGAGCTTCTCGTAATCACGGACGTCTGCCTGGACGAGTACACCTCCCACGGCCACTGCGGCGTCCTTCGCGACGGAGAAGTGGACAACGACGCGACCTTGCCGCTTCTGGCGCGATGCGCTCTCTCGCATGCCCGGGCAGGCGCGGACGTCGTCGCGCCTTCGGACATGATGGACGGGCGGGTCGCCGCGATCCGCCGCGAGCTCGACGCCGAGGGATTCGTCGATCGCGCGATCCTCGCGTATTCGGCGAAGTCCGCATCCGCCTTTTATGGCCCGTTTCGCGAGGCAGCGGACTCGGCCCCGAAAATCGGCGACCGGCGTGGCTACCAGATGGATCCTTCCAACCGCCGCGAAGCCATGAAGGAGATTGCGCTCGACATCGACGAAGGGGCGGACGCTGTGATGGTCAAGCCGGCTCTCGCGTACCTCGACGTCATCCACGAGGCCCGCGCGCGATTCGACGTCCCGATCGCGGCTTACAACGTGTCGGGAGAGTACTCGATGGTGAAGGCGGCGGCCGCCAACGGCTGGATCGACGAGAGGCGGATCGTCCTCGAGATCCTGACGGGGATCGTCCGGGCAGGCGCCGACTTCGTCCTCACGTACCACGCCCTCGACGCCGCCCGCTGGGTGGCCGAAGGCGGGCTTCCCGTTTGAAAGATCCGAAGAAAAAGCGCCGGCCGCGGCGCGGAAAACGTTCGTCCGCGCGATCGAGCGCGCTCTTCCGCCGCGCGAAGGAAACGATGCCGGGCGGCGTCAGCTCTCCGGTGCGCTCCTTCGCGTCCGTCGGCGGCGAGCCGTTCTTCGCGGTTTCGGGCCGGGGCGCCCGGCTGCGCGACGCGGACGGGCACTCGTACATCGACTACGTCATGTCCTACGGCCCCCACCTGTTTGGCCACATGCCCCTGTTTCTGAAGAACGCCCTCCGTCGCGCGATCCGGCACGGTACGTCCTTCGGCGCTCCGACCGAGCTCGAGGTGCGGCTCGCCGAGAAGATCGCCGCGATGGTGCCGTCCGTCGAGATGGTCCGATTCGTCAGCTCCGGAACCGAGGCGACGATGTCCGCGATCCGCCTCGCGAGGGCGGCGACCGGCCGGCCCCGGATCGTGAAGACCGACGGGGGATACCACGGGCACGCGGATTCCTTCCTCGTGTCCGCGGGCTCGGGCGTCGCGACGCTCGGCATCGCCGGTAGCCCGGGCGTTCCGGACGTTTCCGCCGCGCTCACGACGGTCGTCCCGTATAACGACGCGGAAGCGCTCGAGTCGGCCTTCGCGCAGTACCCGGGGGAGATCGCGGCATTCATCGTCGAGCCGCTCGCGGCCAACATGGGTGTCGTGCCTCCGAAGCCGGGCTACCTCGCCGCGGTCCGCGCGCTGACGAGCCGGCACGGGGCCCTCCTCGTGTTCGACGAGGTCATATCCGGGTTCCGTCTCGCGCCGGGAGGGGCCCAGGAGCTTTACGGCGTGCACCCGGATCTGACGACCCTGGGAAAGATCGTCGGAGGCGGGCTGCCGGTGGGCGCGTATGGCGGGTCGCGTGATCTCCTGTCGCAGATGGCGCCTGAGGGGCCCGTCTACCAGGCGGGCACGCTGTCCGGAAATCCGCTCGCCATGGAGGCGGGCCTCGCGATGCTCTCCGAGATTCGGCGCCATCCTCCCTACGGAGCGCTCAAAAGGCTGGGCGCCCGGCTCGCGGCGGGAGTGCGGGACGCCGCCGCGGCGGCAGGAGTCGCGGATCGCGTCTCATGGCAGAGCGTGGGATCGCTCGGGACGCTTTTTTTCGCTCCGGAAGGCGCCGGACTGTCGGACTTCGCGTCGGTCCGGCGCTGCGACACGGCCCGGTACGCGTTGTTTTTTCACGCGATGCGCGAGCGGGGCGTGTTTCTTCCGCCGGCGCAGTTCGAGGCCTGGTTCCTGTCCACCGCGCACTCCGAGGACGACATCCGGAGGACGTGCCGGATGGTCGGGGAGAGTCTCGCGATCACGTTTGCCTGACACGAGGCCTTCCGAGGGTGTCGCGCGCTCCGAAGGATGAGATGCCTCCGGTTGGTCCCCGGAGCCCCCGCTTCGGCTGTTGTGGATCGCCCGTGACCTCCGCGAGCTCGGCGATCGAGCTGTGACGCCACGGCAAGCGTCTCCGACAAAGCCCGGCGTGAACGGGCCGAGCGTAACGCCTGCGAGGAGAAAGCCGACGAGCGGGGGAAGGCGCAGCCGAGCCGCGAGGAGGCCGAAGAGGAACGCGAGGCCGAAGCCCGCGGCGAGAGTGGCCAGGAGGGCGGTTTCGTGCGCCGTGCGGTCGATCGTATCGGCCGTTCCGAGCGAAACGTCTGGTAACCTCCTCGCCAACCGAGCCCGGAATCTGCGTCCGACGCAAGGAGCAACGAGTGGCGATGAACACGACTGCGCCCGCCGACCGACAGTGGCTCGGGCATCCCCGCGGACTCTCGACTCTCTTCTTCACGGAGATGTGGGAGCGCTTCAGCTACTACGGCATGCGCGGAATCCTCCTGCTGTTTCTCGTCGCATCGGTCCAGAACGGGGGATTCGGCCTCACGGATCGAACGGGCGCGGCGATCTACGGCCTCTATGTCGGATTCGTCTATCTGATGGCGCTTCCGGGAGGGTGGATCGCAGACCGCATCCTCGGGCAGCGGCGCGCCGTATTCGTGGGCGGCTGCATCATCGCGGCCGGTCACTTTTCGATGGCGATCTCGAGCGTCTGGAGTTTTTACGGCGGGCTGGTTCTGATCGTGATCGGTACGGGCCTCCTGAAACCCAACGTCAGTGCCATGGTCGCGGACCTGTATCCCGAAGGCGGAAACCGGCGCGATGCGGGATTCTCCGTCTTCTACTCGGGCATCAACGTCGGCGCTCTTGTCGGACCCCTCGTCTGCGGTTTTCTCGGCGAGAAGGTCAACTGGCATCTCGGATTTTCAGCCGCCGGGATTGGCATGGTGCTCGGCCTGATCCAGTACCGGTTTGGAGGGAAGTACCTCGGGAACGCGGGGCTCCGGCGGGCGGGGGCGAATACGGCCGCCACGGACCGGACGGCAGTTCGCAACCTGGCGATCGGCTGCGTTGTGGTCGTCGCGATCGTCGCGGGCGGACTCGCGCTGAACGCGGCGGGCATCGTCAAGCTCGAGCTCTACTCCGTGGCCCAGGGAACCGGGTACTTCATGCTCGGTCTCGCGATCCTGTACTTCGCGTCGATCCTCCTCTTCTCGAAGCGAACGGTGCAGGAGAAGAAGCGAATCTTCGTGATCTTCGTGTTCTTCATGGCGGCCGTCCTCTTCTGGGCCGGCTTCGAGCAGGCCGGTTCGTCTCTCAACCTCTTCGCGGAACGGCTCACGAACCGCGTCATCCTGGGATGGGAGATGCCGTCGTCTTTCCTGCAATCGGTCAATTCGATCTTTCTCATCGTCCTCGCGCCTTTCTTCGGCGCTCTCTGGATCAAGCTCGGGCGGCGCCAGCCGTCGACCCCGGCAAAGATGGGATACGGCCTCGCGTTTCTCGCCCTCGGCTTCCTCGTTCTCGCGTGGGGCGCGCGGATCGCGGCCGGCGGAGTCCGGGTTTCCATGATGTGGCTGATCCTCACGTACTTCCTTCACACCGTCGGCGAGCTCTGCGTTTCGCCGGTCGGGCTCTCGAGCGTGACGAAGCTGGCTCCGAAGAGCCTTGTCGGCCAGTTGATGGGCACGTGGTTCATGGGAACGGCGCTCGGCAACCTGATCGCGGGCCTCGCGGCGGGCGGCTTCGCCGGGATGAGCATCGCGGAGCTTTTCACCGCTGTGGCCAAGGTCACGGGAGTCGCCGGGATCATTCTCCTGATCTTCTCGGTCCCGATTCGCCGGCTCATGGGAACCGGCGAGGACATGCCGGAAACGGGCGATCCGGCATCGGCCGCCGGCGCCCGGGAAGACGTGATCCCGGGCTGACGGGTTTCCAGCCTTCGCTCCGGCGCGTCAGAACTTGGCGACGAGCGCCGCCGACGTGATCGTGTCGGTCTTCTTCTTCCCCGGCACAGGCTCGTTCATCAGCAGCCGCGCATAGGAGAGCTTCACGGCGAGGACCGTCGTGAGCTCGGCCGAGAGCGCAAGCTTGTCGGTGAACCGCCAGTCCTTCGAGTCGCTCAGGTCTTCCGTGAACGAGGCCTCGTCCGTGAACTCGGCCGTCTTGGAGAATTTCCACTTGTATTCGAAGGCGGCGCGAGCCGTCGCAAAGTTCTTGTCCGTCGTTTCGGGCGGGGGAGCCGCCACGAGCCGCGTCTCCGCGATGTAGCCGATCGCCGCTTCCGCCTTGAGCGAATGCCCGCCGATCGTGAGAACCTGGTAAGCGCCTCCGGCGTCTCCCGCCCACTGGTGGTCGATTCCGGCGAACCGGTTCTCGCGGTACGAGCCCTGCGCGAAGACTTCGAAGCGCGGGGAGAGTTTCCGGGCGGCGCGCAGCACGCCGTCGAATGTCCGGGCGCTCTCGACTCCGTCCGCCTCGCTGCGGATGAAGGCGAGCGAGAGCTTGAAATTCCAGACTCCGGGAACATAGGCCGCCTCGGCCGCCGCTCCGACAGTCTTCGCGTCCGAGTTTCCGGACGTCGCGACGTACGACGCCTCCGCCTTGCCAGACCAGACAGGGGGGATCTTCGGAGGATCATCCGCGAACGCCATTCCCGGGAGGATCAGGAAAAAAAGGGGTAGAAACCGGCGAACAAGTCGGGCCATGGAAACCTCCGGACGGCAGCTTGCCACGATTGGACGCAGGTGCCAACTACGCGGATGCGCTCGAGGGGGCGGGGGCCGCGCCATCGCGACGAGGCGAGGACATCGACGGGGCGGCCCTCGTCGGACCGTCGGGCGCTCTGCTCCACGCTGCGATTGCCGAGGCCGGATCGATCTCGGCGACGCCTCCGCCAGGAACGGTGTGAAGCATTCCCGAGGTGGAGCAGGCGGCAAGAGATGCTCCATCGAAATCCGAAGGCGCCCGATGTCGCGACATGCTGTCCGGGGCTCGACTCGGAGCTGGTGGGGAAGCCGGCTCGTCCCCCGTCTGTTCGGGCCCGACCGCCGCCCGGCACTCCCCGGCGGTACGTTTCGCGTCACGAAGAGGCGCCGGATGGCCATCGGCTCCCCCCTTGCTCGCCCCGTATTCACGAACGTTGGCCCGTCTTCGATCCCGCGGGCGTCGGCTGCGTATCGAGCGCGGTCGGTCGCTCTCGTCGCGACTCGGCGTGGCCGGCGATTTCTGGGACGACGCTTTACGCGAGTCCTCTTCCGCCGTAACATAAAGGGGCGGACGGAGGTTCTTCTGAGCCACTCACTCTCCATCGAAGCCACCCTGGCGCAGGAGCGCTGGCGAAAGTCGGTCGACACCCTGTGGAGGGAGGTGCGGTACTACCGCGACGCACGTCTCGCCGACCGGGAGCGGGAACGAGCCGAGCGCCGTCTCCGCAACCTGCGGCGTATCGTGCGCCGTGCGCTCTCGGAATATCACCGGCTCGCGGTCGAGCGCCAGAACGCCTTGAGCCTTTGACCGAGGGTTCCGCCGCGCCTCCGTGGCGCTCCCTCACCTGGCTGACGGGCGACTACGCCGTGTGCCGGCTCGATCCCGGGGCCTCGGTCCCGGATCCGGAAGGCTCGCCGGTCGGGCTCTTCTCGCTAACGCGCACGGATTCCGAGCTCTCGCTCGTCTGCCGCGAGGAGGATGCCCCGGCCGATGGGCGGAAGGAAATGGGGTGGAGGGTCGTGCGCGTCGGAGGCCCGATTCCGTTCGCGGTCACGGGCGTGATGGCCGCGATCGCTTCCGCGCTGGCCGGAGCCGGCGTGTCGATCTTTCCGGTCTCCACCTTCGACACCGACTACATCCTGGTCCGGGGCAGCGACGCGGTCCGGGCGGAACGAGCTCTCGAAGACGCGGGGTTCAGGTTCGCCGGCGCGAACGAATAGGCGCCGTCGTGTCGGCGGCAGGAGCGGGCGCTCCTTCGGATGCCGCCTCGCCCGTCCCGCTTTTCGCGTCGGCCTTGTCGGAAGGAACCTCCGCGGCGAGGCCCGAGCTCGCGAAGCTCTCCCCGCCGTAGGCGCGCCACGCGGCGTTTCCCCGGGCGATGAGGTCTTCGATCCCTCCCCGGCGGTCGACGTGGTTCCGAAACTGGATGTCTTCCTGGTACCGGCAGATCTCATAGAGGACCTGAAGCGCCGCGCGAAGCGGAGAGCCGGCCAGGCCGCCGCCGTCGAGCCCCCGCGTCGCATTGACTCCGACCACGAGGCGTTCCGCGTCCTCGACCATCGTCGTAACCGCCACCATCCTCGATTGGGCATCGAGGATCGTCTTGCGGTCCTTGTGATCCTGCCGCCACGGCTCGGGAGAGTGGGCCTTTGCTGCTGGTCCGGCCATCCGTCCTCCTGGTATTCCGCGCTCGTGGATCCCGGCGTCGAAATTTGGACCGAAATATACGCGCCCCCTGGCGGAAAGTCTGTACTCCGGCGGGCTGCCAGTGAAACGTGCTGCCGCGGTTCACGGACGGGCCCGCTCCGAGGTGAGCCCCCGTCGAGCTCGAGGGCCCACAAGCCGTCTGGCGTCAGAAGTCGGAGTGGGGCATGACGGTGTCACCCGCGATGGGGGCCCGGCCCGTCGCCCAGAGGTAGGCGACGAGGGCGGCGGCGGCCGCGTCGAGCTGGTCGAGATGGCAGGCCGACCCGGCCCCCGGCAGCTCGAGACCGAGCGACGTGAGGATCTCGCGGTGCACCCTCCTCGTCGTGTCGTCGTCGCGGCTGGCGCGCCGCTCACTCGGGCCGAAGGTGGTCCAGAAGTCGGAGGCCCGCGCCCGGAGAATCTCGCACTGCTCGGGAGACACCTCGCCGGCGATCCCGTAACGCGGCCGCAGGGAGTCGACCAGTGTCGATGAGCCCTCTCCGCACACCGCCAGCGCAAACCCTTCCCGCTCGGCCTCCGAGGAGACCAGCCCGCCCCCTTGCGCGTCGAACGACCATGTCCAGAAACGGCACCGCCGCCACCGATCCATCTCGCAGACGGTGACGGGAGAGCCCGGAACCGGAGGAGCCGCCGCCACGAGCCCGAGAAACCACTTGCGCGTCGCCGGCGCTTCGGCGGAGTGCGGGCTCGGCGGCAGAACCGTCTCGCCTCTCTTCGCGGCCGACCTCTGGAGACCGTCGTACGCCGCGTATTTGAAGCTCTCCGCGAGCGTCGGGAAATTGAAGACGGCGTCGATGAAGGCGTCGATCGTTCCGCCGGACGCGAGGACGAACAGAGGGATGTGTACGAGCTCGGTCGCATGCTCGCCCAGGATGTGGGCCCCCAGAAGCTTTCGCGTCTCGGGGTCGAAGAGGAGCTTGATCATGCCGTCCGCGTCGCCCGTGATCTGGCCCCGCGCGTTGTTCTCGAATCGCGCCCGGCCGATCTCGTAGGACGTCCCGCGCGTCTTGAGATCCTGCTCCGAGGGCCCGACCGACGAGATTTCGGGAATCGAATAGATGCCGAACGGCTGGAGGGGCGACAACATCTTCTTGAAGGGCAGGCTGAACGCGTGGCATGCCGCGACCCGGCCCTGTTCCATCGAAGTGGACGCGAGCCCCGGAAACCCGATGACGTCGCCCGCGGCATAGACGTGCTCCAGCGTCGTGCGGAAATGCTCGTCGACCTGGATGTGGCCGCGGTCCGAGACCGCAACGCCGATCTCCTGGAGATTCAGGCCCCGCGTGTTGCCCCCGCGCCCCGCCGAGAACAGGACCTTGTCGGCTCGCAGCTTCTTTCCGGAGCCGAGCTTCAACCGCAGCGCATTGTTCTTCTTCCCCGGCAAGCGCTCGAGGGACACGACCGCGTCTCCGAGAATTATTTCCGCGCCCATCCGCTCGAGGGAGAGCTGTATCGCCGAGGAGAACTCTTCCTCGGTCCCCACGAGCAGGCGCTCGCGGCCTTCGACGAGAGTGATGCGCGTGCCGAGCGCGGCGAAGACGCACGCGTACTCGGTGCCGATGACACCCCCTCCGACGACGGTCATCGCGGTGGGAACCCGGTCGAGGTCGAGGATGCGGTCGCTGTCGACGACGTCCGGATCGCCGGCGAGCTCGATGCCGCGCGGCGCGAGGGGAGAGGAGCCCGTCGCGATCAGGAAGCGCGCCGCTCGCAGCCGCCGGATCACCGTGCCGGACGCGTCTCGGACCGCGAGGATGACCGGGTCTTCGAAAGCCGCGTCGCCCGTGACCAGCTCGATTCCGTGCCGCTCGAGGTTGCGCCGGATCTGCCGCGTCTGCATATCGATGACCTGGTGGAGGCGTCCGACGAGCTGCCGGAGGCTCTTCTTGCGGTCGAGCCGGATTTTCATGCCGTACAGCTCGCGGTGGCGGAAACCCGTCAGGTAAAGCGCCGTTTCCCGCAGGGTCTTGGATGGCAGCGTGCCGGTGTGGGTGGATGCGCCTCCCACCTCCGGCGAACGCTCGACGACGGCGACCCGCTTGCCGAAGTACGCGGCCTGAGCGGCCGCCTTCTCACCGGCGGGGCCGGATCCCAGAACGACGAAATCGTACTCCTCGGGGGGAGGAAGAGCGGCGGGCATGCGGGAGGATTCTAGCTTCGATGTCCGGCCATCGATCGGTAAGGAGTCGGCGGCACATCTCCCCAGGCAGTACGATCAAGGGGAGCGGTCATCTCGCGATTTCGTTCGCGCCAGCAATCGTCCCGTCGTCTCACACTGAGAGGATCAAACGATCAGCGGACGACGCGAAAGCCGGTACAGTCAGCCGGACCGGAATTTCATGGAACAGAACCTCTCAGGGCCTCGCCGGGTCGAGGATCTGGCGACGATTGCTCCCCACTTGGAGGCGAGAGAGCCGGCGATTCCTGCCGGCCCGGAGCTGCCGGTGACCCGGGCCGAAGTCGTCGCGATCCTCAACGCCGAACGGCTGAATCACGCGGAAGTGCTGGCGGACCGTGACCGACTACTCGCGGTGTTCTCCCACGACCTCAAGAACCTGATGAACGCGCTCGTGCTGAACGGACACGTTCGAGCGCGGATCGAGGGTAGCTCCGGACAGGTGGATGACATCGCGCCGCAGGTACTCGTGCGGATGGACCGGCTGATCTCGAACCTGCTCGACCTCACGCGGGTCAACGCGGGGAAGCTGCGCGTCGCTCCGATCGCCTGCTCGGCGGCGGACGTCGTACGGGAAGCCGTCCGGATCTTTCGGCCCCTCGCCGCTCAGAAACGGCTGGCGCTGGAGCTCGCCCTTTCCAGCGAGGATCTCGAAGCGAAGATCGACCATGATCGAATTTTCCAGGTGCTTTCGAACCTGCTGACGAACGCGATCCGATTCACGCCCGCCGACGGATCGATCCACGTGCGAGCCTGGCAGGCCGGAGGTCTCGTGCAGGTCGAGGTGCAGGACACGGGCTGCGGGATCGAGGACGGCGACCTCGAAAGGATCTTCGACTGCTACCGCCAGGTGAACGCCGCGCACGTCGAAGGCCTCGGTCTCGGGCTTTTCATTGCGCGGTCGATCATCGAGGCGCACGGCGGCAGGATCGGGGTCACGAGCCAGCCCGGCGTCGGCAGTACGTTCGTGTTCGCCCTGCCGGCGATTTCCTCCGCGCCGTCCCGCTAGAACGCCGATACCGCCTCACTCGGCGCAGGAGCAGCCGGGCAGCTCTCGCGTCGCGATGTACGTCAGGTTGTTCGTGTAGGTCACGAAGCCCTTCCGGCGGCCGTACAGGCGAAGCAGGCAACGTTCTCTCTTCTTCTGGACGAAGAACGTGTAGTCGGCGCCGGAGGAGGAGGACACCAGGAACGGCCGAGGCCCGAGTTCCGCCCTCGTGAGAGTGAGAAACGTTCGGTGCGCGAGCGTGTCCGCGACATCGGTCTTCTCTCCCTCATCCGTGAGGATCGACGAAAGCTGAGACTCGAAAGTGCCCGCGCACTTCGTGTCGCCGAAATTGGAGACCTGCGCCACCGTCGCACAGCCCGCGGAGGCGAGCGTCGCCAGGATGACGAGAACCGCGCGAGGATGTCGGATCATCCCGCCAACGATACCGCTCTCGCGGCTGTCCGGGGGGACGGCGACGTTCGTGCGGTTGCGGCGGTATCCTTCCGGCCGGACTCCGTTCACCCGGGTGGTCCGTATGGATCCGAGAGAGGCCCCGAAAGGAAAGCGTCAAAAGAGAAGGGGGGAGCCCATGAAGACTGGCGCCCGCGGTTGTGTCCTGCTGGTGACGTTGATGATCGGTTGGAACGCCCCGGCGAAGGGTCAAAACCGGGAACCCTCAGTCGCGAAACCCGGATTCGGCCTCTCGGACGTGATTCTCTACCACGTCGGCCACAACGAGTTTTCACCGGCTTCGAGCCTGACAACCTACGGAGAGACGAACGGTCGCTACGCCACACTCGCGCTCGGCGCGTTTACTGCGACGCCTCACATTCCGAACGGTGCCCTTCTGACTTCTCTCGAGTTCGACTACTGCGACAACAGCGTGTCGAACCATCACGTCACTCTGGTGCTCGGAAATTGCGATCTTCTCCTGGACGGCTGCATCGTTATGACGGGCGGTCAATCCACCTCGAATGGTTGCGCATCGGTGACGTTCGATATGTCGGGTCTTGCGTACACCGTTCAAAACCACTTGAGAACGCTTCTCCTCCAGGCGAACACGGCTTCGGGCGATGAGACCAACCAGATCGTCGGCGCTTTCATCGGCTACAAGCTCCAGGTAAGCCCCGCGCCGGCTACGGCGACCTTCTCGGACGTCCCGACGACGAGCCCGCAATTCCGATTCGTCGAAGCGCTCTTCGCTGCCGGGATCACAGCAGGATGCGGCGGAGGCAATTTCTGCCCGGACCAGCCCCTGACCCGCGGCCAGATGGCAGTCTTTTTGTCCGCCGCGCTCGGACTGCAGTTTCCGAACTGACATCCGCATCGTGGGAGGGGCCGGTAACCGCATCACCGGAGATCGGCGAGGCCGAAAACGCCGAGCGGGATGGGAGCATGTCTACGTCTGCATCGACGATCGACCAATGGAAAAGCAGAACGCTTCATTCAGACCATGCTGCGCGAGTGGGCCTATCGACGCCCTACTCTTCCTCCGCCCACCGCCGACGGGCTCTCCCTACTTGGCTTCACTACTACAATCTTCACCGACCCCATTCCGCTCTCGGACTCAAACCTCCAGCTTCCCGAGTGAACAACGTCCTTAGCCCCAACAACTAGGAGAGGCGAAGAATGGCCGCACCGGCCAGCGCGATCGCCGGTATCAGGAGTCCTCTCCCATCGAGGGTCGGAACGGAAGGCCGTACGGACGGCTGACTTACCAGGGAGGTCGCTCGAGTCCCGTGGGCTCCCGAGAGGAGCGGAACGTTCAGCGCTGATCCACGCCTTCCCTCCAGAAGAGCAGCAATGCCATCATCGAAATGGCTGCCGTCTCCAACTACTTGGGAAAGGGCGCGCTGTCAAAGTAGATTTCAAACGACGTTATCTTGCCCTCTTTGACCTCGAACACTTCGGCGACGTGGCTTTCGAAGGCAGCGCCGCCAGGCGGCTGAAGTTCGTATCGGGTGAGGGCGCAAGCCTTTTCGCCATCGGCCACGATCCCTTGGACCTCCACAGCCGCAACCATGGAGAAGAAGCGCTTTGTCGCCTCAAGGTACGCATCTCTGCCAGTGATGCGCTTGACGGGACTGGTGTAGCTGGTGAACGTCATTTGTTCAGACAGGAAGGCCTCCCAGCCCCTCTTCTGTTGGAGGCTTTCGAAGTAGCGTTGAATCGTGTCTCTGGTAGTCATGAGCGCTCCTGCGATCTTACGGTTACAGGCTCTGAAGTCGCGTCGATACGTGACCTAACGGCGTGTGGCTCATCGGCAGGCGTCCGTCCGCTGCATCCGGGTGTTAGGCAACCGGCGCACGTTTACCAGCGTTCAGGATTCGATTTTCGCAGAACGGAGATGGATCGATTTGGAGACGCTGTCCTGAAAGCGCTCGTGATGTCCCCTCAAGAGACGAAATGGCGTGACAAGGGAATAAGGGAGAAGCTCATGACCAAGCCCAAAGCTCGCGGCCCCATCGAGAATCTGAAGCTCAAGAAGGGTACGTTGAAGAATCTGTCGGTTACGGAGGCAGCGTCCATAAAAGGCGGCACTTCCTATTACGTCTCCACGGCAGTGGTTGCCGGAATAGGGCGTTTCGGTAAACAGATTCTGCCAGGCCTCTTCAAATAACTAGTGCGCTTGTTGGGCAGCTACGTCAGGTTCCCCGAAGCGACCGAATCCTTGAACCCGGGAGGCGCCCAGGCGACCGGAGCCCGGTAGGAAGAAGATGGCCGAGTTTTTCCGGATCCCGGCAAACCGGCGACGCGGCGCGGGTAGCGCGCGAGCGTTCTGCGCTCTAGTTGTTGGCCCGGATGGCCTTCCCAGAGCCGGAACGCGTCCCTCGTGGAGCCGGGCGTTAGGTTCGGACGGCATCGAAGGTTCTTAATTAAAGGGATTGACCGGGGCCGGGGCAACCCCTGTCGAATGGCCAGTCACGGTTCCCTTTCCGTCCACGTCGAACTCTTCGTACCATGTCAGCGACGAAACTTGATGAAGGCTCCCGGAATCGTCTCCTGATGCGGGAGCGAGGGGGATAGGGCGCGCATAAACCCAAATAGTTCCACCCCCCACCGCCGCGTAGGTCTTCGTGGGCTTGCCTTTGTCCCTGATGAGCTCCGACTGAGAGCGGCCCACCCATGGATTCGTGGTCGTAGTCGAAGCACACCCGAGTGAGAGAAAGGCAAGCACCCCCGCTACCAGAACAAGCCGGGAGAACCGTTGGGATTGCATGGTCCACCCTCCTAAAATCAAGAAGTATGTGCCAAGGAAGTCTTATTCCTTCCGCCACGAACCCGGCCCGCTCTTTTCACTCTGGTGAGCCAAATCCGCTTGGTGTTCCGGAAGTCAGTGCTCCTCGTTTCTCTACTCGGGATGCGGCCGTTCTACGTTCGTCCCGCAGCATATCGCTACCCCACAAAAACTCGCCGGCCCCGGGCCGGCTCGGGAGTACGGACGTGTCCATCCGGTCGAACGCGTCTGCCCCAGGTGGGCGGCTACGCTCCCCCTCCTGAACCGGGTGACTCACAGGGAATGCGCTTGCACGCTCGCCAAGGCGGAGGGCTGGGCCGAGTAATTCTCGATTTCGATCCGTTTGTCGGTCGCGTCCCAACTCAGTTTGGCGCCGGAGACCACCTTGCCTTCGCCCTTGCCGTTCTTGTCGACCAGCAAATCCACGAGGATGAATTGATTCCGCCTCGAGCGCATGTTACCGGTCGTTCCCGAGAGAGGCGCACGGCGGCCCGTTGCCAGCACTATGTGCCGCCCGCCGTCCGGAGTTGGCGTTTGTCGCGCATAGAAGAGCGCCGAAGCATAAAGGCCCCACGCGGGGTTGTTCACGCTGCGGACCGTTCCGCACAGCGGCCGGATCTGCTGCAACGCCGCGAGCAGACCTTGCTGACCGCTCTCGATCAAGACGTCCGGAAGCCTCTGGCGCTCTTTATCGGTCGACCAGCGCGCGACCCGGATTTCGACGAGGGCGGTTTTTCCGGTGGCGATGTCCGGAGCGAATGCCGTGAATAGCTCCGGCCCGTTTGGACTCTGGGCCGACACGACGAGGCAGGGAATGAACATTACAGCAGCCGTGAGGATCACTAGGGCTGAGATCCGTCTCATGATGTCCTCCAAATGCATCGGAGGACACGGAAGCCTCGGTTGGGATCCCGGATCGACCGTTCGCTGATTGTAACTGCCGCCGAGGGGAAGACATTCCGAGCTCGTGGACAGTCAATGCCAGCCCGACCCCGTACTAAAGTCGTTGAGCCGCTCGCTCAGGTCGGTCTCCGCCGAGGGCCTGGGCGTGAGCAGCGACGGGGGCGCGATTCGACGCGCATGGCTTTCGTTCCTTGGTCATATTCAACTCCTTTGCGGCATGGCCGCGCTCAAGGCAGGTTGCAAACGACTCCGCGAGTCAAGATTGACGGCGGGCTCAAGATGGAAGGGTGACATCAACGAAACCGATACGCCGCGGCGGGCCCCCGCGGGGAATGCCGCGAAATGCACCTTCCCGCCCGCGCGTTCATCGGCTAACTGGCACTCGTGGGTTGCGCCCAGAACGCGCCGTGATCTTACCGAACTCCGATTTCCGAAGTGTTTCCGAATCCTGTGGAACGTGGAGGGTTTTCGTCGCTATAGGACAGGCTAAAAAAAGCCCGGTTTTCCAGGCTTTCCTCTTGTCGTTGTGTGTGTTGGTGGGCCGTCTGGGACTCGAACCCAGGACCACCGGCTTAAAAGGCCGATGCTCTAACCGACTGAGCTAACGGCCCAAACGTTAGCGGGGGAAGAAGATAGCACCGATGAAGTGCCTTCTTGCGGTTCCCCCGCGGGATGATGGGTGCCGGATCGAGTAACAATTTTCCCTGATCGCGTCAGCGAACAGGCTCTTGCGCTGTGAGAGCATCGCCCGCAAGCCGTGAGAAAAACGTTCCGCACCGCCGCCGGGGTTGCCTTTCTCTGCGCTGGTGCTCTTTTCGTGGCCGGGCCTGCGCGCGGGGGGACGTTCCAGCCCGATCCGAGGTTCGGGTCCGGCGGAGTCGTCATCGACAGCGCGAGCGGAGCGGGTGTGGGAGCCGGTGGCGCGATGTTGGCACTCCCGGACGGTAGCGTCATTGTCGCGCGGGGCGGGATATTTGAAACGGGATTGGGTTTTCGAAATCGATTGCAGCGCTACACGACATCAGGCGCCCTCGACCTGACATTCGGGACAGGCGGGTCTGTGATCCTCCCGTTTCAGCGCAGCGACGTCTCGCCCGTGTACGTCGCTCTCGCGCGTCAGCCCGACGGGAAGATCGTCGTGGGTGGCCAGCCAGACGTCGACGGCCCTTTTGCGCTCCTTCGGCTCGGGCCGAATGGCGAATCGGATCCGACGTTTGCCGGCGGCGGAATCGCACAAACGAATTTCGGCATCTCGGCAGAACTCCAGAGGCTCGCGGTCGCGTCGAACGGCGAAATCCTCGCGGCGGGAATCGCGTTCGTTCGCGATTCCTCCTCATTCATCGCTGTTGCGCGATACCGAACGGACGGCAGCCTCCAGGCTGCGTTTGGCAGCGGGGGCAAGCTTCTCCTGGCCGTTCCGCTTCTGGATAACGGAGCGTTGGGGCTCTTCGCCCTCGAGGACGGAAGGGTCCTCGTCGTGTCGTCTTCCCGGCTGCCGGACACCACGTTGATCCACGGCTTACTCGCCGATGGAACTCCCGATCCGGCGTTCGGAGTCGCCGGAATCGTTCAGGACACAAGGCTTTCGGCAGGAGCGGCGGCAATGGATTCCCTCGGCCGAATCGTGGTCGCCAGCGGCAATGCAATCACGCGGTACCTTCCCGACGGCTCGCCTGACGGAAGCTTCGGGACGGGCGGGCTGGTAACGATCGCGAACCCGGCGTTCGCCATCGCCAACAGTGTTGCGGTTGCGCCGAGCGGATCGATCGTCCTGACGGGCATTCCGTTCGCCCATTCCGCAATCGTACTCGCAGGATACGGTTCTGGCGGGATGCCGGACACGCGATTCGGGTCGGCGGGAATACTGACGGTCGGCCTCGGGAAGGACACCACCGGTTACTCCGTGCTGGCTCCCGCCGACGGATCGATTTTGATAGCCGGCGAAGTGGACACGAAGGTCGGCGACGAGACATTCGCGGACATGTTCCTCGCTCGGGTCGTAGACACGGATGCCACGGTCGGGTCGGTGCCGACGCTGAGTCCGGCTTCGCTCGCCGTAGCGGCTCTCGCGCTTGCGATCGTGGCCGTACTTATTCTCCGACGTGCGTAGGCGCTTTCCGGCCGAAGGTACCGCGCTGCACTACGAAGCCGCGGGCAGGTCGCGGATGAAGTCGGAGTCCAGCCGCCAGACCGTCTCTTCCCGGCGTGGGCCCGTCGAGATGAAGACGGCCGGGGCTCCGATTTTCTCCTCGAGGAATTTCACGTAGCGGTGAGCGGCCGGCGGCAGGTCTTCGCTCCGCGTTGCGGCCGTCGTTTTCGCCTGCCAGCCGGGAAGCGTCTCGTAGATCGGCTCGAGCCGCTCGACATCCTCGACGAGGGGCGGCACGTCCGGGATCTCGCGGCCGTCGAGCCGGTATCCGACGCAGACGGGGATCTCCGCGAGGTCGTCCAGCACGTCGAGCTTGGTGATCGCGACCGCCCCGGCGCCCGATAGCTCCACCGCCGTACGCGCCACCACGGCGTCGAACCAGCCCGTGCGGCGCGGGCGTCCGGTCGACGTGCCGTACTCGTTGCCCCGGGTCCGCAGGAACTCGCCCGTCGCATCGTTGAGCTCGGTCGGCAGAGGGCCGGCGCCGACGCGCGTCGTGTACGCCTTCAGGACGACGAGCGACGCGTCGAGCGCCCGCGGAGAGATGTGGAGACCGGCCGCGACTCCCGCGGACGTGCAGGTCGAGGACGTCACGAATGGAAACGTGCCCGCGGAGACGTCGAGCATCGCGCCATGCGCTCCCTCGGCCAGGAGCGTGCCGCCGCTCCGGAGGTGATCGCGGAGGAACCGTCCCGTGTCGCGGACGTGGGGCTCGATCTGCTTCGCGGCCGCGGCGAGCCACTGGAGAACGGCCTCCACCGGCGGCACGTCAAGCGAACCGAGCGTGCGGATCAGACCTCCCATCTCGCGCGCGAGAGCTTCGACGCGGCGCGCGAGCGTATCCGGGCGATAGAGGTCGGCGATCCGGATCCCGTACCGCGAGGCGACGGATTCGTACGCGGGCCCGATCCCGCGCAGGGTCGTTCCGAGCTTGGCGTCGCCCGCCGCCGACTCCCGCGCCATATCGAGGAGCCGGTGGTAGGGGAGGATGACCGGGGCGCGGTCGGAGAGGACGAGGTTGTCGCCCACCTCGACGCCCTCGGCGCGGACTGCCGCTATCTCGGAAAGAAGTGCGTCCGGATCGACCACGACTCCCGGGCCGATCACGCCGACCCGGTTGCGCACGATTCCGGAAGGAAGCAGGTGGAGCGCGAAGTGGCGGTCGCCGAACTTGACCGTGTGTCCGGCGTTGTGCCCGCCGTGGTATCTCGCGACGATGTCGAAACGGTCGGACAGGAGATCGATGATCTTGCCCTTGCCCTCGTCTCCCCACTGTCCGCCCAGAATCGCGACGACCTTCACGACCGGTGCTCCCTTCTCGATCCGCGGCGAAGGGTCCCGCTTCGCCTGTTCTTTCTGTGCTGAAAAAGCGAGTCAGCGTAACACCGGCCGGCGCACCGCGCGAGGGCCGCCCGGGCGCGCGGATGGCAGGCCCCCGCTTCGGTAGAATCGCGCCGCGCATGCGTACTCTCGCCCTCACGGGAACCCGACTCACGGTGAACGATCTCCGCGAGATCGCCTCCCGCCGCGCCCGCGTGACGCTCGCCCCGTCCGCTCACAAGGCCATCGACGCCTCCCGCCGCGTCGTCGATCGAGCGGTGCGGCGCGGGGAGCGCGTGTACGGCCTCACGACGGGATTCGGAAAGTTCGCCGACGTCGCCGTGGCGCCGGGAGATCTCGAGGCTCTGCAGCGCAACCTGATCCGCAGCCATGCGGCCGGGGTGGGAGATCCGCTCGCCGACGGCGCTGTCCGCGCCATGATCGCTTTGCGCGTCAACGCCCTCGCGAAGGGATTCTCGGGAATACGGGCGTCGACGGTGGAGGCGCTGCTGGCGCTCCTCGACCGGGACGTCCTGCCCGTGATCCCGTGCCAGGGCTCTGTCGGCGCCTCGGGCGACCTGGCCCCGCTCGCGCACCTCGCCCTCGGCCTCATGGGAGAGGGCCGGGCCCGATATCGCGGTCGGAACATGGGAGCCCGCGCCGCTCTCGCCGCCGCTCGACTGAAGCCGGTCACGCTCGCCGCCAAGGAAGGTCTCGCCCTCGTCAACGGCGTCCAGATGTCGGTGGCCGTCGGCGGGCTCGCACTCGAGCGGGCTCTCTACCTTTCCCGCGTCGCCGATATCGTGGGAGCGGCTTCGCTCGATGCGGCGCGGGGCTCCGACGCCGCATTCGACGCGCGGGTCGTCAGTGTCCGCCCGCACCCGGGTGCGCTGGCGGCGGCGGAGAACCTTCGCGGTCTACTCGCGGGAAGCGCCATCCGCGATTCCCATCGCGGTTGCGGCCGAATCCAGGACAACTACGCTCTGCGATGCATGCCGCAGGTCCACGGCGCCGCGCGCGACGCTTTCGCGCACGCCCGCGAAACGATCGAGCGGGAGATGAACAGCGCCACCGACAACCCTCTCGTCTTCGCCCGCGGATCCGAGATCATCTCGGGAGGAAACTTTCACGGTGCTCCCGTCGGATACGTCCTCGACTACGCGGCGATCGCGGCGACGGATCTGTCGTCCATCGCCGAGCGCCGGATCGAGAAGCTGCTGAATCCAGCCCTGTCGGATCTCCCCGCCTTTCTCGTGAAAGACGGCGGGCTGAACTCCGGCCTGATGATGGCGCAAGTGACCGCGGCCGCGCTCGTCTCCGAGAACAAGGCTCTCGCGCACCCCGCGTCCGTGGACTCGATTCCGACCTCCGCGGACAAGGAAGATCACGTGTCGATGTCTCCGATCGCTGCCCGCAAGCTGGCGGCGATCGTCGCGAACCTCGAACGTGTCCTCGCGATCGAGATGATGACCGCTTTCCAGGCGATGGAGTTTCTCCGACCGCTCGTGTCGTCGCGACCTCTCGAAGCGGTGCGCCGCGCGTTTCGCCGTGTCGTGAGGCCGTGGGACGCCGACCGCGAGCTCGCTCCGGATCTGGAGGCGGCCCGGCGCTTCCTGTCGGGACCCGCAGTCCAGCGACTGGCGGAGACGCTCCGGTAGGGCTCCGGTAGGGCTCCGGCCGGCTTCTCGACTACTATTTCTCCGTGCCCGGGCCAAAGTCTCGAACGATCCGCGCCGCCCGGGGCTCGCAGCTGCGCTGCCGCGGCTGGCAACAGGAGGCGGCGCTCCGGATGCTCGAGAACAATCTCGATCCCGACGTCGCCGAAAAACCCGAGGATCTCATCGTGTACGGCGGCACGGGAAAGGCCGCCCGAAACTGGGAGGCCTTCGAACGGATCATCGAAACGCTCCAACGGCTCGAGGACGACGAGACGCTTCTTATCCAGTCGGGGAAACCGGTCGGCGTGTTCCGGACGCATGCGGATGCTCCCCGGGTCCTGATCGCCAACTCGCTGCTGGTGCCGGCGTGGGCGACCGGGGACGAGTTCCGACGCCTGGAGGGGCTCGGCCTGACGATGTACGGGCAGATGACGGCCGGCTCCTGGATCTACATCGGGAGCCAGGGGATCCTGCAGGGGACGTACGAGACGTTTGCCGCGGCGGGAGTTCGAGACTTCCAGGGAGATCTCGCGGGTCGGCTGCTCGTGACGGCGGGGCTCGGCGGCATGGGCGGAGCGCAGCCTCTCGCCGCCACGATGAACGGCGCCGTGGCGCTCATCGCGGAAGTCGATCCCCGGCGCATCGAGCGGCGGCTCGCGACGCGCTACCTCGACGTGCGGGAGGCATCGATCGATTCCGCGATCGATCGCGCTCTGGAAGCGAAAGCGGCGCGCCGGCCCCTCTCCGTCGGAGTCTGTGCGAACGCGGTCGACCTGCTCGAGCGGCTCCTGGAGCGCGGCGTCGTGCCCGACCTCCTGACCGACCAGACGTCCGCCCATGACGAGTTGACGGGCTACGTCCCGGAAGCCCGCCCCGACGAGGACGTGGCGCGTCTGCGCGCCGACGACCCGGCCGAGTACATCCGCCGCTCCTACGAGACGATGGCCCGGCACGTCCGGGCGATGCTCGCCCTCCAGGATCGCGGAGCCGTGACTTTCGACTACGGCAACAACCTCCGGGGCCAGGCCCTCAAGGCGGGCGTCGCCGACGCTTTCCGGATACCGGGATTCGTCCCCCTCTACATCCGTCCCCTTTTCTGCGAAGGGAAGGGCCCTTTCCGATGGGTGGCGCTCTCGGGCGACCCGGCCGATATCGCGGCGACCGACGCCGCCCTCCTGGAGCTCTTTCCCGAAGACAAGGCGCTGGCGCGCTGGCTCACGCTCGCCGCCGAGCGCGTCGCGTTTCAGGGGCTGCCCGCTCGGATCTGCTGGCTCGGCTATGGCGAGCGGGATCGCGCGGGGCTCCGGTTCAACGAGCTCGTCCGCGAAGGCAAGGTGAAGGCGCCAATCGTCATCGGGCGCGATCATCTGGACGCCGGGTCCGTGGCCTCGCCCAACCGCGAAACCGAAGCGATGCGGGACGGATCCGACGCGATCGCCGACTGGCCCATCCTGAACGCTCTTCTCAATACGGCATGCGGCGCGACGTGGGTTTCCGTGCATCACGGCGGCGGCGTGGGTATCGGGTATTCGATCCACGCCGGCATGGTGGTCGTCGCGGACGGGACCGCGGATGCGGATCGCCGCCTCGCCCGCGTTTTGCGAGCGGATCCGGGCTCGGGTGTCATGCGCCACGCGGATGCGGGCTACCCCGAGGCCATCGCGACGGCGCAGGAGCGCGGTCTCGACCTGCCGTCGGTCGGAACGCCCGAGCCCGCTCCCCGCCGGTGACGCCCGAACGGCGAGCGCCCTTCGCGGCGGCCGTCGCCACCGCGGCGTTGATCGCGGCGCTTGCTCTCGCGTACGCGGACGGGTGGGTCACGTGGCCCGCGGTGGCGCGCCGGGAGCCGGCAACTCTCGCTCCGGCGGTTCGCGCGGAAGCGGCGGCGCTCGCGGCTCGTGCGGGCGCGCTGGCCGCCCGATCCGACGTCGCCCGTTCGCTGCAGGGCGGCGGCGTGGCGATCAACCGCCTGACTCTCTTCACGGCCGCTCGCCAGGCACTCGGCGACGCCCCGGCCGGTTCCTGGATCGCCCTGGCGGATCCGGCCGGGACTTCGCTCGCATGGTGGGGCGATGCCCCTTCATCCCTCGCCGGGCTGCTCGATCGCGACGGGACGGGCGTGCGATGGAGTGCGACGACGCTGACCCTCCTCGTGCGCCGGACGATTCCGGGCCAGCCCCAGTCAGGGATTGTTTACGCGGCGCGCACGATTCCCGTCGAGGCGCCGGATTTCGCCCGGGCCCTCGGTCTCCGGGGTCGCGCGCTCAACTGGGTCCCCGTCGCGCCCCTGCCGGCCGAGCCGGCTCCGACGCTCTCGAGCGCCGGCGGGAAACCGCTCCTCGCCTTGCGCGCATCCGGTACCGTTCCATCGACGCGGCCACCTGGCGCTCGATACGCCCTTCTGCTCGTCGGGGCGGTGGCGATCTTCCTGATCGGCCGCGCGGATGACCCGCCGCGCGTGGGCGCCGGTCTTCTCCTGATTTTCCTGGCGCTCGAAGCCCGGACGACGCTCGATGGCAGGGCGTTCGCGTCGCCGCGAGTCTGGATGTTCGCGGGCGGCCTCGCGGTTCTTCCCGCTGCACTTGCGGCCATGCGCCGGTCTATGACGACCCGCGCGGCGAGAACTTTCCGGGGCGCTGCCGGTTTCGTGTTCTTCGGTCTCGCGCTGCTCGCCGCGGAGCGGATCCAGCCGCCCGCTCTCGGATCCCGTCTCGTCGGGTCGCCCTCGGCGATCCTCCGCCTGGCCGGGCTCACGGCGCTCGTCCTCGGATCCCTCGCCCTCGTCTCGAGCAGCCTGTCACCGGGAAACCGGCGAAGCCTGGGCCTCGCCGTCGTCATGACGAGCGCGGCGCTCGCGGGAGCCCTCGCGCTGGTCACGCCCTCGCCGGCCTTCCTGACCGGGCTCGTCGGTGTCACGTTCGTCGCGCTCGTCCTGTGGGCCCGAGCCGTCGGGGAGGTCCGGGATCGACCAGCGGCCGTGTGGCCCCGGCTGGCGGCCGGCACCGCGCTACTCGTCGTCCTCGCGGCATCGACGCTCTCGGAGCACTCCCGGGTCGCGATGGCCGTCCGACGGGCGGCGTCGATCCGGATTCCCGACCCCACGCAGGCCTCCGCCGACGCCGCCTTCGCCGCGGAACGCGCCGTCGAGAGTGTCGAGGCTTTCGATCTCGCGCGTCAACTGCCCGCTCCAATCGCGGAGACGGACCTGTCCGACCTGGCGTACCGGATCTGGAAGAACGGCGAGCGGGACAACCGACAGCCGACGGTGAGCTCGTTCGAGGTGTTCGACGCCGCGGGCCAGCCGCGGAGCAAGTTTTCCCTCATTCCCGAGCCGGAGTTCGGCCGGCCCCTGCGAAGCGGGCCCGTTCGGATCGACCGCTACGACGTCGCGCTCGTTCATCGCACCGTCGCTCTTTTTGCGAACGGATCGCGCTGGGGCTCGGTCGCCGTGTCGACCGCGGACTGGCCGGAGTGGGATCCGCTGCCGCCGCGAATCGAGTTTTACCGCCGGGTCGTTCTCGGCGAATCGCGCACGGGAGGGGCGGACGCCGAGGATCCGCCCCGGGCCATCATCGCGAATTACGCGCGGGACGGAGAGCGCCGGGACGACGGCCCGCCGCTCTCCGATCCGGTTCGCGCCGAGCTGCGCGCCCATGGAAAGCCCGTGTCCGCGCACCTCCTGTTCCGCGGGGAAGACCTGTGGGGAGAAGTCCGTGCGATCCCGGACGGATATCGCCTCGTCGCCGTGCCGGGCCCTGATTTTTTCGGCCGGCTCCTCACCGCGGCGCTTCTTCTTCCGGGTATCTCGATCCTCGCCGGCGTCGCGATGGTCCTGTTTCTCTGGAGATTTCTCGCCGCCCGGCGCTCCTCGGGGACGTTCTTCCCGGAAGGCCTCCGGACGTTCCGGGGACGTCTGGTCGGTCTGTTCGTGCTGGTCGTGATGGTTCCTCTGTTCGCCGTGACGTTCTTCATTCGCACGACGATCGTCGAGCGCTCCGGCAGAGACACTCTGGACCACGCGCGCACGGGGCTCGAGACCGCCCGAAAGGTTCTCGACGATTACATCCCGTCCGCGACGGGAGGGCGCGGCGCTCTCGGCTCGATCGACGACGAGATCCTCGCGTGGCTCGCCAACGCCGTGGGATACGACCTGTCGGTATATGCCCCCGATTCCACGCTGCTCGCCACGTCGAGGCGCGACCTCTATTCGGCGGGGCTCGTGCCCGATCGCGTGCCGGCGGCAGCCTACGTCGCCATCGGTCTCTCGGGCTCGGGTCAGCAGGTCGGCTCCCGAATCGTGGCCGAGAGCCGGCTCGAGGAAATCACGACGGACCTCTCCTCGATACCGGGCGCGCCCGGCGTGCGAAGCCCGGCGCTCCTCTCGATCCTGCTCCTGCCCCAGCAGCGGGTCGCCGAAGCGGAAGCGAGCCAGTTCACGGCCGCGGTTTCCGCCTTCAGCCTTCTCGTGTTCCTCGTGTCGGCCCTGATTGCCGGCCGGTTGGCCGTCCGCGTCGCCCGGCCCGTCGCCGACCTGGTCGCCGGAACACGCGCCGTCGCAGCGGGGGACTTTTCCCCACGCCTGGCCGAGCCGCCGGACGAGGAGCTGCGGGAGCTCGTGCGAGCCTTTCTCTCCATGTCGCGAAGCTTGAAGGAACAGACCGAGGCTCTCTCGGCGGAGAAGGAGCGGCTTGCCGCCCTCCTCTCGCACATGACCGCGGGCGTCGTGGCGTACCGGGAAGACGGAGCAGTCGTGCTCGCGAACCCCGCCGCGGCGGCGCTCGGCGGGGGCCGCTCAGACGGCGAAACGATCGAGGACGTCTTTCCGGGGCGAGCGATGGCGGCGGTCCGGAGCGTTCTCGCCGACGATTCGGTATCGTTGTCGGCTGTGGAGATCGAAGCGCATCCCGGCGAGCGGTGGCGGGTCGTCACCGTGCCGCTCCCGCTCGGCGGCGAAGGCACGCGCATGGCCGTTCTCGAGGACATCTCGGACGTCGTGCGCTCGAACCGGCTGGCGGCATGGGCGGAGATGGCGCGGATCATCGCGCACGAAATCAAGAATCCGCTGACTCCGATCCGTCTGTCGGTCGAGCATTTGCGGGAAGTGTGGAGGCGCGGAACGGGAAATTTTGAGGCGGTGCTGGAGGAATGCGTGTCGAACGTGCTGCGTCAGACCGAAGAGCTCCGACGCGCCGCCTCCGAGTTCTCCGACTATGCGCGTCTGCCGGCGCCGGAGATGAGCCGGACCGACGTGTCCCGGCTCGCCCGGGAGGCCGCGGCGGCATATGCCGGGGCTCCCGGCATCCGATGGGATCTGCGCGTCGATGACGGGCTGATCGCGGAGGCGGACGCCCGCCTGCTCGGCCGCGTCTTTTCGAACCTTCTCGGCAACGCGGTCGAGGCGCTCTCCGGCCGCACCGGCGAGATCACACTGATCGCCCTGAGCGATCAGGCGCGCACGCGCATCACCGTGGAGGATTCGGGGCCGGGAGTCGTCCCCGGGAATCTGACCCGGCTCTTCGACCCCTACTTCTCCGCCAAGAGCGGCGGGACGGGGCTCGGTCTCGCCATCGCGAAGAAGATCGTCGAGGAGCACGGGGGCCGGATCACGGCGGAGAATCGCCAGGAAGGGGGGTTTCGCGTGATGTTCGACCTTCCCTCGGAATCGCCATCGCCATCGCCATCAGCAGACGAAACGGGGGTGCCTTCGTGAAAGTGAACCGTGCAGAGCTCGCGTCCGGCCGCGCGCCCCTTTCGCGGTACGTCCTCTTCATCGCCGCGGCGGCCGGCTCCCTGTGGGTGGCCGGCTGCCACTCCTCTCAGTCCGGCACGAAGACCCGGCTCTCCGCCGGCGACGCCGTGTGGTTCGAGGACGGAACCGCCAATGGCGGGGGAGCGGAGGAGGCCACCCTCTCCCACGGAGGTTTCGGGTCGGTATTCATTCCTCACACCGCTCTCTCTCCGGAGGGGGATCGCTGGATCCCCAGGGAGATCGCTCCGCCCGCTCACCCGTTTTCGAAGGTCGCGGTGACGCTCGTGATCTCGGCAGGGGAGGAGGCCCGGAGCGTTTTCGCGGATCCTCGCAAGGCGGCCGCACTCACCGACGCCGCAGGGCTCGGCATGAAGGCGGCCCTGCGCGACGGCGCCCGGTTCGGCCCGCTCCGCGGAATCCACGTCGATGTCCCGTTCTCCGCCGCAAACGCGGAAGCCTATGGCGCCTTTCTGCTCGGCCTTCGCTCGAAGCTTCCGAAGAATTACCTCCTCACATGGAGCCTGCATTTCATCCCGTCGGAAACCGAGCGCGACGCCCTCCGCAAGCTCGCCGACGGTGCCGACGGGATCGTGGCCTTCGTATTCGGGGACGAAGCGGCCGCCGACCCCGCTGCGACAGACGGGCTCGAACGCCCCTGGCTCGCGGCATACCGGCCGGCCGCCCGCGGGCGATGGATCGCGGGAGGATCACCCGATCGGCGGCTTCCGGAGTCCGTCCTCGCCCAACTCACGAATGATCCCCGCGTCGAGTTTGCCCACGATCTGTCGCTCAAGGAAGAATCCGCTTCGGCGTTTCTCCTGACGCCACACGAGCCGTTGTCCGCCGGAGGCTTCTCGTTCCGGCCGAATGACCGGGTGCAGTTCCGGCAGCCTTCCCTGAGCGACATGGTTTACCGGTTCGGGGCGGATCTCGCCGGGCGTCGCTTTGTGAAGGGACGCGTGGTGTCGGTATCCGGACGAACGGAAGCCGATCGGATTTTCACGGTCGCCGCCCTGAACGACATCCTCCTCGGCCATCCCCTCAACACCGACCTCCGGATCGCGATCGATCCGGGGCGCTCGGCGATCACCCTCTCGGCGGAAAATCCGACGCCGCACGCATCGATGGTTTCCCGCACATCGAACTGGGTTGAGGTGGACGTCCCGCAGGGCGGAATCAGCGACGTCCGCGCGGGGGGATTCGATCGATTCGAAGTCTTCGGTCCGGACGGCGGCGCCGTAACGCTCGGCCGCGCGACACGGCTCCGTTTCTTCGAGACGCTCGTGGGGCCCTGGGAAAAGATCGAGCCGGCCCGCATCGTCGTCCGGCGTCCCCCGGCGAAGGGTTGCTGCACGCATCGCATCCACGTGCTTTCGTCCGCCGGCGCCGAAGTGTCGCGGGAAGGGGATGATCCGAACGGCGCGATGACATCGCCGGCCGCGCCGTCGAAGGGACGATAGCGGGAGCGCTGTTCAGCCCTCCAGCCTGTTCCGCTGTTCACATGTCCAGCTGTTCAGGAGTTCAGCCGTCCGCCTGACCGATCCGCTGCGAGCCGCTCGGCCGTCGTGGAAAACCGCCTGAGCTCAACGATCCGCAGTCCCGTTCGGGCGGATGTGTTCGGAAGGTTTCAGAACCTCGACCCCGGACTCGGAGCTCGGGACCGGCACCGGAGAGCCGACACCGGCGAGACCTCATCGCCCCTTCTCAGCTCGGTTTTCGCCGGCGGAACAGACCCGCGACCTTGGCCACGGGGCCCGACGCCGCAAACACGGCGGCGGCGACGAGCAGCGAGATGATCGGCCTGTAGGCGATGGCCATGAAGAAGAGGGCAATAGCCGGAAGAATCCAGGCGGGCCGGCGGCGGCGCAGGTCGACGTCCTTGAACGAGCGGTACCGGATGGTCGAGATCATCAGGTAGGAGAGGAGAAAGGTCGCGACGAGGGCGCCCGTCATCCAGACGCGATCGATGAGTCTCTCCGGTGTCGCCAGGACGAGCGTGCAGATGGTGCCGGCGGCGGCCGGAATCGGGAGGCCGACGAAGTAACGTTTGTCCGCGATCTTCGTCTGGATGTTGAAGCGGGCGAGCCGCATCGAGCCGCACACGACGAAGAAGAACGACACGGCGAGCCCGAGCCGGGAAAAGTCGGCGAGCCCCCACGAGTACACGAGGATCGCGGGAGCGACGCCGAACGACACGAGATCGGCGAGAGAGTCGTACTGCTCGCCGAACGCGGATTCCGAGTTCGTGAGGCGCGCGATCCGTCCGTCGAGCATGTCCAGCACCGCCGCGATGATGATCAGGATCGCGGAACGCTCGAACGTTCCGTTGATCGAGGACCAGAGCGAGAGATAACCGCAGAAGAGATTCCCGACGGTGAAAAGCGTCGGGAGAACGAAGAGGCCGCGCGACAGCCGCTCCTTGGACAGACGGCGCGCCCGGGGCTCTCCCGTCGACGGAGCTTCGCCGGTCCGAACGGCGTCTCCCGGTACTTCCGGGGCCTTCCCCTCGGTCATCTCGACAACTCCGGCCCGGCCATCACGAGCGCGGCGCCGAATCGCCTTCGGAGGCGAGACGCGCGAGCGGCGTCCGGCCGGCTCGCGTCTTCTGGCCCGGTGAGACGAGGATCGCGGCGCCGTCCGGCACGAAGAAATCGACGCGCGAGCCGAACAGGATGATCCCGATACGGCGCCCGCGCTCGATCGTCTCGCCGATCCGCGGATAGAAGATGATGCGCCGCGCGAGAGCGCCCGCGATCTGCTTGAACGCGACCGCCACCCCCGCCTTCGACGTCATCGTGATCAGGTTCTGCTCGTTCTCGAGCGATGCCTTCTCCGAAAAGGCCGCGAGCTTCTTGCCGGGGGAATACGCGTAGGCCGACAACACTCCCGTGATGGGAGCGCGATTGACGTGGACGTTGAATACCGACATGAAAATCGAGATCCGGCGGGAGGCGCCCGGAGGGCACTCCGGTGCGGGTCCGATCGAGAGGACCGTACCGTCGGCGGGCGAGAGGAGCGTTCCGGAATCGGCGTCGGAGATGCGCTCGGGATCACGGAAGAACTGCACCAGAAAGAGAGTGGGCGCCGCGAAAGCCACGGCCCAGACGGGATGGGCCGTGGCCGCGGCCGCAACGGTCAGAACGAGGGCCGGAAGCATGAACTTCCACCCCTCTTTCGCGAACGGAAGCCTCAGTGGGCGACCCCTTCGTGCGGCGCGCCGCGGTGATTCCGGGCGATCGCCTCCATGCGATCTTTCAGGGCGAGCTTCTCCTTCTTGAGGCGCTTCTCCTCGATCTCTTCCTCTTCCGAAAGAGCCGACTTGAAAGCGAGCGCCTCGAGGCGATGCTCGTGATCCTGGTGCTCGTCATGGAGGCGGCGGTATTCCGCGTCCACCTCGCTCAGGGACTCCATCGACTGTTGCATCGTTCCAACCTCCTTTTTTGTGGGTGAGGAATCAGGAAAAAGGAAGGCCACGAACCGGAGTGTACCGACCGGAGAGCGACCGTACAAGGTCTGTCGCGAAAGGGGGCGGAACTGGCGGAGGGCGGAAGGCAGAAATCGGGAATGGAACGCCGACAGCTTGTGCCGGGGTCACTTCCCGCGAGGAGATGTTTCGTCTCCCATCGCCAGGACCATCGCGAGCGCGTCCTCGCCATCCTGGTAGTACGCCTTTCTCCGGTAGGCCTCTCGAAATCCGTAAGAGCGATAGAACTCCCGTGCCGGGAGGTTTGACACGCGGACTTCGAGAGTCACCGCGGTCGCGCGGACGCTCCCGGCTCGCGCGATCGAGTCTTCGAGGAGGCGGCGCCCGTAGCCGCGATTGCGGACGCGCGGATCCGTCGCAATCTTGTTGATGTGGAACTCCTCGTAGAGCGAGACGGCGAAGAGATAACCGCCGATCGAGGGCTCGGCGTCGCGCCCGCCCGACAGCACTCGCGCGTATCGATAGGGCTCGTCGAGCTCGGTCGCGAAGAACTCCCGCTTCCACGGCACGAGAAACGACTCCCGCTCGATCCGGGCGATCTCGTCGAGGTCCTCCGCGGTCGCGGGCGTCACCGCGTAGCCCTCGACGTCGGGCTTACGCAGCGCCATGTTTTTCTTCCGCGGCGCTCGGCCGCGAATAGATCGCGGCGAATCGGCCGTGCGCAACCGTGCCGGCCTCGCGTCGGACGGCCTCGGCGAGGGCACGGGAAAGGGGAGCGGTAAGAGCGGAAAGGGGGCCGGAGGGAAGCGCCGGACCGAGGAGGTCCGCCGGAATACAGGCAACCGGCCGGCCTCCGAACGCGCGCGCGGCCTCCTCCTTGCGCACGCGCGCGATCGGGGCTTCGGCCCGCGCCCGGGAACTGCCGAGCTCGAACGGCTGCCAGACGACTTCCCCGCGACCCGCGTCGAGGACGGCGGCGATCGCAGAAGGCTGGACAGGAATCGTAGAAGGCTGGACAGGAATCGTGGAAGGCTGGACAGGAATCGTGGAAGGCTGGACAGGAGAGGCCATCGCGCGGGCGGCTTCGGCGAGCACTTCGAGGGTCGAAACGGTCTCGGCCGGAATTCCGAGCGCCCGGGACAGCCCCCATGCGGTCGCCAGTCCGACGCGAACGCCTGTGAAGGAACCTGGCCCCGAGCACACGGCGATCCGGCTCAATTCGGTCAGCCGCGCCTGCGCTCCCGCGAGACAGGACGCGATGGCGGACAGGAGCTCCTCGGAGGCGTGCCGGCCCTGCGGAAGAATCACGTCGAAAACCCCTGTGCCACCGGCGACCGTCACCGCGGGCGAAGGACTTGCGGTGTCGATCGCGAGGATCGTGTCCGAGGTCGTGGTCTTCACGTTCTTCGAGTTTCTCGAGATCGTCGCGTTCTTCGGATTGTTCGAAAGCCTTCCAACCTCAGCGCCTGCAGGGCTTCTGGGGCATCGCGGTTCCGAAGGTATGCTAACCCGGATCATCCATGGACACCCCGTTTTCTCGTCGGGCCGGCGCGCGAGGGAGGAAACCGTGAGCGAGGTGAGCGCCGCGAACCCCCGCGCCACGCCCATGCTCCGGCAATACTTCGAGATGAAGAGCCGGGCGCCCGACGCCATCCTCTTTTACCGGATGGGCGACTTCTACGAGATGTTCTTCGAGGACGCGAAGGAAGCCGCGCCAATCCTGGGAATCGCCCTGACGGCCCGAAACAAGTCCTCCGACATCGAGGCCCCGATGTGCGGCGTTCCGTACCATAGCGTCGAGCACCACGTCGCGAAGCTCGTCGCGTCGGGCCGCAAAGTGGCGATCTGCGATCAGATGGAAGACGCGAGGGCCTCCAAGGGTCTCGTCCGGCGCGACATCACGCGGATCGTGACCCCCGGAACGGTGCTCGATGCCGAGTCTCTTGTCCCGGGCTCCGCCTCCTTTCTCGCGACTCTCGTTCCCTCGAGCAGCGGAAATGGTCCGGGCTCGAATCCCGGGGAAGGCGGTTCGGAATGGGAGGCCTCTTTCCTCGATCTCTCCACCGGCCGCTTTTACGCGGGCATCCTGCCGGCGTCCCGGATCGGCGACGCACTCGCTCTTTTCCGGCCGCGCGAGATCCTGATTCCGGAGGGCGTCTCGCTCCCGATTCCCCGCGGAATCGCCGAGAGCCGGCGTCCGGCCGCGTGGTTCGAGGCGTCGTGGTCGGAGGTCCCGGCCGACGCATCCGCCGGCCCGGAGCACCCCGCGGAAGCCGCTTCCGGAGGCCGCGCGGCCGCCGCCGCTCGCGCCTATGCGCACGAGCTCCGCCCGGGACGAGCCCGTCACCTCTCGACGCCGGAGCCCTTGCGGTTCGGCGAGCGGATGGGGCTCGACGCGTCGGCGATCGCGACGCTCGAGCTCTTCGAATCCTCGGACGGCTCCGCGGAACGAAGCCTTTGCTCGTTGCTCGATCGGACCCGCTCGCCGCTCGGGGCGAGGGCGCTGCGCGATGCTCTCGCGCGGCCTTCCACCGACCCGGTCGAGCTCGAGTCCCGCTGGGACGCCGTGGAAGAGCTCGTGCAGCGGCCTTCCGAGCGCGATGCGGTTCAGTCCGCGCTCGACGGCGTCGGGGATCTCGAACGCCGGTTCGCGAGGATCGCGGCAGGAACAGCAGGCCCCCGCGAAGTGGCTTCGTGGGCGGCGGGCCTGGACGCCGTCGGGACGGTCCGGCGCGCCGGAGCTCCTCTGACCGCGCCGAGGCTCCGTTCGCTGCTCGACGGGATGCCCGACGTGACGGATCTCGTCCGGCGCGTCGCCGATACCGTGGCGGCGGATCCACCCATCCTCGCCTCGGCGGCCGGCTCCATCCGGGACGGCGCGAACCCCGAGCTCGATGCCCTGCGCGGCCTTCGCCGCGACGCGCAGACTGCCCTGCTCGCCGTCGAGTCGGAGGAGCGCAAGCGATCCGGCATCTCCAACCTCCGCGTCCGATACAACCGCGTCTTCGGATACTCCCTGGAAGTCGGGAGCGCTCATCGGGACCGGGTCCCGGCGGACTGGATCCGGCGGCAGTCCCTCGCCAACGCGGAGCGATTCGTGACGCCGGCTCTGAAGGACCTCGAGGAGAGAATTCTCGGGGCGGAGGAGCGGATCGGAGAGATCGAGGACCGTCTCTACTCGGAGCTCCTGCGTGACCTGTCGGCGGGTGGTCCCCGTGTGGCCGCCGCGTCCGCGGCTCTGGCCGCGGTCGACGTCGCCGCGAGCTTCGCGCAAACGGCGGAGTCCGGCCGGTGGTGCCGTCCGCGGATTTCAACGCGGCCGCGCCTCTGCCTGGTCGACGCCCGCCATCCGATCGTCGAGGCCGTGCGGCGCGAGGAGCCTTTCATCCCGAATGACTGCGATCTCTCCCCCGAGAAACGGATCCTCCTCGTGACGGGGCCCAACATGGGCGGCAAGTCCACGTACCTGAGGCAGGTCGCGACCGCGGTTCTCCTGGCACAGGCGGGCGCATTCGTCCCCGCGGCACGGGCGGAGCTTTCCATCTTCGACCGGATCTTCACGCGGGTCGGCGCGGCCGATCATCTTTCCCGGGGCGAATCGACGTTCATGGTCGAGATGCTTGAATCGGCGGCCATTCTGCGCGGCGCGACGGCGCGCAGCCTGATCATCCTGGACGAGGTGGGACGCGGGACCTCGACCTTCGACGGTCTCTCGATCGCCTGGGCGCTCGTCGAGCATCTGCACGACGCGCCGGAGAGGGGAGCGTTCGTGCTCTTCGCGACCCACTACCATGAGCTCACCGAGATCGCGCTCGTCCGAACGGCGATTGCCAACGCCACGATGGCGGTGCGCGAGATCGACGGCAAGGTGGTCTTCCTGCGCAAGGTGGTTCCGGGCACCGCCGACCGAAGCTATGGCATCCAGGTCGCCGAGCTCGCGGGGCTGCCGCGCGACGTGATCGTTCGCGCGCGCGAAGTCCTCTCGAACCTGGAGAAGCAGGAGCTCGACGTCCAGGGCGCGCCGGTGCTGGCGCGTCACGGGGGAGAGAGCGCCGGCAACGGTCAGATCCTGCTGTTTTCGTCCGATGAGAGCCTGGTCCTCGAGAAGCTCCGCGAGGTGGACGTCAACCGGCTCACGCCGATCGCCGCGTTGTCGCTGCTCGCATCCCTCCAGGAGCGCGTGAAGGCACCTTCGTCGTGACCGCCATGCCGGGCGCGAGCGGTCTCTTCGGCGTCGGGCTCGAAGGTCCGGTCCTGACCGGCGAAGAACGGGAGATCCTCCGCCGATTTCCTCCCTGGTCGATCATCCTCTTTCGACGAAACCTCGAAACGCCGGAGCTTCTGGCCGAGCTCGTGTCGGCGGTCGCGGCGCTCCCCGGCCCGCCGCGGCTGGCGGTGGACCAGGAGGGCGGGCCGGTGGACCGCTTTCGCGACCTTCTCGGGCGGTCGATCTCCTTCGCGGAGGCTGCGAGGATCGGCATGGCCGGGGAAGCGGGACGGCTCGCGGGGGCCGCGTGCCGGACCTTCGGATTCACGATCGATCTGGCGCCGGTCGTCGACCGCCGTCTCCCCGGAGCTTCGGAGCGCGTGCTCGCGGGCCGCGTCGCCTCCTCCGATCCCGGCGAGATCGCGGCCGCTGCGGGCGATTTTCTCCAGGGGTTGCATGCGTCCGGCGTGTCCGGGTGCGCCAAGCATTTCCCGGGCCTCGGCCGGGCCAGCCTCGACACGCACCAGGCGCTTCCGATCCTGCCGGACGATCCCGAGGAGGAAGCCCGGGACCTGGCCCCGTTCGCGGCGGTGATGGACCTGGCGGGCGCCGTGATGATCTCGCACGCCGCTGGACCGGACGGCCTGCCTGCGTCGCTTTCGCCGATGCGGGCCACGGGGCTTCTGCGCGGTATGATGGGATTCTCGGGCCCCGCCTTTTCGGACGACCTGGAGATGGGAGCGCTCGCCGCCTTCGGCGAGCTCCCCGAGCGATCCGCCGAGGCGGCGCGGGCCGGGTGCGATCTTCTCTTCGTGTGCCGCCGGATTCTCGAATACCCCGACTGCGTGCAGTACGTCGAGCGGGACGTCCCGGAGGAACGGCGCGCCGAAGCCTCCGGACGGCTGGCGCGCTACGCCAGGAAAGCCGACACCCGAGCGCGCCTGGCCGCCGAAACCGGCCCTCCGCTGAAGATCGCGACACTCCGGGAAAACATCGCCGCGCTGCTCGAATCCGCAGCCGGCTGAGCCCTTCCTTCCTCGATCTCACGATCTCGCGATCCTCAAAACAGCTGCTCATCCCGAATCGGCAAGCCCGGCTCTGTCACATCAGCCACGTCAAGATCTCCGCGCCCCCTCACCCCGCCCTCTCCCGCCGGGAGAGGGGGAAGGCGGTCCCAAGGTCTACCTGTACGCACCGAATCAAAGAGCCCGGCTGATGCAACAGCTCGCAACGGGAGGAGTCTCCTGACCAGAGGGAAGGAGGAGCCTCCCGTTGCGGGAGCCGGAGCCAACCTCGCTGGGCCCGGTCGAGGCCGCATCCGGCCGAGCCGGGCAACTATCGCCCCGTCAAGACCTCCGCGCCCCGACCCTCTCGCGCTCACGCCGCAAGCATCATCGCGGCGCAGGCGACGGCAGGACGCCATTTGTCCAGCCGGCAGATGCATTATCTTGGGATCACCTGAGAAGGAGGAAGAACACATGGCGAGCGTCAACAAAGTCATCCTGATCGGCAACCTGGGAAAAGACCCCGAGATCCGAACGACCCCGCAGGGAACGTCTCTGGCCCGCTTCTCCGTCGCGACCACCACGAACTGGAAAGACAGCTCGGGGGCGCGCCAGGAAAAAACGGAATGGCATGACGTCGTGGCGTGGGAAAAGCTCGCGCAGATCTGCGGCGAGTATCTGCACAAGGGGAAGATGGTGTACGTCGAGGGAAGCCTGCAGACCCGAAGCTGGGAGGACCAGGCCGGACAGAAGCGGTACAAGACGGAAATCAAGGCGAACAACGTTGTGATGCTTTCTCCCCGCGACGCTTCGCGCAGCGGGGCGGGAGTGTCATCGGGACCGCGCGAAGTGAGCGAGGTTGCGGACGCGCCGGTGATGGAAGACGACGACGTGCCGTTCTAGAACAGAGCACGTTTCCCAGCTCTCCCGGGGGACAGCTCTCCCGGGGGGAGCCGGTGAATTGGGGGCGGGGAGCCAGTCGGGCGCCGGGCCGAATCGCGCCGTCTCGCCGTCTCGCCGTCACGCCGTATCGCGATCTCATGATCACCGTGCGATCTCATTGTCACGCGATCCATCGAGATATCGAACCGCGGGTTCGGGCCGCGAGTCGCTTCCGGCAAGGTGCCTTCCCCTCTCCCGGCGAGAGGCCGGGGTGAGGGGCGTCGTCGAATTGCGGGTCTCGCGCTCACAATTTGTGATTCGTTAAGCCGTTGAGCTGTTTGAGCCGTTTGAGCCGTCGAGCCATCGAGCCGCCGAGCGATAACGCCATCGGGCGACGATGCCATCGAACTCGGAAATGCGAAGTCGGAGGCGACCCTCGGCGTCTTTTCTCATCCGATCCGGAAGGTCGTCTCTCTTCTCTCTGAGTTTCCGCCGTGATGCGCTGGGGTTTCGCCCTTCCGGACTTCTCCAGGCGGGGCTTCTTTTCACGAGAACGGCCGGGCAACTTCCCACGAGAAAGGCCGGGGCACGGCTCCCTCCGGAGGCCGCTTCGCCCCGTCACCTACAATTCCCCCGGCCATGTCCGCCCCTGATCATCACGAGGCGCGCGGGCGGATCGTCCGGTCCGCCTCGATCATCACGCCGCTCACTCTTCTTTCCCGCGTCACGGGCTACATCCGCGACAAGGTGATCGCGCTCCTGCTCGGAGCCGGAACCCGCTCCGACGCCTTCTTCGTCGCCTTCCGGATCCCGAACATGCTCCGGGAGATCGTCGGCGAGGGGGCGATGTCCTCGGCGTTCATCCCCGTGTACGCGGAGGTTTCCGACACGCGATCCGAGGAAGAGGCGCGCGCCTTCGTCGGCCGGGCGGTCGGCACCTTCGCGTTGATTCTCGCGGGCCTGACCGTCGCGGGCATCGCGTGCTCGCCGTGGCTCGTGGACCTCCTCGCGCATCGCTACAGGACCATTCCGGGGAAGTTCGAGCTCACGGTCGCCTTGAACCGCTGGATCTTCCCCTACGTTCTCCTGGTGTCGCTCTCGGCCTTCTGCCAGGCGGTGCTGAACGCGCGGCACCGGTTCGCGGTCGCGGCGGCGGCCCCGCTCTTCCTGAACGTCGCGATGATCCTGGGAGCCGCGGTCCTGGCGCCCCGGCTGGCGGAGCCCACCTACGGTCTCGCCGCGGGCGTGCTCTTGGGGGGTGTTCTGCAGATTGCCGTTCAGGTGCCTCAGCTGCGGAAGCTGCGCGCCGTCGGGCGTCCCGCGCTCGGCTGGAGCGACCCCGCCGTGCGTTCGGTTCTGGTTCTCATGACGCCGCGACTCTTCGCGTACGGCATCAACACGATCAACGGCGTAATCGCCACGCGGTTTGCCTCGTCCCTCGGCAACGCCAGCGTCTCGCATCTGTATTACGCGAACCGCCTGAAAGAGCTCGTCCTCGGCGGCTTCGCCGTTTCGCTCGCGACGGCGATCCTGCCTCACCTCTCGCGGCAGGCGCTCGCGTCGGACCGGGGTCCCTTCAAAGACAATCTGGCGTTCGCCCTTCGCCTGATCGCCTTCGTGACCGTCCCGGCGACGATCGGCCTGATCCTGCTCCGGGTTCCCATCGTGCGGGTTCTCTTCGAAGGGGGACGATTTCTTCCCGCCGACACGATCCCGACCGCCGACGTGCTCGGCGCGCTCGCGGCGGGGCTCATTTTCTTCGCCGGAGTCCGCGTCGTCGTCCCGGCCTTCTATGCTCTGAAGGACACGCGGCTTCCGGTTCTCGCCGCGATGGCGGACGGAGCGGTATTCATCCTTCTCTGCGCCCTCCTGACGCGGCGGCTCGGCCTCGCCGGGATCGGATATGCGGCGTCGGCCGCCGCCGCTGTCAACGTCATCATCCTGCTCGCGGTCCTGCGCAAGCGCGAGGGCCGGCTTCGCGGTCGGGAGATCGGATCGTCCCTCGTGCGCATCCTGGTCGCGTCCGCGGCCATGGGCGGTGCCCTGATTCTGGCATCGCGATGGATTTCGTTCGCATCCTGGCGCGGACCCCTGGGCGCGGCGGCCCTGGGCGCGACGATCGCGGGGGCGACCCTCATTTACTGGGCCGTGGCCGCCGCCGCCGGATCGCGGGAACCGGGCGAGCTCCGCGCGGTAGCGATCCGTCGGAAACGAGCGCCGTCCCCATGAGGCTCGTGATTCAGAGGGTGACGCGCGCCGAGGTCCACGTCTCGGAGGAGAGCTTGGGCCGGATAGACCGGGGCCTGCTCGTGCTGGTCGGAGCGGAGCGGGGGGACACCGCCCGCCAGGCGGAGGAGGCCGCGCGCAAGGTGACGTCCCTGCGGATATTCGAGGATCCCGCAGGAAAGATGAACCTCGCACTCGCGGACGTCGGGGGCGAGGTGCTGGCTGTCTCGCAGTTCACGCTCCTCGCCGACCTCTCCCGCGGCCGCCGTCCGGGATTCGAGCGCGCGCTCCGCGGCGAGCTCGCGCAGCCTCTCTACGAGCATTTCTGCGCGGCGCTCGAGCTTTCGGGAGTCCGAGTCGCCCGCGGGGTCTTCGGCGCATTCATGCAGGTCTCGCTGGTCAACGACGGGCCGGCGACTTTTGTCGTCGAGGTGCCGCCGGACGAGGAGATGGGTGGCGCTCGATCGTGAACGGCGACGAGTACGGATCTCGCGATCTCGCGATCTAGTGATCTCGCGATCAATCGAACCATCGAACGATCGGGAATCTGGGGAGCATCCACGATCCATTCGATCCGGTACTTCCTGATTTAAAATTGTTCCTATCCCGGCAGATTGATTGATCCCGAGATCGCTCGATCGCGATCCCGCGAGACGCCCGCTCCCGCTTCCCCTTACGGCTTATCGCTGAGGGGTCCGTACGGGACCGTCGTGGCGCAGAGAAGGAAGAGCGCGAGGCAGACGAGCGCGATCGTGAGGCGGCCCGTTCCGATGCGCTCGTCGTCGTCTTCGACGGGCGGATGCGTGATCCCGACGACGAGGGCCACGATCCCGCCGAAGATCGCCCACGAGTAACCTCCCTGCAGGGCGGCGCCGAAGCACAGGAGCAGGACGATTCGGGACACGGCAGGCTGGCGCCGGCCGACGACCGCCCGCAGCACGTGTCCTCCGTCGAGCTGCCCGATCGGCAGCAGATTGAGGGCCGTGACGATCAGACCGAGCCACGCCGCCATGAGTGTCGGGTGTTCGTGAACGGTGGCGCTCGTGTAAGGCGCCGTTCCGGTCCACTGCTGCGCGAGACGGAGAGCGAGGGGATATCCGAACACGTATGTCTCCGAGCCGGGCGGCGACGCGGCGGCAGGGCTCGAGTGCATCACTCCGTACAAGAGAAACGGGATCGTCATCACGAAGCCGGCGATAGGGCCAGCCGCGCCGACGTCGACGAGCAACGCCTTCCGCCGGATGGGTTCCTTGATCCGGATCACGGCGCCGAGCGTGCCGAACATGGTCGGCGCCGGGAGGAAATAGGGCCAGGTCGCGGCCAGGCCGTAGCGGCGACACATCAGGAAGTGCCCCATTTCGTGCGTCCCGAGGATCAGGATCGCCGGAACCGAGAACAGGAGCCCGCGCGTGATCGCCGCGGTCACCGTCGTGGCGCCGCTGAAATAGAGAGCCCCGGCGGCAGTCATCGAAGTAAACGAAAGGAGAAACAGCGCCAGGTGAAAAAGGGGATGCTCGGCATACGGGAACCGAAATTGAAACCGGGACCAGCGCCCGCCGCGGGTGGAATCGGAGGATGGGCTCGGGGGTGAAAACGGGTCCCTCGGGTCCATGGCCTTCTCTTTATCTCACGGCCGAGGCTTGTTTCTCCGAGACATCCAGCGGCGCTTCCGCCTCGGATGAGTTACGGCCGCTACGAGCGAACGGGGGAGCTCGAACGGTCGGAACGCAGCAGGAAACGGGAGAGCACGTTCGCCGCCGACGCCGACGCGCGCGCCACGATCGCGAAGTCTTCGTATTGCATCGGGGCGCCCAGCCGGTCCGCGTAGAGGAATGCCGCGACACCATCCAGGATCCGGATCGGGAAAATCGCGCAGTCCGGCGGTTCCGGTCCGAAGACCGCGACGAGGGACCGCGGCCACTCCGCAGGATCCACGGCACCGAAGTGAGGCACTCCCGACTCCTGCACGGACGAGAAGATCGAGATCTCCGAGACGGGAACGCGGATCCCCGATACGACGTCCGGGGTCATGCCCGGGCCGCGCCCGCGCCAGCCCGTGACGCCGCTGCGGCCGGAGGCCAGCAGCAGCACCCGGGGAAGAGTCTCCAGGGCTCCCTCGAGGAGGGAGTCCGCGACTTCGTCCCGCCGGCCGGCGCCGGCAGCCGCGTCGAGCGCCGTCGAACCGGGCGCGGAGGCCTCCTCCGCGGAAGACGGGTTCCACATCCCCGCCGCGACGGCATCGCTCTCGCCGGCGTCCTCGAGCTTCTCTACTTCTACTTCGCCGGGATCGGATTCGCCGGGATCGGACAGGTCCTCGAAAAGAGCCGGATCGGAGGCGCGGCGAAACGGCGGAATGGAAGCCGGGATTCCGCGCGAGTGGGCTTCGGAGGGGAGCGAATCCGGCTCGATGCGCCGGGATGCATGTGCATGGGGACGCATCGAGTTGGTCGGACGATCCCGCAGCGCATTCGTCTCCGGAAGGAGGTCGAGCGCTTCGGGGTCCGAGGCGAGCGCGGAAGCTTCCCGCCCGAAGAGCGACGGATCGGATACGCCGGCGGAAGACGACGACCGTTCCGAGTCGAAGCGGCCGGAGCCCCCTCGCGGACCCTCCGTGAACGCCGAGAGCGCCTCGCCGACCCAGTCCGTCAGGGACTCTTCCGCGGACTCGAGAGAGTCCGACGAATCGGACGGGTGGAAGGAGGCGACCGGGGACCCGGATCGGCCCTTGTCCGGCCCGGTTGGATTCGAAGGCTGCTCCTCCTCCGCTTTCGTCTCCGGGAGCATCGTCAAACCGGCAGAGGCCGCCGCCGCGATGGGGAAGTCCGAAACGTCCGGCATTTCGAGAACCGGGTCAGAGCGCTCTGCCCGGGGCCGGGGCTCGGCCGACGCCTCCTGGATCTCGACGCGGATCGGGACGCTGGCGGTCCCCTCGAAGCTGGTCGAGCGCGGGCTCACTGCCGAGTCCCGCTCATCGGAAGAACGCGAACGCGAGTGCGAACTTCCGAGGTCCGATTGCACGACGTCCGAAGGGCGCGAGATGTCCGACGAACGGAAGTCCCGATCGATCTTCGTGGAGGTTGTCGAGCGGCGGTCGAGCTTCTGCAGGATCGGCCGGTATTCGAGAGGGACGTGCCGGCCGTAGTAGCGCTGATGCGCCTGGAGCAGCCTCGCTTCCGTCGTGACGCCCGGCACGACACGACGGCGCGTCAGCGAAGCCACCTCATCGATCGACGCGAGGTTCGACGGATTGATGAAGGCGACGCGGATGACACCCTTCTCGACGGCCCAGGGAACCGCGCCAATACGGATCGCCTGCGCGGCGGGGAGGAGGCGAACCGTCTCGATCGGAGTGGCGAGGAGCATCTCCCACGTGACGGCCTGGCATCGGTGGAGCTTGGCGAGAGATTCGAGGAGAACGTCCTCCCCCAGAAGATCCCAGTTCAGAAGAATGGATCCGAGCTTGATGCGTTCACCCGAAAGACGCTGGTAACCGAGAGCGCGCTGAACGGCGCCCTCGGTGAGCAATCCTTCGGCGACTAGCAGTTCGCCGATGCGGCGGGGGGCCACCCGCTTATTCTACGGCAGGATCTCGGATGGACGACAGGGAAGTCGAGAGAAGTCGATGGTTTCGGCATCCGGCGCCGATTTCCGGAGGGCCGATCGGTCCGTCAGGCGTCAGGGAAGGTCCCGAAGGTCCTTTCCCGGCTTGAACCGGATGGTGTTGCCCGGCGGGATCGTGACTTCGACTCCGGTCTTCGGATTGCGCCCGATCCCACGCTTGCGGCGCTTGACCTGGAAAACCCCGAATCCTCGGAGCTCGATCCGGTCACCGGCGCCGAGCGCGGAGCGCATCGACTCGATGACGGTCTCGACGGCAGTCGCCGCCTTGGCGCGGGGGATGGCCGCGAGATCGACGACGAGGTCGACGATGTCCGCTTTGATCATGTCTTCCTCTCTCCTCCTGCCGGGAACGCCTCACGCGGGGAACGGGTGAGAGATTATATCTCTTTCTTCTTCAGACGGATGGCTGCCGCGAACGCCTTCGAGGCGGCTTCGCCGAGCTCCCGGAGATAGACGAGATCGAGCGGCGTGATTCCTTCGGTGTGGCCGAGCGCGACCAGGAACGCGACGGGCTTCTCCTTCATGAGGACGGGCTGAACCACGATCTCGTCCGGCCAGCCGCCCAGGGCCTCGGCCAGATCCCGATGCTGCGGAAGATTGAGCAGAGGGCCGAGATAAAAGGACCGCGAGAGACGGACGTTCAGGAAGACCGAGGGATCCGTCCAGGGGATGGTGATCCGGCGGACGATCTCGAAGTCGATTGCTCCCGAGGCGGCCCACCCGGCCACGGCGTCGGGCCGCGCGGCGAAAAGCGCCGCCGCGGGGAATCGGCTCAAGGCCGACAGGACGGCCCGGCCGATCGAATCCCGATCGGTCGCGGCCACAACCTCGGGAAAATCGGCCGCAGTCGGGACTTTCGGATATCCCACGGGGGGCGCGGTGCCGGGGAACGCAGGAGCCAGCGGTGCGAGCGGTGCGGAAACGAGGGAGAGCTCGGGAGCCGAAGCCGGCCGTGGCGCTGCGGTTTCCGGCGGTGCGGCGACGGCCGAGATCCCGGCTGATTGCGAGGCCTCTTTTCGGCCGGCCGCCTTCTTCTTCTCCTCTCCCGCCTCCTCTCCCGCCTTTTCTCCCGCATCCGGGGTCTCGGAGGACGCCCCGATTCCCGCGGCCGTTTCCTGCGTCCATAGCGAAGGCGAAGGAGGCATCTCCTCCCACGAGATCGGCTGGATCTCGGCGGAAAGCCGGGGAGTCCGCATGGACGACTCGCCCGCCCAGCCGCCCTTCTGATCCGGGAGCTTCCAAGACTGGGTGATGGGAGGCGGGGCGCTCAGATCCGTGTCGTGCGCGTCCCCCCAGATCTCCGCCGGCTCGGGCAGCGGACGGGAAGGGCGCTCCGGCTCCGGAAAGAACTGGGGAGGCGGCGGGGGAGCGGCAGCCCTCGATCCGCGGGCGGGGCGCGACAGCTTTTCCGCGAGTATCGCGTAGCGCGGGGTGCGCCTCTCCCCGTAGTACTTCTCGAGCGCCTGGTAGATGCGGACCTCGGGCGCCACGCTCGCGATGATCTTGCGCCCGGTCACGAAGAAGAGCTCGTCCAGGATGCGCAGGTCCGCGGGATCCCGCAGGGCGAGCTTGATGGCGTTTTCAGACCGGTCGTAGGGGACTGCCGCATGCTTGATCGCGAACTTGGCGGGGAGCGCCGCGATCACGATGGGAGCCACGTCCGCCAGGAGCTTCCACGGGACGTACTCGACCCCGTGCTGGAGGGCCAGCGTCTTGCCGAGATCGTCTTCGGAAACCGAGCCGCGCTCGAGCAGCAGCGTGCCGATCCGGCCCCCGGCGAAGTTCTGAACGCCGAGCGCGCGAGCGAGGTTATTTTCCGAGACGAGATCGGCCCGAACGAGGAGCTGACCGAGACGAGTCATGTCAGTCTTCGATTATGGCGTAGATCGTACGGTTCCGCGCCGCGGACTCCCCGCGAGGCCTCGGACGGACGGCCCGGGGCGTGCTAAATTGCCCGGGATGCGCCATTTCACGCGTTCCCTCGCTCTCGTCTCTCTCTTCCTCCTGACCGCTGCGGCTTCCGCGGTTCCCGTTACGCCCGCGGCTCCCGTGACACCCGGGGCTCCTCCCGCATCGTCCGCCGCGAGCGACCGGGACACCCGCAAGCTCTATCTCCGGGCCCGGAGTGCCGTCAGCGACGGCCAGTACCGGGAGGCCCTCGACCTCTACCGCAAGGTGATCGAGCGGATCGCGGACGACGCGGTCATCCGCTTCGAGTATGCCCAGCTCTTGAGGGATCTCAACGTCCAGGACGAGGCGGTCAAACAGGCGCGCGAGGCCGTTCGCCTCGACCCCAGGATGGCCGAAGCGCATCGCCTCCTGGGAAGCTTGGAGCTCGCCGCCGGGGAGAAGGACGTCGCCCGCGTGGACCGGGGAATCGACGAGCTGCAAATCGCGCGCAAGCTCGCTCCGAACGACGTCGCCACGGCGGCGACGCTCGCCCGGGCGCTGCTGGCCCGCGGCCGCGCGGGAGAAGCGGCGCAGCTTCTCGATGAGCTCCCCGAGACGGCTTCGCAGCCGGCTCTCCTCCGCATGTCCGCGGAAGCTCGCGCGAAGACCGGACGATCCGCGGACGCCCAGGCCCTCTATCTCCGTCTCCTCGAAGCGGATCCGACGGACCGCGAAGTCTCCGCCGCCCTCATCGACGTTTACGAGGAAGACGACCGCTACGACGAGGCGCTGAAGCTTCTCGCGGACCTGCAGAAGAAGGATCCCGAGAATCCGGCGGTCGAGGAGAGGATCACGCTCGATCTCGCGCGCGCCGGACGATTCGAAGACGCCGAGAAGCGGGCGCGTGAGCTCGCGACGCGCCGGCCCGAAAACCGGGACATCCGTCGCCTTCTCGCGCAGGTCCTGTTCGAAAAAGGCGACGTCGCCGGCGGCGAGAAGATCCTCCGTGACCTTCTGAAATCCGACGCGGAGGACGAAGGCTCGCGACGCGCCCTGGCGGCCGAGCTGCTCCGCGAGCGCCGCTTCCCCGAAGCTCAGGCTCTCTTCGAGGACAGCTTGAAGCGCGCCGGCGCCGACCCCAAGGCAACCGAGCAGCGCCTGTGGGCCACGCGGGAGCTCGGATACATGGAGTACCTCGAGAAGAATTATGCCGCCTCCCGCAAGCGCCTGGAGCCGATCGCGACCTCCGGCAAGGCCGTCGACGGTCGCGCGATGCGGCTTCTGCTGGCCTCCGCGCGGGACTCCGACGACTGGACGTACGGTCTCGCGAAAGCAAAGGCCGCTCTCGCCCTGGAGCCGAGGAGCTTCGAGTGGGAGGCCGCGGTGGCCGAGTTTCAGGCGAGAGCGGGCGACAAGACGGGAAGCGCGGCCTCCTTCGCCCGCATGGCCGTGTCGCCGGAGCTCGAGCGAGTCCTCGCGGCCGCCGACGCGCAGGTCCGGCTGAAGGACTACGCGGCAGCCTCGAAAACCGCGCGCGACGCATCCGCTCGCTTTCCCGAGAGCACGGACGTCCTGTTCCGCCTCGCTTCGACTCTCGAACGGGCCGGGTCGTCGGAGGAAGCGGAGAAGCTCTTCCTGCAGCTCCTCGAGAAAAGGCCGAATGACGCCGCGACGCTCAACTATCTCGGTTACATGTGGGCTGACAAGGGTATGCATCTGGATCGCGCGCGCTCGTTTCTGGAGAAGGCCGTCGCCCGCGAGCCGCGCAACGGCGCCTATCTCGATTCCCTCGGCTGGGCGTATTTCCGGCTGGGCAAGCTCGAGCTCGCGGAAAAGAATCTGCGCGAAGCGGAGCGCCGGGACCCGGACGACGCGACGATCGAGGAGCACCTCGGCGACCTGCTGGAGCGTCAGGGCCGCCTCGACGATGCCGTCCGCCACTGGGAGCGGTCCTTGACTCTGAAGCCCGACGATCCGGAGAGAGTCAAAGAAAAACTGAAGAAGGCGCGGCCGAAACTGACGGCCAAGCCGTAATCCGGTTTCGATGGGAGTCGAGCGGGCCGCGGCCGGCGATGCTTCCGAGGTCAGAGCCTGACCGCTCACGGCCCGCTCCGCGGCCCGGATGCAGCCGGGAGTCCCGTGCAGGATTCCCGCGTTCCGGCGGGCATCTCGATCGTCGCCGCCCTCCTTCTCGCGGCGGCATGCGCTTCGCGCCCGGCTCCCCGGCATTTTCTTCCGGCCGGCGAAGACCAGGCTCGAGGCGCCCTCCGGGCATGGAACTCGGCGATCGCTCGGGCGGAAACCGCGGGTCCGTCCCGGCTTCTCTACGACGCGAAGATCCGGCAGGGACTTGTATCGGTGTCGGGACTCTTGGCGCTCGTGACGGCCCCGGACGTCCATGGAACTCTGTCGGGCCCGTTCGGCTCGACGCTGGCCGAGTATTCGGGTGGCGCTCTGCACGGAGAGAAATTCCCGCGAATCGAGATCGAGCCCGAGGCGCTGCTCTGGCTTCTCGGCGGAATCTGGAAATCGGGCTCGCCGCGCGTGGACGGAATCGAGGGGGGCGACGCCTCCCTGATCTGGGACGGGGGAGGCCGGGTTGAGGCGCGCGCGGTGCTCGACGTTGCCGGCTCACGACTGCGGAGCCTGCGCGTCGAACGCGCCCAGGGGACGGTCGAGGTTCTTTACGACGGCGATCCCGCACCGTGGCCACCCGCTCTCACGCTGACCGACATCCGGACGGGGAACAGCCTCCGACTCGTGCTCCAGGCGAGAGAGCCGGTCCCGTGACGCTCCTGACCGCGGAGGCGCCGTCCAAGATCAACCGGGAGCTGCGGGTCGGGCCGCGGCGTCCCGACGGATACCACGCGCTGCTCTCTCGCTTCTCCTCGATCGATCTCGCCGACACGATCACCGTCGGGCCGGCCGAGGTTCTCGAGCTCGTCGCGTCCGGACGCCCTATCCCCGGGTCCGGCGAGAATCTCGTGCTTGCCGCCGCGCGATCCCTCGCGGGAGAGCTCGCGATCGAGCCCCGGGCGCGGATCGTTCTCGAAAAGCGCGTGCCAATCGGCGCGGGCCTCGGAGGCGGGAGCTCCGATGCGGCGTCGACACTCCGGCTTCTCCGCCTGCTCTGGGCCCCGGATTTTCCGGAAGAGCGGTTGGCCCCGCTGGCGCTCGCCCTCGGTAGCGACGTTCCCTATTTCCTCGTCGGCGGGGAAGCCGAGGTGTCCGGCCGGGGCGAGCACATCCGCTCTCTTCCCGACGAGCCGGATGCCGACCTTCTCCTCTTTTTTCCGCCATTTCCCATCTCGACCCGCGACGCTTTCGCGGAGCTCGCGAGAGGTCGCACGGGTCCGGCGACTCTGCCCGTGCGCCTCGAGGTCGATACGTCGGCACGCTTTTTCGGACCAAATGAGATGGCATCCCCCGTGCTAAGGATGGAGGTTGCGATGAAGGCCTATCTGGAATCCGCGGCGGAGGCGGCTCGCGAGTCGGCAATGACCGGATCCGGCTCGACGATCGTCCTCTTCGGCGCGAAACCCGGGGCGGAACATCTTCTGGCGCAACGTCATCCTGAGGCGGAGATCTTGAGAGCCCGGACCCTCGGCCGACGAGAGTTCCGACGCCGGACCTCGCCTCCCGGAGGTTCGCAGTGGACATCACACAGGTAAAGGTTTTCCCCGTCGACGAGGAAAAGCTCAAGGCTTACGTCTCGATCGTCCTCGATGACTGCTTTCTGGTTTCCGATCTCAAGGTGATTCACGGGCCAAACGGTCTTTTCATCTCCATGCCCTCCAAGCGGAAGAAAAACGGGGAGTTCAAGGACATCGCCCATCCTCTGAATCGCGAGACACGCGAGCGCATGGAAAAGATGATTCTGGACGAGTATGCGCGGTCGCGCACGCAATCTGGCGGCGCCGATTCGTCTTCGGATGCGGGGGCCCGGACGGAAGAAGTCTTCGCCGAGCCGCCGACGCTCCAGGGAGTCTGACGGGATTCCGATCCGAGTCGAGGGGGGGCCGGGCAGAAGTCTCGTCCGCGACGAGCCGGGAGGGCGAAGACGGGAGGTTTCCACCTTGATGGCTGGGGCGCTAGGACTCGAACCTAGAAATGCCGGCTCCAAAGGCCGGTGCCTTACCAATTTGGCGACGCCCCAACGGGTCCGAGTTTAACTCGCCCACTGTCTGATCCTTCTCGTTCGGCGGGACTCGGCACTCGGCACGCCGCACTTCGTACTCCCGCCGACGTCGGCGTAACGGTGGTGAGGCTTCGACCCCGACCTGAAAAGCCTGAAAAGCCTGAAAGAGAGACGCGTGCCGCATGATCGGACCGCACGTCGATGACCGGACCGCACGTCGGAGTCCGGCGCGCGGCGACCCGAGCGCCCTCATCCACCAGGCGGTCGCGTGACCGTTACCCGCCCGCGGAAAACTTTACACGTCTCTCCACATTCGTTCTTGACCGCCGCCCTTCTCCATTGGCAGGATCGGAGTCAGTTCATCCGGAATTCACAATCGAGGAGGTGTCATGACGAGGTTTCTCGCCCGCGTCCTGTTGCTCATCGTGTGCTTCGCCTCGGCCACGGCCGTCATGGTCGGTCAATCTCAGGCGACGACCGGCGTGATTCAGGGAACGGTTTCGGATGCCAACTCGGGGGTTCTCCCGGGAGCGACCATCGCTCTGCGGAATCTGGACACGAATTTCGAGCAGACCGCGACGGCCGATCGGGAAGGCCGTTTCCGGGGGGTGCTCCTTCCCCTCGGCCCCTACCGGATCACGATTTCGCTGTCCGGATTTCGGACTCTCGTTCGGGAAGGTGTGCGCCTCGAGGTCGGGCAGACGATCAACCTGGCCCTCCGCCTCGAGCTCTCCACCGTGACCCAGGAGATAAAGGTGACGGCCGAAGCGCCGGTGATCGAGTCGGCTCGCACCGAGGGCTCGACGCGGATCGACGAGCGCGCGGTTCAGAGCCTGCCGAACAACGGCCGGAACTTCCTCGATTTCACCAAGCTCACTCCGGGCGTGACCACGGTCCAGGGTCCGGACGGGGACGAGCTTTCGGTCAACGGACAGAAGGGTATTCAGAACAACATTTCGGTGGACGGCGCCGATTTCAATAACCCCTTCTTCGGAGAGCAGCGCGGCGGTCAGCGGCCCCCCTTCACTTTCAACCTGGATGCCGTCCAGGAAGTGGTGGTGGTCGCCGACGGCGCCAGCGCCGAGTTCGGGCGCTCGTCGTCCGGATTCGTGAACGTCATCACGAAGTCCGGCACGAACAATACCCATGGCAGCGCGCATTTCTTCTACAAGGACCACAACCTTTCGGCGCGTCCCGAAAACGGCGACGGAAGCCGGTCGCCCGAATTCGACTCCAGTCAGATCCAGGGCGGCGCGACACTCGGTGGTCCGATCCTGAAGGACTCGCTCTTTTACTTTCTCTCCGCGGATGTCCAGAAGGGACGGGCGACGAAGCAGACGGACCCCGACCGGATCGAGCCGGACGTCGTGGCGGCCTTCGCGGCTCTCGGGAGCCCGGGCGAGAATCTGCCGATCGAGCGCCGCAACGACGCCCGCGTGTTTCTCGGCAAGTTCGACTGGCAGGTCAACTCGCGCAACCTCGCGACCGGCCGCTACAACTACACGTGGGCCGACCAGCCGAACGGCACCTTCGACGTCGACTCCTGGGGTCGCAGCGCCAACGCGGACGAGAAGGACGATTCCCACTCGGGGACGCTCTCCCTCCTGACGACTCTCAACGGGAACATGGCGAACGAGTTTCGCGGCCAGTGGGCCCGCGAAGACCGCCCGCGCTCGTACGATGGGCCGGACATCGCCGGGCAGAATCGGCCGCTGCCCGACACCGCATTCGATTTCGCACGGAGCTACCGCTTCGGCGAGCCGTTTTTCATCCCCGTCGACTACCACGACACCCGTATTCAGCTGAACGACAACTTCACCTACATCATCGGCTCGCACACGGTGAAGGCCGGCGCCGAGTACAACCGCACGGACGCGTCTCAGACCTTTCGCGGATTCGAGAACGGTCGCTTCATTTTCAGCTCGACGACCGGTTTCCTGAACTATCTCCACAACCCGAGCTACGTGGAGTGCTCGAACGGCGGCTCCGCCGGCGACGGCCACTGTCCGGCTGGAACGACCGTGACGGGCCCCGTGCTCCTGTACCTGCAGTTCGCGGGGGTCGGCGGACTGACGGCCGACCAGGCCGGAACGCAAACCATCCGGCAGACCGAGCCCGCCGTCTTCCTGCAGGACACGTGGCAGCCGACCGCCGGGCTGACGGTTTCCCTGGGCGTTCGCTGGGAAGCGGAGATCGAGCCCGATCCGATCACACCGCCGAGCCAGGTGTTTTTCTCGGGATTCATCGGACAGACGTCGAACGGCCGGCAGTTTCCGTCCGACGGAACCATTCCTTCGGACAAGAAGATGTGGCAGCCGCGGCTCGCCCTCTCCTGGGACCCGCTGAACGACGGAAAGACCGTGGTGCGCGGCTCCGCGGGCTCTTCTACGCGCGCGTGCCCGGTCTCGTGCTCGCCGGGACTCGCAACACGAATGGAAGCATCGGAGAATCGATATTCCGCAACAGCTCGTTCGCGAATTTCGGCGGACCGCTGCCTCCCGCCTATCCGAACCTGATCCCGGCCGCCGATCTGCCGGCGGTTCCGGATCATCCGGATGTGACGGTCACGGATCGGAATTTTCAGAACCCGCGAACGACCGCCGTCAGTCTCGGAGTCGATCGGGAGATCGTGCCCGGACTGGCCGGAACGCTCAAATACAACATGTCCAAGACGGTGCACCTGACGCGATTCGTCGATCGCAACTCGCCCGACCTCGGGTCGCCCTGGTCCTCCGGGCTTGGCGCGAACGGCTCCAACGGGATCGGCGTATTGACGACCGTCGAATCGACGGCGCAGAGCCGCTACTGGGGCTGGACGGTCGGCTTCAACAAGCGGTACGAGAACCGTTACGGGTTTCAGGTCTATTACACGTACTCGAAGGACAAGTCCGACGATGACAACGAGCGGGATCCCTTCACGTTCCGGTACGCGGCGATCCACGAGGATCCGTCGAATCCCACCGCCGAATTCAGCCGGGAATGGGGATACTCGGATCGGGATCAGAGGCACCGCCTGAACGCGTGGTTTCTCTGGAGCGCGCCCGGTGATGTCGACCTGAACTTCCGCTATTCCTACCGCTCCGCGCAACCGCTCGATGTGACGGCGGACGGCGTGGCGACGAACACGCCGCAGGACCGGATCAATCCCGACGGAACCGTGACACGTCGCAACCTGGGCCGCAAGGACAACCAGTACAACTCGCTCGACGTCCGGATCTCGAAGTCGTTCACGTTCGCGGCGATCACGATCGAGCCCGCGGTCGACGTCTTCAACGTGTTCAACAGTAAGAATCTGCGACGGCCGGAGGTCACCAATCTCATCTTCAATTTCGACGGCACCGTTCAGAGCGGAGTCGGCGATCCGCGCCAGGTGCAGCTCGGGCTGCGAGTCCTGTTCTAGGCGCGAGAAGCGTATGACGGGGAGGAATCGGGGCCCGGTCCGGTCCAGGCCGGCCGAGCCCTTTTTCTCCTCGGGTATCGCCGTGCTCGCGGCGTTGCCGAGCTGGTTCCGCGGCGAGGCGGCGCCGGCGGCGTCGAGGATGCCCGGGCTCCGCACGCTGCTCCGGCCTGCTCCGGCCTGCTCCGGCCGAAAGGTACCGAATTTTTACGGAAGGAGGGGCCAAATTCGGACGGAAGTGGGAGTGGGGGAGAGTTGGCGTTGCAGGCGTCCGCGGGAAAAGACCGGGCGGGCAATACTCTGCGTCCGAGAACGCCGGGCCCCCATCGGCGAAGCGGGCACGGAGAGAGGCCCGAAACGAATCGCTTCGAACGATTAGCCTCGAACGAATCGCTTCGAACGAATAGAGTCTCGAACGAATAGATAGGATGAGAGCGTGCGCCTACAGGGTCGCCTCGGCACGATTCTCGGCGGAGTGGGAGTTGCCCTCGGCCTCGTGATACTGGCGTGCCGGACCTCGGCACCGGCCCCGGATCCTCCTGTCCGCCAGGAAAACGACACATACCTCCCGATGCCCACCGCCACGCCGTTCGGCGGACCCGTGGTCGTCCAGCCCGGGGGAGCCGAAAAGTTCGAAACGATGCGGACGGCGACTCCGTTCGGCGGGCCCGTCGCCAGCCAGCCCAATCCCACGTTTCTCACGATGCCGACCGCGGCGCCGCCCTTCGGGGGACAGCCTCCCGCACGGCCCCCGGCTCCGACCGAGGTCCCGCCGACCCCGACCCATCATCCCGTCTGAGACAGAGCGCCCGCCGTCTGATCTGGAGCGCCCGCCCCGTCTGATCAGGAATTCCGGGCCCGGGATTCGATAGAATCGCTTTCCCTTGGTTCCGAATTTTTCCTACGGCGATCTTAAGATCTTTTCGGGGCGCGCTCATCCGGCGCTCGCGCACGAGATCTGCGCCTATCTCGACATCCCGCTCGGGCAGCTCACGCTCTACAACTTTTCCGATGGCGAGAATTACTGCCAGATCGACGAGAACGTCCGCGGTGCCGACGTCTTCGTCGTGCAGCCGACGGGCTCACCCGTCAACGATCACGTGATGGAACTGCTCATCCTGATGGACGCGTTCCGGCGTTCGTCCGCCACGCGGATCACCGCCGTCATGCCGTACTTCGGATATGCGCGGCAGGACAAGAAAGACAAGCCGCGCGTGCCGATCGCCGCCAAGCTCATGGCCGACCTCCTGACCGCTTCCGGAGCGGATCGCATCCTGACGATGGATCTGCACGCCGCCCAGATACAGGGTTTCTTCGACATTCCCGTCGACCATTTGTTTGCCGCTCCCGTGCTCCTCGAAGCGATTCGCAAGCTCGAGCTGGAGGACCTGGTGATCGTGTCTCCGGACGTCGGAGGAGTCGCCCGGGCTCGCGCCATCGGCAAGCGTCTGGGAGCCTCCCTGGCGATCATCGACAAACGCCGGACGGGGAAGAACGAGACGGAGATCTTGAACGTCGTCGGAGAAGTCGAGGGTAAGGACGTCCTGATCCTGGACGACATCGTCGACACGGCCGGAACCCTCGTCCAGGCGGAGGCGGCTCTGAGGCGGCAGGGCGCCCGCCGGACCTACGCCGCGGCCGTCCACCCGGTCCTCTCGGGACCGGCGATCGAGCGGATCGAGGCTTCTCAACTCCAGAGCCTTCTCGTCACAAACACGGTGCCCATCGACGATGCCGTCGCCCGCTGCCCCCGGATCCACCCCCTGTCGATCGCTCCCATCCTGGGGGAAGCGATCCAGCGGATTCACGACGGGACATCGGTTTCCTCGCTTTTCGTTTAGCGATTCCCTCCGTTTCGTGTAGAATATCCCGCTTTTCGGAAGGCTCCCGCTTCCCGCGGAAGCCGGCCTCTTATGCGCGGTTTTTCGCGCGGAGTCGAGCATGAAAACCATTGAGCTGAACGTCGAGAAGAGAGACAGCAGGGGCAAGAACGAGGCGAGGCGCACGCGAGTCGCCGGAAAGATCCCGGCCATCGTGTATGGCGCGGGCAAGGCCACCGTGCCCATTACGGTCGACCGGAGAGCGCTCTCGGATGCGTTCCGCGCCGGCGCGGGGGAGAACGCCATCTTCCTGCTCAAGCTCGGGGGCTCTGATCAGACGCGGCACGCGATGATCCGGGAGTTTCAGAAAGATCCGTTGACCCGCAAAGCCCTTCACATCGACTTCGTCCGCGTCATGATGGACGCGAAGATCCGCGTCAAGGTCTCGGTCGAAATCGTCGGCATCGCCCGCGGCGTCAAGACGGACGGCGGCATCCTCGACATCCCGACGCGCGAGATCGAGATCGAGGCCCTTCCCTCCAACATCCCCGCGCACCTGCCGGTGGACGTGTCGGACCTCGGCATCGGAGACGCTCTCCGCGTCAAAGACCTGAAGGCCATCGAGGGGGTCGAGATCGTCGACGACCCGGAGAAAGTCGTGGTGCACGTGGCGCATCCGACGGCCGAGAAGGAGCCGGTGGCGGCGGTCGACGGAGCGGCCGAGCTGGCCGAGCCCGAGGTTCTGAAGAAGGGGAAGGTTCTGACGGACGAAGAGGCCGCGGCCGAGGAAAAGGACAAGAAGTCGGAGAAGAAGTCGGAGAAAAAGTCGGACAAAAAGTAGCTGAGGGCAGCGCGCCATCTTCGGCTTCGGCAGACCCAGGGGTCCCCGGGACCATCCCCGTGTCATAGTGGGTCTCGGGAACCTGGGGGACCGTTACGAGAAAACGCGGCACAATGCCGGTTCCCGGGTGGTCCAGGCGCTCGCGGCGGCCGAAGGGATCCGGATCCGGTCGCGGGAGTGTCAGGCGAGGGTCGGGCGGGGAAAGATCGGTTCGGTCGCCGTCCTCCTCGCGTTGCCGGAAACATTCATGAACGCCTCGGGTGAGGCGGTCTCGGCTCTTTGCAAGAAGAACGGCATCGATCCTTCGGAGGTCTGCGTCGTCTCGGACGACATCGACCTTCCTCTCGGGACCCTGCGTATGCGCGCGCAGGGATCCGCGGGGGGGCAGAAAGGGATCGCGTCGATCATCTCGACCCTCGGGACGAGCGAATTTCCGCGGCTGCGCATCGGCGTTCGCGGGGAAAGCTACTCCCGAGAGCGCGATCTCGCGGACTACGTGCTCGCGCCCTTCGGCCGGGAGGAGCACGAGGTTTTCGAGGGCGCGATCGGTCGGGCGATCGAGGCGCTCCGGATCTGGCTCGCCGACGGGACCGATGCCGCCATCCAAAGCGCGAATAAGAAACCTTCCTCTCCGGCTTCCGCCTCGGGGCCGGATTGACATCCATGAGGAGGAACGCATGAGGCTGTACGACATCGTGATCCTGGTGACACCGGACGTCTCCGAAGAGGATTCGACCAAGCTCGCCGCGGATTACAAGAAGATCCTGACCGACGGCGGCGCGGAGATCGTCAAGGACGAGCCGTGGGGCCGGAGGCGTCTCGCTTTTCCCATCCTGCGGAAAAAAGAGGCGTACTACCACTACGTTCAGGTGTCGGCCGAGCCGCCCATCGTGGCCGAGCTCGAACGCCGCCTGAAGCTCTCCGATCAGATCCTGCGGCACCTCGCCGTGCGGGCCGACGAAGAGTTGAAGCGCGCCGCCAAGAGCGCGGAGCGCGAGAGAATCAAGCTGGCCAAGCGGCCTCCCCGTCCGGCCCCGGCCCCCCTGGCCGAGGGGTCCGTGGCGCCCATGGCGTCGAGCGACCAGAGGATGCCGGCCGGCGACCAGAGGAGCGAATCATGACCGCTATGCCCAGCCGATCGGGAGGACGGGGAGCCGCCAAGGACCGCGACGGCAAGACCCCCGGCCGTAAGAAGTTCTTTGTCCGGCGCCGCAAGGTCTGCAAGTTCTGCGCGGAGCACATCGAGTACGTCGACTGGAAGGACATCAAGTTGCTCCAGTCGTTCATCCCGGAGCGCGGGAAAATCCTTCCGCGCCGGATCTCGGGCACCTGCGCTCTCCACCAGCGCAAGCTCCAGACCGCGATCAAACGGGCCCGCTCGATCGCCATTCTTCCGTACGCCACGGACTGACCCCGAAGGCCCGCTGCGGGGAACGGAAGAGCCGGAAGCTCTCCGTTTCCCGCGTCGCGGGCCGCCTTTCCATGGAACCGGATTCGAGCCCCGGCCCCGATGAGCCGTCCGCGGAGATCACCGTGGCGGCGCCTGCACCGATTCCGCCTGCTCCGTCTGTCCCACCGGGGGGCGGCGCAGCGGTCGAGGTGCTTTCGGCCGCGCTGTCTTCCGCGCTCCTCTTCGCACTCTTCCTGCTCCTTCCCCTCGCCGGTGCCGTCGCGCTCGCCTTCGCGGGGGTTCCGCTCGTCCGGGTCACCCACCGGCGCGGGCTCGCGGCTGGCTTGCTCGGAGCCGCCATCGCAGCCGGGCTTCTGGCCGGCATCGGGGCAGTCACGGCCGGGGCGGCCGAAGCGCTGGCGGGAGGTCTGCTGGCCGCCGTCGCGATGGCCCTGCCCGTAGTCTGCGCCGGCCTCGTCCGCCGCGGCATCACCGCGTCCGCCGCTTTCCTCGTTCTGGGAATCGTCGGTTTCGCGATCCTGGCCGGAGCGCTGCTCGTCCGGGAGCGAACGGGAGGCCACTCCGTGGGACAGGAGATCGGCGCGGCATTCGACGCCATGACACCCTCGACCGGTCCGTCCACGGCGAAGGGGGTCGACCCGGAGACGGCCGCCCGGATGGCCGCGACCATGACGCGCTTCAAGGAATTCGCCCGGACGTACTGGCCCGGCCTCGTGGGCGCCTCCTGGCTGCTGGCAGCCGCGGTCGCGTTCTACACGGGGGCCCTGGCGGCCCGGCCGGCGCCCTCCGCCGAGAGAGTGCGGTTCGAAGAGCTGCGGGTTCCCGCCCCGGCCGTGGCGCTGTTCGTCGCGGCCGGCGCGGGTTATGCCCTGCTGTCGGGCCCGGGCCGGACGGCGGCGGGAGACCTGCTCCTGCCCCTTCTGGCCTTGTATTTTCTGACGGGCCTCTCTATCATCTGCCACTTCGCCCGAAGATGGTTTCGGGCGCGCATCCTCCGCGCCGGTCTGTACGCCCTCGTCGTCTACTTTCCCCTCAACGTCGGGGTGGGACTTCTGGGCCTCTTCGACTGGTATGCGGACTTCCGCAGCCGGGGCCAGAAAGCCTAGGAAAACAGAAAACCCCTGGGAAAAGCCTGGTCCCGCCGGCGGGACGTCGAAGACGAAAAAGAGAGAACGAATCTAAGTCTCCGGAAGAGAAGAAGAGGAAGAAGAGGACGAGACATGAAAGTCATTCTGGCCGACGACGTGCGCGGGCTCGGACATCGCGGAGAGACCGTGACGGTGAAGCCCGGCTACGCCCGGAACTTCCTTCTTCCGCAGGGAGTCGCGTACGAGGCGAACGCCGCCAACGTGCGCCGCCTCGGCGAAGAGAAGAAAAAGTACGACGAGAAGATGTCCCATCAGCAGACGGCTGCCCAGGAAGTCGCGAAGAAGATGGAAGGGCTGACGGTCACCGTGACCAAGAAGGCGGGCGATGAGGGCGTTCTCTATGGCTCCGTGACTCCGAGCGACGTCGCCGACGCCCTCGCCGCGCGCGGGATCGAAGTGGACCGCCGCCGCATCGAGCTCGCGGAGCCGATCAAGCGCCTCGGCCAGCACACGGTCCACATCCGCCTCCACCGCGACGTGACTTCGGTCCTGATCGTCGACGTGCAGGCGCTCGCCTCCGCTACTCAATAACAGGCCCCTCCGCGCCGATCCGGTGCGCCCTGTCCTCTCGCCTGCGGGAGAGGGCAGGGCGGGGCCCGCGCATCCCCCCACCCTGCTTTCATCCGATCACGCGATCCTGAAGAGGTGGGCCGAGGGCTGCGGATGAAGGCGCTCCCGATCCCCCGATAGTTCGATGAACCGATTGATCGCGAGATTAGAGATCGCGAGATCGCGAGATCGCGAGATTCAAACTTCGGCGCCCGGGCGCCCGCCTACCGAGGAGCAGGCGTCGGAGCCGCCGGCGTCACCCCAGCAGCGGCCGCGCCCGAGTCGTCGGCCGCGGTTTCGCCTTTCTTGGGCAGGTAGAACGACTTCTGCAGCGACCAGGGCAGCCGCGTGATCTCGTCCCACTTCGAGTTCCATTCCTCGGTCGGCTGAGAACCGCTGACGAACGCCTCGATGATCGGGCGGGGGCTTCCGGGCGTGGCCTTGAGCCCGGTCTCGTAGTCCACGGCGGTGAAGATCACGTTCGGCGGCGGCTCGAAGTCGGCCTTCGGATCGATGCGCCCCTTGTCCTTGAATTTTTCGAAAATGCGCATCCAGATCGGAAGCGCGACCTTCGCACCCTCCATGCCGGGGCCGAGCGTCGTCTTGACGTCGTTTCCGACCCAGACGCCGACGGTGTAGCGCGGATTCATCCCGATGAACCAGGCGTCCGTGTACTCGCTCGTCGTGCCCGTCTTGCCCGCGATGTGGAGCTGCAGCTTCGCGGCGCTCGCTCCCGTGCCGCGCTGGGTGACACCCCGCAGCATTTCCAGGAGCTGGAACGAGGCCTGGGGCGTCGTGACCTCGCGAGCGTCGGGATGGGCGCTCTCGAGCGGATCGCCGTTGGCATCGGTGATGTGCTCGAAAGTGTAGGGCGGGAAGGCGAGCCCCTGGTTTGCGAAGACCGTATAGGCGGACGTCATCTCCAGAAGCGTGACCTCGAAGGCGCCCAGCGCGAGCGACGGATAGGCCTGCAGCTTCTCGTGGATCCCGAGGCGGTGGGCGGCCTCGATGACGTGCGACAGGCCGACGAGCTGGGCGAGGCGCACCGTCGGCACGTTGATCGAGTGCTCGAGGGCCACGCGCAGGGTCACGATCCCACGGAACTTCCGGTCGTAGTTGACGGGGCGCCACGGCGGTTGCCGGGGATCGATCGAGATCGCGATCGGCCCATCGAAGATCGTGTCCGAGGGGGTGAAGCCGGATTCCATCGCCGCCAGATAGACGAAGGGCTTGAAAGTCGACCCCGCCTGGCGGAGCGCCTGCGTCGCCCGATTGAATTTCGAAGTCGTCCAGTCGTAGCCCCCGACCATCGCGCGCACGGCACCCGTCGAGTTTTCCAGGATCAGGACCGCCCCCTGCTCGGTGGGATCCTGATCGAGAGAGAGCGCACTTCCATCCTTGCCCTTCTGTACCGTGACGGTGACGAGATCCCCGGACTTGAGCAGCTTCGTCGCGTCCTTCTGGTTCGTCCATGACCATCCGGACGGGCGGAGAGGGAGCGTCTGCTTGCCAATCCGCACATCGACCGCGGCGGGCGCGACGGACATGACGACGCCGCGCAGCGTGTCGCCCTCGGCGAGCCGAGCGGTCTCCCACGACGGATCGACGTAGGCGTCGAGCTTCGCGTACCCCTCGGCGGAGAGGTTGCGCGGGCGGCGGAATCCGTGGCGGCGCGCCAGGCGGCGCAGCCCCCATCCGAGCGCCTCCTCGGACCAGGCCTGGAGCTCCGGGTCGAGCGTGGAATCCACGCGCAATCCGCGACGGTACAGATCCTTCTCGCCGTATGTCCGCTCCAGATACTGCCGGATCTCCTCGCAGAAGTAGGGCGCAACGACGGTTTCCTTGAGGGACGGGGACGTCGGAAGCGGCTCCGCTTCGGCCGCGTTGCGCTGCGCGGCCGTGACATATCGCTCCGCCTCCATGCGGCGGAGAGCGGTCGCCCGTCGACCCGCTGCCAGAGCGGGATTACGGAACGGAGACTGGTCCTCCGGGCGTTGGACGATTCCCGCGAGCAGGGCAGCCTCCGCCAGCGTGAGGTCTTTCACGCTCTTGCCAAAGTAGTAACGGGAGGCCGCTTCGAAACCGTAGTTTCCATGGCCGAGATAGATCTCGTTGACGTACATCGTCAGGATCTGATCCTTCGAATAGCGCCGCTCGATCTCGAACGCCACGAGCGCCTCGTTCACCTTCCGCGAAATGGTCTTGCGCGGCGACAGGAAGATGGCGCGGGCGAGCTGCTGCGTGAGAGTCGACCCGCCCTGCGCATATCCGTGGGAGCGCAGGTTGGCGGCGAAGGCGGAGAGCGTCCGGCGAAGATCGACCCCTCCATGCTGGAAGAAATTCTTGTCCTCGGTGGCGACGATCGCGTTCTTGAGTACGGGCGGAATCTCGGCGCGCGTCAGAAGGATGCGGCGCTCGATGGCGTATCGCGCAATCGTGGAGCCGTCGCTTCCGCGGATCTCCGTGATGATGTCGGGCCGGTACGTCTCGAGCTCCGAGACGCGGGGAACCCGTACGAAAGTCGTGGCCGCCGAGCCCGCGAGCGCCCCGAGAAGCCCCACGGCCACGAGCGGCAGGACGATGAAGGATATCCGCCGGGCGAGGGCCACGAACGAATTGTACGGGATTGCGATTTTCACCTCCGTTTCGGCCTCCGTTTCCGCCGCCGGCTGTTATAGATTTTCGTTTCCCATGAGCACCGTTGCGCCGCCGTCCTATCCGCCTCCTCCGGGACCACCCGGGGGACCTCCGGGAATTCCGCCTCCGGCCCGATCGGGCGGGGGATGCTGGCGCGTCGGTCTGATCGGTTGCGGGGTGGCCGGCCTCGCGCTTCTCCTCCTGATCGTCGGCTCCATCCTCTACATCCGCCGCAACCCCGAGGCGATCGCGGATTTCGTCATGACCCAGGTGGAGAGCCACTTCGCCTCGGACGTGACGGATCAGGACAAGGCGGACCTGCGAGCGGCGTACGCCTCCTATCGGCGGAAGCTCAAGACCGGCAAGGCTTCTGCCGAGCCGCTTCAGCGCGTACGAACGGTCTTCATGACGGGCGGATCCCGCAACGAGATCTCGCGGGACCAGGTCCACGACATGACGGCCGCGTTCCGGGACGCCGCCGGAGACGCGCCTCTGAGGAGCCCGGACGCGCGCTCCCTCCCCGGTCCGGTTGCGACTCCTGTCCTCGAGCCTCCAAGATCGAATTCTCCGATTCGGACCCCCGCGGTTCCCTCTCCCGCGGTTTCACCCGCTTCGTGAGTCCCCGGCCGACCCGTTCGAAGCCGACGGGCAAAATCGAGCCCGAGCGCAGATCCGAGCCCGCTCCCCCTCCCGCTCCCGCTCCCGTAACGCCGGGCGGCCGTGCGAAACCCCGGACCTTCCGCGAGGCCCAGGCAGGCTCCTCCGGCCGCTTTCATCTCGTCACGGACTTCACGCCCCAGGGAGACCAGGCGCAGGCGATCGAGAAGCTCGTCGCGGGGCTCGCGGAAAAGCGGCGCGACCAGGTGCTGCTCGGCGTGACCGGGTCCGGGAAGACGTTCACCGTTGCGAAGGTGATCGAGACGGTCAACCGGCCCACACTCGTCCTCTCGCACAACAAAACGCTCGCGGCGCAGTTGTACCAGGAATTCCGGGCGTTCTTTCCGGAGAACTCCGTCGAGTACTTCGTCTCGTACTACGACTACTACCAGCCCGAGGCTTATATCCCGCAGTCCGACACGTACATTGAGAAGGAAACCTCCCGCAACGAAGAGATCGACAAGCTCCGATTGTCCGCTTCGAAAGCGCTTTTCGAGCGGCGCGACGTCATCGTCGTGGCGTCGGTCTCGTGCATCTACGGCCTCGGAGCGCCGGATTCCTATTACGACATGCTCGCGTACATCGAGGTCGGAGACAAATCCGGGATGCCCACTCTTCTCGCCCGCCTCGTGCAGATGCAGTACGAGCGCACGAATCTCGACCTCACGCGCGGAACTTTTCGCGTGCGCGGCGACATCGTCGAGATCCACCCGGCGTACGAGGACGTCGCCGTCCGCGTCGAGTATTTCGGGGACGAGATCGAGAAGATCACCCGCACCGACCCCCTGCGCGGCACCGCACTCCGGAAGGTCGACCGGCTGGCGATCTATCCGCGGACGTTCTATGCGACACCCCGGGAGACGCTCGACCGCGCAGTCGCCACGATCAAGATCGAGCTCGATCAGCGCCTCGCCGAGCTCACCGCGGGCAATCGCCTCCTCGAGGCCCAGCGCCTGCACCAGCGCACGATGTTCGACCTCGAAATGATCAAGGAGCTGGGCTACTGCAACGGCATCGAAAACTACTCGCGCCATCTCTCCGGCCGCATGGCGGGGGAGCCGCCTCCGACTCTGATCGACTACTTTCCGGCCGATTTTCTCCTGGTCATCGACGAGTCCCACGTGACCCTTCCGCAGGTGCGCGGCATGTACTTCGGCGACCGGTCCCGTAAGGAGGTTCTCGTCGAGTACGGGTTCCGTCTGCCCTCGGCGCTCGATAACCGGCCCCTCACCTACGAGGAATTCCAGACGCGCATTCACCAGATCCTCCACGTGAGCGCGACTCCCGCGAAAGAGGAGCTGGCGGCCGCCGGCGGCGAGGTCGTCGAGCAGGTCATCCGCCCGACCGGTCTCCTCGATCCCCTCATCGAAGTGCGCCCGGTCAAGGGTCAGGTCGACGACCTTCTCGCCGTTGTGCGGGACGCGGCTGCGAAAAACGAGCGCGTCCTTGTGACGACGCTGACGAAGCGCATGGCCGAGGAGCTGACTTCGTATTTCTCCGAGGTTGGAGTGCGCTGCCGGTACCTTCACTCCGACATCGAGACCCTCGAGCGCCTGGCGATTCTCGCGGACTTCCGGCGCGGGGTTTTCGACTGCCTGATCGGTATCAATCTCCTTCGCGAGGGTCTCGATCTGCCCGAAGTGGCGGTCGTCGCGATTCTCGATGCCGACAAGGAGGGGTTTCTCCGCAGCGAGACGTCCCTCATCCAGACGTCGGGACGCGCCGCGCGCAATCTGCAGGGGAGGGTCTTTTTCTACGCCGACATCGTCACGAACTCGATGCGGCGCGCCATCGACGAGACGACGCGCCGGCGCGCGATCCAGGAGGCGTACAACCTGGAAAACAACATCGTGCCGGCTTCGATCGTCAAGCAAGTCAATTCGCCGCTCGTGCGGATGTGGAGCCTCGACTACCACGACGGGCTGCTTCCTTCGAAAGAGACCGACCTTCCCGACGCGGAAACCCTGCGGGTCCGGATCGCCGACCTCGAGAAATCCATGAAGACCGCCGCGAAGGATCTCGACTTCGAAAAAGCGGCAGAGTTGAGGGATCAGTTGAGGTCGCTTCGGGAGCTGCAGATCTTTCGCTAGAGGGACTCGCGCTGGAGGAAGACTCCGGCGGTGGCTGGAGTCTCGCGATCCCGCGATCTCATGATCTCGCGATCCATCGTTCGATCTGTCCAGGTCGAAATCAGGAGGAGACGCCCTCCCCGATGCCATCCGGAGCGCAGCGGATGATCTGCCCTGTCGCGACGCATGAAGGACCGGTGTCCGCGGACTCGGCCGGAACACCGATCGTACTGGCGCCGCCTCCGTCGCGGCGATCCGCGCGGCGCCCGCGACGATCTACACCCAGTGGCAGGAGCGCGCGAAGCCGAAGACGAGGAGAAGGAAGATGAACACGGCGCCGACCCAGACGGCTGTCCTGGCCTTCGCCGGGAGAGCCTGGCGGGCGTAGAAACCGGTCTGCCAGCGGGCGATCGCCTTGCCGCATCGCCCGCAGACGCTGTCCGCCGGCTTCACGGGGTTGTAGCAGTAGGGACACTCGATCATCGGCCGGGGATGATATCGCGCCGCGCATGGGGTGCGCCGGAGCGCCCGCTTCCGGCCTTCGGGTGACTCGGTGTCAGACCGCTCTCGAGTCTCGGAGAACCGGTCCCCCCGCCCCGAACCGGCCGCGTCGAGCGGGCCCGGCGGCCGAAGAAGTCTTCTCGAGCCCGGCATTTGCGCCCGCCCCTCCGCGTTACACTCGTTTCATGCCGGATTCGCCTCGCGCCCCGGAAAATCTACCGGACACCCCCGGTGTGTACCTCTTCCGGGGGCCGCGCGGGAAAATCCTGTACGTCGGAAAAGCCCGATCTCTCAAGAAACGCGTCGCCTCGTATTTCAGCCGGGGAGGCGAATCCTCCAAGACGGACGCCCTTCTCCGGTCGTTTCACGACATCGAAACGATCGTTACGAACACCAATCTCGAGGCCCTGCTCCTCGAGAACACGCTCATCAAGAAGCATCGGCCCCGCTACAACATCTGCCTTCGCGACGATAAGACGTACCCCTACATCAAGGTCACGACGGGAGAGCCGTGGCCTCGCGCTCTTGTCACGCGGCGCGTCGAGGACGACGGCCATTCGTATTTTGGCCCGTTCTGGGGCGGCCTTGCGCGGCGCATCATGCGGATGATCACGCGTCATTTCCAGATCCGCACGTGCGCGATCGAGATCAACGGGAGGCTTCCGCGGCCCTGCCTCTACTATGATCTGCACGCGTGCCTCGGCCCCTGCGTCGCCGGCCTCACGACCCGGGAGGCCTACGCGGAGGCGGTCCGCGACGTCGTTCTATTCCTCCAGGGCCGCAACCATGAGCTCGTTCCCCGGCTCGAGTCGAAGATGCGCGATGCTTCCGCGATCGAGAACTTCGAGATGGCCGCGGCGTACAGAGATGCCGTCCGGACGGTCGAGGACGTCGCGGAACGGCAACTCGTTCAGTCGATGAAGGGCGAGAGTGCCGACGTGTTCGGTTTCTTCGAGTCCGGGGGAGATGTGTCCGTCTGCGTCCTCGTGGTCCGCGCCGGGGTGCTGCAGGACCGGCGGGAGTTCTTCTTCGAGAAATCGGAGGAGGTTCGCACCGGCGCTTTCCTGGAGGCGTTTCTGCCCCAGTTCTACGACATCAACCCGTTTCTTCCGGACGAGATCCATCTCCCGATCGAGATCGCGGACCCCCTCCTGATCGAGGAGTTTCTGCAGGTCCGCCGCGGTGCGAAGATGGCGGTGCGCGTTCCCCGGCGCGCCGCCGCCGCCGAGCGCGTCGAGCTCGCCAACACGAACGCGCAGGAGCGGCACCGGGTCCGTTTCCGCCGGCTCGGCGGAGAGGAAGCCCTCGGCGTGGAGCGACTCGCCCGCGTGCTCGACCTGCAGGTCCCGCCCCGGCGCATCGAGGCGTTCGATATCTCGCATCTTCAGGGAACGGACAGCGTCGCGTCACTCGTCGTCTTCGAAGATGGCAAACCGAAGAAGTCGGAATACCGGATCTTCGGCATCGCGGCTCAGAGCCTCCTCGCTCCCGACGACTTCAAGAGCATGGCCGAGGCGGTGGAACGGCGATACCGCCGGGTGCGCGAGGAGAAAGGCCCGATGCCCGATCTCGTCCTCGTCGACGGCGGCCGGGGACAGCTGCAGGCGGCGCTGACCGCGCTCGACCGCATCGGCGTCGAGCTCCCCGTCGTCGGCCTCGCCAAGCGGGAAGAGGAGATCTGGACACCGGATCGCACCGATCCCATACGCCTCTCGCTCAAAGACCCGGCCCTGAAGCTGATCCAGCGCCTTCGCGACGAGGCGCACCGCTTCGCCATCACGCGCCACCGCGGTCGCCGGGCAAAGCGGATGCGCGAGACGAGTCTCACGGACATCCCCGGAGTCGGGCCCACCCGCGCGCGAATCCTCCTGCGCCGTTTCGGATCGCTGGCCGGACTGGCGGCGGCGGATCCGAAAGACGTGGCGGTCGCGGTCGGCCCCGCCACCGCGCGCGCCGTCGCGGAATACCTTCAACATGGGAGGGCGGAAACCGCATGAGAACCGACTTCGAGACTTCCGGCGACATCCGGGACGTCGATCTGCTTGCCGCGTTCGTGGGCTTCTGGAGAAGCCGGACACCCGGAGCCATTTCGTTCTCCCGCGCCGCATCGTCCGCGGCGTTCGGCCTGGCCGCCGGAGAGATCGTGTCCGTCTCCTCGTCGGAGGCGCGTTTCGAGAGTTCGGCGATCCTCGTCCGCGCGGGCAAGCTCGACGCCGCCGCGCTCGAGCGACTCTCGATACCGGAAGGCACCGACGGCGCCCTCGCCGCTCTCCAGACCGGCATTCTCACCAAGCGGGAGTGGCGGTGGGGCGAGAAGATCCGCGCCATCGAGATTCTCGCCGACCTCCTAGCGTGGCCGGACGGCAAGTATTACTTCGACGCCGAAGCGCGGCCGGTCGCCGGAGAATTCACCCTCACGATTCCGCGCCTGCTACTCGAGCTGTTCCTGCGCTCGAGGGACCGCAACCTCATCGAGCATCAGCTCGGGCCTTCGGACGCTTCGCTCGTACGATCGGCGGATTTCGATCGCGAGTTCTCGAGCTTCGGATTGACCGCCGACGCGGAGTCCGTGGTGCGGCTGATCGATGGACACGCGAGCGCGGAGGACATCGCCCGCGCGGCTCCCGCCGAAGATTTCGCCGTCCGAAAGCTGCTTGCGGCGTTGACGACGCTGGGGCTCGTCACCGCCGCTCCGCAATCCGCGGTCCCCGTTGAAACGATCGCGGAGCCGGGCGCCGTGGACGAGGGCCGGTCGGACGGCGAGGTCGGCACGATCCGGGATCGCGACGAGGAAGACGAGGACGCGGAAGAGGAGGACGAGGAGGACCAGGAGGTCGGCGAAGAAGAAGACGCGACCCGCGAACTCGCGACGCGGCGCGTGCCGACCCTGCCGGCTTCCGGGCCGGACGCCTCCCGGGAGGTTCCCTCGGACTGGGACGTGCCTTCGTTCGAGCCGGCGCGACGGGGGAGCGCGTTCGATTTCGATCCCCCCGGCTCGACGACGCCCCTCGAGGCCTTTCCCCTGCCGGGAGAAATCCGCGAGACCCGTGCCCACGCGCCGACCGGCCATCTGCCGGAGACTTCCGATTCCCCGGACCGAGCCGGCTTGCACGGCTCGATTCACGGCTCCGAGCCCGGATCGGAGCCCGAGCTCGATTCGCGGGCGGGGGCATACGCCTCGTCGCCGATGGATCCGCTGGATCCGGCCGCTTCGGCGCCGCGGGAGGGTCGGACCGGCACGGGGATGATTCTGGGGCTGGTTCTCGTGGGCCTCGTCGTCGCGATCGCCGCCGTGATGTATTTCCGCTCGCGACCGGTCTCCTCGGCTCGGTCCGGCACCGATGTTCCGGTGCCGGCTTCGGCGTCCACGTCGGGGGAGGCCGCCATCCCTCCCGGGACCTCGCCCTTGCCAGCCGCGGCGGCGACGGCGCCCGTAGCGACTCCGGCCCGCTCCGCGGCCGCCAGACCTGCCACGGCTCTACCGGCGACTCCCGTTCCGGAGCGGCGAAACGCCGCCTTTGCTCCCACGCCCCTGCGGGTTGCGGCCGTCCGAGCGACGGCGACCTCTCCCGCCGCGGCACCGCGCACGACGGGCGTCCCGGCACTTCGTCCGACCGGTACCGGCCTGGCCGTTCGCCCGGCCGCTTCCGCTTCCCCCGTCCGGCCGGCGCCCACCCGCGTGGCCGCGGCCGCGGCGAAACCCCTCCCCGAGGCGAAGGCCGGTGCGGGTGCGGGTGACCGCGGGGGGTGGAATGCGCGGGCGTCCAAGGACGCGCGACGGCTTGCGGGGGAGAAGACGATGCACTACTCGATCCAGCTCGAGCTCGCGTGCGAAGTCCCTTCTCTCTCGGACGCCTTCCAGCACGACCGGCCGGCCGGATCCATGTGGCTGCTCGCCACCCCGCACGGCGGACGTGATTGTTTCCGCGTCCTCTGGGGACGCTACCCCTCCATCGATGCGGCCAAACGGGCGAAAAGCGGGATTCCGTCGTTCTTCTCGACAGACCGCAACCACCCGGCCGTGGTCTCGGTTCGCTGAGTTCTGGTACCCTGAGGGAACAGGCCCATGAACACGCCGCGCTCCGGTTTTCGGGGTTCTCTCGCGGAAACGCCGCTGCCGCAGGTGTTGCGCCGGATTTTCCTCGAAGGCCTCAAAGGGACCCTCACTCTCGTCCGCGGCGACGAGACCCGGCATCTCTTTTTTGAAAAGGGAGAGCTGCGGACCGCGACGTCTTCCCGCGAAGGCCAGCGCATCGGGGCATTTCTCAAGCGGCGCGGATGGATTACCGACGATGACCTGTCTTGGGCCCTCGAGACCGTCGCAAAGCAGGGCCGCGCCCGCCTCGGAAAGATCCTCGTCGAAAAGGGGCTCGTGTCCCGCCAGGTCTTAGACGCCGAGATGCGCCGGCTCGTCGAGGAGATCGTCTTTTCGACCTTCGAGTGGGAACAGGGCGAATATCGCTTTCAGTCGTCGACGGGCGTTCTGGATCCCGATGTAGCCCTGACGCTTTCGACCGCCGCGATCATCGTCGAAGGGATTCGCCGGCTTCCCGAGAACGAGGTCTTTCAGAAGCGAATCGGCGAGGCCCACGCCGTCCCGGTTCTGGCGAGCGACCCGATGTCGCGATACCAGTACCTCCCGCTCACGCCGCAGGAGGCGTATCTGCTGTCGCGGATCGACGGAGCGTTGGACCTGGAGTCGCTGTTGAAGATCGGCGGCACGTCCCGCGGAGCGACCGCCAAGACCCTCTACGCGCTCTTTTCGTGCGGAATTGTCGAATGGCGCAAGGACGGCTCGGCGGGATCGACGGGGCACTCGGGCGGATTCGAGGGATTGAACGTCGTCGTCGACGCGCAGGCGTCCGGCGGGGCGCCGGGCCACTCGGAGCTCGTCAAGAACACCTACCGCCGGATCGACTGGCTGACGCACTACGAGCTGCTCGGGGTTCCGGCCAACGCCGCGGCCGAGCAGATCGAGAAGTCGTATTTCGAGCGCAGCCGTCTCTTTCATCCGGACCTGCGCCATCGCGAGGACCTGAAGCACTTTGAAAAAGAGCTGAAGGCCGTCTTCGACCGGCTCAAGCAGGCGCACGAGATCCTCTCCGACCCGGAGCGCAGAAGAGAGTATGACGAGACCCTCGCGGTGGCGCCCGTTCCTGTCGCCGTCGTCGAGACCTCCTCCAATCCGGAGATGCGCCGCCAGCTGGCCGAACAGAGCTACCAGCGAGCGCGCCAGCTCATCGCGCAGAAAGATTTCCATCCCGCAGTCGAGATGCTCCGCGAGGCGATCCGCTTCGTCCCGGACAACGCGGAGTACCGCCTGTGCCTCGGGCAGGTCGAGCTCAAGAACTCGATGTGGATCTCGAAAGGGCTCGAGAACCTCAAGGAAGCGGCCCGGCTCGAGCCGCGCCGCGTGCAGTACATCCGCGGAGCCGCGCGCGCCCTTCACTTGCACGGCCGCAATGACGAAGCCGAGCCTTTTGCCCGGCGGGCGGTCGACCTCGATCCGAGCGCCGAGAATCAGGAGCTTCTCGATCGCGTCCTTCTTCGCGCCGCCCCCCCGAAAGAGGCCGAGCCGGAAGCGGAGCCGATCGATCTTCCGGTCGTGGACTCTTCGACGCTGGCAGGTGCGCCGCCCCCTCCGATGGACTCGCGTCCGGGTCTCTTCTCCCGCATCTTCCGGTCCCGGAATTGATCGCGCTCTGGACCGGTCTCGGGCTCGCTGCCGCGGCGGGATGGAACGCGTGGGCCGTTCTTCTCGTTTTCAACGGTCTCTACCGCCTGCTTCCGCAGGATTTTCCGGGTGGGGTGTCTGCCTTTCTCGCGAGCCCTCTCGTCCTGCAGATCGCCGCCGTGCTTTTCCTTGCCGAGTTCGTCGTGACCAAGATTCCCTGGATCGACCGGTTCTGGGAGGCGGCCCACACCCTTCTGCGTCCGGTCGCGGGCGCCCTCCTCGCGCTGGCGTCGGTCGGTGACATGCCTCCGACCGCGCGGGTCGGTGTGGCGGTTCTCGCCGCGGCGACCACCCTGGCATCTCACGCGGCCAAATCGGCCACGCACCTGACCTCGACCGCGGCGACCCTCGGATTTGCTCAGTTCGCGCTATCGCTCGCGGAAGACGTGATGGCGGTGGTCCTCGCGATCCTGCTCTTCTTTCAGCCTTGGCTGACGCCGCTCGTCCTCGCGACCCTCGTGTTCCTCCTGTTGATGCACTGGCCTCGGGTCTCGCGCGGCCTCCAGGTTCTCTTCTTCCGAATCCAGCACCCGCGACGGCGATCCCAGGAAGGCTGACGCCGAAGGGCCGACCGCTCCGCCGCCACCGCGATGCCGTACTTCCTCGACGGAAACAACCTGATCGGGCTGGCGCGCCGCACGTCCCGGCCGGAGGAGTCCGATCGAACGGCGCTGGTCGCGGAGCTCGCCGATCGCCTGAGAAGCACGCGTTCGACCGTTCGCCTCTTTTTCGACGGTCCGGCGGGGCGGCCGTCCGCGCTCGGGAGGCTGACCGTGAACGACGCGGGCGGCTCCGCGGACGAGGCGATCCTTCGCCACATCCGCGCGGCGGCCGATCCCGGACAGGTCACCGTCGTGACCGCCGATCGCGAGCTGTCGCGCCGGGCGCGCGACGCGGGAGCCCGGTCGATGAGCCCGCCGGACTTCTGGGCGCGCTTCGGATCCGCGGAGAAACGGCCGGCCGGCAAAGAAACCGAAAATCGAACGAAGGTCGACGTGGATGACTGGATGTCGTATTTCGCGGATCCGAAGAACCGGAACCGGTAGAGAAAAAAGTCGATCCGTCGGCCGTCGATCGTCGGCCTTCGGCTATCGGCTCCGGCGCATGGCTGCTGCTACACTTCGGGCGGCTCCGAGCGGGCCACGTGATCGCCCCGAGCGATCGGGGAGGAAAGTCCGAACTCCACACGGGCAGCATGCCGGGTAACGCCCGGTCGCGGCGACGCGAAGGAAAGTGCCACAGAAAATAAACCGCCCTGCTCTCTTCACGGAGCGCACGGTAAGGGTGAAACGGTGCGGTAAGAGCGCACCGCCCCGACGGCAACGCCGGGGGCACGGCAAACCCCATGCGGAGCAAGGCCAAATAGGGAGACGGAGGGTGCCCGTACCGCTCCGCGCGGCTCGTCCGTGCGGACCGTCTCCGGGTCGGCTGCTGGAACCCGGGGGTGACTCCGGGTCTAGAGGAATGATCGCGGTCCCGGGAGACCGGGGAACAGAATTCGGCTTAACGGCCCGCTCGGGGTCTTTCAGCGCGGCGGTCGCTACGCGACCAGGCGCTGAGAGGTCTAGCCGTGAAAGCCCAAAGAGTCGACGCGGCACGGACCTGCCACGGTCGCGTAACATCGTCTTCGATGAGGCCCTGGATCTCGCCACCAAAATTGCGGCGCGGCGCCCGCATCGGGGTGGCGGCGGTGTCGGGGCCGGTGGATCCGGAACGGCTCGCGGCAGGCGTTCGCGCTCTCGAGGAGCGCGGATACGCGGCTGTGCTCGCGGGCAATATCCGGGACACTCGGGGATTTCTCGCCGGAACGGATGAGGCGCGTGCCGCCGGGTACCGAAAGCTCCTGACCAACTCTTCGATCGACGCCATCTTTTTCGCGCGGGGAGGGTACGGGGCATCGCGCGTCCTCCGGTTCCTCGATCCCGCGGAGGCGGCCGCGCATCCGAAGATCCACATGGGCGGCTCGGACCTGACCGTCCTCCTGGCGTGGATCGCGCGGAATACGGGGCTCGTCACCTTTTACGGTCCAATGGTCGCCGTCGAAATCGGAAATGGTCTGGCCCTCGACTGGGAGGCCGTGCTGTCCGGTGAGACCCCTCGCCGCCATGAATTCGCCGCGTCGGACGTTCTGGCCTCGGGCTCGGCGGAGGGGCCGCTCACCGGCGGATGCCTGTCGCTCCTCGCGTCGCTCGCCGGAACCCCGGAAGCGCTGTCGGTGCGGGACGGGATCCTGTTCTGGGAGGACGTGGGAGAACAGATCTACCGGGTCGACCGTCTGTTGACCCAGTTGGAGCGCTCGGGTACATTCCACGGCCTGCGCGGAATGGTCATCGGATCGGTCGTGCCGGGTCGCGGGGAATCGGGGGAGTCGGTCCGGGAGTACCTCCGGGACCGGTTCCAGGGCGCGCCTTTCCCCGTCGCCATGGGTCTTCCCGCGGGGCATCTCGACGCCCCGCGCGCCCTGCCCCTCGGCGGAGAGGTGAAACTGGAAGCATCGGAATCCGGCGGCGTTCTCCATTTCCCCGGGGCGGCCGTCCGATGAAAGCCGTGTTCAAGTCGGGACCGGGCGGGGGTCGCAATCCGTTCGAGCGCTTCATCGTGACTCACCCGATGGGCGACATCATCTTCTCCGAAGGCGAGATCGGGACGGAGATGTACATCCTCCAGACCGGTACCGTCGAGCTCTTCAAATCGATCGGCGGAGAGACCCGCGTTCTCGCAACGCTCGAGAAGGGCGATTTCTTCGGAGAGATGAGCGTTCTCGAAGACCTGCCTCGTACCGCTTCCGCTCGCGCGAAGAGCGACGTTGAGCTCGTCAAGATCAATGGGGCGATGTTCGACACGATGCTCAAGAGCAACACGGAGATCGCGATTCGCATGATGCGGAAGCTCTCGCGGCGTCTTCGCGAGGTTTCCGGGATGCTGGAAGAGGCGCTCGGCCGCCGCGTGCCCGAGGAAGAGAAACCGTCCCCGCCGAAGGAAGGGGAGCGTCCTTCGGGTCGTAAGGTGGCGATGCCCGCGCCGCAGTCGCGCAAAGATCTCTTCCGCCTGGTGTCGGGCGACGGCAAGGCCGAGTTCTTCCTGAATCGCGAGGGAGACACTCTCGTCGGGCGCGCCGACCCCGTCACCGGAATCACGCCAGACGTCGACCTGACGACGCTCGACTCCCAGCGCTCGACGTCCCGCCGGCACGCCAAGCTTTACGAGATGAGCGGTGTGTTCTACGTCATGGAGGAGATCGGCGTGATGAACGGCACGTTCGTCAACGAGAACCGCCTCGCGACCGGAACGCCGGTGGCCGTTTCCAACGGCGACGTCCTGAAGTTCGGCCTGGTTCCGCTCACGTTCTACAGCGCGGAATCCTGAGACGCGGGTCGGCCTCGGCGACGCCGGGTGCTCCGCCGCTCCGGCTCGAAGATCCGGTCGGCCACCTGACCGGTCTGGGGCCAGCGCGGGCCCTGAAGCTCTCGGAGGCGGGCGTCGCGACCGTCGGCGACTTTCTCCTGGCCGTCCCGTTCCGATACGAGGACCGCCGGCACTACGGGACCGTCGCCGGGCTCTCCGCAGGCGTCGCGGCGACGCTGCGGGTTCGCCTGTCGAGTGTCCGAAGCGTTCGGATGCGGCGCGGAACTCTCCGCATCGAGGCGATGGCGGACGACGGAACCGGAGCGATCCGTGTCATCTGGCACAACCGCTACGCCTCTTTCGCGAAGGGCGCGGAGGGCGCGACGGCCGTGCTCTTTTCCGCGCCCGCCGTGGGAACGGCGGGCGACCTTCGCCTCGAGAATCCCGAGACGGAGTTCTTCGACAGTGCGGCCGCGGGCGCCGACGGAGGGGACCCGCTCCACTCCGGGCGGGTCGTCGGCATCTACCACCGCGTCGCCGGCATTTCGCCGCGCTCCTGGCGAACGATCGCCCGCGCGGCGCTCGATCGGCTCGCGGGAGACTTCGCGGCCGCATCCGCTCCTTCCGACGATCTCCGCCGGGCGCTCGAAGCGGTGCATTTCCCGGAGGCTCCGGAGGACGCGGAAGCCGCACGGCGCGTGCTCGGAGACGAGGAGCTGCTCGCCCTTGCGGCCGCGATCGAAGCCAGGCGCGCGAGCCTGCACGCCCGTCCCGGCGTCATCCTGAGCGCCGATGATGACGTCCGCGAGATGGCGCGCTCGGCTCTCCCGTTCCGGCTGACCGGCGCCCAAAAACGGGCGGTCCGGGAGATCGCGGCCGATCTCTCGTCCGGGCGTGCCATGGCTCGCCTTCTCCAGGGCGATGTTGGAAGCGGGAAAACCGTCGTCGCCGGCCTGGCGTTTCTCCTCGCCGCGCGTCACGGCGCTCAGAGCGCGCTCATGGCGCCCACGGAAATCCTGGCCGAACAGCACGCCGAGAGCCTCGCGCGCTGGCTCGAGGGAGCGGGCGTGCGTATCGGGCTCCTGACGGGACGAGTGCGGGGACGCGAGCGCCGGGACCTGCTGGCGGCTTTGTCGCGGGGCGACGTGGACCTCCTCGTGGGCACGCACGCCCTGGTCGAGTCGCCGGTCCGATTCCGCCGCCTCGCCCTGGTCGTGGTCGACGAGCAGCATCGATTCGGCGTCGCCCACCGGTCGCGCCTCTTTCGCAAGGGAACGAGCCCGCACGTCCTCGTGATGACGGCCACTCCCATTCCGCGATCGCTCGCCTGGACGATTTACGGAGAGCTCGACCTTTCCATCCTGGACGAGAAGCCGCCGGGCCGCACTCCGGTCGCCACCCGCGTGCGGGACGCTTCGGCCCGCGACCGCATATATCGGTTTGCGGCGGAGCGCGTGCGAGCGGGCGAGCGCGTCTACGTGGTCGTGCCGGCGATCGAGGAAGGCGAGCGAGAGGTCGCGGCCACCCAGGCCACAGCCGATCGGATTCGGGCGGCGGCTCCGGAAGTCGCCGTCGGCGTGCTCCACGGGAGGCTGGCGCCGGAGGAGCGAACCCGGGTGCTCGCCGGCTTCGCGAGCGGGGACGTGGGAGTGCTGGTCGCGACGACGGTCGTCGAGGTCGGCGTCGATGTTCCTGAGGCGACACTGATGGTGATCGAGAACGCGGAGTCCTTCGGCCTCGCACAGCTCCACCAGCTGCGCGGCCGCGTCGGGAGGAGCGCCCGCAGATCGTGGTGCGCTCTCATCGTCGGAGAGAACGCCTCGCCGCTGGCGCGCGCCCGTCTCCATGTCCTCGAGGAGACCTCCGACGGTTTCGAGATCGCCGAACGCGACCTCGAGGCGCGCGGGCCCGGAGATCTTCTGGGCGTCCGGCAATCCGGTCTTCCCGCGCTCCGCATCGCGGATCCGGTCCGCGATCTGGCGCGGCTCGGCGCGGCACGCGCCGAAGCCCGGCGGCGGACGGAAGCCGGGGAACGGATTGTGAGCGGGCTCTTCCCGCCGCGGGCGCCGCGAGAGGCCGCCGCCGTCCCCGCTGAAGGGGACGACGCGGAGGGCGTGGTACAAAGACGATCCAGATCGATTCCAAGGAGGCGCAATTGAGGCTGCTCGTGACCGGCGGCACCGGGTTCGTCGGAACGCACGTCGTGAACGCTCTTGCGCGACACGGCCACTCCGTCGCCGTGCTGACGCGACGTCCCGAGTCCGTGTCCAACCGCTACAACCGCCCCGTCGAAGCGGCCGCCGGCGACGTCCTCGATCCGGCGTCGCTCGCGCGCGCGTTCTCGGGGCGAGACGCCGTCATCCACCTGGTCGGCATCATCCACGAGTCCGGCGGGCAGACCTTCGACCGGATGCATCGGGAAGCGGTCGACAACGTCGTTTCGTCGATGGGGGCGGCGGGCGTCCGCCGGCTCCTCCACATGAGCGCCATGGGAACGTCGGACGACTCGCCCTCCGCCTACGGCCGAACGAAGGCCGCCGGCGAGCGGATTGTCCGGAACTCGGCCCTCGACTGGACCGTGTTCCGTCCCTCGATCGTGTTCGGCCGCGGTGACGGATTCGTATCGCTTCTCGCTCCGATCGTCCGGTACAACCCCGGATTCATTCCGGTGATCGGCCCGGGGACGACCCGCTTCATGCCGGTCTCCGTGTACGACGTGGCCCGCGTCTTCGCGGATTCCCTGGAAAAGGCCGAAACCGTCGGGAAGGCGTTCGATGTCGGGGGCCCTCAAACGATGACGCTGAACGAGATCTATCGCGAGATCGCGGCCGCCGTCGGGAAGCCGGGCAAGCCGCTCCTGCATCTGCCGATGTGGTGGGGACGCTTTCTCGCGGCGCGCTTCGAAGGGGCCTTTCGCCGCGGTTGGCTCGACCGGCCGCCCCTCACACGAGACCAGCTGCTCAGCCTGGGACGCGACAACGTGGGGGACATCGCGCCCACCGAGGCGGTCTTCGGCGGCCCGTGGAAGGAGCTCGCGCCCGGAATCCGCGAGTACCTTCACGGCGAGAACCCGCACGATCCGCGCGGCTGCGTCGGAGAAGAGGTCGAGCTCGAGCCCGTCCGCGTCCTGCGCCTCCAGTAACAGGCGCAGGGTTCGCGGCGGTCTTTCTTTGCGGTCCCTGTTCGTCGACTGGTCTTTGCTCTTCCGCTCTTCTTCCGCTCTTCCGCTCTTCCGCTCTTCCGCTTTTCAGCAGATCGACTCTTCCGTTCTTCCGTCCTTCAGTGGGTCTTCGACTCGCGATTTCCGTCGGCCAGGGCGTCGGACTCCGTCATGTAACGCCCGTGCTTCGTTTTGCCGTACCAGCGATCGCCCTGCCGGTGAAAGACCTTCGAGTCGAGGTTCACCCACACCATCCCGGCCGCGGGAGGCGGCTGGTACGCGACCTCGCTGCCGGCCGGCGACGAGCCGGAGCGGCTGGCGGGGGCCGGGGGAGCGGAGGAGGCAGACGCCGGCGCCGGGGCGGCGGATGACGCCGGGGAAGCGGGAGCGATCGAGCCGGCCGGAGCAGGCCGCGCGGCAGCACCGGCGGCCGGCGGGGGGGCTGCCCCTGCCGCCATCGGCGCCCCGCCGCCCACGGTGATCCGGGAAGAGATCTTGGCCAGCGTGCTGTGGGAAACGCCCGCTCGCGCCAGATCGTTGACGGAAGCGTAGGGCCGGCCGGCGATGATCTTCTTTGCCGTGACGACCCCGACTCCGGGAAGGGCTTCGAGATCCTTCTGGCTCGCCGTGTTCACGTCGACCTGGCCCGAACCGGCTGCCGTCGACCGGGCAGGCGCGGCGGGCGCCTTCGCGTTTGACGCCGCGGGAGACCCGGCAGGGGCGGAGGAAGCAGAGGCCGAGGAAGCCGAGGCAGAGGAGGCAGAGGAGGCGGAAGAGCTCTTCGGTGAGGACGCGGCCGCGGCTTTCTCGCCCGGCTTCTCCTTCGGCTCCTTTGCCGCTTTTGTTTCGGCGGAGCGGCCCGCCTTCACCTGACTGGAGATCTTCTGGATCGTGCCACCCGGCACTCCCGCACGCGCGAGATCACCGATCGAGGAATAGGGACGCCCCGCGATGATCTTCTTCGCCGTAGCCTCGCCGACGCCCGGCAGGGTCTCGAGCTCCTCTTGCGATGCGGTATTGATGTCGACCTTTTTCGCGGCGGCCAATGCCGCCTGCGGAGCGAGCGCCGCCAGCAGAGCCAGGGCGAAGAGAAATATCGGGATCCGTCGAATGTGCTTCATGGTCTCTCCTAATTGCCGCGGTTTTCGAGAACTTTATCGAAAATCGTCGCGGAAGAGGAATTCCGAACGGCCGTCGCGACAAACCGCCCTTCGGGACCTCGCTCGCTCGACCCGATTCCGCGTTCGTTCGATCTCCGTTCAATCGCGAGATCGCGAGATCGCGAGATCCAAACTCTGGCGTGCCGGACCAACCTATGCGGGCGGCCCCTTGCGGATCCGGATCGATCCGGAGGACGTGCGAACGGCCACGCGCGTGCCGCCCCCGTTCAGGACTCCCGCGCCCTGCTGGGAGCCGCTCCGGCGCGTAACGGTGATCTCGGGGAAATCGGAGCGGATGGCATTCTCGTCCCAATCCGCATCCGAGGCCGTGAGGTCGAGCTCGCCGTGGAAGTTCGCCGGAAGGGTGAGGGTGACGTCTCCGCCGGCGTTGCGCACGGTCACGCCGCCTCGGGCGTCCTTCGAGACGACGGCGATGCGAATCTCACCCCCTCCGGTCTCGACCCGCACGGATCCGCCGACTGCCAGCAGGACGACGTCGCCTCCGGCCGTGCGGGCGTCCGCGGATCCGCCGATGCGGTCGATCCGGATGTCTCCCCCCGAAGTGTCGGCGGTCGCGGATCCGGTCACGGCTCCCGCTCGGATGTCGCCCGCGAGCGTCTGCGCCTTCAGGTCTCCCTGGACGGGGCCGATGCCGATGTCCCCGCCGAAGGTCTTGAGGTCCGCGCCCGTGCCCGCCGACGCGACGTGGATCTCCCCCGAATGCGTCAGGATGTTGACCTTCCCGGTGACCTTCCCGACGCGATAACTCCCTCCGCCGGCGGTCGCGAGAAAATCCCCGGAGACGTCGCCGCGCACCACGATTTCATCGCCCGGGAGGGAAACGCGAACGCTCGGAACGCGGACTCGCGGAGCCCGAACTTCGACGCGCGGGACGGCACCGCTCGCGGATGGCGGCTCGCTTCTTCGCTCACGGACCCGAACCTCGGGAGCCTGCGCCACGACGGCAGGGACCCGGACTTCCGCGCGAGGCACCGTGACGACGAACGAACGGCGCGCAAAAAGAGGCTTCGCGTCCGATTCCTTCGTGCCGCTGGCGAGGACGAGGATCCGGCCATTCAAGGTCGACAGGCGCACCCGGGCGCCGCCCTGGCCGATCGACCCCGTGTATTCGCCGCCCGGCATCAGGAACTTCATGCGAGAGAGCTCGCCCTCGGCTTCGCGCAGGGACTCGCGAACCTGGACGTCGATCTCCTTCATCGATTCCCGCAGCTCCCGCTCGAGCCCGGGCACGTCCACGTCGACATCCTCGTCCTCTTCGCCTCCGGCGACCTCGGGCTTCGGTGCCCTGGGCGCTTTCGGAGCCTTGGGTGCCCGCGGAGCTTTGGGAGCCTTCGGAGCGCGCGGCGATTCGGACTCGGACCAGGCCTGCGGGCGGTCGCGGCGGGACTCGTCCCACGCGAAGCTCTCCCCCCGCGACTCGCGCGGCGGCAGAGGAAAAGTCGACTCGATCGATCCGTTCATCGAGGTCGCCGACAGATCGAACCGGGCTTCCTTCGGCAGGGTGAGCAGAACGGAGCCCGAGACGGTCTTGAGCTCGACGACCGAGCCCGCCGGCGACGCGGCCGCCACGACGTCGACCTTGCCGTTCACGGTCTGGGCCCGCACGCCACGGCGCGACCCGCGAACCACGGCATTGCCGTTGACGCTCTGGACATCGAGTTCGCCGTCCACGTCCTGCACCTGGACGTCGCCGTTGACGGTGCGCAGAAACGCCGTGACGCCCGGCGGGACGACCACCTCGTAGCGCATCGTGATGCGGCAGTCCCGGCAACGATTCGACCGGAGGTCGCCGCGCGAGGATGACCAGACGCCGCGGCCGCCTCCCGCCGACGGGGTCTCGGGCCACCGGGACTCGAGCGTGACCTCGTCGCCGTCGCGGATCTGAATCGTGCGCGTGTTTCCGAGAATCTCCTCGGCGCGCGCCCGGGTCGACGCGGTCACGGTCGTCGTGCAGACGGCAGAGAACTGGCGGCCGGCCGTGGCCACGACGTCGCCCGACAGATTCATGACGCGGAGAGTCGACCGCGCGGGAAGAGTCGCATTGAACTTCTCGGTCCGCCGCGCCGTCGCGGGCTCTTCGCCGCTCAGGAGCGCGGCCGCGAGCATGAGGAGCAGACCCGCCGCGAAGACGATCCACGGGCCGGCCCCCTCGAGCGGGTCGGCCGAGCGGCGGGAAAACGACGTCCGATCCGAAGGCATCCGGGGGTCACGCAGAATATTCATCGCTTTCCAGGACGCACCGGCAGCCGCAGAGTTACGCATTTAGAACTCGATTCCCTTGAGCGCCGACGCCGCCCGGGCGCGCACGAAGCCGTTTTCCGACGGGTCGAATGCCTTTTCGCGAAGCGACTCGATCGTCTTCGCGTCGGGAGGCGAATCCTTCGCCGCGGCCGCGAGCGCCTCGACGGCGACGAGGCGAACGCCGGGATGCCGATCGGTGCGCAGCGCGTCCAGGAAAGCGGCGCGTATCTCGGGGGTCATGCGAAATCCGGCGAGCGCGTCCGCAGCTTTTTTCCGGACGCCGGGATTCTGGTCCTTCTTCAGCGTCGTCGTGAGCGCCTGCACGATGTCCGGCGACGCGGGCTTCTCGCCGGTCCCGTAGTGCGACGACACCACGTCGATCGCACGCGACCTCTCGCCGGCCGTCTGCGCTCCCCGGGAGACGAGGAACGCGACGAGCTTCGCCATCTCCGGGTCGTCCGGCCGCCCGACAACGGTCTGGTGCGACGTCACATCGAAGCTGACCCCGATCCGCCCCTTCGCATCCGCGGGCCGGTAGGAGACGTTCGACATCGCACCGCGCGAGGCGGACGCCGGAAGAGAGGCGGGCACGCCCGACGCGACCGAGCCCGGAGCGCCCGGCTTCGCGATGGATGCCCCGGCCGGCATCTCTCGCGCCAACCGGAAGCCTGCGAGTGCAGCAGCCACGACGGCGGCAGCCTGGAGAAGGGCTCGGGGCAGGCGCCGGCGCGGGCGAAACTCCCGGATGCGCGTGCGCAGCATCTCGTCTTCCATCAGCGCCTCGGTCCGCCTCCGGAGATCCGGGGTGACGACGGCGTCGGGATCTTCGCCGAGGCTTGCCCACATCGCATCGAAAGCGGCGAGCTCCTCCCGGCAGGACGCGCAGGCGGCGGCGTGCTCCGCCACTTCGTCCCGGATGGGAAGAGACTGGTCCGAGAGCTTTCCGTCGATCGCGAGGGCGATCAGTTCGCGGCATTCCATGACGCTTCTCCTTCGGTGAATCGGGCCTTGAGGGTTTCGACGGCCCGGAAGATGCGGGTCTTGACGGCGCCGACCGAAATTCCGAGAACGCCCGCGATCTCGGAGTAGGGGAGACCGTGGTAGCGGGCGAGGACGAGGGCTTCGCGTTGTTCCTCCGAGAGCGATTCGAGAGCGGCCCGGACGGCGCCCCGGCGCTCGCGGGCGAGAAGGCGGCTCTCGACGCCTTCCCCTTTCTGAACGGGCTCGGCGACCGCCTCGAGAGGAACGACCATGGCGCGCCGGTCGCGGCGCCGCCGGTCCCGGCAGGCGTTGGCCGCGATTGCGAAAAGCCACGAGGAGACGTCCGCTCTTCCGTCGTACTGGTGAGCCCGGGTGATCACTTTGACGAAAACCTCCTGTGTGACTTCCTCTGCCGCCCCCCGATCCGAGAGGAGCCGGTCCGCGAACCGGAGGAGAGCGGGGGAGTACTGCTCGAACAGCTCTCCGGCCGCGTCCGTGTCGCCACGGCGGATTCGCTCGAGAAGACTCCGGTCCTCCGAGCTCCGCGTCTCGTCTTTCACAGCCTGTTTCCGTCCGGCACGGCAACTCCGGAGACGGCGGGAGAGGACAAAGGTTTCGCCCGGGATCCCTCTCGCGACGACACACCGTCCCGGGAAGAGGGCATAAGCCGGCCATTCATCCGCTCATGATCCCGGAAAGGCGCGGCGGGCGGCGGGAAATATCGCGAAAGACGATAATCACCGGTCGGGCCGGCGGCATCCGGCACGGGTGGAGTGAGCGGGAGCCGGGCAATCGAGACGGCATTGAGGCTGGAATACCGGAAGGCTGGAAGCTGGAAGGGGGACCCGGTGCACCGAACGAAGCGAGTCTTCACCGCCCTCTGCGGGATGGCGTTGTGCCTGGTGATCGCATGCGCCTCGACAGGCACGGCTCCGAAGGCGGGAAAAGCGCCCGCATCCGACCCCCGCCAGGCTTGGGCGGACGTGCTGTCGAAGTATGTCGACACGGATGGCCGGATCGATTTCAGAGCTCTCGCCTCGAACCGCGGGGGTTTGGATCTCTACGTGGGGTGGGTCGGGCGGGTTTCTCCCCGCAACAGCGCGGCCTCTGCCGTTACCGCTGCCCCTGCCGAGTTCCCGAGCCGCGATTCGAAGCTCGCCTATTACATCAACGCCTACAACGCGCTCGCGATGCACACCGTGCTCGAGCTCCGGCAGCCGAAGGACCTCGCGACCGTGAAAGACCGGTTGTTCGGAGCGGATTCTCTCGTGCTCGGCGGCGAGAGGATCTCGCTCGGCGAGCTTGAAAATCGCATCCTCCGGCCGATGGGTGATCCCCGGATCCACTTTGCGTTGAACGACATGGCCCGATCGAGCCCGAGGCTCCCACGCGAGCCGTTCCGCGCCGACCAGCTCGACATGGAGCTCGAAGCGACCGCCCAGTTCTTCCTGAACCAGGAGCGAAACGTTCAGGTCGATGCGAGCCGGAAGACCGTCCGGCTGTCCTCGATGCTGGAGCTCTACGCGGAAGACTTCCTCCGGAAGGCGCCGTCGTTGATCGCTTACGCGAACCGGTACCGGGACTCGAAGATCCCCGACGACTACCGGGTGGAGTTCATTCCTTTCGACTGGACGCTCAACCAGAAGTGAGCCCGCCGCGGCGATCGGAGTCGGACTCCTCCTTCCGGACCGGTCGGGCGACGACGGCGAAAACGTCTTCCTGAGGTTATAGTCCGGCGCCTTGGGCGCCAACTTCAATTTCGCCGATTTCGCGACACAGCTCGCGGTCATCCTCTTCGCGATCTCATTCCACGAGTCCGCGCACGCATGGATGGCGCTTCAATTCGGGGACACAACGGCGCGCGATCTCGGCCGCATCAGCCTGAACCCGATACGGCACATCGATCCCTTCGGCAGCGTGATCCTCCCGATCATGCTCTATCTCTTTTCGGGCCTGCTGTTCGGATACGCCAAGCCCACGCCGGTGCGGCTCGACCGGACCCGCAACCCGCGGCTGGCCGACCTCGCCGTCTCGGCCGCCGGCCCGCTTTCGAACCTGCTTCTCGCGACGTTCGGCTACGCGGCACTCTTCCTCGTCGCTCGCATCCCGTTCGGAGCCGGCCTCCAGCAAACGGTTCGGACCCCCCTCCTCCATATCGTCGTCACGTTCATCCTCGTCAATGTCAGCCTCGGAATCTTCAATCTCATCCCGCTTCCTCCCCTCGATGGAAGCTGGGTCCTCGCCGCAGCGTTCGGCGAGCGCGTGCGGATTTTCTTTCTCCAGATCGGACGCTTTGGATTCCTGATTCTCATCGCCCTCTCGTACACCGGGATACTGGGCCGGGTCGTCAGCCCGATCATGGGCCTGGCATTCGGCCTCATCGGGCGAATCCTCCAGTGACGGACGAGATCGCGGAGCACACTCTTCCGCCCGTCGCGATCGACGCCTTTTCGGGGCCGCTCGACCTCCTGCTCCACCTGATCCGCGTCAACCAGGTCTCGATCACCGACATCCCGATCGCGCAGATCACCGAGCAGTACACCGCGTACCTCGACACGATGCGCGAGCTCGACCTCGACATCGCGTCGGACTACATTGCGCTCGCGGCCGAGCTCATCTTCGTCAAATCGAGGATGCTCCTCCCGCGCGCTCCCGGAGAACCCGAGGAAGATCCGCGGCAGGACCTCGCCCGACGGCTTCTCGAATACGAGCGGTACAAGGAAGCGGCCGAGTCGTTCCACGAAGTCGACGCCCTGCGCGCCGGCCTCTGGCCGCGGCCGGAAACGGAGATCCCGCGATCGGAAGACGAGACTCTCGAGGTGTCGCTCTTCGACCTCATCGACACGTTCCGCAAGGTGACGGATCGATACCGGCTGGCGCATCCCCCCGCCATGGAGATCCACCACCTCCGGTTCTCCGTCGGCGAAAAAATGCTCGAGCTCGTGGAACGCCTCGAGAAATCCGGGACGATGCCGCTGCTCGAGTTCTGGGGAGCGATGCGCTATCGGGCGGAGGCCGTGACCGCCTTCCTGGCGACCCTCGAGCTCATACGCCTCGGAGTCGTCCGCGCCTTCCAGGCCGCGCCGTTTGCCGAAATCCACGCCACCCGTACCGACGTGACGTTCTCGCCGGACCAGGTGCGCGATACTTACCGCTGAGGGCCCGATGAGCGAGATCGCGTCGGAAGAAGAGACACCCGTGACACCCGCGCCCCCGCCGGCCTCGGACGAAGCGTCCGTGGCGGAGAGCGGTGCCGTACCGGACTCTCCCAGGCGTCCCCGCGAGGGCCGGCCGGAGAAAGTCCGGGATGGGCTCGAAGCGATCCTGTTCTCGTCGTCCCGACCGGTGTCCGAGCTGGACCTCGCGCACGTGCTGGAGGCGACTCCGGAGGCGGTGCGGCAGGCACTCTCGGATCTCGCCGCCGAGGCGGACGTTCCTTCCAGGGGAGTCCGGCTGGAGCGCGTCGGAGGAGGATGGCGTTACGTCACGCGGCCCGAGTTCGACTCCCTCTTGCGCAAGTTCCACGAGGTCAGCGAGAGAAGCCGCCTTTCCCTGCCCGCATTGGAGACCCTGGCCATCATCGCGTACCGCCAGCCGATCACACTGCCGGAGGTTCAGGAGATCCGCGGCGTCAACTCCTCTTCCGTGCTCAAGACCCTGTTCGAGAAGAAGCTCATTTCGACTGCTGGAAAGAAGGCCGTGGTCGGGACGCCGTTTCTCTACAAGACGACGCCCGATTTCCTGGTCCGGTTCGGCTTGAACGATCTCGAAGAGCTTCCCCGGCCCGAGGAGATCGAAGAGGACCTCGCCGCCACCCTGCCGCAGGATCTGCCCCCGGCCGCTCTGCCTCCGACCGCCGAGGACTTCCGCAGCGGGGAAGAGGGGGAAGAGGAGGACGGAGACGAGGAGGGCGAGGATGCCGAGAGGAGCGAGGGTGATCTCCGGATCCTCCCGCGCAGGCCCATGACGCCTTCGGCGGCCGCGGCTCCTCCCGGGACCGGCGAGGGCACGGATAGCGACGGCGAGGACGATGATGACGACGAGGACGACGAGGACGAGGCTGATGACGACGACGAGGCTGATGACGACGACGACGAGGATGACGACGGCGACGAGAATGATGACGACGACGAGGATGACCAGGAGACCGCCGGCGCCGCCGCGATACGGCCGGCCGACGTGGAAGGCATGAACAACGCGGACAAGGACGTGGACGAAGACGACGAAGAAGAAGAAGACGACGAGGATGACGACGAGAAATAGCTTCGCTCCCGTCGACACGTTGCCCCGTCGATATTGAGGAACGCCCATGCCCGCCCCCCCGACGACTCCGCCCGGTATCCGGATCCAGAAACTCCTGGCTCAGTCGGGCCTCGCTTCGCGCCGGCTCGCCGAGCAGTGGATCCGCGAGGGTCGCGTCCAGGTCAACGGGAAGACGGTCCAGCTCGGCGACCGCGCCGATCCCTCGCGCGACGCGGTGAAAGTCGATGGCCGGCGCATTCCCGCCGCGCCCGTCGAGAAGACCTACCTGCTCCTGAACAAGCCGAAGGGCTACGTCACCACGGTCTCCGATCCGGAGAAGCGCGACACGGTGATGGACCTGATCCCCGGCGGACTCCGGGGGGCGGTAAAGCCGGTCGGCCGGCTGGACGTCGGGACCGAAGGCCTTCTCCTTCTCACGGATGACGGCGATCTCGCGCGCGACGTCACGCATCCCTCGAAGAGCTGCCCGAAGGAGTACGAGGTCAAGGTCTCCGGCGTTCCCGCCGAGAAGGACATCGAACGACTGCGCCGCGGAATTTTCCTGGAAGGGGAGCGCACCCGATCCTGCGAGATCGTCCGCATGAGGACGACCGGCGGACGCGATGCGGGCAACACGTGGTACCGCGTCACCCTCCGGGAGGGAAAAACACGCCAGATCCGGCGGATGTTCGAAACGGTCGGGCACCCCGTGTCGAAACTGAAGCGCGTTGCCATCGGCCCGATCCGCGATCCGTCGCTGCCCGTCGGGATGACGAGACGCCTCTCGCGCGATGAGGTCGAGGCCCTGCGGCGGTCGCTCACCCGGCCCTCTCCGGCGGCGCCGGACCCCGCGCCCGTGCCGGCGACCCGCCGCTATCCGCGGACGGTCCCGGCGTCCCGTCCCGCATCGCGGCTTCCCGCCGCGTCCCGTCCCGAATCGCGGCTTCCGCCCGCGCGCCGGGAAGGGTCCTCGCGAGGTCCCTCTTCCCCTCTGCCGGGGCCATTGCCGGCCGGTCGGCCCGCTCGTCCCGCCCGTCCCGCCGGCCCTCAGCCGCCCGCGCCTCCTCCGCGTTTCCGGCCCCGTTCTCCCGCGGGATCTACCGGACGGCCGACGGTTCCGTCGAGGCCGCCCTCCCCGACGCGCCCTCCCTCCCGCACGCCGTCGCCGTTCCCGGTTGCCTCCGGCCCGCGGCCCAGGCCGGGAAAGCGGCGTTGACCGAGCCCGTCGTGGTCGCGATCGACGGGCCTTCCGGCGCCGGCAAGTCGACGGCAGCCCGGGCTCTCGCCGCCCGCCTCGGAGTCCCCTACATCGACACCGGCGCGATGTACAGGGCGGTCGGGCTCGCCGCCCGGGAGCGGGGCCTGACCCTCCCGCTCGAAGCCCCGGAGGCTGCCGAACGGGCCGCCGCGATCGCCGAGTCCGTGCACATCGAGCTCGTGCCGGACTCCCGAGGCACGCGGGTTCTCCTGGACGACCGCGACGTTACCGACGCGATCCGGGAACCGGAGATTTCCCTGTACGCCTCGGCGGTTTCGGCGATCCCCTCCGTCCGGAGGCGGCTGGTGGCGCAGCAACAGAGGCTCGGCCGCGCCCGCGGGGGAGTCCTGGAGGGGCGCGACATCGGAACCCGGGTCTTTCCGGAGACGCCCTTCAAGTTCTTCCTGACCGCCTCTCCGGCCATTCGCGCCGCCAGGCGGGCTCGCGAGCTCGCGGAGCGGGGGACACCGCAGGCCTACGAAGAGGTGCTGTCCCAGATGGAAAAGAGGGATTCCGACGATTCCACCCGGGCAGACTCGCCCCTGACCCTCGACGGCGGCTACGTCGTCATCGACACGGAAACCCTCGATTCCGAGGAGGTCGTGAGGGCGATGGAGACGCGCGTGACCGGGGCGGGTGGTTGACGGCGCTTGGGCCCCCAACGTAGACTATATTTTTGCAAGTCAAATACTTAAGAGAGGGGACTCTCGCTCCGATGAAGGCCGAAAAGGAACTAGGGGGTCGGGAAACCGAAAGCATGGAAATCGATCAGGAATTGACGCCCCAGGAATACGAGCACCTCCTGGCTCAGTACGAAAACTCGTTCAAGAATCTCCAGGAGGGTCAGATCATCCGAGGGCGCGTGCTCACGGTGACCCCGTCCGAGGTAATCGTCGACATCGGGTACAAGTCGGAAGGGATGATCCCCCTTTCCGAATTCACCGACTTCTCGGGCAATGTGATGGTCAAGCCCGGCGACGCCGTGGATGTCCTGCTCGAGCGGACCGAGGACCAGAACGGCTACGTCGTCCTGTCCAAGGACAAAGCCGAGAAGATGAAGGTGTGGGACGAGGTCGAGAAGTCGTACCGCTCCGGCACGACGGTTCGCGGCCGCGTCATCGACCGCATCAAGGGCGGGCTCGCCGTCGACATCGGCGTGAAAGCGTTCCTCCCCGGCTCCCTCGTGGACGTCAAGCCGGTCAAGAACCTCGAATCGCTCCGCGGCAAGGATCTCGACTTCAAAGTCATCTCGGTCGACAAGAAGCGCGGCAACATCGTGCTCTCGCGCAAGGCCGTCGTCGAAGTCGAGCAGGAAGCCAAGAAGAAAGAAACCCTGCAGCTGCTCGAGGAAGGCCGCGTCCTGCGCGGCGTCGTCAAGAACCTCACCGACTACGGCGCCTTCGTCGACCTGGGCGGGCTGGATGGCCTGCTTCACGTCACGGACATGTCCTGGGGCCGCGTCAATCATCCGTCCGACCTCGTGAAGGTGGGCGACGAGATCGACGTCGTCGTCCTGAAGTTCGACCGCGAGACCGAGCGCGTGTCGCTCGGCACGAAGCAGCTCACCGAAGATCCCTGGAGCCACGTGCCGGACCGGTATCCCACGGGCTCCCGCGTGACCGGCCGCGTGACGAATGTCACGGACTACGGTGCCTTCGTCGAGCTCGAAGAGGGCGTCGAGGGTCTCGTGCACGTCTCCGAGATGTCCTGGTCGAAGAAGGTCAAGAACCCGTCCAAGGTCGTGTCGCCCGGCGACACGGTCGAAGCGATCGTTTCCGATGTCAATCGCGATGCCCGCCGTATCTCGCTGTCGCTCAAGGACACGCTTCCCGATCCCTGGGAGAGCGTGGTCGAGAAGTACGCGATCGGCAGCCGCGTGCATGGCAAGGTCCGAAACCTCACCGACTTCGGCGCGTTCGTCGAAATCGAAGAGGGCGTGGACGGTCTCGTGCATGTCTCGGACATGTCCTGGACGAAGCGCATCAAGCACCCCTCGGAGGTCCTGAAAAAGGGCGACGAGGTCGAGGCGATCATCACTTCGATCGACCAGGAGAACCGTCGGATTTCGCTTTCGATCAAGGAATTCCAGCCGAACGACTGGCAGTCCTTCAAGGACCGCTTCCAGGCCGGAGACGTGGTCGAAGGCGTCGTGACCCGCATCGCCGACTTCGGTGTGTTCGTGCAGATCGAGGGGCTTGTCGAGGGGCTGATGCACGTCTCCGAAACCGCGCTCGAGCGGGGCGAGAAACCGCAGGATCACTTCCATGAGGGCGACCCCATCCGCGCCCGCATCCTTCGGATCGAAGATACCGAGATGAAGGTCGGCCTGTCAGGCCAGGGCGTCGAACCCGCCGATCCATCCAAGCCTCGGGCGGCTTCGCCCGCCACCGACGACGGTGCGGCGGAGGATCACGCGGAGAACTCTGAAAAGGCTGAGAAGGTCGAGAAGGCCGACAAAGCCGACAAAGCCGACAAAGCCGAGAAGGCGGAAACCGGAGAGCTCGCCGAACCGCCGGTCGCGGTAGTCGCGGCCGCTCCCGCAGCGGCGGACGAAACCGTCCCGTCTTCCGCGGCCCCCGCGGAAACTCCTGCCGCCGCCGGCGACGCCGAAGCGGAAACCGTCGTGAAGAAGAAGCGGACCCGCAAAAAGGCGGAAGACGCCGCCACTCCCAAGAGTTAAGCGGGGAGGACGGGGAGCATGGCCGCGGGTACTCCGGGTGCTTTCTGCGCGGGGGTGATCACTCGCCTCCGCGCGTTGCCGACCGCGAGGTTTGCATGACGAAAGCGGAGCTGATCGAGCGCGTCGCCGTCGCCACGGACGTCACGAAGAAACAGGCGGAGGCCATCGTGGACACCGTCTTCGACGCGATCGTGCGTTCGCTCAAGGAAGGCCAGAAGATCGAGCTTCGCGGTTTCGGTTCGTTCCGCCTGCGGGAGAGGGGCGCGCGGATGGGCCGCAATCCCAAGACCGGCGTGAAGGTGTCCGTTCCCGCCAAGAAAATCCCCTATTTCAAGCCGGGCAAAGAGCTGAAGGAATTGATCAACCGCTGATCGGGCGAGGAACATGCCGGACGTTCTCTTCGCTCCGTGGCGCTACGAGTACCTCGTGTCGGACAAATCGGACAACGCTTGTTTTCTGTGTGACGCCGCCTCCTCGCGCGAGGAAGACTCGAGCAGGCTCGTGGTCTGGCGCGGCCGGAAGGTTTTCGTGATCCTGAACCGTTTTCCCTACACGAACGGCCACGTCATGGTGGCGCCGTATGCGCACGATGCACGGATGTCCCGATCCGCTGACGACACGCTGACGGAGCTCGTCCGGACGGTCGCCCGCGCCGAGAAGATTCTGACCGAAGCGTACAAAGCAGATGGGCTCAACATCGGGATCAACTTCGGATCCGCCGCGGGTGCCGGCCTCGCCGATCACTACCACGTGCACGTCGTCCCTCGGTGGAAGGGAGACACGAACTTCATGACGGTTGCGGGCGATGTCCGGGTCGTCCCGGAAGAAAACTCCCGGACCCTCGAGCGCCTCCGGCCGCTCTTCGCGGCGGCGGCCGCGTGAGCGTGGCGAGCACCCGTCCGGCCGAAGCTCCTCCGCGCACCCGGGCCTGGATCGCCGTCGTCCTCGCCTGGCTCTTTCCGGGGCTCGGCCACGCGTACCTCGGCCGGAGGCGCACCGCTCTCGTCTACGGCGCGCTCGTCACCGTTACCTTCGTCCTCGGGATGTCCTTCGAAGGCCGGCTGTACTCCATCGAGGCGGGTCAGCCGCTTTCGATCCTCGCGACTTTCGCGGTTTACGGCACCGGCATCCTGAATCTCGCCGGCCGTCTCATCTCCGACAATCCGGGCGGCGCGGTCCTGGCCCCCACGTACGAGTACGGCTGCGCGTATCTTCTGACCGCCGGGCTCATGAATCTGCTGCTCATGCTCGACGCCTTCGATATCGCCGTCGGGAGGAAAGCATGATGTGGCGGATCCTTCCCGCGGATCACTTCCTGATCATGGTCGTGTACGCGCTTCTGACGTCCATCTTTTTCGCGTTTCTCTGGCGCACGCAGAGGCGGGAGCGCATCGCTCTCTTCGTCAAAATCTTCGCGGCACTCGTGGTCGGCGGTCTTGCTGTCGCCTGGCTCATGTACCCGTTCCCCGCCTAGGGAGCGCGCCGGCCCATGTGCGGGATCGTGGGGTGGGTCGGCCGCCACGGAATCGATCCTCTGGCGATCGATCGGGCGCTCGAGACGCTGAACCGGCGCGGCCCGGACGGCAGCGGCCGCTGGATCTCGTCCGACGGGCGTGTTTGTCTGGGACACCGGCGGCTCGCGATCCTGGACCCCTCCATTAGAGGCGAGGAACCGTCCATCGCCCCGGACCGGCGCTCGGCCTTTCTGCACAACGGGGAGATCTACAACTACCGCGAGCTGCGCGCCCGGCTCGAGAAGGAAGGCGAGGCATTCGCGTCGACGTCCGACGGCGAGGTCGCGCATCGCCTCCTGCGGAAGGAGGGGATCGGCGCCCTCGAGCAGATCGACGGGATGTTCGCCCTCGCGCTGTGGAGCGACGTCGACCGCTCCCTGCTGCTCGCGCGAGATCGCCTCGGGATCAAACCCCTGTACTACGTCCGGGTCGACGGAGGGCTCGCCTTTGCATCCGAACCGAAGGCCCTCGTGGCGCTTCCGGGCGTTTCCGCGCGGGTCGATCCCGACGCTCTCTCGGATTTTCTCTCCTACGGCTACGTCCCGTATGACCGATGCCTCTTCGCCGGAATCCGCAAGCTGCCGCCCGGGCATCGCCTGCTGTTCGACGCGGAGTCCGGAGACCTTCGCGTGGAGGAGTACTGGCGCCTGGAGAGGCGGACGGTTCGAGACGATCCGGACGAGCTCCGCGACCGCCTGACGCGAGCCGTCCAATCGCAGCTCGTCTCCGACGTTCCCGTCGGCGCGTTTCTGTCGGGGGGCCTCGATTCGACCACCGTCGTCGCCTGCGCGGTCCGGAGCCTTCCGGACGTCCCGACTTTTACGATCGCTTTCCGGGATGGCGACCACAGCGATCTCGAGCATTCGCGCCGGGCGTCCGCCGCGCTCGGAACCCGGCACCATGATGCGCTGGTCGAGATCGGCGGCTTGACGGATGCCCTGGCGCGCGCCGCGGAGGTCTACGACGAACCCCTGTACGACTCGAGCGCCCTCGCGGTCTCCGCCGTCGCTTCGCTCGCGCGCCGCGAGGTGAAGGTCGTCCTGACAGGGGACGGGGGAGACGAGATCTTCGGAGGATACGGCTGGGACGAGACCGTCATGCGGTACGAGGCGTTGCGCGCCGGGTTCGGGCCCCTCGGGATGCCCTTGCTGTCGGCCCTGTATCGCGGCGTCGTCGCGCCTGTTTCGGCGCGGCCATTCGCTTCCCGGTCGGCCGGCGCCGCGCGTCTTCTGGCGCCCGATTTCGCCGACCGGTACTTTCCCGTTCGCGGATTTTTCAGCGCCGCGGAGCAGAAACGAATCCTCGGACGCGCTCCGGACGATCCAGCATGGCTCTTCCGGAAATTCGACCGGCCGGACCTGCCGCTCGCCCACCGGGTCCTCTACCTCGACCTCCACACCTACCTTCCCGACAACGGGCTGATGCAGGTCGATCGCTCGACGATGGCCGTGGGGCTGGAAGCGCGGGTGCCGCTCCTCGATCAGCAGCTGGTCGAATACGCGTTCTCGCTGCCGCCGGAGCGGCTCCTCACGCCGGGATCGACGAAGATCGCCTTCCGCGAAGCCGTCGCCCCGTGGCTTCCGAAGGAGATCCTGGACCGGCCGAAGACCGGCTTCTCGACCCCGTTCAAGCAGTGGGTCGGCGGGGCGAACCGCGAGGCGATCTTCCAGATCCTGGAGCGAGGCGACCTCGCGGCCGACGGGCTCGTCCGTCCGAGAGAGGTCCGGCGCTTCGTCGAATCGGGCACGCAGCGCCGGCACAACAAGCTCTGGCTGCTGTTGAACCTGGAGGCCTGGTATCGCAGATGGATCAGGGGAAAGCGATTGGACAAATCGGGTGATCGGGTGATCGGGTGATCGGATGATCAATCAGAGGAATCGGATGATCGGAGAATCCTACATGGAACGTGAATCCTCACCCGGCCGCACCGAATCTCCCTTGCCGCGACGCGAACTCGTGACCGGCGACTCCGGTGATGATTGTGCGCGAGGGCGACAGATCACGAGAGACTGATGCAACAGCTCGCAACGGGAGGAGTCTCCTGACCGGAGGGAAGGAGGAGCCTCCCGTTGCGGGAGCCGGAGCCAGCCACACTCCGCTCGGTCGAGGCCGCACGCGGCCGAGCCGAGCAGCTACCGCCAGGAAGAATCTTCGCGCAAAGCGTTGGACAACCAGCTAGTCTGAGACAGCGCGGCGCAGCCGACGAGGAGGCCGCATCCGGCCGAGCCGAGCACCTCTGATCACCTCAGTACGTCCGCGCACCCGCGCTAGGTCAAGAGCCCGGCGCAAGCGCGCGGCTCCGGCGACGTTACCGTATTGGCGGCGCGATATTCGTCCGCTTCGGCATCGACACCAGCAGCAGGGTCGCGATGGGACCGAGCAGCAGCGAGGCCAGGAACCAGTTCGTTCCGCTCCGGTTCTTTCCCTGGGCCAGGCCGGCGTTGATCAGCGCGAGCGTGCCCCACCCGACGAAATAAGAGGGTGTCGCGTAAGACGACATGGGAGAGTCCTCCTGCCGCCCAAGGATAAGCGACCCGGGAACCAACGGCCTGTCGGGCTCGCCGGACCTTCGTCGGGGAATCTGCGGAACCGCCTTCCGGCGCGCTCTCTCGTCGACCCATCGCTCGTTTGTTACTCTGGCGAGCTTGAACCTGCTCGTCTCCTCCGGGGAAGCCTCCGGAGACATCTATGGATCCCGCCTCATCCAGGCCCTCTCCGCGCGCCGGCCGGGAATCCGGGCGTTCGGGATGGGAGGGGAGCGCCTCGCCGCGGCCGGCCTCGACCGGATCGTTCCCGCTGAGGCCCTGTCGGTCGTCGGGATCTTCGAAGTGTTCGAGAAGCTGCCCGCGATCGCCCGGGCTCTTCGCCTGCTGGAGGCGGCGGCGCGGGAACGCCGGCCCGGTGCGGCCGTGCTGATCGACTTTCCCGACTTTCACGCGATTCTGGCCCGGCGCCTGATCCGCCTCGGGATCCCGCTCGTGTACTACGTGAGCCCCCAGGTGTGGGCCTGGAGGCGGAGCCGCGCGAAGACGATCGCCTCGCGCGCCCGCCGCATCGTGACGCTCTTCCCCTTCGAGGCCGAGATCTATCGGCGCCTCGGCGCCGACGCGGTCTGGGCCGGGCACCCTCTCGTGGACGACGTGCGCGAAGGCCTGGCGCGCCCGTCGCCCCTTCCCGCCAAAACACGACGCCGCCTGGTGCTCGTGCCGGGAAGCCGGCCGGGCGAGCTTCGCCGCCACTGGGGGCCCATGCGCGAAGCCGCCTCGGTCCTCGCGGCCCGATATGACCTCGACGTGATCGCCGTGAGAGCTCCCGGACTCCCCGAGAGCCTCTTCCCGGGAACCTCGCTGGAGCCTTCGTCCTGCGGCATCCGGCTCGTGGCGGAAGGCCTTCATCCGATCCTCGCGTCGGCGGACCTCGCGCTCGTGGCGTCGGGAACGGCGACTCTCGAGGCGGCCCTGTGCGCGGCGCCCATGGTCGTTCTCTACCGGACTTCCGCGGCGAGTTTCGCCATCGGAAAGCTCCTCATCCGCGTTCCGTGGATCTCTCTCGTCAACATCGTCGCCGGCGAGGCGGTCGTGCCGGAGCTCCTGCAGGGCGACGCGTCCGCCGAGCGCCTCGCCGACGAAGGCGCCGCCCTCCTCGAGTCTCCCGAACGCGCGGAGCGTATGAGGCGCGGGCTCGCGATCGTCGCCGATCGGCTCGGCCCTCCCGGCGGCAGCGAACGCGCGGCCGACGCGGTCGGCGAAGTGCTCGACGCCATCGACCGGGACTCCCGCGCCGGCGCCGACGGAGCGCTCCGCGAGACGGAGGGGGCCGTCCGATGAAGCCGTTTTCCCGGCTCCTGCGAGCGTTCGGGCGCTACCGCGGGCGGGCGCTGTTCGCTCTCCTCGCGATGGTCGTCGTCTCGCTCTCGACGGTCGCGATGCTGTTTCTTCTCGCGAAGGTGATCGACGATGCCCTCGGCGCCGGTTCGACCGCCCGGCTGACCGGCATTTCGACGGGAATGACGACGGGCGCCCGAGCAATCCTCCTGCGCTTTCTCGAGTCGATCTATGCCTCGGCTCGCGGCACGGCGGAGGCGCACGGCATTCCCGTGCGTTACGCCGTTCCTCTTCTCCTCCTCCTTGCGCTCGTCTCCAAGAACGTTTTTTCCTATCTCTCCGAGTTCGAGCTGAACGGCATCGGCGTCGCCATGGTGCGGGACCTGCGTCGGGAGGCGTACTCGAAACTGCTCGCCCAGTCCACGCGCTTCTACACGCAGGCCTCGACGGGCGATCTCATGAGCCGGATGCTGTCCGACGTCGAGCAGATCCAGACGGCCTTCGGCCACCAGCTGACTGACCTCGTCCAGGGGTTTCTGACACTCATCCTGCTCCTCGTGTACGTCTTCTCCGTCAACGCCCGCCTGGCGACGATCGTCTTCGTGCTCGCTCCGGTCATCCTGCTTCCGATCGTCAACAACACGCGCCGGCTCGGCCGGGCCGCGACGGCCGCCCGACAGCGCATCGGGGACATCGGCGGGATCCTTTCGGAGACACTGCGCGGGCACCGCGTGATCAAGACGTACGCCATGGAGAGATTCGAAGAGGAGCGGTTCGCGCACGCCAACGAGGAGTACTTTCGCGTCAATCGCAAGACCGTTCGCATCCAGGCGCGCAACGCGCCGTTCATGGAGATCCTCGCCGGCGCCGGCCTTTCGGCGCTTTTCGTGTACGCGGCCTCCGAGATCCACGCCCATCGCATGCAGGTGGGAGAGCTCTTCTCGTTCCTGGCCGCCCTGATGATGATGTACAAGCCGGTCAAGGACGTGACCCGGATCAACATGGCGATCCAGCTCGCGCTCTCGTCCGCGCGCCGGGTCTTCGAGCTCGTCGACCAGGAGAACGAGATCGTCGAGCGGCCGGGCGCGCGTGCCCTCGCTCCCTTCGCCGACGCCATTCGCTACGAGGGCGTGCGATTCGCGTATGGAGAGGAGCCGGTTCTCGAAGACGTCGATCTGGTGATCCGGAGAGGCGAGACGGTAGCGATCGTCGGACCGTCCGGCGCCGGCAAGACGACCCTCGTGAATCTTCTTCCCCGGCTGTACGACCCGACCGGAGGGCGGATCACGTTCGACGGCGTGGATCTCCGCGATGCGACCCTCGCTTCGCTCCGGGAACAGATCGGACTCGTCACGCAGGACACGATCCTGTTCGACGCCACGGCGCGCGCCAATATCGCGTATGGACAGACCGCGGCGCCGGATGAAAAGGTTCGGGCCGCCGCCCGAGCCGCCTACGCGGACGAATTCATCGACCGGCTGCCGGAGGGATACGAGACGCGCGTCGGCGAGGGAGCGAGCCGGCTCTCGGGCGGGCAGAAGCAGCGCCTCGCGATCGCCCGCGCGATCTTCAAAGACGCCCCGATCCTCATCCTCGACGAAGCGACGTCGCAGCTCGATACCGAGTCCGAAGCCCTCGTCGCGCGAGCGGTGTCGAACCTCATGAAGGGGCGCACCACGCTCGTGATCGCTCATCGCCTCTCGACGGTCCGTCGGGCGAACCGAATTCTCGTGTTCGAGCATGGACGACTGGTCGAATCGGGGACCCATTCGGAGCTCTTGACTCGGCCCGGCCTCTACCGCAGGCTGCACGAGATGCAGTACTTCACGGAAGCGGACACGGCGGAGCTCTCCGCGGCGAGCGAGTCCGTTCCAGCGGAGAAGGCGTGATCCGGAGCATCACGGGTTTCGGACGGGCGCAGGGCGCCGTGGGTTCGGAAGCCACGGCCGAAGTTTCCGCTCGAAGCGTCAACCACCGCTTCCTCGACCTGACGGTCAAGCTGCGGGATTCCGAGGCCGCCCTCGAGCCCGTCGTGCGCAAGGTATTCGCCGCCCACATTTCACGCGGGAAGGTCGAGGTCACGGTCCGCCTTCGCCGCGAGACTTCGGCTCGCGCCAGCGTCTCGGTGGATGAGGGCCTGATCGAGGCCGTCGTCGGGCGGATCCGAGAAGTCGCAACGCGCCTCGAGATACCCGGAGCTCTCCAGGCGCGGGACCTTCTCGCGATTCCGGGTGCCCTGTCGGTCGACGGGGGCGGGCAGGATTGGACGCCGGAAGAGACAGGCGCGATCGAAGCCGTCGCCCGGCAGGCGGCGGAGAGTCTTCGCGGCATGCGCGAGATGGAAGGCCGGCAGATCGCGGACGATCTCGCGGGCCGGATCGCCTTTCTCCGACGCAAGACCGCCGCGCTGTCCGAGCGGAGGACGGAGTTTGCCGCGCGCCTCCTCGGCAACCTGCGGGAGCGCCTCGCGGCCCTCGTGCCGGACCTGCCGCTCGACTCGGGGCGGCTCGAGCAGGAGGCGGCGATTGCGGTGGATCGCACGGACGTGGCAGAGGAACTTCAGCGTCTCGACGGCCATCTCCTGCAGTTCGCCGAGCTGCTGGCGGCCTCCGGCGGCGACCCCGTCGGGAAGAAGCTCGAATTCCTCACGCAGGAGATTCTCCGGGAGCTCAACACGCTCGGATCGAAGGCCCGGGATCTCCAGCTCGTGCGCGACGTTCTCGAGATGAAGTCGGAAACCGAGAAGATCCGAGAACAGGTTCAGAACGTCGAATGACGACGGCCGCCCGGGGAGATCTCTTCATCGTCTCGTCGCCCTCCGGCGGCGGGAAGACCACGCTGATCCGCCGGCTCCTCGCCGATCCGCCGGGAGCCCCGCTCCACTTCGCCATCTCCCACACCACGCGGCCCATGCGCACCGGCGAGAGCGACGGGCGGGAGTACCACTTCGTCACGGTCGCGCAGTTCCAGGTGATGGTCGGACGCGACGAGTTTCTGGAGCACAACGAGGTGCACGACAACATCTATGGCACCTCGAAGGGGGAAGTCCTCCCGCACCTCGAGGCGGGGGAGGATGTCGTGCTCGACATCGACGTCAAAGGGGCTCGGGACGTCGGGCGGGTCTATCCGGACGCCGTGAAGATCTTCATCGCGCCGTCCTCGCAGCCCGAGCTCCAGAAACGCCTCCTCCTCCGCGGGCTGGATGGCGAGGAGGTGATCCAGAAGCGGCTCATCAATGCCGCCAAGGAGATCCAGGAAGCCTCGGAGTATCAATACGTTATCGTAAATGATGACCTCGACAGGGCCACTCTTGAGTTACAATCCGTCGTTCGGGCGAGGCGGCTCACGCCGGCCCGCCAGGCGGAGCGCCTGGAGCGCATCCGTAAGGAATTCCGGTAGAACGGCCCCCGTACGACGGTCCTCGACTCCCAGTCTGAAGCTTGATTCGTCCGTTCAGTTAGGAGAGATTCCTCCCATGATCCAGAACATCCCCGAAGGCGTCGACAGCAAGTTCCGGCTCGTGCTCCTGATCGCCCGTCGCGCCGAGCAGCTGATGCGGGGCGCGCGCCCCAAGCTCGAGCCGGACCGGCCGATGAAGCCGACCCGCCTGGCCGCCGAAGAATTCGACGACAACCGCGTCCGCTGGGACTACGGCGCCGAGGGCGGCGTGCTCGAGGAGGCCGTGGAGGCGTCCGAGATGGAAGCCGAAGACGAAGAGGAAGAAGCCGCCGTCTGAGAGCGGCGAGGGGCGGCATGCGGCTGCTGGCGTCGTCGCGGACTGAAAAACGGCGGGCCGGCTTGCCGTACGCTCGGCCGGTCCGATCCGGGTTCGGCGTACCGCGTTTCGCGTCGCCTGGCCCCCGCCCGACGGCCGCGGCTCTCCGGTGATCCTGACCCGATAATCCGATGATCCGATGATCCGATGATCCGATGATCCGATGAAAAGCTTCCGCGTCGTCCTCGGAGTGTCCGGCGGCATCGCCGCCTACAAGGCTGCCGAGCTCTGCCGGGCTCTCGTGAAGGACGGCGCCGAGGTCCAGGTGGTTCTGACGCGGGGAGCGCGTGAGTTCGTCTCGCCCCTCACGTTCTCCGCCCTTTCCGGCCGTCCTGTTCTGACGGAGGTCTGGAACGACGGCAGCCGCGCGGGAATCGAGCACGTGAACCTCGCCGACCGATCGGACCTGCTCCTGGTCGCCCCGGCGACGGCGCACACGATGGCGCGGCTCGCCCACGGGCTGGCGGATGATTTCCTGACGACCTATTTCCTGTCCCACCGCGGCCCCGTCCTGCTGGCCCCGGCGATGGAGACGGCGATGTGGGCCAACGCGGCCGTCCGGCAGAATCGGGAAACTCTCGCGGCGAGGGGAGTGCGATTCATCGGGCCCGCGACCGGCGCTCTCGCGTCCGGGCACGACGGCATCGGCCGGATGGCAGAACCCGAGGAAATCCTGCGGAGCGCGCGGGCGCTGCTGCGGAACGCGGCTGGCCTCCAGGACCTCGAAGGCCTGCGGATCCTCGTCACGGCCGGCCCCACGAGGGAGCCGATCGACCCCGTGCGGTACGTCTCGAACCGGTCGAGCGGCCGCATGGGCTATGCCCTCGCCGAAGCGGCCCGCGAGCGCGGCGCCACCGTCACTCTCCTTTCGGGCGCGACCGGACTTCCCCGGCCCGAGGGCGTCCGTTTCCTCGCCTTCGAGACCGCCGACGATCTCCATGGCCTGCTCGTCCGCGAATTCCCCGAGTGCGACGGCCTCGCGATGGCCGCCGCGGTCGCCGACTTCATCCCGGAGCCGAACCGCGAGCGCCTGCATCGTGAAGCGGGCGACGCGGTCGTGCGCTTCGCCGCGGGCCGGGACGTTCTCGCGTCTCTCAAGCCCCTGCGGCGCGGCCAGACGGTGATCGCCTTTGCCGCCGAGACCGAAGATCTCGAGCGGCGGGCCGCCGTCAAGCGCGATGCCAAGGGCGCCGACATGATCGTCGTGAACGACGTGAGCCGTGCGGACATCGGGTTCGAGACCTCCGACAACGAGGTTGTGATCCTGGCCCCGGGCCGCGCCGCGAAAACCGTCTCGAAGCGGCCGAAGATCGACGTGGCCCACGCCATATGGGACTCCTTTTCGGAGATCCGGAGAGAGGTCCCGGCCATCGTTTCCGGCCCCCGCCCCGCGTGAGCGACCGTCCGCCTTCCCCCGGCGATGACGACCTCGCCTTCTTCCGCGACATCGGCGTCACGGAGCTGTATCTGACCAGAAAGGACCCGGCCGCTCCCGCTCTCGTGACGGGAACGATCCGGGACCTCCCCGCCCTCAGCCAGTTCCTCGCGGGCTGCATGCGCTGCAAGCTCGGTTCGACGCGAACGAACATCGTGTTCGGCCAGGGAAACGCCAAGGCGGAGCTCATGTTCGTCGGGGAGGCTCCCGGACGGGATGAGGACGAGCAGGGGCTCGCATTCGTCGGCCGCGCCGGCCAGCTGCTGACAAAGATCATCGAGGCGATCGGCCGCACCCGGGAGGACGTCTACATCGCCAACGTCCTCAAGTGTCGTCCCCCGAACAACCGGAATCCCGAGCGCGACGAAGTCCAGACCTGCAAGCCATTCCTGAACGAACAGATTCGCCTCATCGGGCCGCGCGTGATCGTCACGCTCGGAACTTTCGCCGCTCAGACGCTGCTCGAAACCGACGAGCCCATCTCGCGCATGCGCGGCCAGTGGCGCACGGCGCGGGGCGTGCGGGTGATGCCGACGTTTCACCCCGCGTTTCTTCTCCGGTCGCCCGACCGGAAGAAGGACGTCTGGGAGGACATGAAGCTGGTGAGGGACTATCTCGCAACGCCTTAGGGCGCCGTGCTGTCAGCGGATACCGGGAACGTTTTCAGTTTTCAGTTTTCAGTTCTCGGTTTTCATTCAAGAGATCCCTCGCAACCCGGCGGCTTCAAGAGGATCCCGCAGGCAACCTGAGCCTGCTGAAAGCTGAAATCCGTGCCCAAACCGAAAGGGCGGCCTTCCGGCCGCCCGACTGAGAACTGAAAACCGAAAAACCGTTCGATCCGTTCCGCTCCCCGACTACTTGCCGAGCACGCTGAAGATCGGAAAATGGCTCGCCGCGCCCATGAAGAACAGCATGGGAATCGAGAGCCACGTGTTGGCCCGCGACGCGAGGAACGCCCGGCGCGCCCAGAGGGGCTGCTCCGCGGGCGCCGGAGTGCCGGCCGCCGCCGCGATGGTGGCCGCGATGATCTTCTTCTGCAGCGGCCAGATGATCATCCAGACGTTCATGAACATCACGGTGCCGAGGCCGCCACCGATCAGGATCGAGAGCAGCCGGCTGCTCGAGCCCCACTCCCGGCCGTAATAGCCCAGTACCCAGCCGATCGCGGTCATCACCACGAGGATCACGATGCCCAGGACGCGGCCATCCTTGAGCGCGCCTCCCTTGATCGACATCCGGAGGAGCCCCGCCTCGATCACGAACGCCACCGCCCAGCCGACGAGAAAGATGCCGAGCACCTTGTGTCCCGGGACTTCCGTGTTCGCGATCAGGAAGTAGTAGAGAAACCCCGTCACCCAGGTCACCACGGCGCCCCATCGGAACCAGAACAGCGTGCGGGTCAGCAGAGGCGGGTTGACCTTCTGCTTGGTCGCGCCGTCCAACCCCTTCTGGAACTCGACGTTCACGAGATTGAAAAAATAGAGCATCCCGATCCAGGTGATGCCGCCCAGGAAGTGCAACCATCGCAAGAGAAACTGAAAGTTCGTCGGGAAATCTTGGGGCCAGCTCATGAATCCTCCTTCAGTCGCGGTTTATCTCAATGGACCGAGCAGGGCCTCCGGCGTCATCGCCTCGGCGAGCTCCTGTTCGGTCACGATGCCATTCTCGAGAAGGACGTTTCGGACGCGCACTCCACGGGACACAGCCTCCTTGAACACCTCGGCGGCGCGGGCATATCCGATCTTCGGCGTGAGGGCCGTGATGACGGAAGGCGATTCCTCGAGGTAATGCCGGCACTTCTCCCGGTTCGCGGTGATCCCGTCGATGCAGCGCGTCCGCACGACCGGCAGAAAATTCAGCAGCAGCTGGGGCCCGCGCGTCAGGTTGTGGGCGAGCAGAGGCATCATGACGTTCAGCTCGAGCTGCCCGCCCGCCACGGCGAGCGTGTTGGCGGCATCCATCCCGATCAGCTGGAAACAGAGCATGTTCAGGCACTCGAGCAGCGAGGGGTTCACTTTGCCCGGCATGATCGAGGAGCCCGGCTGAACGGGCGGCAGGCGGATCTCGTCGAGCCCGGTCGCGGGGCCGGAAGCGAGAAGCCGCAGGTCGTTCGCGATCCTTCCGAGCTCGACCGACAGAGCGCGAAGCGCCGACGAGTAGTCGCCGGCGGCGGCGCGGCTCTGCATCGCCTCGCGGGCGTCTGCCGCGGGAACGTAGCGTTCACCCGTCAGGCCGGAGACGTTCGCAATGGCCTTCTCCCGAAAGCCCGGAGGCGTGTTGAGACCGGTCCCGACGGCGGAACCGCCGAGGGCGAGCTCCCGCAGTCCGTCGAGCGACCGGTCGAGCGCGGCCCTCCGATGCGCAACCGCGGCGCCGTAGGCCCGGAATTCCTGTCCGAGAGTCACCGGGACCGCATCCATCAGGTGCGTGCGGCCGGACTTGACGATGGAGTCGAATTCGGTCCCCTTACGGGAGAAGGACTCGGCGAGCAGGCCGACCTCCGCCGACAGGAGACGGCCCACCGCGATGGCCGCCATGTGCAGCGCCGTGGGGAAGGTGTCGTTCGTCGATTGGCCGAGGTTGACGTCGTCGTTCGGGTTGACCGCGGCCCGGTCTCCCCGGGTCTTTCCGAGGATTTCCGCCGCGCGCCCCGCGATCACCTCGTTCACGTTCATGTGAAAAGACGTGCCGGCTCCGGCCTGGTACACGTCCACCACGAACTGATCCGCGAGCTTTCCGGCGAGGATCTCGTCGCAGGCCGTGACGATGGCCCGCACCTTGTCGGCCGGAAGGCGATCCATCTCCCCGTTTGTCTCCGCGCAGGCGCGTTTGATGCGAACGTAGGCGCGCACTGTCTCGGGATGAGGGCGTTCGCCGGAGATCGGGTAGTTCTCGAGGGCGCGCGACGTCTGTGCGCCCCAGTAGGCCTCGTCCGGGATCTCCCGGGTGCCTAGGCTGTCTTTCTCCTGTCTCAGAATTCCTCCAGCGGCAGGGCCGCACGCCGAGCGCGGCTCGGCCGAACATTAGCAGAAGGGGGTGCACGCACCGATCCGCGTGGCGTCTCGCGGCGTGCCTGCGGTATTGGTGTTGCCGTACAATCCCCGCTCCTCGGAATCGAAGCCGAAGCCGCACTCGAACTCGAACTCAATCCGAACGCGAAGCCCAACCGATGCCACTTCCGGTCCCCGACCCTCCGACCCTCCTCTCGCGATCCATCCGGGCTCGCGCTCGCTTGGCGCTCGCGTTCGCGACGGCGATCCTGACCGGGATGACGGCGCTCGGTCTCCTCGGGACGGCCTGCCGCCGCGCTCCCGAACAGGCGGCGAAGCCCTCCCGGGAGGTTCCGTCAGCCTCCCGTCGCGAGCTTCCAGCGGGCCGCGCCGCCTCGAGCGGTTACCTTTTCACGCCCGCCGAAACCGGCGCCGTCGACGATTTCCTCCGCCGCAATTCCGGCCTGCGGCCCGCGACGGACGCCGACCGCAAGCCCGGCGACGACTCCGACGCGGAGCTGCACAGCCTCTACGGGATCTACCATCCCTACTTCGTGCGCGGCGACATGAACGACGACGGTGTGCTCGATTTTGCCCTTGCGTTCGTCCGGCGCGACTCGGGGCGCGGCACGCCCTGGTTTTCCATCGTGGTCTTCACGGGCCGGGCGACTCCGGGCGCCTCCGCGGAATTTTCCTCGGGCACCTTCCTCGAGCGCGATGTCACGCTTGCGCATGGAGACATCTCGGTCGATCGCGACTCGATCGTGATCAGCCCTGACCTCGACGAGGACACGGTCCGGCGTTACCGGTGGGATCCCGCGTCGCATACGTTCGTCTTCGTGCGCGATGGCGACGACGACCCGGATTCTCCCTCCGTGTCGCAGACATCCGCGCGGCGGGTGGCCGGGCGCGGACCCGGAATGGGAGCCGGACGGGCTCTCCGGATCTCCCTGCCGCCGTGCGCGACTCCGCCGACTGCCGTCGCCCTCGCCTTCGCCCTCGGCGGGTTTTGAGCCAGCTGCCGATCTCCGAGTCCCCGGCTCGCGCGATCGTCTCGGTCGCGCTGCCGCTTCCTCTTCGCCGCGAGTTCTCTTACTTCGTTCCGGCGGGGGTTCCGACCCCCGCGCAGGGCTCGCGCGTCCGAGTTCCGTTCGGCGAACGGGTCCTGACGGGTATCGTCGTCTCGTGGGAAGGGGAAAGCACCTCTGCACTGCGCGAGATCCTCGAGGTGCTGGACCCCGTGCCCGTGTGTCCGCCCGATCTCCTCGACCTCGCGCACCGGACGGCGCGGCGTTTCTTCGCGTCGACCGGCGAGGTGTTGCGCAGTGCCCTTCCGGCGCGTCTTCCGGCCGCCGGAGGCGTCCGGTACCGGATCACGGAGAGGGGTGCTCTCGGCCGGACCACAGGAGCGGAGGCGGAGATTCTCGCCGCGCTCGCGAACGGCGCTCCGGTTGCCGCCCGGGACCTGCCGGCCGTCGGACGAGGGGAGGCGGTCCGGGCGCTCGAGGAACGCGGCTGGATCCGCCCCGTCTCGATGTTTCGGGACCGCCGGGCCCGGACCGAGAG